>NZ_JBIWES010000002.1:300034-579711 GCF_044762665.1 Peribacillus sp. NPDC096622 | reverse complement strand
CGAACATTGAAATCAAAGCTAATACTGTACTGCCTGCTTCAATTGCCGAAACGATAACGTTTGCCCAGTATTCAGAAATACCAAGAGCTCCCGCAATAAATGCTACCACTTCCATGAAATTCCCCTCCTTTAATTTATTACTCTCTTTTTATTTATTAGTAAGCAATCGTTTGTTGCTTACCAATTTTTTTAATTAAATCTCTGAGTGTACTAATAAGTGTTGAAGTTAAACCAAAACTTCCAAATACAGCCAATAATTGAGTTACAGTATCGCCAGCCAAAATAGCATTTACAATTAATGTAGCCCAATAGTTAGAAATACCAAGTGCTCCTACTAGATTAAAGATCATCTCCATGTTCTCACCTCCCTTCAGTGCAAAAAAAATAAATACTATCTTCTATTAATTAAAGAAACCTATTAAGAAAGAAGATAGAGTTAAGAATATTAACCAAGTAGAGAAAATAATCAACATACTTTTCTTTCTGGTTACTCCAATACATACGCTAGTTCCTAATGCAATAATGAAGTAACTCCATATACTAAATATTTCAATATTAGAAAAGAAATTCAGTAAAAATGGAGATTCTGTAAAAGGCTTTATTGTAAATCCTAAACTAGTAATAGGCATTTCAATTGTATCTTTATTGATAAAGATTAAGTTAATCATTTTCCCAATAATTAGAGGTATCTGGGCAACCATTACTATATGAAATAGTCCTTTAAATGTAACTCGAATTTGTGTTAAAAATAATATTACTTTATAAATTAAAGTGGAAATTAAAACTGTAGATACAAATTGAAATATGCCTACTAATGTAGTTCCGATAACCATGATCAGCTGACTTTTTTCATTTTGTAACTCTTTTGGAAGAGTAGAACTGATGTCGTTATTCATTAATAAATGTTGCGAAAGAAAGAAAGTTACAATTCCATATAGAACTAGAATGATAAATATATTAATTCCTAGTTTCCTTTCAGTTTTTAACTTATTAAAAAAAGTAACAGGATTGAGTAAGACTTTAATTAAACTAAGCGGGTGGGTAGTGGAGAGTAGAATAGCTTCTTTCTTTTCCATTACCTCAGAATCATTAAGCATTAAATATCCTCCTATTCATTTGTTGTTTCCTGAATAAATAGTACAATAAAAATTGAAAAAATAAACATTTTTTAGATATTATGGTCGTTTTTTGTATTTTCAGGGGTAAATTCATTAATATTAGTGACCAAAATAAAAAGACTAAATCCTTTACTTTATAAGGATTTAGTCTTTTTTTAATTTTTTCTTCTAATAAATTCATAAGTAGTTATGGAGAAGACTATAATAATTATCAAAGAAATTACCATAATATCTTTTAACTGGCCCTGATAGATAGCTATTATCAAAGGAGGTGACGCAAATAATAAAAAAATTAGTGTAGCTAGCATGAAAAATTTTTTAGTCATTTTGAGTTTCTCCTGTCATATTTAAAATTGAAATAAAGTATTCTTCTAAATTTTCACTTTCCTTAAAAATGCTCGATATATCTCTTTCCTGTTTAATAATTTTTCCTTCGTTGATTAAGACAAGTGCATCACAAAATGTTTGGGCAACTTCTAATTGATGAGTAGATAGTAAAACTGAGTTTCCCTCTAAAGTATAGTCTTTTAAAATAGATTTAATTTTTTTCATATTTACTGGATCTATTCCAGATATAAATTCATCTAAGAGTAATACACTTGGTTTATTTAATAAGCTGCCAAGTAAAGCTAGTTTTTTCTTATTACCCAATGACAAATTCTTAATTATTTTATCAACCTCTTTATCCAATTCGTAATAAGTGATGCGCCCGTTTACTTCGTCATCAGATATATCTAAATTAGTCAGCTCTATAATGAATTTAAGGTATTCACGTCCAGTTAATTCTTCATATAAATATGGGTAATCAGGTATAAAAGTAACCTCTTTTTTCATATTTTCTATACTTTTATTATTTATGAATACTTCACCTTCATCTGGAATGAGAAGGCCCATGGCAATCTTTAAAGTCGTCGTTTTTCCTGCTCCATTCTGACCAAGAAATGCTGTGATTTTCCCTTTTTCTATATTGAATGAAATATTATTTAATATTATTTTTGATTCAAAGAATTTACTAACATTTTGAAAGATTAAAGAATCACACATAACTTACCTTCTCTCTATAAATTTATTTGCTCTAAGGTGGACTTTTTAGATAGTTGATTAGAGATAATTAACAACAAGATGCCAAATGATATGAAAAGTATTATTAACACCGCACCCCACTGTATACCAAAGTAACTAAATAAACCTATAGTATCCACTAACAATAGAGCTGTAGGAACCATCAACATAGGAATAATAAAACCTACAGTAGAAAAACGAATTATATCAGCTATAATTTTTTTGTCAGCATAATCGTCTAATTGTTCAATATTGCTGTAATTAAAATGAGGTCTAATGACTCCTGGTAGAAACATTAACAAAGAAAAGAAGAAAAAACTGAACACATGCAACAAAAGAGTTAAAGTACTTAGCATTAGATTCATATGATTTATAAAGAAAAAAACAATATCGGCGGTAATTAACAATGGTAGGCTTGTAAGAGTAAAGAAATGAAATCTATATTTAAATACATCCCATAATGACTTTCCATTTAATAAATAGGTGATAACTTGTTTTCCTTCTCCGTCTAAAGAAAACATTCCGTTTAACTCTGTAAAAATTGAATATACATAAAAGTAAGTTATAAAAAACAAATAAAATGAGATGATTAAAAAATATATATCTTCACCATAGTTGAGGGTCTGTAATAGCCCTGTGATGGTTCCCCAGATTATCCAAAATAAAAAGGAGCCTAGTAAAGCTGGGAACCTGTAGCGTAGGTATTCAGTTCGATAATGGTGTTTAGCTAAAATTTCTGTATAAGATGTTCCAGGAATTAATTTTGATAAAAAACTGTTTATATATTCTATTTTTATAAAAGGGTAATATGTATTCGTCTTATTACCACTTACCTTTGATAATATAAAGATGAACACAACAAGGACTCCAAAAAACATAGCTAATTTTAATAAAGAGTTATAGTGGATGCCGTTAAATAGAATATTTGTAAACAGGTTATAAGGCATGTATGGATGTAAAAAAATCGTTGATATGGGTTTGAAAATATTAAAAACGACATCTACTCCTTCATTTATCCATTGATTATAGTTTTCATAATCAACATGATTACTTGTCAGAGGAAATTTATTGACCCAAGGAGAAATAATTTTTCCAATTAAAAATGCTAAGTAGACTGTAATTAGTCTAAGAACAATATTAGTTGCTGTTCTAAACAGAAAATTCCATTTATACTGTTGCAATTGAATATATTTGTTATGCAAAATAGAAATTAAGAGGGTTAAAAGTAAATAATTGAGTAAAGTGAGGATGATTATCCCTATAAGATATAACCAATTTACTTGAGTAACTATTCCCAGTGCTATTAAAATGGGAATGTAATAAAAAAGAAAGTCTTTAGTGTCCCATACTATAGACTCTAAATATAGAAAGATTTTGGCTTTAGATTTTCTAATTTTAAGAGTAATAATCAGCCAATCTTGATCTTTAGATTGAAGTTGCCATTTAGAGGAATTCATTCCTGAAATTAATGCAAATATTATAATTAAAAAGAACACTATAGACCACAAAACCTCATAATGATCTTGTATAGTAGATAAAAGCTTGAAGATAACACTAATAACTAAACCTTGTTTAACTTGATTATTAGTGAAGTACTCATTAAAAACTGTATATTTTAAAAGAAAGTAAGTTCCAAAAAAGATTAGAAAAAAATTAAATATATTTTGGACACAGACTAAAACCCATAAATTTTTACCAACGGATAAATTCCTAAAAACCTTAATATAATTCCACTGATTCTTCCATCGAATAATTAGTTTCCACTTCAACCACTTAATAAGCATGTTCATCACTCCCTTACTATATTGCATTACCATGTAGTAAATTATAAAACTTCTTACAACAATTTAAGATAAACAGATATTCTTGTCTATACTTTCTTCCTAACTAGGGTTTTTTTAGGCTTATTAAGACCAAATTGTTGCCTATTTAGTTGAGCAAAAAAATCCAAATACTATTATTTTACGTAAGGATTATTCGAATAATGATATTTTGATATAAAAAAATCCCATTATATGCTATGTTAAATATTGTATAGGGGGTAAAAGGAATTGAGATGGACATTTTAATCGAAACATTTGGCACCTTTTTGGAAATAATTTCTTTAACGTATTTCTTAATTGCTTTTCTAGGAATGAAAATTAGTAAAGTTAAAAAACAAATTATTGCACTTAGTTTAATAGGAACAACATTGATCTTGTTGTTGAAGTTAACTACAACCTTTGCTCCAGGGATTACATTTTTGTGTAGTTTCCTAATTTTGTTTATATTAGCTAATTTAATATTTAAGATTAGCTTTATTGCTTCTTTTATTTCAGTTGTTCTGGGGCTCTGCATACTATTATTAGGAGAACTATTATCTTTACTCTTTTTAGAAAATATGCTCGATGTTATTAAATTATTGGAAGCTGATTCTTTTGAGAAAATTTTAATAGCATTACCACATATCATTTTAATAAACTTAATAGGCTTCTTGTTTATTAGATATAATTTATCTTTTATACCCTGGGATATGGTTTATAAAGATAAAAATGATTCATTTTATAGGAAATATGGACCAAAGTACATGATCTTAACGTGTATTACAATGATATTAATTATTATTGTTGCTTTCACTATATCTTACAATTTATTTTATTTAAAACAGACAAATTCGTCTCTTTTATTTGTAACGATCGTATCTACATTTTATTTACTTTTTTTCTCGCAACTTGTATTAAAAAATGAATCTCAGAAATTAGAAAAGCTATTAGAGAAACAACATGAAGCAGAGATTAAAACATATTTCCAAGTTATAAAGTCTCAACGTCATGATTTTGTTCACCATTTGAGTACATTATATGGATTAATTGCACAGAAAAAATTTCAGGATACTGAGGAATATATAGAAGAGCTTATCGATGATGTTAGAGGGATTAACGAAATAATCCCTATCCATCACCATGCAATTTCCGCAATACTTTTAACACTACAGCAGCAAGCTCAAGGAAAGAATATTAATATGTCGATTATTGTAAAAAATTCACTTGTAAATATTCCATGTAAAGTAACTGATATTAATCGTGTACTTGGAAATTTAATATCAAACGCAATAGATGAATTATCTCGTGTAAAAGATCAAAAAAAGTGGATTGAAGTACTCATAGAATTTGAAAATTTATCTAATGAATACATATTTACTGTAACTAATAATGGAGAGATTGATGAGCAAGTAGCCTCCAAACTATTCGAAAAACAATTTACTACTAAATCAAATGACCACGAAGGTATTGGTTTAGTAACTACTAAAAGAATTATGGAAAAGTATGAAGGACTAATTTATCTAGAGACTACAAACAGTACTACTTCTTTTATTGCGAGAATTCCAGCGTTAGAAAAAAATAAAGCTATATAAAGGAGAAATAAGAGTGAGTAATTATAATGTATTAACCGTAGATGATAATGTTCAATGTATTAATATGTTAAGGAGTTTATTGACTCAATATCCATTTATCGAAAATATTTATAGTTATTCAGATCCTAGAGAAGTAATAGACTTTTTGCACACAACAAAAATTGACTTGATTTTTATGGATATAGACATGCCTTATATAAATGGCTTTAAATTGGCTGAAACCATTAAGAACCAATTCCCTCATATACTCTTGATTTTTGTAACAGGTCATACAGATTATGCTGTACATGGGTATGAATTATATCCTGTAGACTTTTTGCTAAAGCCAATAAGCCCTTTACGTCTTGAAAAATCTCTAATTCAATTTCATAACCATCATAAAAAAGGAATATTACCGATGGAAAATAGTGTCAAAGTACCCAAGAAAATTACTGTGAGAGATAAAAGTTCTATTCATTTTATTAATATACAAGAAATTAATTTCGTGGAAAAAAGAGGAAGGAAATGCATAATAAATATTAAAGAAAAAAAAGAAATAGAATGTAGTAATACGTTAAATGAGTTAGAAAAAATGCTTGTAAAACATAATTTCTTTCGCCCACATCAATCATTTTTAATTCCATTATCCAAAATTGTAGAGATTAAGCCGGACGAGTATATGAGATCCTACTTAATAGAACTTGAAAACGTAAAAGCGGAAATTAGAGTGAGCAAAAACAAATATAGTGAATTAAGAAATGCAGTTGCTGAAAACCTTTAGATTTAAAAGCTTGGTCTATTTCAAAATTCATTGTAGAATGCATAATAGTTGCAGCCAATTTACTTTTAAATATTTTTCTTAAAACAGAAGGAAAACCTTCGGTTAAAGCAAGAAGTTGTAATCTTAAAAAAGGCTATGGCCATTGGTTATATTCACAATTTCTTGAGCTAGTTTAGCTAACATATTATCCCCCTAGTTTATGGAAAAACTATAAAAAACCAGCTCGCAAATAACTGGAGCTGGTTTTTCATGTACCTTCTTCTATTAAATTAATTCAAGGGCATTTTCCCTCAAGAAACATTTTCTTTGTCGCCGGTGTATTCACGCTCCCAAAAATCGGCATTTTTTATGCCTAAAGCTTTTGGATTGAAAACCGGATCGAGCCCTGCTTTCTTTTGCTTTTCGTAGTCCTTTAACGTAATGAGCGCCGGTTTAGCAAGAATTAAAATGGCAATGACATTGAGCCAAACCATAATGCCTAAACCCGCATCCCCTAATGCCCAAGCCAGCTCTGCCGTACGCACGGATCCGTAAAAACTGGCCGCCAGGATGATGAGCTTCAAGGCGAACATGGCCGATTTACCATTCCGGTTGCGCATTAAATAGGCGATATTGGTTTCAGCAATATAATAGTAGGCCATGATCGTCGTAAAGGCGAAGAAGAAAAGGGCGATTGCAACAAAGCCAGCACCAAAACCTGGGATTACGCTATCGATTGCCGCTTGTGTATACCCTGGGCCAGGAGTTACATCTCCCAAATTATTGACGATATATGAACCATTTTCCGCTTGTGTATTATACATGCCTGTAAATAAAATCATGAAGGCCGTAGCGGAACAAACGAACAATGTGTCGATATAAACCGAGAATGCTTGAACAAGACCCTGCTTTGCGGGATGTGATACTTCAGCCGCAGCCGCCGGATGAGCTCCTGTCCCTTGGCCGGCCTCATTCGAATAAACGCCGCGTTTCACTCCCCAAGCAATCGCCATGCCAATGATCCCCCCAAATGCAGAATCCAATCCGAAGGCGCTTCTGAATATCAAAGAGATGACTCCCGGTAATTCAGTGATATTCAATAGGACGATGACAACCGATAGCAATATATAACCAAGGGCCATGAAAGGCACGATTAAGGTTGCAGCATTAGCTATCCGTTTTACACCGCCGAATATAATGAAGCCAAGTAAAAGGACGATTGCCAAACCAGTGAACACCGGTTTGATGCCAAATGCATTTTCCACCCCGGCAGCAATCGAATTGGATTGAACACCTGGCATAAGGATGGCCATGGCTATAAGGGCTGCAAATGCAAAAAGAACAGCAAACCACTTCCACCCTATCCCTTTTTCAATATAATAAGCAGGGCCTCCCCGATATTGTCCATCTTGTTTGACTTTATAAATTTGAGCTAAAGTGGATTCCACAAATGCACTGGCCGCTCCTATGAATGCGATGGCCCACATCCAGAAAACGGCACCGGGACCCCCAAAGGCGATAGCCGTCGCCACTCCTGCAATGTTACCTGTACCGACCCGACCTGAAAGGGCTATGGATAAAGCCTGGAAAGAGGAAACCCCCGCTTCCGAACTTTTGCCTTGGAACATCAAGAGGACCATTTCCTTAATATGCCTCACTTGCAGAAAACGGGTTAAAATCGAGAATAATAAACCCACTCCCAATAAAATATAAATGACTGGTGAACTCCATAAAACTCCATTTAAAGCCGTAATAAATTCAGACAATCAAGCTCCCCCTTTATATTTTGAAAATTCTAACTTATCTTTTAACGATTATATTTCATCTTGATGGATTAAACAATAGTTTTTACGTAAGGAAACCTTACATAAACATTTTTATTTTTCCACTTGCAAATACCCCGATAATCACATCCCGTATTCAAAAAAAACGCCAGCGATTCCGCCGGCGTCATGTTTTTTGAATGTAGGTCAAGATACTCTAATCGCACCCAATATTTCCCGTTCCAATTGATTGGTTCTCTCCATTTTTGTTGATTCCGTCCATCCAAAATATCCAGCCATATAATCAATCACTGCATGTTTATGCGTTTGGACTAAATCGATATCGAATAATAGTGTCCCCGTCCTGCGGAAGAAGAAATCCACTGGAGTTGCGGCCATTTCATGATCCACTGCGTATTTCAGCTGTACGAACAATTTCTTTGGTAGGCCGCTGCTCGCTCCTCCGTCTCCTTCGTTTTTGGCGATATCGAATAACACAGGTGCGTTGGACCCGTACATCGCCAATATCTCTTTGGAGTCCTTTGCAGCGAGTCCTGAGTCAACTCCCATTTGAACATGTTGCTTGATATAATCGGAGAAGTTGCTTGATCCCCCGACATCCCCTCCGGAAATCGGCATTCCTTTAGTGCTGCTGGCTGGGTAAGTTTTATTGGATTGCTGGGCAAGCTTCCCTGCCAAAAGGTCGACCGTCGTTTTGGCCATTTTTCGATAACCGGTCAATTTCCCACCTGCAATCGTGATAAGGCCAGAATCGGACTCCCATATTTCATCTTTCCTTGAAATCTCAGAAGGATCTTTCCCTTCTTCAAGAATCAACGGCCTTACCCCAGCCCAGCTGGATTCGATATCATCATCCGTAATGTTCACTTCTGGAAACATATAGTGTATGGACTTTAATAGATAGGCACGGTCTTCGGAAGTAACGGTCGGCACTGCAGGGTCACCATCATAAAAAGTATCCGTAGTCCCTACATAAGCTTTACCGGCTCTCGGGATGGCAAAAATCATCCGGCCATCAGGCGTGTCAAAATAAAGTGCCTGCTTCAACGGGAATTTCGATTGGTCGATGACCACATGAACACCTTTGGATAGCTTCAGCGTCTTCCCTTGTTTCGATTGGTCCTTCTCACGAATGGAATCCACCCACGGACCTGCTGCATTGATAACTTTGTCTGCGTATATTTCATAAGCATCACCTGAAAGCAAATCGGCAACCTGGACTCCGTTCACCTTACCGTTTTTTTCATATAACAATTTATCTACTTTTGTATAATTTATCGGTGTTGCACCTTTATCGACAGCCGCCTTCATGACTTCAATCGTAAGACGTGCATCATCTGTCCGATATTCAACATAGTAGCCTCCGCCCTTCAGTCCCTCTTTCTTGACGAGAGGCTCCCGTTTAAGTGTTTCATCCGCAGAAAGCATTTTCCTGCGTTCGGATTTTTTAACCCCCGCAAGGAAATCATATACCCGAAGTCCAATGGAGGTACTGAATTTCCCGAAGGTGCCTCCTTTATGCATCGGTAACAGCATCCATTCCGGCGTGGTCACATGCGGTCCATTCTCATAAACGATTTCTCGCTCTTTACCAACCTCGGCAACCATTTTTATTTCAAATTGCTTCAAATACCGCAAGCCGCCATGAACAAGTTTTGTCGAGCGGCTTGAAGTACCTGCAGCAAAATCCTGCATTTCAACCAAAGCCACTTTCATCCCACGGGTCGTTGCATCCAGGGCGATCCCTGCACCTGTAATTCCCCCACCAATGACAACCACATCATATTTCTCTTTTTTCAGAGTTTCGACCGTTTCTGCCCGATATATATTTGAAAACCTCATGCCTGACTCCTCCTTTAAGTATTGCATTCTATTGTTCTTTTGTATGAATTCTGCGTTTACTCGTGAATTCTGCACTTTTACTCGTGAATTCGTACTGTTTACTCGTGAATTCGGTCATTATATTCAATTGGTTCATTTGTTCGCATAGTTTATATAGATATTAATATCCCTAATCTGCCATTAAAAACAAAAAAAGAGACCATAAATGCACATTATCGAATTAACGATAACGCATTCATGGTCTCTCCTGTTCTCCGGCCGAGTTATTAACTTGATTTCATTATAGCATACTCCAGCTCATTTGAGAAAGAATACATGTTGTTTTTTATTTAAACGCCATAGCGGCATTTACGGCTTTCTTCCAGCCTTCATATAATTTTTCACTATCTTGCTCTTCCATGGATGGTTTAAAGGTTTTGTCTACCGCCCATTGCCGGGAGATTTCTTCTTGATCCTTCCAATACCCGACAGCAAGGCCGGCTAAGTATGCAGCACCTAATGCTGTAGTTTCGTTTATGGTCGGCCTCTCGACAGGCACCCGTAATAAGTCGCTTTGGAATTGCATCAGGAAGTCATTCTTGACTGCCCCGCCATCCACTCTTAATGTTTGCAGCTCGATTCCTGAATCCGCCTCCATTGCATCAAGGACATCCTTCGTTTGATACGCAAGTGATTCAAGTGTGGCACGAATGAAATGTTCTTTCGATGTGCCGCGCGTCAAACCAAAAACGGCTCCCCGCACTTCGCTGTCCCAATATGGAGTTCCAAGTCCTACAAAAGCCGGTACCACATATACTCCATCCGTACTTTCCACCCGTTTTGCATAGGTTTCGCTGTCCTTGGCATCATGAAGCATCCTTAGGCCATCGCGCAGCCATTGGATGGCGGAGCCAGCTACGAATATACTGCCTTCCAGTGCATATTCGACCTTCCCATTCAGTCCCCAGGCAAGGGTCGTCAATAGCCCGTGTTCGGAACTGACAGCCTTGGCTCCTGTATTCATGAGCATGAAACAGCCTGTTCCATACGTATTTTTAGCCATTCCTTCATTAAAGCAGGCTTGGCCGAATAATGCTGCCTGCTGATCACCGGCTGCCCCGGCGATCGGAATCGATTGGCCGAAGAAATGATATTCGATCGTACGTGCATATTCCTCAGAGGAAGGCCTTACTTCCGGCAGCATCGACTTTGGTACAGTCAATATCTCAAGCAGTTCTTCATCCCATTTCAGTTCATGGATATTATACATCAATGTCCGGGATGCATTGGAATAGTCCGTTACATGGGCCTTGCCTCCTGATAGCTTCCAGATCAGCCAAGTATCGATGGTACCGAATAACAGCTTGCCTTCATCCGCCTTTTGTCGTGCCCCTTCCACATTATCGAGGATCCATTTCACTTTCGTTCCGGAAAAATAGGCATCTATCAACAATCCCGTTTTATCCCGGAATAAATCATTTAGTCCCTTTTCCTTCAAATCATCACAGATTTCACTTGTTTGCCTGGACTGCCATACAATCGCATTATAGACAGGGGCACCTGTTTCTTTATCCCAAACGACTGCCGTTTCACGCTGATTGGTGATCCCGATACCGGCAATTTGCTCTGGCTTTATACCGGATTCAGATAGTACACCGGCAATCACCGCCAGGATCGATCCCCAAATCTCATTGGCGTTATGCTCGACCCAGCCTGGTTTAGGGAAATGCTGTGTGAATTCCTTTTGGGAGGAATGGACGATTTCCCCCTTTTCATTAAATAAAATCGCCCGCGAACTTGTTGTTCCTTGATCTAATGATAAAATGTATTTTTCCATTGTGTATGCCCCTCCTTTTAATTAACTAGCGATATTTCTGCTATCCAATTCATGTGACTGTTTTTTACCAAAAGCATAGGCTAATATCAATAGTACCAGGCTTGCACCCAAAACAGACCAAAATCCTGCCGTTATTTCCCCCATAAAGAATGCTTTATAACAAACGGCACCAAGTGAACCCCCAACAATCGGTCCAACGACCGGAATCCATGAATACCCCCAATTGGAATTGCCTTTACCAGGTATCGGCAGCAAAAAGTGAGCGATGCGCGGCCCCAGGTCGCGGGCCGGGTTAATGGCGTATCCTGTCGTACCCCCAAGTGACATCCCGATCACGACAATCAATAACCCGACTGCGAATGGGTTTAGGCCCTCTGTAAAATCATTGGCACCTATAAATAATAAACCAAGAATAAGGATGAAAGTTCCAATCATCTCACTTAATAGATTTGAAAATGTGTGCGGGATCGCAGGCGAAGTCGCGAACACACCAAGCTTCGCTCCTGGATCATCCGTAGCTTTCCAGTGTGGCAAATAGTGCAGGAATACTAGAGTTGCGCCAAGGATCGCGCCAATCATTTGGGCAACGATATAACCGGGCACATCACTCCAAGGAAATTCTCCAATAACGGCAAACCCTAATGTGACCGCCGGGTTTAAATGCGCCCCGCTTATGGACCCCACTGCAAAAACACCCATGGTAACAGCCAATCCCCACGCAATCGTGATAACGATCCAGCCGGCATCTTTTGCATAGGAGCCCTTTAAGGATGAACCAGCACCAATACCTGCCCCGAATAAAACCAATATCATCGTACCTAACACTTCTCCCCAAAATGGAGTCATGATTAACGCCTCCCCTGATAAATTTTTAAACCTTACCAACAAATAAAAGGAGATTCGCAGCAGAACTATCTTCATAAAAAAATTATGAATAGATCTGTTGTGAATCTCCTAGTCTCCGTCACATTTATTAACTTGTACTGTAAAATATACTAGGTTATGAAAACGCTGTCAATATTTTGTGAAAAAAATTAATCTATTTTTCTGTAATTTTTTTCAATTTCCCCCTATTAGACGATATCCCATAATTCAGTTTTTGAAGTGGTGATTGACGACGCCCCGGCATCAAGGGCATTCAGGACTTCATCCGAAGTACGTATGAGGCCACCTGCAAAAATCGGTGTCTGCAACCGTTCCTTCACTTCTTTTATCATCCATGGCATAGCGCCCGGCAGTACTTCGATATAATCCGGCTTGGTTTTCTGCACCAGCTTATAACTTTTCTCAAGCGCATGTGAGTCTATTAAAAAGATTCGCTGGATGGCAATGACCCCCTTTTGCTTCGCCTTCAATATAACGTTTGATTTGGTAGAAATCAGCCCATAGGGATTATATTCCTGACAAATGAATTCTGTCGCGTACTCATCGCTTCTTATGCCATGGATCAAATCGACATGATAGATCATTTTCTTATTATGCTGCTTTGCCATCATGCTTACATTTTTCAATTGTGATATATGCAAATCAAGAAACACACCTATTTCATAGGAACTTTCTAGAAATCTTTCAAAATCCTTCATGCTTGCCGAAGCAGGCAAAATCTTTTGATCCATTATTATCCTCCTCATTCCCAGAAAAACTCAAAACTTCAAGTCATTTAGTATATTTTAAAGAGCTTGATTTATCAAACACATTTTTTTCATGAACAATGTCATCTTAACACTAACATAACTGGCACACTCTTTATAGATTGCAGCTAAGGATGTATGTAAAATATCCCCTTAAATCATAAAGAAAGTTTCATTTTCAAAGCACCTTCGACGAGTTCATACGATTTAATTGTGCCAATGGGAATTTTTCTCACGATGCTCCACGCATTAGCATTCATTTTGATCGCTCTTTTTTCATATTCAAAAAATGGCGGTCTGTTAAATATCCTTTGGTTGATGAAATTACTGTCAATTGGTTCCATTCCCACTAATTCAAACGTAATCGTTCTTCCTTCCACATGAACCGGTTTTAATGTAATCCGGAAAGCTACGTCTTTCTTAAACATCATTTTCTTCACTTCCATCGTTCCGGAAAGCACAATATGCTTTGGTGTAATCTCGACTTTAATTTCCTGGCCAGATGATTTCATTTTTATGATTCTCTCTATCATGGCTTCAGTTACCGTTATCGGTATGCCACTTTTGAATGGACTCATCCTTGCATTCCCCCCACTCAAAGCATATGCCGGATTCCCTGATGCGGTTAATACTTCAGCCCGAATCAATAAACGGTATATTCTAAATATTCCAGCTCCAGCCCTTGACCTTCATAAAAACTACCTGTATAGTCATAGTTAATTTAATAGACAACTCTTATCCAGAGAGGTGGAGGGACTGGCCCTTTGATGCCTCAGCAACAGACTGATCTTGTACTGTGCTAATTCCAGAAGTGTAAAATCTTGAAGATAAGAAGAGTATATAGCTTTGTTGCCAACACCTCTTCTTATTTTTAAGAAGAGGTTTTTTATTTTTAAAAGGAAAGAAGGAATGCAACATGTCCATCACATTAACGAAAGCACCATTCAGGGCGGACCACGTCGGAAGTTTATTAAGACCAGAACGTTTACATATTGCCAGGAAACAATTTAGGGATGGTACCCTTTCGGCAGAGCGGCTTCGTGAAGTTGAAACCGAAGAAATCAAACGGATTGTCGATAAACAAATTGAAGTTGGATTAGAGGCCGTTACGGACGGTGAGTTCAGGCGAACATGGTGGCACTTTGACTTCCTCGAACATTTAAATGGCATCGAGGGATATGTTACTGAAAAAGGCCTCACATTCGATGGTGTGGAAACTGAGAGATATAATGTCCGCAATACCGGGAAGGTTTCATTCAACCCTGAACATCCCTTCATTCGTGATTTCATTGAATTGGACCAAATCGTGAACGGACGTGCAGTTGCCAAGCAAACCATTCCCAGTCCGAATCAATTATTTGCTGCAGGCATTCATAATGCAGACATCTACCCTGATATTGAAGAATATGCAAATGATATCATCAAAGCCTATCAGCATGCTTTGAATGCCTTTTATGAAGCAGGTGTGCGTTATCTTCAATTGGATGATGTATATATTGCCAGACTTTCAGCTCCAGATTTCCAGTTCAAAGATGGAAAATATACGAGGGAACAGTTAATTGATCTTGCACTTCGTGTCATTAATGGAGCATTGGAAGGCAAACCAGAAGACCTTGTCGTCACTACCCACCTATGTCGCGGAAACTACCAGTCGACATGGGCGTTTGAAGGAAGCTATGCCCGTATCGCCCCAACTTTATTGGCAAAAGAAAAAGTGGATGGATTCTTCTTGGAATATGATGATCAACGCTCAGGGGATTTCAAACCATTGGAATACATTCCAAATGGCGGAGCACGTGTCGTCCTGGGAGTCGTCACTTCAAAAAATGGAGAAATCGAAGACAAGGAAGCTGTTAAGGCACGCATCAAAGAAGCCTCGGAATTCGTTCCGCTCGAACAATTATGCTTAAGCCCTCAATGCGGCTTCGCCTCCACCCATCACGGCAACAAGCTAACCGAAGATCAGCAATGGGAAAAGCTGAAATTCGTCGTTGAAGCAGCAAAAGAAGTATGGGAATGATTATTTTCCGTAGGCT
Source organism: Peribacillus sp. NPDC096622 (assembly GCF_044762665.1). Taxonomy (NCBI): domain Bacteria; kingdom Bacillati; phylum Bacillota; class Bacilli; order Caryophanales; family Bacillaceae; genus Peribacillus; species Peribacillus sp. NPDC096622. The sequence continues at coordinate 564,289 of NZ_JBIWES010000002.1, read as the reverse complement.
TTAAAACTTATTTACAGGATTCATACAACCTAATCGGCTTTAAGCGTGCCGATTAGGTTTACACTTAAAATCCGAAAGCAAACAAAAAAAGAACGGCCACCTGCACGTCCCTTTTTACTTGCAGCTATCATCATCATCATCATCATCCATTTTCTTCACAAATATATCATCCGTCACCCTATCTTCCAGCTTGTTCCTCAAGGCCAATTCCGCAGCCTTCCCATCACTAGGCGATCCGTCCGAGAAATACATAGGAAACAAGGAGAAAAACATAATATAGAATGAAAAATAGATAAATTGATACCAGATTACCGAGCTGTCCAGGATATTCTGATACACTAAGCTATATATGATCAGCATGCTGATCAAATTAAAGATAGCCCCCCCTAAATAGATCAGCGTATTCGTCAATCGATTATCATGTTTCAATCCCTTGAACTCGCAAGTCCCATTCCAAAAATAATATTTCCTCACTTCTATGTTCCGAAAGGCGAAAAGCTTATTACCACAACCGATCAAGATTTTCTTTTCTGATCCCCCAAAGATCGTAACAAAGAAAATATGCCCGCTCAAATGTATCAGTGTAACGATCGGCATGATCAAAAAAAAGGAAAATAGAAATTTAATGATATCAGAGAGACCAAACATATTTAACTACCCCACCTCACCAGAGCCATTTCTTTACCAGGATGCTACTCTGATACCCTGCCCACACTAGTTATAACTAGTAAATTTTCACAGTGGTAATATGTTGCTTTCACAAGTGATAAGAGGATAATCGTACTCCTTCTGCTTAATTTGGACTGTTTCCAACATATCGAACCCGGAAAAGTGATAGCCTTTACATCTTTATTTAGCGATTGGGGGTGCGAAGAATTTCTGCGTTGTTTTGTCCTGGCCTCAAGCCTGCATGTTTATATTCAGGGGTGAAAACCGATGTTTTGATCGGGCAGGCAATTTGCTTTTGGACATTTCCTTTTCCGTCAGGTACCTCGACAATCATTCCCCTCGCCTTCAATTGGGGGTGCTCGGCCGCTTCGGTGAAGGTCAGCACTGGTTCTGCACAGGCCTCGAAATCAGCGAATATCTTCTGCCATTCATGAAAATCCCTTTCGAGGAAAGCCAGTCGGACGGCCGTTTTAAACCTGATTCCGCTTTCTTCATCGCTTTTCATGCTCAATTCATATAATTCGGGTGCACCGATGGCTTCACATAATGCTTTTCGAAAAGGGGGCTCAATGCTTCCTACCGAAAAATAGCGTCCGTCTTTCGTTTCGTAAAAGTCATAAAAGGACCCTCCGTTCAACATCAGTTTTTCTGGTTCAAGCTCAAGGCCCCCTTGCAGACTCAAAGGTGCGGATATGGCATTCAAGGCAAAACTGCAGTCGGTCATGCTGATGTCGATGGCTTGGCCGAATCCTGTTCTTTCCCTGTGAATGACTGCAGATAATATACCGATAACAGCATGCAGCGAGCCTCCGGCAAGATCTGCTATTTGAGTTCCGTTTTTTGCCGGGCCGGCCTTTTTCGTACCGGAATAGCCTGATAGGCCTGCAATCGAAATATAATTGATATCATGTCCCGGTCGGTCTTTATAGGGACCAGTCTGGCCGAAGCCCGTGATGGAACAGTAAATCAGCTTTGGATTGATCGATTTTAATGCCCCATACCCCAGTCCGAGGCGTTCCATGACACCTGGACGGAATTGTTCAATGACGATATCGTATTCCGTCACTAGGTTTTTTACGGATTCGATTGACTCGGATTGTTTTAAATCCAGTGTGATCGACTGCTTCGATCTGTTAAGATATTGGTTCACACCCCATGAATCCTTTGCTCCCGGCCTCTCCACCTTCAAAACATCCGCTCCTAAATCCGCTAGCATCAAAGTGGCAAATGGGCCTGGCAGTAACGTTGAAAAGTCCAATACTTTTAAATGAGTCAATAAGGTCATCAGCCGTGCACCTTCCCTTTCCCTTGGAAATATTAAAAGCTTTCCCGCCGTTCTGTACATGCAATTTAGCAGAGTTTACGATTATCATATAACACCTCACTCAAGATTTGTATAAATTTCCATTCGACAAAAAATCAAAGGCTAGGAATCAGATTCCTAGCCTTTGATAATGAGCTTATACAAAACAAATAAAAGCCGGACAATTTAAAACTGAATTGTCCGGCTGCTTTACTTTAAGCTTGTTCATTCATATTTTTTGTCAAAGTCAAATTCGACTTCATCAAGTTTAACGAATTTGGTCTTTCTTACCAGTTTATAACCAAACCATAGACCAAGGAAAAGCGGGATTCCCAGGTATGCAGCTATTACACTGCCCCAATCGATATGGTCTGAGAAAAAGGCCTGGATATTTTGGGAAAGGATGACGATCATGCCAATTAAAATGGCAAAGATCGGTCCAATCGGGAACCATAATGCCTTATATGGCAGCTTCTCCAATGAATGGCCTTGAGCGATGAATGCTTTCCGGAAACGGTAATGGCTGATGGAAATGCCCAGCCAAAAGATGAATCCTGTAATTCCAATGGCATTCATTAACCAAATATACACTTTACCATCACCGAATATGGAAGCTAAAAAGGCCAGCATGCCGATGGAACATGTCAAAATCATGCCTGCAACCGGTACTCCGCGTTTATTAAGTTTTGCAAACAAACGAGGTGCTTGCCCATCCTTTGCCATTGAATATAACATACGCGTAGATGCATATAGACTAGAGTTACCTGCAGATAAGACCGCTGTTAAAATGACGGCATTCATAAGCGAAGCAGCAAAGGCCACTCCAGCTTTTTCAAAGATGAGCGTGAATGGGCTTACCATGACGTTATCACCTTGTAAACTTGGGTTCGTATAAGGGATAAGCAGTCCTATTACGAAGATTGCCAATACGTAAAAGAGCAAGATCCTCCAGAAGACACTTTTAATCGCCTTCGGTATATTCCGTGCAGGATCTTCACTTTCCCCGGCAGCCACACCGACAATTTCGGTACCTTGAAAAGAAAAGCCAGCCGCTATGAAAACGATGAAGACACCCATGAACCCACCCGGGAAAGGAGCGTCATCGACGGTGAAGTTTTTAAATCCAACTGCTTCGCCACCCATAATGCCGACGATCATTAGCAGTCCGACGATTATAAAAATAACGATCGCTGTTACTTTTATGAAGGAAAACCAGTATTCCCCTTCACCATATCCTTTAACGGATAAATAGTTCAATAGGAAAATGAGCACCAAGAATGATGAACTCCATAACAATGATGGACTATTCGGAAACCAGAATTTCATGATCATTGTCGAGGCTGCCAACTCTGCGGCTATCGTCATCGACCAATTGAACCAATATGTCCATCCCAAGGCAAAACCAAATGCTGGATCGACGAATTTAGATCCATAGGTACTGAAGGATCCGCTTGTCGGCATAAAGGCTGCCAGTTCCCCTAAGCTCGTCATCACAAAGTACACCATTGCCCCAACTAAGGCATAAGCAAGTAGCGCGCCGCCTGGCCCAGCTGTATGAATGGCTGCCCCGCTGCTGAGGAACAGCCCGGTGCCAATAGCGCCGCCAATGGAAATCATCGTTAAATGGCGGGATTTTAAACCGCGCTTTAATTCTTGTTCTTCTTGCTGTGGAGGTTGCAAGATGTCATTTTCTTGTTTTGGTATCATAATTTTTCATCCCTTTCTATATAAGCGCTTTCATATATGGGGAAATCCATTTAATAAATTTTCCTATTTCATAAACTTTCAAATAGATCTAATTTACAATTCGAATTCCTTTTCTGAATATATGCAATTTTCATGCCAGATTTACAAAACGCAATATTCCACAAATTTTTTAAAAAAACACCTTCAATAGACAAATTTTTTTGCACTTTACGCCACGTTTTTTTGCACATTATGCCATGTTTTTTTGCACTTTTATTCATTTGGATTAATTTAAATACATTCCAAATATTACTAAAAGAATATATTCAATGAATATTTCTATCAAAATCCATTTTTCTCCATTTTATTCCTTTAAATGTCATATTTTTTGCAAGTTTTCTCCATTTGATACTAATATGAAACGATGTAAAAATGAGGTATTCTCATGAAGGAGTTGAGTGTTTTGAAAGGTAAGGTATTTTTAGGGACTGCACTATCCGTCGGTCTATTATTTTCTGCTATTCCCCATCAAGAAGCTTTAGCGGCAAAAAATGTATTAAGTGTTGAGAAGTATAATAAGCATAAGGATTCGCTAGAATACAAGTCTGGGAAACTTACGGACCCATCAAAGCAAACGGCAGAAGATATCATTCTTACCTTTTTTGATGAAAACAAAAAGTCTTACAAGCTAGAAAAGCAAAAGGCGAAGGACTCCTTCACGATCGAGAAAGAAAGCAAGGATGAACTAGGCAATACCGTCCTTAAATTACAGCAAACCTATAAAGGCGTACCAGTATGGAATTCCACACAAGCAGTATTGATTGACGCAAAAGGTGTATTGACTGTCGTGTCCGGTACGGTTGAAGCCAATCTAAACACGAAATTAGGGAAAAAGGCTAAAAAGGGCATCAGTGAATCCGAAGCTATCAAAATAGCTGAAGCCGATCTTGGGTTCACACCTGCCTACGAACAATCACCTGAATCTGACCTATATGTCTACGCAAATGAAGGCGAGGCCGATTATGTATATAAAGTCAATTTGAAATTCTTAAGTCCGGAACCAGGAAATCATAATTATTTCATTTCAGTCAAAACGGGTAAAATCCTGAATAAATATAATACACTAGATGAGGTGACGGGGACCAACTCCGTCGGAACGGGCACGGGCGTCTTAAACAATACCGTGTCGCTGAACACTACCTTATCCAACGGTCAATACTACTTACAAGACAATACACGCGGTAAAGGCATTTACACGTATAATGCCAATAACCGTTCAAGATTGCCTGGTACACTCTTTTCCAACACAACAAATGCTTTTACTGCTTCTGCCGATAAAGCTGCGGTGGATGCCCATTATTATGCGGGTAAAACCTATGATTATTACAAATCGACATTTGGAAGGAACTCCTATGATGGTAATGGAACCATCCTGAAATCAACCGTCCATTATGGCTCAAGATACAATAATGCTTTCTGGGATGGCACCCAAATGGTTTACGGTGATGGAGATGGCACGACGTTCATCCCATTGTCCGGCGGGCTCGATGTCGTCGCACATGAACTGACGCATGCCGTTACTTCCTCGGAATCGAATCTTACCTATCAATATGAATCCGGTGCTTTGAATGAAGCGATATCTGATATTTTTGGCACCGTTGTAGAATTTAAGAATCAAAGTGCCAAAGCCGATTATTTGGTCGGGGAAGATATTTACACACCTAACATTCCCGGTGATGCACTCCGCTCGATGGCTAATCCTACATTGAATGGTGACCCTGACCATTATTCGAACCGTTATACAGGAACGGGTGATAATGGCGGAGTCCACACGAACAGCGGAATCATTAATAAGGCAGCTTATTTAATCTCTGCAGGCGGAACCCACCATGGCGTGACTGTATCCGGAATCGGCATCGATAAACTAGGAACGATCTTTTACCGGGCAAACACAACATATTTAACTACCTCGTCGACTTTTTCACAAGCCAGAGCGGCGGTCATACAATCGGCCTCTGATTTATACGGTTCAAGCAGTGCAGAAGTCACTGCTGTCAAAAATGCCTTTACAGCTGTCGGTGTGAATTAAGAGATTTACCTATATATCAAACACCTCCCTAGCTTCACTTCTAGCGGAGGTGTTTTTTCTTATATATTGTAATGACTTCAACCTTCCGAGGATCATTTCGGCCGTTCGTTACCATTTTTCGTCCTTCATGTGAAGAATTCCGTCCTACGGCACAGATAGAGCCTCAATAAAAACAATCTGGGCCGTTTGCTAAAAATGATTAATTCCGTAAAATAGTTGCTTTTCTTCTTATTAACTGTCAAGCTTAGATGATATGGACTATATTGAATAGAACAAGTAGGTGACGAACATGATTGAAGTTAAAACTTCCACACTCAGTGATGGTGAGTTCAATAGAGGCGTATTCGCAACACGAGATATTAAAAAAGGTGAGCTTTTGCATGAGGCACCTGTCATTGCATATCCGAACGAGGAGCATGTTTTCATAGAGAAAACATTGCTGGCTGATTATGCGTTTGAATATGGAATTAACCATACTGCCATGCTTTTAGGCTATGGCATGCTGTTTAATCATTCTTATACACCCAACGCTACGTATGACATAAACTTCAAGAATCATACGTTTGATTTCTTTGCTTACACCGACATAAAGGCAGGAGAAGAAATCCTGATCAATTATAATGGTGAAGTCGATAATGAGGATCCGCTTTGGTTCAATAAAGAAAATGACGGCGAAGATGAAGCTGAATGATCATTGATCCTTCATGAAAGCACTTGTACTTTTGAATACCTTTCCATGGTCTTCGAAAGAAACGAGTGCTTTTCCTTTTACGGCATGAATTCACTGGGATTTTAATCGTTAATGGTTACTAAGAGAAAGTTAAGCAATAAAAAAAGCCCCATTAAGAAAAACTTAATGGGGCCTTTTAATTCGGAATTAGCATCCCGAACCATGATTTATTACACTCTCTATTCGCATCACCCCTGCCAACCAAGGCTCCATTTGAGCCAGGAGGCTTGGCAAACAGCCGACGGAAATTAATGGTTCTTCTATTTCACCTTAACGTACGGATGGGTTACTTGATTTTGTTTTGGTTATTGATTGGAATTGGCTCTTAACCTTATCAATGGTTTCTGGGGTGGCTAGGGATCTTATTTGACTCATGGTTTTTTCACGGGTTTTCTTATTGCGCATTAAAAATGCAGCTGCTCCTATCAGGACGGTTCCAAGCATTTTGTTTGATGGCATGTTAGTTTCCTCCTTCAAGTTAGTCATATATAGTATTCCCTCTATCAGCTGATTTAAACAAAAGCATCCTTTTGAAAGAGCGGTCCCGCTTTTATTCATCCTCGCTCAGGCTTTCGATAAACTTTATGCTTTCAGGATTTTTCACCACTTTTTCCGCTTGATCCGGATCAGCTTTCGTTTGCTTCATGTTGTTAAGTTTATATGTCAGCACTCTTTTCACTGACTCGTTAATTCTATCCATTGGAACTTCCCCTGCTTTTACTGCTTGCAGTAATCCGTCATATACCTCAAGCTCATGGGAATATTCATGACAGACAAGTAATAAGTCAGCTCCTGCAAGGATTGCCTGCTTCCCCATCTCTTCATAGGAGAAATACTTGTTCACAGCTCCCATTTCCAAATCGTCGGTAACGACAAGTCCTTCATATTTGAGTTTCCCCCGAAGAAGGTCTTCTATGATGATTTTAGAAAGGCTTGCAGGTTTTTCTTTATCATAGGCTGGATATTTAATGTGGGTCACCATTACGAAAAACTTTTGGTTATCCATTTCACTTATGATTTGCTTGAAAGGATAGATATCCGAATTTTCCAGATCTAGTTGGTTTGCCTCCACGGAAGATGTTTCGACATGCGGATCGATTTCGCTGCGTCCGTTTCCAGGAAAGTGCTTCAATGCACCAGTTATCGAAACATCATTCAAGCCTTGAATGGCTTTCCTTCCGTATTGATAGACCATTTCCGGATCTTGCCCCAATGAACGCTTATCCGTTTTCGATAGATCAAGTACAGGGGCAAAATTAATGTTAATCCCCATGGAGCCCAGTTCTGTCCCATTCAACTTGGCCACCTTGTACATGTCTTCAATGGAGGCATTTTTCCCAAGATCCTGTTGAGCAGGGAGGGGCGATACTCTTTCCTTCATCCTCATGATGTCCCCGCCTTCCTGATCGATGGCCACCATCAATGGAAGCGAATGTGTACTTTGATCGGCCGTTTGCTGAAGCGAATTGGATAACCTGGCCACTTGTTTAGGTGATTTCATATTACGGTCAAAATAAATGACGCCTCCTATATGTTTTTGTTCGATGAGCTCCGTAATTTCATCGCTCTTTTCAGTTCCCTTGAAACTGACCATCATAAGCTGTCCGATTTTTTCTTCAAGCGTCATTTTTTTCAGCAATTTCTCTATTTTCTCATGACTATCCGCATCGGCGTCCTTCGTTTTTTCCGCCCTGGAATTCACATCCATATTCACCTGAATGAACACTGCTGAAAAAGCGAGGATTGCGATGAAAAGCAGGCCCATATATATTTTTTTATTCTTCATGCTTTGACCTTCATTGACATTTTCTCTGTCCTTTCTTGATTGCCCTTTTATTGATTTCATTGCACACTTCTTAATCATGTTCATAAAGTGACAATTCTATATCATCATTGCGGATTTTTTTGCATAAAGCATTAGCCGAGTACCATACTACATACATAGCCTAATTCAAAGGAGATGCCCCCATGAACGGAATCTTGAAGAATATTGCCGTCACCTTCAGCCATGCAGTCGATTATGCAAAAGAAAAAATAACAGCCATAACGGGAACAACTTCAGTTACGATAGCGGAATTGAGTGAACACATCATCAATCAGCCCGAAACAAAACTAATCAGGAAAAACCTTTTAGGGATCCCTTTTTCTTTTTATCATTTACAAAAAGAAGACGTCACGTACTATTTGGAAATGAAAAGCTCACAGATTCTCCAGTTGGATGTTCAAGCGCATAATCATACGATTGTGTCTTACAGGTCTTATCGAGATAAATCCAGCTTGCCCACGGCCATTAGATTTCCTAAAACCCTTTTATCCGAATGACTCTGGTACAAAAACCAAAAAGCCGATATCCCCTGCATATGGGGTTATCAGCTTTTTTTCAAATCTTATAGGGAGAAAAAACGGTCTCTTTCACTTGAAATCCATTTCTCGGCACCTTCCTCATCCTTTTTAACCAAGCGGTTAACGAGGATATCATGCCAAATGTAGTTTTCGAGAAAATTGATATGAATGGGATCATCTGTGTAGAACGCCGTTTCTCTCGTTTCGGGGGAAGGGCCGTAAATCGTCTCCTTGCCATCAATGGATAAGATGAACCATTTGTTTTCTCCGATATTTTCCACATAGCTTGTTTTGCGATGTAGATCTATACCTGATAATGGGTTTTCAACCTGAAATGCAATCCCCTTGAGCGTGCAATGCGCGGCGACCCCTTTTAGCTCTTGTTCAAGTTTTCCATACATCTCGCCCCATAAGGAAACCACCACCCTTTTCTCGGCTTTGTGAATCAAAGTACGGCAGAAGGATAGGATATGCCCTTCACCTTTAAGTGTCATTACACGATTGTCGGACATCGGTTCGATTTTCTCGAATTGTTTTAGTGTATGGCTGATGGATTGATAGGTATTGTTCCATTTTGATTGAACCGATTCCAAAAAAACATCGACTGGAAGCGGCGAATATTTTATCGAGTCATTGATTTCCTCTTTTAAGACGATTCCTTCTTCTTGCAGTCCATTTAATATTTCATAGATTCGGGCCCTTGGAATTCCTGATTCCTTGCTTACTTGATAGGCACTGGTTGGGCCTTGGCGAACCAAAGAAACATAAGCCTTTGCTTCATATTGACTAAACCCGAGAGACTGTAGTTTTTGAATGATATCTTGCATAGTACCTCCTAGTGCTTTTAGTAAGTTATATGCCTATCATACCAAATCTCTTATCGAAATCTATTCGATTTCAAACGGTATGACTCGAATATTCTTATTTACAGGACAGTTCATATTAGTTACTATCTAAATAGTGACTAATTAAAAACTTGGGTTATGGCTTCAGCAAAACAAGCATTTCAGCCATAATGCCATTGATAAGGAGGCTTCTTGGATGGAAGATATACATATTTCAACACTTTTGCTGCTGATGATTTTCGGGTTTTTGGCAGCATTCATCGATTCCGTGGTCGGCGGCGGTGGCCTGATCTCGATACCCGCTTTATTATTTTCAGGACTTTCCCCGTCAGCAGCGATCGCGACGAATAAGTTAGCAAGTTCCATGGGGTCTTTAACAAGTACCATTGCCTTCATTCGCTCAGGTAAGGTTGATTTCAAATTGGTTTCCAAACTTTTCCCATTGATTTTCATAGGTTCCCTGCTAGGAGCTTGGGTTGTCAATTTCGTCTCTCCTGAATTATTAAAGCCAATGATCTTGGTCCTATTAATAGCTATTGCCATTTATACCTTTTTTAAAAAGGACTGGGGCCAGAAATCGAATTACCATAAACTCACATGGAAAAAGGCTGCACTATTTGCGTTCGCTATATTTGCCATAGGTTTTTATGATGGGTTTTTGGGCGCTGGAACGGGATCTTTCATTTTGTTTGCCTTTTTAATGATCGGCTTTGATTTTTTGCACTCTGCAGGAAATGCAAAATTTTTGAACTTCGGAAGTAATTTGGCAGCACTCATGATGTTCATATTCCTTGATACCGTTAATTTTTCCTATGGAATTCCAATGGGAATCTCCATGATAGCAGGAGCGTTGGCCGGTTCTAAATTTGCCATTAAGAAAGGAGTGGCATATGTAAGAGTATTATTTATCATCGTAACCGTCATTCTGATCATGAAAAATATAATGGATTACTTAATGGACGGCTAATCTTTTAAAAAAATAGACTACAGCACATTGTGTTCTCCACACAGAATGTGACATATGGGGATTATTTGGGTATATGATAGATATAGACTGTGTGGAAAGGTGTGATTGGATGATTGAAAAGTGGAATGGCGAAGAAATGGCAGATGTATCGGGGCAAACCATTGTGATTACTGGTGCCAATAGTGGGCTTGGCTTCGAAACGGCTTTTGCACTGGCCGGTAAGGGGGCAGAAATCATCCTTGCGGTCCGGAATGCTTCAAAGGGTGAAAAGGCGGTCGATAGAATCTTATCGGTCCACCCTAAGGCAAATGTACGTGTGATGCAGCTGGATTTAAGTGATTTAAGCAGCATTCGGCAATTTGCCGATTCTTTTCAGGAAAACTATGAATCTCTCTCCGTCCTCATCAATAACGCAGGTGTGATGATTCCGCCCTACAGTAAGACGAAGGATGGCTTCGAGCTGCAATTCGGCAGCAATCACCTCGGTCATTTTGCTTTGACAGGCCTCCTTCTTCCGCGTATCCTTTCTACGCCAAAATCGCGTGTGGTCACATTGAGCAGCTTGGCCGCCATCAATGGATATATAGACTTCGACAATCTAAATGGTGAAAACGGTTATAAACCAATGAAATACTATGGGCAAAGCAAGCTGGCCAATCTACTCTTCGCCCGCGAATTACAGAATAAATTCAACCAGCATGGCGCAACCCCGATCAGTGTTGCCTGTCATCCGGGCCTTTCCCATACTAATCTCATGTCACGCGGTTCTGGCAAACCCATAAATAGATTCGTGCACTTTCTTTCCAAAACCATCACCCAGCCGGCAAGTATGGGGGCATTGCCCACCCTTTATGCCGCAACGGAACCTGCATTGACAGGCGGGGAGTATATCGGACCCGATGGAAAGAAGAGCAGAAGAGGCTTTCCCAGAAAAGACGAGATCATCGATACCTTATATAATGAAGAAACTTCGAAAAGATTATGGGATCTTTCAGAAACCTTGACAGAGGTCAAATATCGTTTCACTGAAAGCATTACGCCAAAATGACTTTATATTTCCCCTGTCTTCGCTCATGAAGTGCAAAAAGAAAGAGGGAGCATAATGCCCCCTCTTTTCGCTTCCATCATTCAGCGTCAAAAACTTCGACATTTTCCATTTTGTCGCCATTTTTCATGGCTTTGGCTGTTTCAAGTCCAGATGTCACTTTACCGAATACTGTGTGAACACCGTTAAGATGCGGTTGTGGTTCATGCACGATGAAGAATTGGCTTGAGCCTGTGTCTTTTCCAGCATGTGCCATAGATAGGCTTCCTGCCTCATGTTTATGAGGGTTTCCTTCTGTTTCACATTTGATTTGCTTGCCGCTTCCGCCTGCGCCTGTACCTGTTGGATCTCCGCCTTGGCTTACGAAACCAGGGATTACACGGTGAAAGACTACGCCATTATAAAATCCTGTGTTTGCCAAGTTTTCGAAGTTAGCCACTGTGTTCGGTGCTTCGTTCGGGAAAAGGTCGAATTCGATTTTTTCTCCATTTTCCATAAGTATGTATCCTTTTTTAGCCATGTTAAACATCTCCTTCAATATGAACTTAATCAAATCTAATAGTACCATTTTTATACGCAGAAAGAAAAGCAAGCGCTACTTATTTCGAATTGTATCATTATACATTCCAATATTTTTTCTTTTATAATGGGGTAGATTCATTATTATAAGGGGGAACGAACCATGATACAGCAATTCGATGCGTTAGTCGTGAACAAGCAAGATGATCAATTCACCGTTAACATTCAGAAACTATCACTTGATGATCTACCTCAAGGCGAAGTGCTCATCCGTGTTCATTATTCCGGTGTGAACTATAAAGATAGCCTTGCAGCAACTCCAAATGGAAACATTGTCAGCAGCTATCCGATCGTTCCGGGAATTGATATGGCTGGTGTTGTCGTTTCATCTGAGGATTCCCGCTTTAAAGAAGGGGACGAAGTCATTGCGACCTCCTACGGGATTGGCGTTTCCCAATCAGGGGGCTATAGTCAATTTGCCCGTGTTCCTGCAGATTGGATCGTCCCGCTTCCTGATGGCCTTACAATGAAAGAGGCGATGATCATCGGAACGGCCGGTTTCACTGCAGCACTATCGGTACTGCGACTGGAAGAAAATAACCTCACACCTGGGCAAGGGAGCGTTCTCGTCACTGGTGCAACTGGCGGGGTCGGCAGTTTTGCCGTCTCGATCCTTTCCAAACTTGGCTATTCCGTTGAGGCGAGTACAGGAAAAGAATCGGAACATGGATACTTGAAGGAAATCGGCGCGGCTACCATTGTATCGCGTGAAGATGTATATGATGGCAAGCTGCGGGCTCTGGGCAAACAGAAGTGGAGCGGGGCGGTAAATCCAGTCGGCGGTGAACCGTTAGCTTCGGTCCTTAGCCAAATCAAGTATGGCGGAGCTGTGGCGGTCAGTGGATTGACAGCTGGGACAAGCCTTCCTGCCACCGTCTTTCCATTCATCTTAAGAGGTGTTAATTTACTTGGGATCGATTCGGTCAATTGCCCGATGGATACAAGATTGAAAGTTTGGCACCGCCTTGCCACCGACTTTAAACTAGAGCACTTGGAACAGCTCGTTCAACAGGAAATTACAATTGAAGAATTGCCTGACGTCCTTCCTACCCTATTAAAAGGGGAAGCTAGAGGCAGGACGATCGTTAAGCTATAACCCAAAAAGTGACGAGAGCAAGGCTTCTCGTCACTTTTCATTGTGAACTTTCATTGATAGGAAGACTGATATCCACAATCGTCCCTTCTCCCACTTCGCTGCTGAAATGAATTTCCCCATTATGCTCATGGATGATTTTAGCGCTGACCATGAGCCCAAACCCTGTTCCTTTTTCAGATGTGCTATAAAAAGGCTGCCCTAGATGCTTCATGCGTTCATTTGAGATTCCGCAGCCTTGATCAATGAACCGAATCATCACAGAGTCACCTTCATGGTTTAGCTGTATATGAAGTTTGCCGCCATTCGGCATGGCTTCTATCGCATTATTGACGACATTCGTGAATACTTGTTTTAACTGATTCGGTTCGCCAAAGACAGATGCCGAATCCGTATTATATTCCTTGATGATTTCGACATCATTCAATATCGCTTGAAACTCGGCTAACGTAATCACACTATCCAATAAATCGTTAAGCTGAATGAATTCACAAACCTTCGCTTCAGGCTCTGCTAAACTTAAAAACTCATTGGCCAGGATTTCGATTTTTTCAATTTCACTGACTATCATTTCAAGATAGTCCTTTTGCTCAGGGTCTTCCTTTAATAATTGCAAAAAGCCTTTGACAGTAGTTAATGGATTTCTTATTTCATGTGCGATGCCTGCAGCCATCTGTCCTACCGCCGATAACATATTGGATTTACAGAGCAGCTCTTCGGTCTTTTTACGCTCCGTAATATCCCTACAGAATACCTGTATGGCTGGTTGACCTTTATAAATAATCGGAAGACCGAGTGTTTCTCCATAGAATGCTTGTCCGTCAAGTCGAATGAACTTTTGTTCCAGTAAACCAACCGCCTGGTGATCGTCCCTCATGATTTCGATTCTTTTTTGTACACTTTCCCGGGACTCCAGGTGAACGAACTGGAAAACCGATTTACCGATAATATCTTCCACACTATCCATCCCAAGCATTTTTGCCCCCATGGGATTCATATACTCGATGATCCCATTGCGATGTACAAAAATCGCTTCAGGTGACACCTCCACTAAACTGCGATACCTTTGCTCGCTTTCCTTCAAGGCGGCTTCAGCAAGTTTTTGTTTCGTAATATCACGATAAACGAAAACCAATGCACACGGCTCATTTTCATTATCGCGGATATTAAACAGGGAGATGCTTACATCGATTAACTGGCCATCCTTCCTTAACCTGACCGTTTCAAAGCCTTTCTTTTGTACCCCTGCCTTAATTTGGTCATGCAATTCATTGACTGACTCCTTCAAGAAATCAGGAATAATTGGAAACGGCATGCCAATGAGCTCATCATTCGTCCATCCGAATAACTCTTCAAAAGCTGCATTCACCTGAAGAGTCTTTCCTTCCAGATCAACAATGGAAATGGCGTCCGGGTTGTTCTCCATGAAAGACTTGAATTTCTCGGTACTATCCTCCGGCTGCTGTTCTCCCATTTGCCCTTGTCCATAATTAATAAGCCTCTTACTCATCAATTTTTTATTCCTTTCTTATCCGGAAATTTACAGTCTCAATATTACAGTATCAGTAAATCATTTGCCAGTTTTATCATATGTTTTTTCCAAGTTAAGGATTGATGCACAAAGAGGCCAAACCTCCATAAGGTTCAGCCTGTTCCTTAAAATGTATTATAAATATTCGGGCATTCTGTACCTGTTGGTTCATAAAAGCAATGGAGCTTGAAACGCCCAACCAGGGGCTGATTATACCAGGTTGCCGGACAATCTCCCGGTGGCCTGAAGTACCATAGGCTAAATTTCGAAGGCCATAGCCTTTCGCCGCTGACGCTACGGCGCGCAAGCCTCTTTTCCCTGTCCCTTGCCCGCTGATAAAAATACCCCTTCTGTACAGCTTCAAAGGCATGCTCCTGATAAATCATGTCTGGAATCGTCCTCAACCCTTTGAAATCGGAACAATTCGACCTAATCCGATTGACCCCTACATTACCGATCATCAGCATGCCTTGATCACCTTCACCCTCGCCTTCCGCCCTAAGCAATCTTGCCAATAAGGCAATATCGGCATCAGTGTGCTTTACAACGGCCATCCCATCACCTCCACTTTTTTATCCTATGTCTCGGATATGGAAAAATACTCCGTTTATTAACAAAATCTTCATATGGAGTACACGTCCTATCAATAATACAGTCCTATACTTAAGTAAGGCTGGATAGCACGCGTGGCTATCATGGTATTTGGCGAAGGCGGGGCCAATACTTTCCTTATACATATAAAAAAGGCGGCACACATTGTGCCGTCTTTTATCTTGTCATTCTTTCGCTTCAAATGCCGCTTCAAACGCCAATGATACCTTCTCGAATTCTTCATCCGATTCGATATCGAGCAGTTCACCTTCGCCTTCGACCCTGAAAAAGAAAATATCGATATCTTCATCTGTATCCTCTTCAATATCTTCAAGCAAACCTACTGCAACATATTCCGTTCCTTCTACATCCAATGATCCTAAAACCTCAACCTCATGGCCTTCATCACTGTCATCAGTAAGGGTGAAAACTTCACCTTCACGAATTTTTCCCATACTACCTCTCCTCTCATATCCATTAATAATGGAGTTGTTTCCATAGTATATCGACTATTCCATTTAGAAACAAATTTTTGCCCTGAAAAATGATGAATACCTTTCTTTCCAAGAAAAGAATCTATCAAGAAATATTATGGAAGAAAAGTATTATCCCATAAGCTATTTGTTATTTTTCATTATTCACCAATACTTCCCCTTTATTAACATCATTTAAAAAATTATCTAAAACGGCTATAAAAAAGTAATTTAATTCCGAATAATCTTATATATACTAATATTAGCGAATTGCACCTGGATATAATGAAGGAGGAAGATTTATTGGCTGTGAAAAGGGTCGACCACATTGGCGTTGTTGTAAAAGATCTTGAAACATCCATCGCCTTTTATCAAGATGTACTGGATTTAAAATTAAAAGCACGCATGACTCATACTAACGGGGTGATCGAACTGGCATTCCTCGGTTACGAAGAGTCGGACGAAACAGAAATAGAATTGATTCAGGGATATAGCGACACACTGCCATCCGAAGCAACGATCCACCATTTCGCCATTACCGTAGATGATATCGAAGAAGAATATGCCCGGATCAAAAGCTTGGATAACACCGAGCTGATTGATGAAGAGATCGTCACCCTTCCAAATGGTTATCGCTATTTCTACGTATATGGACCGGAAAAAGAGTGGATTGAATTTTTCCAAAGGTAAAAAGCATACTAAAAAGGCAGAGTCTTAGAGACTTCTGCTTTTTTAACGTTCACTTTGCAAGCCGCTTATTCAAGCTTAACAAAATTTACAGATAAAAATCTTTTCTTTACTTAAATGAAGGAATTTCTTAATATACTACATTTATCCTAAGATGTAATAATTATATTTTTTTGGAGGTATGCATTTTGGGGAAAATGAGCAAAAAGGTAGCAGGAATTACGTTAGCGGGCGCAGTAGCCATATCATCACTGGGTATTTCAACAATGAAGGAAGATGTTCAGGCAAAAGACAAGAAAAAAGAACCAACAAACGTCATCATGATGGTGATGGATGGAACAAGCACAGGAGCCACAACCCTTTCAAGGTGGTATAAAGGCGATAATCTAGCCATGGACGAAATGCTGACTGGCGGCATGCGTACATACTCAGCTGAATCGGCCATTACGGACTCAGCTCCTGCAGCAACAGCCCTTGCGACAGGAAATAAATCAAATGATAAATTTGTCGGTGTCCTGCCATCCATCGTTAATTCTCCAGGGCTCGATCCGGTTAATCCGAAAAATGCACAAAAACCAGTCGCTAACGTTTTGGAGGGTGCGAAACAAGCCGGAAAGGCTACTGGCATCATTTCTACATCTGAAATCCAGCATGCTACACCCGCAGGCTTCTCCGCTCACGTGACACACCGAAGCAATTATGGTGATATTGCGGAACAGCAGGTTTATCAGGGGATTGACGTCGTTTTGGGAGGGGGCAAAGAATCCCTTTTACCAGGTAAAACAACAAATGCAAGAATTGATGGTGAAAACCTTTTGAAAGTGCTCGAGAAAGACAAATATGATTTTGTTGAAACCCGTGACGAGCTGTTAAACTCTAAATCGAATAAAATTTGGGGAAGCTTTGCACCAAGTGCCCTGGCATATGATTTAGATCGTAAAACAACAAAGCCAAGTGAACCCACTTTAGCTGAAATGACCAATAAAGCCCTTAAAACCTTGAAAAAAGATAAAGATGGTTTCTTCTTATTTGTCGAAGGAAGCAAGATTGACTGGGCTGCTCACGGAAACGACACGATCGGAATGATTAGTGATACTTTATCTTTTGATGATGCCGTGAACGAAGCCCTTAAGTTTGCAAAAAATGACGGAAACACGATGGTCATTGCAGTGACGGACCATGGGAACAGCGGAATTACAATGGGTAACGTAAACACGAACTCCTCCTACCCAGAAACACCCGTTTCAGCCTATATCGATCCATTAAAGAAAGCGAAGATGACAGTCGAAGGAGCTTTAAGTAAGTTGAAACCAGATCATTCCAATCTAAAAGAAGTTGCAGCACTGTATGGACTTGATGATCTGACTTCTGAAGAATCAGCAAAACTTACCTCTTCCAAAAACGTAGGTGCTGAAATGACAAAGATGCTTGCTAACCGTGCCAACATTGGCTTTACAACCGGCGGTCATACAGGGGAAGACGTTTTCCTATACTCTTATGGCCCTTCAAAACCGACTGGATTAGTGGAGAATACAGATCTCCCTAAAAAAATGGCCGAATTCATGGGCTTTGATTTACAAAAATTATCGAATAAACTATACATGAATGCTAAAAATTCCTTTGAGAAAAAAGGATATTCTACCCGTATTGATGTGACAGACCCGAATAACCCAGTTTTCGTAGCGAAAAAGGGGCAGCAAAAAGTAGAGTTGCCTGCAAATAAGAATATCGTTATCAGCAAGACTCCTAAATCCACCAAACAAAAGGAAATAAATGCCATAACCGTTTACAACGGAAAAGACTTCTATATATCTGAACAAGCATTAAAGGCAGTCAAGTAAGCATCACATCTTTATAATGATGAAGGAGCCCTTGTTTTTAACAAGGGCTCCGACCGTTTATCAACTCCTTATCCTCCCTACGGTCCGGTAACGTTGACAGACACCATAAGTTAGCTTTCTACATGAAGAAAGGATTTTTTTATGAGAAGAATTTATGAATATCTATTGATGAGAAAAAAGAAGTAGTTTAAAAATTAAAAGAAGATCTCAAAAAATTAGAACAGGAAATAAACCAAAATAAAAATTCCTTTTCGAGTTTTGTACATGAAATCTTGTATAGTACATGTGATAAATGGAATTTAGAAATTGAAGAAGAAATTAAAGATAATTAAGCATATAAAAAGGTTCTTATCTAAAATTAGATAGGAACCTTCAGACTGTAGACAAACTCGAAGAAAAGCGGGTTTGCCCACAGTTTTTTTTATGGTTTGTACAATGAACGTTGATTTCCTCTCCAGGCACTCGCTTTCCGCGGGCGGTCCGGGAGTCTCCTCGGCGCCTTTGCGCCTGCGGGGTCTCCCTGGGACTCGCTATTCTAAGCAGGAGCCTCGCACATCCGCTCCAATCAACTTTGTTTAAAAATTCCGATGGAATCCCTTTTGTCTACAAACTCAGGAGCCCTTGTTTAACAAGGGCTCCTTTTCTTATCAATGATTTAGAACTCCCCGGTTCACCAGCTTGACTTTTTGACACCCGGCAGCTGCCCTTTATGAGCAAGTTCCCTAAAAACGATACGCGACATGTTGAATTTGCGCATATATCCACGTGGCCTCCCCGTTACTCCACAACGATTATGGACCCTTGTCGGCGAGGAATCACGAGGGAGTTTGGCCAATGCGGCATAATCCCCTTTCTCTTTCAATTCCTTTCTAAGTTCTGCATACTTTTCGACCATTGCCAACTGTTTTTCCGCTTTTATCACCTTGGATTTTTTCGCCATTTTAATTCTCCTTTTTTAAAGATCTTGATTTTATATCTATAAACTATTCACAATTCGTTCCGCTGCCTGTCTTGCTCCCGATATATTCCTGGATATCGGTCCCATTTCAAGTTCAGCCAATGCTCCCGTGACATATAAACCAGGTCCCCACTGCAACGACTGCGATACGATTGGATAACCACATTCCGCGCAGCGTAAATCATGCGACCGGATGACTGGCATCAGCCAATCCTTCCCTGGCATTGATGACTTAAAGCCGGTCGCTAAAAGGATCGTCCCCGTTTGTTGAATGACCTTTTCGTTTTTATCCATAAGGCTGATATGCCCATCCCTCCACACAGCGTTTATCACCTCATCATCCATGACACGCAATAATCCCTGTTTAACCTGATTCATCAGCGCCTTATGTAAGTCAGGTGGGATGGATCCCTTATTACGGGCCTGGATAATGGTCTCGCGTCTTTTTTGAAAGCTGGATATAGCACGGAAAGGGCGCTGTTTTTTCGGCCCCAACCAACCAGGATCACTGTCGAAATCATGAATTCTAAAATGATGCCGCTTCAGAACCGTTACATCATGGGGATAGATTTCACTCAGCTTTAAAGCGAGATGGACAGAAGATATGCCGCCCCCAATGATCGTGATGGGTCCTTGTAATTGTGTCAGGTCCGGAATATTTTCATCAAATATGTGGTAAATCGGACCCCCATGCTCTTGTTTGAATTGCCGTGCCCATTCAGGCCAATAAGGCTGTTCGCCAATACCAATTGAAATCACAAGTTTTTGTCCCTCAAGCCGTCGCTTGTTTTGCAATTGGATTTCCCAGCCCTGTCCCGTTTTGCAGGCAGAGATGACTTCCCCTTGCACCCATGCCTGCTTAATGGATAAATCATCAGCCAAGTGAACACAATGTTCATTGAACGATTTTAGGGATGGCCGCTTATATTGGCCGTAAAAGTTATTTTTCCAGTCTGCCTTCTCCACATACTTCTGCAGGCTGAAGGGATTCACATCCAGATGGTGTACGGATGGAGAACGTAAATATGGCATTGAAATGACTTCCGTACAATGCTTCCATCTTGCTAATGGTTCTTCATTTCTATCCACAATCGCCAGCTGGTCCACCGTCGTTTTTCCTGACTTAAGTAAAAATGCAGCCATCGTCATACCTTGAATGCCTCCGCCAATAATGATCCATTCCAACATGAACTTCCCTCCTTTTACATTCATTCTCCCTTATAAATCATAATCTTTACGATTTAAATCTTAAAATTACTTCGTTTCACGGTGAAGCGTGTGTTTCTTCAATCGCGGGCAGTACTTTTTCAATTCGATCCTGTCCGGATTATTCCGCTTGTTTTTCGTCGTGATATAATTTCTGTCCCCTGATTCTGTGCATGCTAACGTAATGTTTACTCTCATTTTATTTCCTCCTAAAGTTTTTTAATGAACGATTTCAGTAAATGCAGGCAATCGATCTTCATACAGAGACCAATCCTGCTGCATCTCAATTTCCGTCAATAAGCATTGATCTAATTCATTTTCGATTTCCTGTTGATTCATTTGAATGCCGATCATCACCAGCTCCGTCATCCTGTCACCGTATACCTCATTCCACCGTTCCAATAATTCAGGTGCCTCCTTTAAAATTTGGCGCTGTTCTTCCTCAGGGTAAGCTGCGATCCATTTACCGGCTGCTTGTAAAGTTAATGACGGTCCCGCTTGCGATAGCAGGCCTGCCGTATCATTTCTCGATGCCAGCCAAAGGAAGCCCTTCGCCCTCACCACTTGTACGGGCCAGTTTTCTAACCACTCCATCAGCCGTTCGGGATGAAACGGTATTTTCCTCCTGTAAACGAAAGAAGAAATCCCATACTCCAAGGTCTCCGGGATATGCTCTTCATTCAATTCCTTTATCCAGCCCGCTCCTTGGCTTGCCTCTTCAAAGTCAAATAAATGTGTATTCAATACTTCCTTTAGCGGCACCTTGGAATGGTTTGTTTCAATGATCCTCGCATCCGCATTCATTTTATGAAGAACCGCTTTCAATTCCTCAACGGCGTCAGCATCCATAAGATCGATTTTATTTAACAGGATGACATTGGCGAACTCTATCTGATCTATTAATAGATCGACCACTTCCCTGCCATCCCCAGCATCAGTTGCCTGCATCCTGTCAATGAGTGTTTCTCCGGAAGTGAAGTCTCGCCAAAAATTATACCCATCAACAACGGTAACCATCGTATCAAGCCTGCAATATTCCGATAAATCAATTCCCATGCTTTCATCAACATAGGAGAAGGTTTGGGCTACAGGTACCGGTTCGCTTATCCCAGTCGATTCAATCACGATGTAATCAATGTCCCGTTGTTTCGCCAATTTTTCCACTTCAATCATCAAATCCTCACGAAGCGTACAGCAAATGCAGCCATTCTGCATTTCCACCAGTTTTTCATCCGTCCGGGTAAACCCTCCCTGTTTGACCAGCGAAGCATCAATATTGATTTCACTCATATCATTAACGATGACGGCAACCTTCAGATCATCCCTATTTTCAAGAATATGATTCAAAAGCGTCGTCTTTCCCGCACCAAGGTATCCACTCAATACCGTAACCGGAATTTTCTTCATCTCCATCCATTACCACTCCTTTACCTGATTTCTTTGCTGCGCGTAAATCAAAATCATTACGATTTAAATGTCGAAGTCATCTCCCATGTAAAAACACTCTTTAATAATAAAACGTAATCATTACTATTTGCAAGTTTTTTTCAAAATTGCCTGCGAATACTTCTCCTGAACCAACGTAATCACGCTTGATCCGACACACTGATAAATGAAAGGTGCTGACATAAAACTTA
Organism: Peribacillus sp. NPDC096622; assembly: GCF_044762665.1. Classification (NCBI taxonomy): domain Bacteria; kingdom Bacillati; phylum Bacillota; class Bacilli; order Caryophanales; family Bacillaceae; genus Peribacillus; species Peribacillus sp. NPDC096622. The sequence continues at coordinate 542,016 of NZ_JBIWES010000002.1, read as the reverse complement.
AATCAACAAAAATTAAATGGAAGCCCAATCACACATCACATCATGTGTATGGAACCTCCATTGCAGGTTTATCATTTAATGTACTTCTATATTTACAAGCAGCTGATCATCATCCAATACATTTTTCTTTTTCTTTGTTGCAAATAGAGAAAAAAATTATTGGCTTATTCCGCCATTTCCCACCCTGAAGATGTTACTGTCTTTTGTTCAAAAGTTTCAATCTCTCTCTGTTTCGCCAGTTTAGAAGCTTGTGATACGGACCACGTTAAATTCCCAAAGGCAATCACTGTCCCGATCGAGATAACCAACACCTTTTTACAAAGTATTTTCTTCAATAGCTTCCTCCTGAGAATGTATTGGAATACTCTAAATATAAACCAACATTGTTAACCTAACATGTAGCTTCTGTAAATGTACGAAATTATTTTTATACATATGTAAACACAAAAAAGCTGAGTGCATATGCAGTCAGCTTTTAAGGTGTTTCTTATTTATAAAACACTTTGTCGACGTTGTATTTAGCATGAAGTTTATTGATCATGTACGTTTCATAGATTTCACGTTCCATAGCATCTTCAACTAAAAGAATGTCAATTTTCTTGACTTCATTACGATGCTCTTTAATCGGAGATACATTATCCTCGAAATGCTTCTTGACCCTTGGTCTTAATTTACGGGCTTTACCGACAAAAATCAGCTCATCGTTTTCATTGTAAAACAAGATGATGCCGGCTTTATCACGGGGAATCAAATGAAAATCGATAAACCCGTAAATTTCAGGAATGACAGGTTCGTCTCCTTCTATAACTTGCTTTCTTTGTTTGATGCTTATATCCGCTTCAGGGATTTCAATTTTGATCATTACAATTCACGTCCTCTATTTGTATAAGGTGAAACTTTCAATCGGAATCAAAATACCGGTTTCACGCCAAGCCAATCACTATAATCTTAAAGGTAAATGGTATCATAATTATGAGTGAAAAGCCATGTATGCCTTGATCGGTTTAAGATTGATTCTAAATATAAAGAAGAAGACTCGCTGGGAGCCTCCTTCTTTATCGGAAATATCCGTTACCACCTGTGAGCCTTTGCATTGCTTCTTAGTATAATGTTTGTTTGCGATTCTTGCGTATGCCCATTAACTTGAGATTTTGAACGCTTAGGTCTTGTCCAATTATGGTGAAACTTTTGAGAATGTGGATCTAATTGATCTTTATAGCTCATTCTGTGTCACCTCATCATTAGGATTTGGATATTCCGTTCAGTGATAGTAATCCCCATCACTTGTTCTAGTATTTTATTTTTCCAAGACATTTATACATATCCTTTAAAAAGCGAATTCGGCTGGCTTGCCTTTTGCAAGCACTTCCCCTGATTCATCCACCGCATCACTTGTCATGACGGATATGCCTTTTATGTTTCCATCATTTAGAATGAAACCAATGTTTCCGCTTTTTGAACCGTTTCCTTCTATTTCACCAGTAAGTTCTTCCAAGTAGATCTCATCTTCCCATGTCAGATGTTCCCCTCTGTCCGTTTCAAGGAAAGCAACTGGCGAAAACTTAACTTTTTTATCCGTATTGTTTTTAATTTCCACGTTCACTTTTACGATATCGAAATCTTCATCATGCGTATAGCCGTGGAAGAAATCGATCATGCTGTAATCCGGAGTGGCATGCATCACTTTCATTTCTTTGACCTTAACCTCGATCGGACCAACATTCAACGTTTCATTCACCTTTTTATAGGCCTTCAAAGTTAATTCGCCTTTGGCATCGGAAACGTTCTGTCCAATCTGGTTCAAGTTTATATCATCAGGAAGCTGTGGATTCAAATCGGGTGATTTGTTAGGAGTTTGAAAGTGTTTTAAATAAATAAAATAAAGCATCCAATCAGGATGCTTCAGGGCAGACTGCAGACAAATTCGATACCTACAGTTTTCTTTGAAAAACGTTACATTTTTTTCGGAAATCCGCTTTTTTTCGCGACTGACTGTCAAGCCTCCTGCCACAAGCATCTAGCGGAGTCTCTGCTAGCCAGTTATTCTGCAGGAAAAATCATGAAGTATAAACTATTCTTAAACCGTTCGGGATGAGACCAGCCTACAGTTTCACTTTAAAAACCCCAGTTGATTGGAACGGAAGGTACGAGACTCCTGCGGGAAAAAACGTGTCCAAGGGAGATCCCACAGGCGCAATGGCGCCGCGGGCGGACCGTCCGCGGAAAGCGAGTACCTGGAGTGGAGATCATGTTCCAGTTGATTTAAGAAACCCGCTCACTTTCCCCCCTTTTCGCCGACAAACTGAAGCGCTCCATTCAAAGAACGCTTTTTTCACTATTCTTTCTCTACAACTAAGCATTCCAAGGCACGGGCCGCATTCACTCTCGCCACCTCGATTGAATCGGCAGACGACAGGGCGACCGCAACCCTTCTACCTGCCTTTGTAACAGGTTTTCCGAAAAGGCGCACTTGTGTATTAGGTAAAGCCAAGGCCTGTTCAACACCGACTATTGAATATTCCGATAACTCATCTTGCGCTTTTAATGGACGGCTGGCACCCGGGCTGATCAGCTTGATTTCCGGGATGGGGAATCCTAGAATCGCCCTGATATGAAGGGCAAACTCGGACAAATTCTGTGTCACCAATGTCACTAACCCCGTATCATGCGGACGTGGGGAAACTTCACTGAAATAGACTTTATCCCCTGAGAGGAAAAGCTCTACCCCGAATAATCCATACCCGCCAAGTTCATCCGTAATGGCATGTGCAATTCTTTTCGCTTCCATTATTTGCGCTTCTGTCATTTTATGCGGCTGCCAGGATTCAATATAATCCCCGCCCTGCTGAATGTGACCGATGGGGGCACAAAACATGGTACCATTTACAGTCCGGACAGTAAGCAGCGTGATTTCCGAATCAAAACGGATAAATTCTTCAATGATCACCCGTCCATTTTGAACCCGGCCTCCTTCCATCGCGATTTTCCAGCAATCCTCCAGGTCATCTTCCGTGCGGCACACACTTTGCCCTTTACCGGAAGAACTCATCAGCGGTTTGACTACATTGGGAAAACCAACTTCCTTGGCAGCTTGGACAAATTCTTCATAAGTATTTGCGAATTTGTAGGCTGCTGTCGGAATCTCCAGAGTTTCAGAAGCCAACCTCCTGATTCCTTCACGATCCATAGTCAATTTAGCCGCTCTTGCCGTAGGAATGACATGAAAGCCTTCCTCTTCCAACTTGACTAATTCGGATGTGGCGATGGCTTCGATTTCCGGTACAATCAAATCGGGTCGTTCTTTCTCTACAACTCCCCTTAGTTGTTCCGCATCCAGCATATCGATCACATAACTGCGATGAGCGACTTGCATGGCAGGGGCATGTTCATAGCGGTCTACAGCAACGGTCTCCACACCAAGTCGCTGAGCTTCAAGTATGACCTCTTTCCCCAATTCACCCGAGCCCAATAATAAAATCTTTTTCGATTTATACATTCAGTCTCTCCTCCTTAATACTTCAAAATCATTATATACGAACTATAAACGAATAAACATAAATACTTATTCGTATTTGCACTTATAATTATATCGATATATATAAATAAACCTATCCATTTAAGTTTTTTCACAAGCCATCTCGTAAAGAGACCAGTTCACTGGAGCCTCCCCATTCAGCATTTATGACGGAGGAAATACATCTTGGAAAGAATCGATAATCCCCATTACCTTCTGCTGAAAAGGAGAGCATGAAGCGAATGTCGAAATTTGCATTACGATTATTTTTGAAAATGTAAGCGCTTTCTATTATAATGGAATTAGGTTGGATGGCATGCGTGGCCGTCACAGTATCTGGCGTAGGCGGGGCCGATACTAGCGCTAAAGAAGTTAAACTTCTTTACCGTAAAACTATTAGAATTCCTTTTGGTAGGGGCTGCAATATCACTGGGACATGGAAAATGTCCGTTAATTTCAGGCTAAAAAGCGAGTTTATCATGCAATCGATAAGTAAAGCATAACTTTACTTATTTTTTGCAGCAGCCCTCATCGTTTCAAGTCTAATAGTTTAAAAGCCTAAAAAGCTCTACCCCATGGAAACGGAGTTGAGCTTTTTCATTTGGTCAAATTTCACATATATAACCCTGCCAAGAAAATTCCAAGTGACTTCTCATATATCTCATCGAACTGTGATATCGGGAGGGGATTCGTCCCTTTGCCCAGCTCCACTGTAAACCCCGGCCTGCGCCAATCCTGAATGTACCAATCCTTATAACCTGCGTAACTACCGGCGGATTTGACAGGCTCATATCCACTGACCCTCGCAAACTCATTGACTATCGTTTCCGACTCGGGTGGTTCCAAACCTTCAAACCCCCAATAAATGACCTCCCCTTGGGTGTGGAACGCAAGGACTTTACCAAAATCACCCCTTTTTGTCAACTCTGACATTGCAATAGCCTCTGGCTGTGTAAGCGGCCCTTCCCCTGGATAATTTGCCGGACCTGGCTCCGTTACATTATTGCGGGCTTGTTCCAGTTCCCATTTGGCGGGAAATTGATCATTTAGATCCACCCCATTAATATTGGCTTTCCAGCCAGAGAAGTCTTCGCTGCCATTATTCCATTCGATGAGCCGTCCTCTCAATGACTCATCTGCAGGCGGGCCTTTCAGAACCAACTCCACTCCGTCCGGATTCACCATTGGGACGATCGACAGCATCGTCTGTTGATAAAAAGGAAACATAGCCAGACCGCGGATGTCAGCCTGATTCGTGATTGCGAGTAAATAATCATTTAAAAAGGTCATGATCACAGGCGTCGTTATCCACTCATTCGCATGAAAGGAACCATTATAGTGAACTCGTTTGTTGCCATTTCCAATCAGAACCTCGGGGATATCCCTTTCAAGCACCGAGTCCCCGATGGGGGAGGTTTTTATAAATGGATAGATTGTTTTCAAACGTCTAACATCGGTCATCATCGTCTCATAATCATATTCCCGATTTCCTTGAATTAGCCTCCACGTAATCCTTAATGGCACAGAAATTATCTGACCAACTTGCAGGGCATTCGGGTTGAGATTGGGATTAACTAAAAATAGTGCATCCAATGAAAGATTGCGTGACCTGGCAATTGCCCATAACGAATCACCTTGCTTAATACTATAGCCGGTCGTCGTAAAGCCAGGAATTTTGATTTGTTGGCCAATCATAAGTGCAAGTGGATCAATCCCACTATTGGAATCAATGATAAGTTGGTAATTCACCTTGAATAATTGGCTATAATACCACAAGGAATCATTTTGCCGCACAAAAACGTCCATACTGCACCTCCTCTTAACCAAATGTATGCTGACTCGATTTAATTATTTCCAACGCAAAGGTCACTCCTCAAAACGAACCAAATTGGGGGCATCATCCAGAATGCTTAGATATTGCTCAGTACTTCCATACGTACCATCAGGGTCTAATTCCCGATATCTTTTGAATTCCCCCATCCGATCTTCCTTTTTGACCCAGCCCAGATGCTTCAAGCGTATATCGGATAACTTGTGTGGCAATTCAAAGACATTTTCTGCAAATCTACCGCAATTCTGCGGAAGAGATAGGCAAGTTCCTTACCCTCCGCATCCAACCGTTTGAGTGAAAGCAGGAACTTTTGTAAAATATGTGGTTTTTGGTAAATTGGACTGCCCACTAACACCCGAACCTTTTTACTATTCATTAATACCAGCGTTAATCTTAACTGGTCCCCATTTAATCTGACTGCAAAACTTTCCCTGAAAACATTTATAACTATATATTCTTACCGAACTTGTCGGGTGTCATTTAAAAACGGCGCCCTGCATAAACAAAACAGGCATCCATTCATGAATGGATGCCTGTTTGCATTTACTAGATCGGGATACCATATTTTACACTTCTTGCGGTACAGATAAGCCTAAACCTTCGGCTATGCGCGTTCCGTATTCCGGATCGGCTTTGTAGAAATGACCGATTTGACGAAGCTTGATTTCCTCTAATTCCACAGGTTTCATTGCGCCCACGATCGTGTCAACAAGGCGAGTTTTCTCTTCGGCACTCAATAGACGGTATAAGTCACCTGCTTGAGTGTAGTGGTCATCACTATTATGACCAACTTGTGCAGCTTGCCCAGTCACCTCGAAAGGAGTGACTTTATTTTCCGTTGATTCGGCAGGGCCGCCAAAACTATTTGGCTCATAATAAACAGATCCCTTGCCATTGTCATCTGCACGCATGAATCCATCACGCTGATAGTTGTTCGCTTCCACTTTCGGACGGTTAACCGGAAGCTGGTTATGATTCGAGCCCACACGGTAACGGTGTGCATCTCCGTATGCGAATAGACGTCCTTGTAGCATCTTGTCCGGGGAAGCCTCAATTCCCGGTACGAATGTTCCAGGTGAGAATGTGGCTTGCTCTACTTCAGCAAAGTAGTTTTCAGGATTTCTGTTCAATACCATACGGCCAAGCTCAATCAGCGGATAATCTTTTTGAGACCATACCTTCGTCACATCGAATGGATCGAAACGGTATGTATCCGCATCTTCCAGAGGCATGATCTGAACATATAATTTCCATGCAGGGAAGTCCCCTTTTTCAATGGCATTGAAAAGATCTTCCGTATGGTAATCAGGATTTTCACCTGCTAGTTTTGCAGCTAGATCCACATCAAGGTTTTTGATGCCCTGTTCTGTTTTGAAGTGGTATTTCACCCAAACGCCTTTTCCTTCAGCATTCACCCATTTAAATGTGTGGCTTCCGAAACCATGTGTATGACGAAGTGTAGCAGGAATGCCCCGGTCGGACATCAGGATCGTCACTTGGTGCAGAGATTCCGGTGAATGTGACCAGAAATCCCAAACAGCCGTAGGGTTTTTCAAATGCGTTTTAGGATCTCTTTTTTGTGTATGGATGAAGTCGGGGAATTTAATCGCATCGCGAATAAAGAATACAGGCGTATTATTACCGACGATATCATAGTTTCCTTCTTCCGTGTAGAATTTAACAGCAAATCCACGCGGGTCACGGACTGTATCTGCAGAACCCAATTCACCTGCAACAGTGGAGAAACGGATAAACAGATCTGTCTTCTTGCCCACGCCATTGAAAAGTTTAGCTTTCGTGTACTGAGAAAGGTCGTTCGTTACTTCGAAAGTACCGTATGCACCGGCACCCTTCGCATGAACCACACGTTCAGGCACACGTTCACGGTTGAAGTGGGCTAGCTTTTCCAATAAGTGTACATCTTGAATGAGCACAGGGCCGCGTTCGCCGGCAGTGATCGAGTTTTGATTATCTCCAACTGGTGCTCCCCAGCTTGTTGTAAGGTTTTTCTTATTCGACATAATTGAACCACCTTTTCATTATTATTTATATATATAATGATAAAGCTTCTCAGAAAAAAATCAATACTTATTTATAATAATTTTAATATAATAATCAATTCATTATTGATCCGTTTATGATATAACTTCACAAACACCCAAAATATGGATAATACGAAAGAAATAAACGCTGACGGGACAACATATTTACATAATTGAATTCCTAATAATGGTATACGACCCTTATAGGCGATTTTCCTTCATGACGAGTGATTTTATCATTTCTCCTACCAATGGAATAGCAATCGAGAATGATCACGAATATTCATAGATACTTTGCGCTACTTCAATTCTTTCCTTCTATTCATCTTATAACAATCCGAAGTGTTTTCCTGTGACTTTGTTCACTTCGTCAGCCTTTATTCACATGACGAATAGCAGGATGCATGGGAACTTACTTTTCATTGCTTTTGTGACCCCCATCTTTAACAGAACTCCATCCTGAATTGGCTGAAACAAAAGGCCTTCACCCTTATTTTGCTAGAGAAATTGTAAACATACTGGTTTGTGTTCGTATAGAAAATAAGATACTATTACGTTAAAATGACCGTCCAATAAGGGTAAGGGTGATATATATGAATGAGCGCAAACAACTGGTAGTTAAATATGCGCACCAATTATTTATTGAAAAGGGTTATCAAGCAACTTCCATTCAGGATATTTTAGATTATAGCGGCATTTCAAAAGGAACATTTTATAACTATTTTTCTTCTAAGAGCGAATTGCTTAAGGCAGTCTTCCTAACTTCGCAAGAAAAATTGGAAAAAGAGCGGAATGAATTGCTGATTGGGCAAAACCTTGCAGATATTGAAATATTCATCAAACAATCAGAATTACAAATGCACTCAAACAAAAACAACAAAATCTTTTTCTTATATGAAGAAGTAATGATTTCAAATGATACCGAACTTAAGAACTTCATAACACACGCTAAATTCCGGCATATCCATTGGTTATCCAAACGGTTTCTGGACATTTTCGGTGCTGATAAAAAGCCTTATATTTTGGACTGTGCCATTATTTACTCGGGGATGATGCATCAAACGATTCATTTTAATGCCTTGGCTAAAGAGCCTGATTTCAACCCTACTGAAATTATCCGTTATTGTGTCGATAGGATTAAATCGATTTTCGAAGATGTCAGCAAGTCAAATGCACAGCTTTTGGAACCCGATGTCATCAAGCAATGGCTGCCTGAGTGCTTCCATACCCAGCAGGATTTTCATACAGCACTCCTGCACTCTGCAAATGACCTAAAAAAGATGATCTTGAGGCTTTGCCAAGATGATGAAGCGGAACGGGTCAAAAACTTAAAATTGATTCACTTTATCCAAGAGGAATTATTACAAAACGTTGAACCGCGAACCTTTCTCATTGAAAGTGCCCTGCTTTCCTTAAACACCAATCCCAAATTGAAAAACACATTGGAATTAAGTGAATTCGAAAAGATCATTGCCAACAACTAAAGAGAACCTAATGAATCCCATTTTGTAGACAAATGGGGTTCTTTCGGCTGGAATGGAGCGGACTTCTGAAATCACGGAGTTTTTAAATGAAAAGACTGCAGCCAAACGTGTTTTTAAAACAAGATCTGCTTTCATGGTTTACTTTTTATATTGGATGAAACCTATATGGGATGGAAGAAATTTGCGGCACTCCTGCCGAATAACTGGCTAGCCGAGACCCCACAGGCGTTTGCTTTGATGCGGCTTGGCAGACAGTCGGCGGAAAGGGAGCGGATTTCTGAAATCAACGGACTTTTTAAATGAAAAGACTGCAGCCAAACGTGTTTTTAAAACAAGATCTGCTTTCAGGTTTACTTTTTAAATTGGATGAAACCTATATGGGATGGAAGAAATTTGCGACACTCCTGCCGAATAACTGGCTAGCCGAGACCCCACAGCCGCTTGCGGTGAGGAGGCTTGGCAGACAGTCGGCGGAAAGGGAGCGGATTTCTGAAATCACGGGGTCCTTTCCATTCTGGGGGAATACATATCGTATTCCTCTTTTTTGTGACAATTCTGCAAACATATCACTGAAATTCATGAAATTTTAGTATAATTGACTTTTAGTAAAGTGCCTTCAGGAGGAGTTATTCATGAACATAATAATGCGTTTTCTTATCAACGGGCTGGCATTGCTCGTCATTGACTGGCTTCTCGACTCCATCACGATTAAATCTTACGGAACAGCCTTGCTGGCGGTTTTTATATTATCGATCATGAACTTGCTCGTTAGGCCCATTCTCCAGCTCATCACATTGCCGATCACCATCCTGACGTTCGGGCTGTTTTCTTTCATTATCAATGCCTTCACATTCCAAATCACTTCCTATATCGTCAGTGGCTTTGTAATAGATTCTTTTTGGGGAGCTTTAATCGGTTCATTGTTATTGAGTTTCATTCAAAGTCTTCTTATAAAAAAGAGTAAAAAAAACCGTCAGTAGCATACTGACGGTTTTTCGTATCATTTTCATTTCCTTGACAGCCTTCGATATTTCCCGGGCTATTTCCCTAAATTCCGCTAAGCATCACTAGCTGTTTTCTCTCATTTTTGACAATCCAGAAGGAGAAATCGGCTAATATCCATAACTTTACATATACATGCCAATTTCTCTGGAAACGGGTATGATTCGATTAATGGAGGAATCACATGTTCACAAAACAGGAACCAAGGTTTTCCCTGTCCATTATACTCGTGCTCGCTTTCTTTATTCCCGCTCTTTTCATTACCCCATCACTAGCCGCAGCTGGCGATGGCAGTTCGTCATCTCCTTACTCCGTTTCCCAAGCCATTGCGAATCAAGACAGCACGATTAAAACGGTCAGTGGATATGTGGTAGGACAGCCCACGTCAGCCAATACCGTCGTCACGAGCAGCTATCCGAATGATTATGCCATAGCATTGGCAGACAGCTCATCGGAAATGAACATTGCCAATATGGTTTATGTTCAGATTCCCTCCTCCTTCCGCTCTGAATTTGGATTAAAAACAAATCCTGCATTAAAAGGAAAAAAAGTCACCGTCACCGGTACACTTAGTGCCTATTTCACCCATCCTGGCTTAAAAGATGTATCTGCCATGATTTCAGGGACTGATCAACCGGAACCGGAGACACCGGGGGTTGGCTCATACTATGATTCAGCCATCGGAAAATCAGGGTCGTCGTTAAAAAATGCCCTCCATGAAATCATCGATGACCATACGGAAATATCGTATTCAAATGTCTGGGAAGCTTTACGGATAACGGACGAGGACCCCCATAACGCCAATAATGTCATTCTACTTTATACAGGGCGTTCTCAAGGAAAAACGATGAACGGATCAGGTGTTAATGATTGGAATCGTGAGCATGTATGGGCAAAATCACATGGTGATTTCGCCACCACTTTAGGACCCGGCACCGACCTGCATCATCTTCGGCCTACTGATGCCTCCGTCAACAGTACAAGAAACAACCTGGACTTTGATAATGGAGGTTCAGAACATACCGAAGCGATAGGAAACTACTATGATTCTGATTCGTGGGAACCCCGCGATAGCGTCAAAGGTGATGTCGCCCGGATGCTGTTTTATATGGCGGTTCGTTACGAGGGTGATGCAGGGGAAGTCGATTTGGAGCTAAATAATCAAGTGAACAATGGTACCGCCCCTTATCATGGTAAATTGGCTGTCTTACTGGAGTGGAATGAACAGGATCCTGTAGATGCCTTCGAGCGTAATAGAAATGAGATCATTTATAATCAATATCAGCATAATCGCAACCCTTTCATTGATCATCCTGAATGGGCCTCCGCCATCTGGCAATGATAAAACGAACAAGCTGTTCCTTATTTTTGGGACAGCTTGTTCACTTGTAAATATCTAAATTTTTAGAAAAATCGCATAATTATATTTTGGTTAAATAGCATTCCAATTAATTTTTGAAAGTTTGTTATACGATGATAACAGAGAGAATCACTTTCATAGTAAGCGTTTTCATATTTTTCTTTACATTCTAACTATTAAAATATATTATTTAATTGTAATATTATGTGAAAAATCAATAAATAATATGTATTCACCTCTACTAGTGATAAAATGCTAGATAGAGAAAATTAAACTCCAACATAGAAAAGGGGAAAATTATGCAAAACTCCAAAGAATCTCAACTGCATAGAGGTTTGGAAGAAAGACATATCGCATTAATGTCTCTTGGCGCAGCCATTGGAGTCGGTCTATTTCTCGGCTCGGCATCTGCGATAAAATTAGCCGGTCCAGCCATCATCATTTCTTATGCAATTGGCGGGCTTATGATCTATCTAATCATGCGGGCACTTGGGGAAATGGCGATAAAAAATCCTGTCGCAGGCTCTTTCAGTCGCTATGCAAGCGAATTTGTCGGTCCTCTTGCTGGATATATAACCGGATGGAATTACTGGTTCGTTTGGATTGCCACCTGTATGGCTGAAATTACGGCAGTCGGAATCTATATGCAATTTTGGTTCCCAGATACTCCGCAATGGGCTTGGGCGTTAGCCGCACTTGCCATCATGACAACGATTAACTTTCTTGCTGTAAAAGCATACGGTGAATTGGAGTTTTGGTTCGCCTTAATTAAAATCATTACGATCATCCTTATGATCGTCCTTGGGTTCGGAATGATCATCTTTGGTCTGGGGAACGGCGGAATCGCGGTCGGTTTCGGTAACCTTGTTGAAAATGGAGGATTTTTCCCTAATGGGATTTCTGGTGTCATCCTCTCGTTCCAAATGGTCATGTTCGCCTATTTGGGAATTGAAATGCTCGGTGTAACCGCAGGTGAAGTTAAAAATCCTGAAAAATCTTTAAAAAGAGCCATCGATACCGTTTTTTACCGGATCTTACTTTTTTACGTTTTAGCTCTGACAGTCATTCTATCGATCACTCCATGGGATGAAATGAATGGAGAAAACAGCCCATTCGTTATGATGTTTGATAAAATCGGTATACCAGGCGCAGCAGGAATCATTCAATTTGTCGTACTGACAGCAGCCCTTTCATCTTGTAACAGCGGGATCTTCAGTACAGGAAGAATGTTATTCAACCTAGCGCAGCAAGGTGAATCACCAAAAAGTTTCGAACGTACAACAAAGTCAGGCGTTCCTGGCGTTGCCATTATCGTTTCGGCTGTCGTGCTTCTTTTCGGTGTTTACCTTAACTACATGGAAGCCGATAAAGTTTTCACTTACGTCACAAGTGTGGCTACATTCGGTGCCCTCTGGACATGGGGAACGATACTTGTCACACAGATTATGTCTAGACGGAAAATGAGTCAGGGAGAAAAACAAGGCTTATCTTACAAGATGCCTCTTTTCCCATTCACTTCTTATTTCACTTTAGCCTTTTTAGTATTCGTAATGGTGGTACTCGGTTTTTCAGCAGATACAAGAATCGCTCTAATCGTTGGTCCGATTTGGATCTTACTGTTGGTAGCCCTGTATTATATGACCGGCTTGCATAAACGGAAAAGATAAATGCCAGAGGGTGCCCAATCTAATTGGCACCCTCTATTTCTTGCCTTCACCTTTTACCCCTTCTTTTGATCACCCAATGGACCACCGCACCAGCTCCGCCTAAAATAATGAGGAGAGGCAAGTTTCCTATTATAAAAACAATGATTCCTGAACCCGCTTTAAGTAATAGATTCGCACTCGTTGCAAGTTGTTTCTTCGTCCTCTCCCATGTATTCAATTCCTTATTATCAATGCCCGGCACAACTATCCGGTCCTGTGATAACGTGATGGTAACCGTCGAATAGGAGGTCTGGTTTTCAAGATACTTCATTTGCCCGGTCAGCTGCTCTATTTCTTCTTGCACCACGGCAAGATCGGATGATATTTTCAGTAAATCTTCCGTCTTCTCAGCATCCTTCATGAATGCAAGCAACCTTTCCTCCACTGCCCGCTTTGACTTCAACCTTGCTTTTAAATCCACATATTGCTCCGTTACATCCTGTCCTGTCACATTCCTTCCGACCACTTCTGAAGCTTCGCCCTCGCTATCGCTTAGAAAATCCTGAAAATGGGCTTCAGGGACCCGAACGGTGATCGTTCCTTCCACCAGTTCTTCATCTTCCCTGTATACATTGGACTCGACAACATATCCGCCATATTCAGCCACCTTATTCTCAATCTTCATTTGTGCCTTTTCAAGATTCTTCACCTTCAACTCAAGCTGGGCCTGATGGATGACCTTTCTTTCATCCGTCATCCCTTCCTTTTCCGCTGCTTCTTCCTGCACCTTATTCCCGGAAATGGAAGCGTCCATTTTACTTTCCGCCTTTTCATCCTGTGCTTCCGATGCTGAATCATCTTTTTCGTTACTGCTGCATCCAGCAAGTAAAAGGAACAAACTGAACATGAGCATCATTGTTTTACGGTTCATCGGTATTCCCCCTTTTCTTACTAGTACCGACGTAAAGTTTGGAAGAAAGTTACACTTCCAGATTAAAGGGGATGTTTTATTTTCAGGTGGGAGGTAAAGGTATAAGAACATCCCAATAATGAAGAAAGAAGAGGATTGCATTGTGAACTACGGAAAATTGGCTAAAAGTGTATTGGTACCTGTGGTCGGAGGTTCACTTGTGGGGATATTCGCCACAAGGGATTCAAAAGAGATTTATGACAAGCTCAAAGTGTTCATCGTAAACATAGTCATGTTTGCGAAAGAATCCCCGGCACCAGTTGATCTAAAGTAATTATTTCAAGTTGATCTCGCTGATTAGAATTATGTTTCGAAAGCATCCTCATCACCTCAAGTATTAATAGTTCTATTTTAAAACAAAAAAGACTGTAGGCAAAAAGGAGTTCTATCTGAAATTTTAAACATAGTTGATTGGAACGGAAGGTGCGAGACTCCTGCGGGAATAGCGAGTCCAAGGGAGACCCCACAGGCGCAAGTGCGCCGAGGAGGCTCCCGGACCGCCCGCGGAAAGCGAGTGCCTGAAGTGGAAATCAACGTCAAAATTTGTACAAGCCCAAAAAAACTGTAGACAAACTCGATTTTCATCGAGTTTGTCTACAGTCTGAGCGCCCCTTATATTAAGGAGCGCTCTCTTTTAGAGTTTCACGAGTAAACCTCAATTAATTATTGATATTCGTAATTCTGCCTTCAATTTCTGCCGTGATCTTTCCGCCTTTAAAGGTTTCTTTCACATAGTTGACGAATGCTTCCAGGTCAGCATGTCCAAATACACGCTCTTTTTCTTTCAGGACGGTATAGTTATCACCGCCGCTTGCCATGAAATCATTGACGGCCACCGTGTATGTTTCGGTATCCTTGATCGGTGTTCCGTCCGCTTTCTTCAATAAGGTGACACGCTCCGTAACAGGCTTACTGAAGTCGGCTGTATAGCTCAGTCCAGAAATTTGCAAAGTTTTCGGAGATCCTTCAACGATCCATTGCTGTTGAAGCAGCGTTTTCACTTCCGCTCCAGTCAGGTCCAGCTTAACCAATACGTTTCCGAACGGCTGGATTTTCGCTAAATCGGAAAAAGTGACTTCCCCCTTTGGAATATCTGCCCGAATTCCGCCTGGATTCATGAAGGCAAAATCGGAGTTCAAATCGGCCTTCATTGAATCGGCAATTAAATTTCCAAGACCCGTTTCCTGCGTATAGGCATTGGTTCTTAAAATTTTCTCATCCGTTGTCCCAAGCGGGGCTTTCAGCTCGGGGAACATGTCCAGGTAGTCATTAATGAATTTCGTCGTCCCGGCATCCGGTGTGATGCCATCTTGTGTAACCGTAACAATTTCAGCTGACTTTTTGACAATATCCTTTGTGCTTGGATCGATTTCCAAATCCACATCTTCAAAAGCCGTTCCATAAGAGTAAGCTTGTACGATCAATTTATTATCGACATAGTTATTGACCTTTGCATGATTATCTCCGGCTAAGATCACATCCACTTCATCATCCACGGCATTAGCAAGATCAGCCACTTCGCCTGTGATAACCCCTTCCTTTTCAGTGCCTGGGTCATGTGAGATGATCACGATCGATTTGACGCCTTTACCTTTCAACTCATTAACCGCCTTATTTACTGCAGGTGCCTGTTCTATGAATTCCACATTCTTAATGCCATCCGGACTTACTTTTTGAGGTGTGGCATTCGTGACTACACCTATGAACCCAATATCAACCCCGCCGACCTTTTTTATGACGTAAGGGTCCAAAATCGGTTTTTTCGTGTCTTTATATACGACATTGGCCACTACATATGGAAAGTTCAATTTATCGAATACCACATCGGATGTTGGCGACTTTCCGCCATTGATCTGAGCCATCAAGGTTTCTACCCCTTTGTCGAACTCATGGTTCCCGACAGTTCCGACATCGAATTTCATATTATTCAAAAACTGAAGCGTCGGTTTATCCTGGATTAAAGAAGAAACGGGTGCACTTGCCCCAACAGCATCCCCTGCCGAAAGTAAAAGTGTATTTTCAGGGTTTTCAGCTTTACGCTGCTTCAAGTGAGCGGCTAAATAATCGGCACGACCTTGTTTGATGCCGCCAAAATCGGAGGTGGTATCAAGCTGGCCGTGAAGATCATTGATCCCGAGCAGTTGCACCTTAACGTTTTCTTTGCCCAAATTGTATTTGTAAATGCCAAAGCCTTTATCATCCTTCTTGCCTGTATAGGAAATCGGGCTGCCTTCCTTTAAATATTCAGCACCTTTTGGCGATGAGGTGAAAGTAACGTTCACCTTGCCTGAAATCGGGGCTATCGACCAGTTATTATCAGCTGTTGGATTGATCTCACCCTCTTGTGTGATGTAATCCATCAAGATCTGGCGATTTTCATCCGCAGAGTCAACCACATATTCACTGCCCTTGACTCCCGGGAAGTTCCCCCCGCCCGAAGCACGGTAATTATTCGTCACGACGATGAAATCTTGATTCGGGTCCACTGGTTCACCATTATATTTCAAATCTGCAATCCTGCTTGAATCCGACACTTTTATCCCTTTTTCATCATAGCGCGGAGCCTTGGTGACATCGATTTCGTACGTGACACCGTCAATCACATCAAAATTATAGACGGCAAACTTTCCATTAAGCAGCTCCTGTTCCTCAGACTTGGCAGGATCGATTGTATTATATTTCCCGGCAGACATCTCAAGCCACTCTTTAACCACGGACCCTTTGATCTTGATTGCCTTCAAGGTATTATCGTATAAATATAAATCACCCGCGCTGCGAATGGTCAGTCCGCCTTCCTTGATTTCCGTGAATTCCTCGACTCCATTGCGACCCGCTTTGAAAGGGGCTCCTACAGAGAGGATGGGCAAGTCTTTGTATTCAGGGCGGTTGCTTTGGATGTATTTTTCTACATACCATTTCTGTGCGCTCGTCACGACCTGTACGGAAGGATCATCTTGAACAAGGGCGAAATAACTATGAATTGGAGCTGTAGTCGTTCCGATTGGCGTGTTAACATACTTGATCGTTCCTTCGTGATCCTTCTTTACGGCTTTGACGATAGATGCATCTTCATCCGCTTTTTTTCCTGTTATTTTGTCGTTGATTGCCCGTGTTGATGAATCGGAATTGACGACTTTCCATTTCCCCTTGATATTTTGGATATCAAGATCGATGATCCCGAGATTACTGCCGCCATAACCTGCTTGAACGGCTGGGACACCATTGATGGTCCCCTTTTCATTATCCACTCCTTTTAGGACTTTTCCTTGGCTATCTTTGAATAGGCTGTCCAAAGAAGCCTCATCTTGTGCCGGGAAGACTTTATGCGTGTGGGAAAACGTGATGGCATCGATGCCGGATACCTTGCTTAATGAATAGATGACATCCTCGGTATTCTTGGTATCGCCATTAAAACCGGAATGTGTGAGCGCCACGATGACATCCGCACCCTTTTTCTTCATTTCAGGTACATATTTGTTTGCAGTCGTGACGATTTCCTTTGCAATGACCTTACCGTTTAGATTCGCTTTATCCCAATCCATGATTTGCGGAGGGGCAAATCCAATGTATCCTATTTTTACTGATTTTTCTTTTCCATTGATGTCCTTTACTTTCTTCGTAACGATTTTATAAGGAGTATATTTATTTTTATCATTCTTTGGATTATTGTCTTTATCCTTTTTATAAACATTGGCATTGACATAAGGGAAGTTCGCATCGTTGATGGCCTCGTCCAAATATGATAAACCATAATTGAATTCATGATTGCCGAATGTCGCCACATCATAGTCAAGCAAGTTCATCGCTTTATAGACGGGATGGACTTCACCCTTTTTCAGTGGCGCTATTTTCGCTTTGTACGTACCTAGGGGGGTCCCTTGAATAAGGTCGCCGTTATCCACTAAAACGCTATTTTTCACTTCTTTTCTTGCCTGTTTGATTAAAGATGCCGTGCGGGAAAGACCGACTGAGTCCGATACGGCATCCTTATAATAATCATAGCTTACCAGATTAGTGTGTATATCAGTCGTTTCCATGATCCTTAGTTCAAATGGTGCATCCGAAACGGAGGCTGCCAGGCTTTTGCCGAAGTTACCCGTATTGCCGTTATACTTGGAGACAACCGATACTTTAACCCAATAACCCGATTTGTACGAGTTGAAGTACGCCGAGAACTTTTGGGCCGATTTAATATCCGCCTCAACGGCTGATTGTGAAATGACCTTCGTCCCATTCATTAATTGGAAGACAACGGTTTCATTTCCTTTGTTCCCTTTTTTCGGCGTGACCGTTACAGTCGCTTTGGTTCCTTTTGTGTAATGAACAGTAGGAGCTGTAATGATAAATGGTTCAGTCGTGGCCGGTTTCTTATTAGGCTCTTTGGCGGATGTCTCCCCCGGTACGGTAAATGGGGCTGTAATCAAACTCACAGCAAGAATCGGGGCGAGCCACTTATTAACATGCATCTTGTACGACATACTTCACAACCCTTCTATTTTTTGTAAAATGCTAGAATAATATATCATGATTTTGTCGAATTATCGCCAAATTTTACTGTAATATTACGAATTTTGAATAAATGGTACTCTTTACCCATTTCCATTCAGAGCCCCTAGCTCGATATACCTTCAATTATGTATATAATCATCATCGAATCACCAGGGAGAAAGTTACTTTATAGAAAAAGCTGGCCCATTAAAATGAACCAGCCTGCTAACATCTTATGGATCTCAAAGATCGTTCCTTACGCTCTTTATATCAGGGAAACCTTTTGAAACTGCAAATCTATAAATCGCGATCTATTAAACTGGCGGATACCGGTTCGATGCCCATCTCCCTCGACCAGATAGACAGCTGGCCTATATGGTGAATTTCGTGCGCTATAAGATGGCGCAGTATCCTGCCTTTTTCGTATGTCCCCTCCATCCAAGATGGCTGAATCATTCCATTCTCTTCTTCAATTGCATGCGAGTTTAAATAGTCCATGACCTCTGAGTGATAATGGTTAGATAAATCCTCCACTTTTTCGATCGTATCATAAGCGTCCAAATCGACCGCGACATCAGGCTTCCCTTGTATGGCCCTGATCCAGCTGCATTCGACATCGATAATATGGGCAAGTGTCCTCAATATATTGCCCATCCCTCCCTTTCGCTGCCGTTTCAGCTCCTCAATCGATAAAGATCGGCACCACTTGAACCACTCACTTCTCACCTGCCAGTTATAATTGAATAATGCCATCATCCATCCCGGCCCCCTAACACTTTTTGTCGTCAAATGCCATTCAGCGTTTGTATTGATAATAATCCTGTCTTTGAATCGTTTTGAAGCCACAAGATTCATAGAGTCTTAAAGCATGCTCATTAGTCGCCTCGACCTCGAGAAAAATATCATATCCCAGCTGGCATTGTTCGGCTACAACCTTTTTCAATGCCTTTCTTCCAAGTCCTTTTCCCTGGTATTTTGGCAAAATGGAAAATCCATAAATCCACGCTTCCCGTCCTGAGTGATCAACACGGATCTTACCGACTGCAAGGCCACCCTTTTCAATCATCATGGTTTTCAAAGTATCCTCATATAGGATGCGCTGATAATAATCCTTCGCCTCCCGTTTCGTAAATTGGAAACATTGAATATCCAGCTGAATTTCCGTTTCCTCATCATCTCTCCGTGAAGGGCGAACGACTGCATCATCATAATCATCAAGCTCCGTTTCGGACCATTTCATTTGAAACTCAGAAAAAGCAAACTCACATGGGAGCTGTTTCAAAAATTCTGTCCCTGAGTGCGATTGAGCAGGTGAGTTCAAGAGTATCAACTTATAGTTGCGCTCCACGGCACTTCTTATCGCCTCTTCCAGCAGCTTTGTAAAAATGCCTTGCCTCCGGTAATCAGGATGCACCATCCCGCACATCTCCGCTTTGTTTCCAAAATCGTAAAGACCAAGAAAACCAACAAGTTTCAATCCATCATAGTGAAGAAAGTCATTCTTATGCACACCATTTCGACTGCGAAGCGTTTCCCAATTCAACTTTAAAGTAAAACCTTCCCGTTCACATTCTTGCTGCAGGATCCGAATATCTTCCAGCTGTTCATCCTTCAAATTCTCCACCCCTTTTCCATATTATCAGTTTATTACCAAAAAATAAGAAAAGCAGCACCCTTTTACTCGGATGCCGCATACTATTCATAAGTTTATTGATGAATGTTGTTTTTTTAAAAGTATTTCCACTTTATTCCATAAAGCTAAAATCGTACGAGGGGAGGATTTCCTATCTAATTCCATTGACGGATGAATTATAGCAGTAAAATGATTCCAAATGACGATTATTTTTTACCTATTTTGTGCTATATTCCAAATAATGGTTTATGATTATTTTATTTTTTAGCTTAAGGGAGGGATTTACAAAGTCTTGATTTTAAGATAGTACCCATTTCTTTATACCCGAATTCCGGACCCTTTTTAGAATAGAACCCGAAATTCGGTGTTTACCATCCGGCACTTTACGTCCTGAGGTTATCGTCTTTTCGTTTTATGAGCGGACTTTTTTAAGTTCTCTACGTCCGTTGTCAGTTCTTTTAATTGTTTATCGAAGCGGAAGAGCAAAAACATAGAAACGACGAATGGATAGCCAAATTCGCTAACTAATGAAACCCACATAGTAGCATCCTCAATCATCATCCTCTTCACCCCTTTTCTTGTATCTGATATCTAAAGTGAAACTTGTTTAAAAAAATCAATCTAGCACTATTGATTTATGGTAAAAGGAACGAATGTTCTTATATAATTGATTTATTCCCCTTGTCTATCACTTTATTAAAATTAAAGGAGGGATAACAATGAACCAATTAACTTCTCATTTTTTTTCTCATTCATTGGAGTTTCTGCAGCAACAGTACTCATCTTTCTTTGAACAACCGATCATTCAAGTATTTTTACAGAACCCAGAGCATTTAAAGATTTTCACTGAAACTCTTGATTCCCCTTCTTCCCACAACATTTGTCATCTCAACGAGACTTTCAAAATTTTCTATTACCGGGCTAAAGTATACAAATACATGTGCTCCTTAATTTACTTTTTCTCTGTTGACTTTGATAAAAGGGCACGGAAGCAGCGGGAACGCTATCGGATGGTACTTGATGCGACACCAAGGGATACTGGCGGATTGATCGATCGAATCGGCACTTTGGACGTTCAACTTGAAAAGATGGGGGAAACGAATGACCTCGCTTCACACATAAGTGATGAAGAGATGATAAAAGCCTTGAAGAAGTTAACAGCCAAACAAAACCTGGTGCTGACCATGATCTTTTCCTACGGCCTATCCAACAAGGAAATTGCTGCCTATTTCCATGAGTCGCCACAGAATATCTCAAGCATCCGTAAACAAGCTCTAAAAAAACTTCGAAAGCACTATATGGATGAGGTATATGTTAGAAAGGAGAAAAGCCATTGTGGATAAAAAACTGTCAAAAGAAGAATTGATGGATCTAATCGACTCTTTGAATCCTAAAATAAAAAAATCGTTAAAAAACACGAACTATCAAGACCGGAATGATCTGGAGCAAGAAATTAAACTCAAGATCATTGAATCATATGAAAAAATCGCAGCAATCGAGGCCCCTAATTTTGAGGAGTTCCTTGCAGAATTCTTGACTAAGCAAAAACAATGAAAACGTACCAAGTCCAGGGAAAGATGCTGGACTTGGTACGTTTTTCTGAATCTTAGTAAGATGGTTTCAATGTCAGCTTATCACCTTTTGGATCGTCCATTGTGGTTTTGTGATAAGTACCTTCTGCCCAATCATCAAGCTGATCGCGGTACCACACACTTTTAACGTTACCTGATTGCCCCGGGCCAACGAGGTGATATCCTTGATTCATGTCGGCTAGGTCGATGACGAATCGCCAGGAGCCACCGTGATTAACGGTTCCATCATCTAAAAATGCCGCCGCCTGTACGGTGACACTGCTGCCGCCTACCGGAATGCCGCCGCCGCTGTTAAATAAATAATTTAACGGGGTGACACTCGATAGCGGGTGGTTAAACCTGACCTGATGATAGTCTCCCCATTCCCAATCGGCTATATCGTCACCTTGTGATTCTTCCAGTTCCGTTAACGTCTCCTGTAACGACTTGGCAAGCACCTGCTCAAGTCCACCAGCATCTTCAATCCAAGGGCCCGGCTTACCGTCCAATGCCCGCCTCAGTAATTCATCAACGGCTGAACGCCTTCCATTAAAGAGGTTGAGGGTTTCCTCCGGTATTTCTTCTTTAAGCAGTTCATCCCCTATATTTCGCATCCAGACATTAAAAATCATCGGTGCCGCTTCATCAGCGGAATCGATATGATTCCATTTCTTCAGAATCGTCAGTGCCTGGTCTTCCTGTTTCCCTGATGGACCTTTCAATACCTCCACGAATTGAGGAACAAACTCCTTAGCTTGCAAATTCACTTTATCCATCTGCAGGCTTTGCATATCCTCGGCCGTAAGCTTTTTATTGGCCTTTAAATACTCCTGTATCCTCATCTGACGATACGGCTGTGCCCAGTTATTGCTGATATGGTAAGGGTAATCATCCGAGATGACTTTATTATTCGCTGTTGAAATGAATCCCTCTTTTGGATTCACCGTTTTTGGAAGTTCATCAAAGGGGATATAGCCGTTCCATTCAAATTCATCCGTCCAGCCAGGTACAGGCAGCATACTATCGCCTTTTTTCCGGATTGGGATTTTCCCATTCGCCTTATAGGCAATGGTCCCATCGGCTGAGGCAAAGACGAAATTCTGTGCCGGCGTTTCGAATTTCA
Source organism: Peribacillus sp. NPDC096622 (assembly GCF_044762665.1). Lineage (NCBI taxonomy): Bacteria > Bacillati > Bacillota > Bacilli > Caryophanales > Bacillaceae > Peribacillus > Peribacillus sp. NPDC096622. The sequence continues at coordinate 519,352 of NZ_JBIWES010000002.1, read as the reverse complement.
AGAGGGCCTTTTCGAATTCTTTCCAGCTTCCCGCTTTATTCATCTTCAATACCGCTTCAAGCTCGGCAGATGGATCAAGTGCCGTCCATCTTAAGGCAAGCACGGTATCTTTTCCGCTTTTCCCGGCAAATTCGGAGACAACAGGTCCATGCCGGGTAACCGTCACTTGATAGTCAAGTGTTTTACCATCCTTCACCTTGATCGGTTCGTCCAAGATTTCAGCTTTTTCCCATTTACCCTTGTAGGAGAATTCTTTCTCGTTTTCCGGGTTCCTCCTCTCAATATACAGATCCTGAACATCCGGACCGGTATTGGTCACACCCCAAGCGACCTTTTCGTTATGACCTAGTATGATTCCCGGAATCCCGGCAAAAATAACACCACTCACATTGACTGAGGGGGCCTCCAAATGCATTTGATACCAAACCGACGGTGTAGCCAATCCCTGATGGGGATCATCCGCCAATAACGGCTGACCGGATTGCGTTTTCTTGCCAGAAACGACCCAGTTATTGCTGCCGTTGAATTCATAGGGAATAACGGCCCCGGCAAAACTTTTTTCAATATCCAGTTCTTCCTTGCTGATGATATATGGAGCGTTCTTTGGATAATCAGGAAATAAATCATATGCTTTTTCCTTTGGGAACGTTTGCAGCAAATACTGCCTAAACGCCTGATCTTCCCAGTTCCCCCCTAAATCAAAGGCCATATATTTACCGATGGTCAGCGAATCGACGGGTGTCCAAGGCTCTGGTTCGTATCCAAGCAGAATGAACTCCGCCGGCCATTTCCCATTCTTCTTCAATTCATCGATATAAAGATTCACCCCCTCGGCAAACACATCCAAGGCTTCTTTTCCGTCACTTGAATATGCTGCATATGAGGCTTCGGCCGCCCGCCTCAACCCAAGTGTGCGGAAATACTTATCATTTTTGACGGTTTTCTCACCAATCACTTCACTCAATCTACCTGACGCCTTACGCCTGCTTAAATCCATTTGAAATAAACGGTCCTGTGCTTGGATATACCCCTGGGCTAAATACAAATCATGTTCATTCGCTGCGTTGATATGCGGGACCCCACTTGAATCCCTCACCACCGTAACCGGTTTCAAAAGACCTGGAAGCGATATTTCCCCCTTTGTTTCCGGCAAGGATCTTGAAAGAAATACATTTGCAGCAATCAAGACAGACAGCAAAAGTATGATCAGGATTCCAAAACTCCAAAGCGCCCGCTTTCTCCACTTCCGTTTTGGCTTTTGCTGAGGTACGGCAACTTCCATCGATTCATCTTCCTCTCCCCTTAAAACTCTCTTTCTTTCTATTTAAGATATTCCGCATTCATCTCCATCTTTCCTACCGCCCTCCTCACATTCTCTCTTTTTATTTTGAGAGCGAAGAAAGGTGCAAAGTCGAAATTTTACCGCGAAATTGCTCCGATTAAACATTAAAACAAATGCAAAAACACCGATACAAAGTATCGATGTGGCAGGGAATGCTAGCTATTTGCAATAATGTATTCAATCACTTTATCTGCATCGTCTGTATAAAAGAGAGCTTTATCAAAGTCATGAGCCGCCTTCGTCTCGGCTTCCATGTATTCAATCAGGGAGAGGAGACCAAAAATCCTCTTCCATTTATGAGTTTTCTCCAGAAGTTTTCTTTCCTTTTTTATATCCTCTGGTATGAATTCATTAATGATAAAACATGGGTCGGAAAATGAAGGGTCCCCAAAACGTTCATTCAAGGCTCGCAATTTATCCCGATCCCATTCCACCCTTACCAAGTCCGATATGACCGAGACATTTTGGACCGAGTCGAGGATGCGTTTGGACAAAACATCATATTCTTCATCCTCCAGCCCATTATCCGTCATGATTCCTACACAATACCATTTTTCGTTATGTTGAGATTCTTCATTTTTCTTGAAAAACACTCTTCAACCACCTCCCTTACACGGTTTACATGTCCTATTCAATTTAAACCAAAATCAACATGTCCGCCCACGTCACTTCACTATAACATGGAGAAATACCAATGGGCGATAATATATGGGAGCTGCAGGAATGTTAGCCTGGCATAGAAAAAAAGATACCCTGAAAAAGGATATCTCATACTGGCTGAAGAGCCAGCCCCCTTTGATTAAACAGATATTCCAGGGCCTGCCTGAACGATAGAAAGGCTTTTACCTGATTTGCGAAATCAAGTTTGACGATCTCTTTCACTACATCAGGGGTGAAACCGACAAACATCGTTTCCGTTCCCATCAATGCCAGTGCCCCCACTAATTGATCCAGCAGGGAGAGCATATTGCTTTCCTTCGTAAAGGTAATTCCCGAGAAATCCATGATCAACACTTCCGCATGCAGATCTGCACATTTTTGCAGCACCGTTGATTGCATCGACTCCATTCTCCAATCATCAATACGTCCGATCAACGGTAAGAGCAGCACATCCTTTAATACGGTCTGAACAATCGGGGTGGACAATTCTTCCATGACTTCTTGGTTTTCTTTTATCTTCTGCAAAGAATCATTTGCCATTTTCGCCATTTCTTTATAATGATTCACGTAACTGATACTCACACAGTGTATGAACTGGTCCAGGATTGCATCAATTATCGAGCTTGCCTTTAACAGAATTTCAATGGAGTAATAGCGATTGCTCACCTCTTCTTCAATGAAACTCCAGAAGAGGTTACGCACAAGCTGTGCTTCCTCAATATTCTTATCTAAAGGAATGCCCATATCCACGATGCGCTTACCTATTTCCATACCCGTTATTTTCATGCTTTCCATCGCTTGTGCCTTTCCATGAATCAAGGCATCTGCATGAATTTGAATAAGTTTTGACCGTACCTCTTTACTGGTTTCTAAATCATAGAGCGGTTCCTCTTCTTCAAACAACTCGATATGCTCCACTAAGATATATTTAAATTTTTCAATTTTTTCGCCGATCATTCTTAATTCTTCCATATGGACCTCCCATACAGGGCTTTTATCACATTTTAGCAAATAATCAATGGTTAAGGATATAAAATCCTTCTATTACCAATATGATAATAGACGTTTACCCTTTTCTGCATAAGGGTATTATGATATATGACTTGGAGGGATAACCATGAAAAAGGATCAACAAGACTTCGAATCTGAAAACATGAGCGATTTAGTCGAACTCATAAACAGTAAAAATAACAGCCGCAGAATCTTGGATGTACTTCGGCGTAATAAAAAGGATAAAAGTAAAAACAAAGATAAAAAATGAAAAAGCCCAGTCCAAAATGGCCTGGGTTTTTTGAATGGATAAAATAAAAGAGCTGGGTTTATTTATTAAGCAAACCCCGCTCTTTCATCATTAAAAAATCGATAAGCCACTACCTTTTTCTCCGGATTTCCTTCACATGGTTCCCTTCAATAGTAATATAGACTGTTTCATCAATTTTGTATGTTAAATAACGGTCACAATCAATTTCCAACGTTTCCCCATTGTCGAACTTCATTGCGCAATTGGATCCCTCTTCGGTTTCCGTCACATCAATGACTTCGTTCGTCTTAAAACCGACTGCCTTGCCATCGGAGAAATGCGGATAGTATTTTTCAACAATCTGCACCTTTTGCAATCTGCCCGGACTTGTTAAGTATACAACGAATAATATAATTAAAACGGCTATTAACCCAATGAGAATTACTGCTTTTCGTTTCACTCTATCTATTACCCTCTTCTCTTATCAATCTATTATTCAATATCCATTTTCACTAGATTATATTCAGGATTCCGGAAAAACATGATAGAAAAGATCATTTTATTTAACGATTTTCACTTTTTCAACCATCATCGCACAAGCGGCAGCAAGGAGGATCAGAATGGATACAGCCGAGATGACCCCTCCCCAGCCGAACTTCATCAGGAATACACCGCCGGATGCCCCCACTACACTTGATCCCGCATAGTAAAACAGGAGATATAATGCAGATGCTTGTGCCTTTTCACTTCTATCGGCCAAACTGCCGACCCAGCTGCTTGCAATTGAATGAGCTCCAAAAAAGCCAAATGTAAACAAGGCAAGCCCCATTATTTTCAGCAAGAGCGGATCCAGTAAGGTTAAAAGGGCGCCCATCAGCATGATTGCGATTCCGATAAGAAGCACAAGCCTCCGACTATATTGATCGGCAAGCTTCCCCATCCATGTTGAACTAAATGTCCCCACAAGGTAGATTATGAATATGAAGCCAATCAATGTCTGTGATAAATGATATGGCGGTCCCATTAAAGGTATACCCACAAAGTTATAAACGGTAACGAACGAGCCCATTAATAGGAAGGCCATGCCGAATAAGAGTACTAGTCTGTTATTCCTTAAGTTATTGATAAGGGAGGTTTTGATTCTCGACAATGAGACCCGTACACGGACAGCATGCTGCGAAGGCGGAAGCATCCACCAAAAAGCCAGACTGATGATCAAACTTAAAGCCCCAAGACTTCCAATCGCTATGTTCCATGAGAAATGGTCTGTCAGGACCCCGACAATCAGCCTGCCAGCCAATCCGCCGATACTCGAACCGCTTACATAGATCCCCATCACATAGCCAAGGCTTTTCGGATGAAACTCTTCATTGATATAGGCCATCGCAATTGCCGGGAAACCCGCAAGCACCGCTCCTTGAATCGCCCGTATTGCAATTAGTATGTATAGATCATCCTGGATGTAGCTGACACATATGGATAACAATGCAGACAGTGTGAGCGCCGTCCCCATTATTTTTTTCCTATCGATATTTTCTGAGAAAAATGAAACAAGCAATAAACAGAGTGCAAGCGTTCCAGTTGCGAAAGATAATGTAAGGCTTGCCATTGCAGGAGAGACTCCGAATTGCTTTGCGAAAACCGGAATGACCGGTTGGGTACTATACAGATCCGCAAACGTTACAAAGCTACCAAGAAATAAGGCCAAGATTGTTTTCCTGAATGATTTACCAGCAGGCTCGATATAATTCACTTTTGTTCAGACCCTTCGCTATTTAACTTTCCCCCTATGTTAATACGAACTTCCCGAGTTGTCTATTTCGTCACTTTTGTCCAAAGGGAAAGTTTTGTTCCAGCCATTCACAAAAAAACCTTCACTGCTTGTAGTGAAAGGATTTCAGACTGTTGACAAATTGAAGAAAAGCAAAGCCTGCAGTTTTTCTAAAAAAACATTCCAGTTGATTTCAGAAATCCGCTCCCATTCCGCCGACTGTCTGTCAAGCCGAATCAAAGCAAGCGCCTGTGGGGTTTCGGCAAGCCAGTTATTCGGCAGGAGTGTCGCAAATTTCTTCAATCCAATAAGGGTTACAGGAAAAAAACATTAAGGATAACCTAATCGTAAACATGGTTTGAGATGAGACCTTGCCGTCCCCCTTTTCTGGACAAAATCAAACCCTTCACTGTACTCAGTGAAGGGTTTGATTTAATATGACCGTTTACCATCCTGCTCACTTTTTTTAAGGAGCCAGTACACTGGCATACCGATAATGAGGATGATCACCGAGTACAGGGCATTTAAAGGTGTATCGATTAATGTGCTTAAAACAATGTATATTGCACCAGCAATCGCCACGATGGGGATGATTGGGTAAAACGGCACTTTATAAGTTTTCGCATCCGGATCTTTTCTGCGCAATATGAAGACCGCATAGAAGGCTAATCCATAAAAACAGAAGACAGAGAATACAGCCATATTGGTAAGTTTGTCAGGGTCTGTTGCAACCATCATGATGATTGCAATGATCACTTGCAATACCGTCGCATTTATAGGCGTTTTGAACTTGGGCGATATCTTTCCGATTTGTTTATGGCCTGGCATCATTTTATCAGTCGCCATCGCCAAGGTAATGCGCGGAAAGGTCAAAAGCTTTCCGTTCAGGCAACCGAAGATTGAAATCGCAATTCCGATTGATATCAATTTCCCGCCCAATTCACCGAATAGCATCGTTGCTGCAACATTCGCTGCATTCGTACCATGGGCTATGATTCCCTCCGCCCCCAATACATGAAGCATGGCAAGATTCACAGCCAAGTAAGCGACCATGACCACGACCAATCCCGTTATGATTGCCCGCGGCAGCGTTTTCTGCGGGTTTTTCATTTCCCCTGCCATGAAGCCGACATTCATCCAGCCATCGTACGCCCAGAGCGTGGCCAAAATCGCACCGGCCATACTGATTTTCATTGAACTTTCACTATTGATATTGAATACAGGCATATCACCTTGTGCGATACCGAACACCGCTATGAAAATGATGGGGATCAATTTGGCAACGGTCGATAAGGTTTGGATGATACCGCCGTATTTTGTCCCCAACAGATTCATGCCTGCTATGAATACAATCGTAAGAATCCCAATCGCCAAAGAGTAGCCTGAAGCGATCTTAAATATTCCTGCAACTAATAACCCGAAGTATAAACTGAGTGCGCCCATGACTGCAGGTCCATATACCAATGTCTGAACCCAGCCGCATAGGAATCCCCAAGCTTTACCGTACACTTCTTCCATATAGACATATAAGCCGCCCGTTTTAGGAATCCGTGTACTCACTTCGGCAATCGTCAACCCGCTTGCAAGGGTAATCAGACCGCCTATCAGCCAAGCTAACAAGGCCATGGTTGAATTACCGCTCAATTCAAGCACGTCACCAGGTCTCATGAAAATACCAGAACCGATAACTGTACCAACTACAATAGATGTTCCAACCCAAAAGCCAATCGTTTTCTTCAATTGGTCATTTCCCATGTTGTCCTCCCCAGGTGTACACATGTACTTTATTTATACTAAAATTATATCATATAAATTATACAGAAATAGTTTATGTAATCATTTGAATATTACAAAAAATACCCAAACACGTTGGTATCATTACGCTCAGGCAGCTTTATTACATTTATATTTTTTTTACTAATTATGTCTGGAATTGTACTAAAAACCGAATATTTTTTTATTATAAATAGATTTATTGGCATTTTAATCAATAATGACGAATTAAAAACTTTAAAAACCGAATATCATTCGTCATGAATTTTATGGGAATCCTGCTTATTTTCGGACACACAAAAAAAAACCACCCCGAATCAACGGGGTGGTTCCATTCCTCTTTCAAGCTTCATTTCGTATTACCAAATAATGAATAGAAGCACAACCGCCAAGACGATCCGGTAAATGGCAAAAGGAGTCAATTTAACTTTATTGATTAAAATCAAGAAAAAGCGGATACAGAATAACGCAAAGATAAATGCACTGATGAAACCTGCAATAAAGAACGGCAGAACTTCAGGTGTGAAGCTTTCCCAGTATTTCACGATTTTCAACAAACTGGCACCTGCCATGATCGGCACGGCCATGATGAACGTGAAATCGGAGGCCGCCCGGTAGCTCATACCCAAAAGTACTCCACCGGAAATGGTCGAGCCTGAACGCGAGAATCCCGGCCATAGTGACAAACATTGGATTAACCCTACACCGAAGGCTTGTTTATAAGTGATTTGGTCAACCGTCTCTGCAGTCAGCTTTGGACGGAATTTATCTGCAGCAATCATCAAAAATGCGCCCAAGAACAACCCGACGATAACCGTCTTCATCGTAAATAAATGATCATCAATATAATCTTCGAATAATAGACCTAAAACGCCCGCCGGCAACAATCCGACAATGATCTGCAATAGGTTAAGCTTTTGGCCATTCACAGCGGATGTGCCTTTCATTTTCCTTAAACCAAGCAAGTCCATGAATCGCCCCCAGAAAAGCACGACAACGGCGAGTATCGAACCAAGCTGGATGACCACCTTGAACGCATTGGCCACTTCACTCCCGAAAAGTTCTTTCGAATTCAGCCATAAATCATCAACGATAATCATATGCCCTGTAGACGATACAGGAGCAAATTCAGTTAATCCTTCTACAAGACCAAGGATAACTGCAACAAAAATTTCCCACATATTCATTTTATTCACCTCATAATTCGAACACCTATTTATGGAAATATCATATGTATTTTACTCGTTGTTTAAAATATTGTCTAATAAACATTGCTGAAACAATTCAAGCGTACATGTATGATAGGGTTCAAGATAAAGTTTAAAGGGGAAGTGATGATTTTGCAAAACATACTGATTTTCGCTCATAGGGGGTCCAAAGGGACGCATCCTGAAAATACCATGGCAGCATTTCAAAAGGCGGAAGAAATCGGGGCCGAAGGAATCGAGTTCGATGTCCACCTCAGTTCTGACGGGGAATTGGTCATCATCCATGACGAAACACTTGATCGAACGACCACCCTTACTGGTTATGTAAAAGATCATTCGGCACAAAAACTGAAAACGGCTGATGCCGGGAGCAAATTTTCCAATGAATTCCTTGGGGAGCGGATTCCTTTTTTAATGGACGTTTTCGACTGGGCTAAGGGAAATGCTTTATTGATGAATATCGAAATCAAAACGGATAAACTCGCTTATGAAGGAATTGAACAGAAGATCATTGATTCAATTCGTCATTATGGAATGGAAAACCGGGTGATCCTCTCTTCCTTCAACCATCAATCCATTGAAAAAGTGAAGATGCTTGCCCCAGACCTTGAACGGGCATTATTGTTCGAGGGGCTTCCTGAAAACTTCGAAGAAATCTTACGTGATAAAAAAGAATCGGGTTTCCATCCAGATAAAAACAGCCTGACTCCAGCAGTTAAAGAAAAAGCGAAAAAACTTGGATATAAAATCCGGCCTTGGGTCGCCAATGATGAAGCCGACATCGTCAGGCTGGCAGGGTTGGGAGTCGACGTCATCATGACCGATTTCCCTGAAAAGGCACTCAAGATTTTAAAAGCTTGGCAGTCACATGGCTGAACAATGCGAAAGAGAAGAAGCGATGCTCCTTCTCTTTCAAATCCATATTTATTCAATTAATTAACGAGAAAAGTTTGAACCGCCTAGTTGTTGTTCAGCCATTTGAACCAAACGTTTTGTGATTTCCCCACCAACAGATCCGTTAGCGCGAGAAGTAGTGTCAGCACCTAGGTTTACACCAAATTCACTAGCGATTTCATTCTTCATTTGTTGTAGAGCTTGTTCTGCACCAGATACTAAAAGTTGATTGCTGTTATTGTTGTTTGCCATGTGTTTTCACCTCCTACTAATATTAATTAGCATTTTAAGCTTAAATTATTATTGCCAATTTATTGAATTTTTTTTGATTGCGTTTCCCTCAATCCTAAGCTCTTTATCATGAATTTCTTTTTATGCTCATAAACTGTTAGGAAACTTTCAGTAGGAGGGAAAAGAATTGCAAATACATGTGGTTAGGCCAGGCCAGACGTTATATGGCATCGCCCAGACGTACAGCGTAACCGTTGACAGGCTCGTTGAATCAAATAAGATCCCTAACCCAAATAATCTTGTTTCGGGGCAGGCCCTTGTCATTCCAATCGTCGGCAGTTATTATTTCGTACAACCGGGTGATAGTCTTTATTCCATTTCCCAAAGGGTTGATGTCCCTGTTCAAGAATTGGCAAATATAAATGGCATTTCTGAAAATCAAATCCTATCAGTTGGATACCGGCTCTATATTCCGGCTCGGAGGAAAAGGACAGCCGAATTCAACGGCTATGTCGAGCCGAGGGGTACGACGGTTGCACCGGCCCTTGAAACGGCTGCCAGGGAAGCTGCGCCCTATTTAACCTACTTAGCCCCTTTCAGCTTCCAGGCGCTTCGAGACGGCTCCTTAAAAGAGCCATTACTCAATGAATTCCCTGCCATCGCCAGGGAAAATAAAAATGTCCTGATGATGGTGATCACAAATCAGGAAAATGACCAATTCAGCGATGAACTCGGACGAATCATCTTAACGAATACTTCCGTTCAGAATAAGTTCCTGAACAATATCGTTACAACGGCAAAGAAATATGGTTTCCGGGATATCCACTTTGACTTTGAGTATTTACGGCCGGCCGACAGAGAAGCCTATAATCAATTTCTTCGAAAAGCCAGGGATCGCTTCAAGAAGGAAGGATGGTTCATTTCCACGGCACTGGCCCCTAAAACAAGTGCTGAGCAAAAAGGCCGTTGGTATGAGGCCCATGACTATAAAGCACATGGTGAAATCGTCGACTTCGTCATCATCATGACATATGAGTGGGGATATAGCGGCGGACCCCCAATGGCAGTGTCACCTATCGGACCTGTTCGGGATGTTCTCGAATATGCCGTCACCGATATTCCTTCCAACAAGATCCTGATGGGGCAAAACCTATATGGCTATGATTGGACCCTGCCTTTTGTACAGGGATCCACTGCCAGGGCCGTGAGTCCGCAGCAGGCCATCCAGATTGCGGCGGACAATGATGTTGCCATCGAGTATGATGAAACCGCACAGGCCCCGCACTTCAATTATACCGATATTGAGGATAGGCAGCATGAGGTGTGGTTTGAAGATGCCAGATCGATTCAGGCAAAATTCGATTTACTCAAAGAATTGAACTTAAGGGGAATGAGTTATTGGAAGCTCGGCTTAGCCTTCCCTCAAAACTGGCTGCTCATCAGTGATAACTTCAACGTGCGGAGAAGGGTTTAGAAAAGATCAAGGAATACCGAAGCTGAAACGGGCATATAATCAATCATCGAGCATGAAGTCCATTCAGGATACGTGACTCAGCACTAGAAGCCTTCCGACATCATCCGGAGGGCTTTTATCATTTACCGTAATTCGATCAGGCAATATGCCGATATATATCATTCAAAGTTTGTCTTTTTGCACCCTTATGAGCCAAGCCTTTTTTGACCATACTATAAGGAACAGCTCAAAGGGTGTGAAAAACATGATTCGAATCGGTCCATACATCAGTACCGTTCCCAGATTTCCACGTTTCATCAGATTGCTTTCCATCATCGCCTTATTTTTACTTTCATTCGGGGTCTTGATCCACATTGTGGAGCCGGAAAGATTCCCCACCTTACTTGATGGCATCTGGTGGGCAATCGTGACCATGTCAACGGTCGGTTATGGAGATTTCACTCCAGTGACCAATCTTGGCAAAATCATTGGGATGGTCCTCATTTTGTCAGGCGCCGGCCTGATTACCTCTTATTTTGCGTACATCGCTAAAATTTCCATATCCAATGAACAGCAATTTCTAACAGGTAAGAAAGTATTCGGCGGCGGCGGCCATATTATCATTGTCGGCTGGAATGGCCGTTCTAAAAGAATCATCCAAAACATCCATGATCGCAAACACCATCAATCCATTGTCCTTATCGATGATACACTGCAAAAGCACCCGCTTCCAAGAACGAATATCCACTTTATCCAAGGAAAAGCTACATTGGATTCCGTTTTGCAGAAAGCCAATATTAAACAAGCCATACGCGTCCTTATTACGGCTGACCTGAAGCAAGACGAGCTGCAAACGGATATGTTCTCGATATTGACGTTACTGGCCGTCAAAGGGCTGAATCCGCATGTGTATTGCCTTGTGGAAATATTGACGCATGAACAAAAGGAAAATGCTTTACGGGCTGGGGCGGACGGTATAGTCGAAACGAATAAATTCGCGAGTGAATATATGCAGGATTGCTTATCGAAGGGGATCATAACGGAAGCCAGAGAACAAAATGAGCGGAATGGATTGAGCCTCAAACAGCTGCCCATCCAGGATGACTGGGTGGAATTGACGTTCAAACAGCTGAACGTTAAGCTATTCGATCAAGACATTTTATTGGTCGGCATCATTTCAGGAGGCAAGACATTGATCAAGCCCCCCGGAGATGTAATCATCCATCGTGATGACACCCTGCTCATCATTGAGGATTAGTGTAATAAAAGCTTTTCCAAATCACGGACAAGCGTTTTTCCTAATGAGATATAGTTTTCCGGAAATTCGGCATCCGGATTTTCAGGCTCGGCAAACTGATTGAAGGAAGCGGAGAGGTTTCCGATATTTCCTTCATCATCAATCCCGTCCTCATACTTATGAGATAACAGAAACGGCTGTAAAAGTTCGACCATTACCCCATCCATATCGAGTGAACCATCAACAGCCTTGAAAGGGACCCGCAAGAATTGGTAGCCATCACTGCCGTCAATCTTATAATCAAAAGACCCGTGGTCATAATCCCATCCTCCACCTATCACATATCCTTCCGGTTTTAACTTCGTCTCCAGATCGAACAAACCAAATGTTTTCCCTTCCAACTGAGAAGAAATTTTAATCATTGTATAAAACCTCTTTCGCTAATTTTCTATTAGCTTAACCAATGCGCCAAAAAAAAACCTGGAATGACTCCATTGTTCCCCCGAAAGGCATAAGGAACTTTGCTTCCAAGCCATCCTTACGATTTTGTGAAATTTTCGCCGTTTCCGTGATGGCACTCTTTGGCTTTCAACAAAAAAAGGCATCAAGCCGGATGTTATCCCGGCTTGATGCCCTTTATTATAAGCGCTTTTCGAGCTCCGCTTTTTTCTTTTCATAACCCGGCTTGCCTAAAAGAGCAAACATGTTCACCTTATAGGCCTCCACTCCAGGCTGATCAAATGGATTTACACCCAGTAAGTAACCGCTCATTGCACAAGCTTTCTCGAAGAAATAAACAAGGTAGCCAAAAGTATAAGCATCCAACTGAGGAACCGTTACGATCAGGTTGGGAACGCCACCGTCCGTATGGGCTAACAGCGTACCCTCAAATGCTTTATTATTCACGAATTGCACCGTTTCACCTGATAGGTAATTCAGGCCGTCCAAGTCATTGGCCGCTTCTTCAATCAAGATCTCATGACGGGCCTTTTCCACTTTGATGACTGTTTCAAAAAGATCACGCCGTCCTTCCTGAACATACTGCCCTAATGAATGCAGGTCAGTCGAGAAGTTAGCCGATGAAGGGAATATCCCTTTTTGATCTTTTCCTTCACTTTCTCCAAATAATTGCTTCCACCACTCAGAGAAGTATTGAAGTCCAGGCTCATAGTTTATCAGCATTTCAATCGTTTTCCCTTTATTGTAAAGGATATTCCGAACCGCCGCATATTGGTATGCCTGATTTTCACCTAGCTCGGAAGAACTGAAGTCGACCCTGGCACGCTCGGCCCCCTCCATGATTCGATCGATATCCGCCCCGCTGACAGCAATAGGAAGCAGCCCTACAGCCGTTAAGACCGAGTAACGTCCGCCAACATCATCAGGAATGACGAAAGTTTGGAACCCTTCCTCCGTTGCTACCGTTTTTAAAGCGCCCTTCTCTTTATCAGTCGTAGCATAAATGCGGCTCTTAGCTTCTTCAACGCCGTATTTTTGTTCAAGCAGTTTCCTGAAAATCCTGAAGGCCAGTGCAGGCTCCGTGGTCGTACCGGATTTAGAGATGACGTTGATCGAGAAATCCCTATTTTCCAATAGGTCCATCACGTCCTGCATATATGTAGAGCTTATATTATTACCGACAAATAAAATTTGCGGTGCTTTCCTTTTATCCGAAGGTAGAATGTTATAAAAACTATGTTGAAGCATCTCAACCGCTGCCCGTGCTCCCAGATATGATCCACCGATTCCGATAACCAGCAGCACTTCTGAGTCTTCTTTTATTTTCGCGGCCGCTTTTTTGATTCTTGAGAACTCTTCTTTATCATAATTGGCGGGTAAATCAAGCCAGCCAAGATATTCATTGCCTGCCCCTGTCTGCTCATGCAGGGAATGGTGTGCCACTTTTACAGCATCCTGTAAATAGGTAATCTCATGCTCCCCGAAAAACGGCAGGGCTTTTGAATAATCGAAACGAATATGGGCCATTCAAATTCCTCCTTGAATTCTTTAGTTTCCCTTTCACTTTATCTGATGTAATTCTCATAATCAAGAAATCGATCAAGTAAATAACGAATTATACATATAAAGCAATCTCCCACCAGGGAAGGCGGGAGAGCGGATCATATCACTTGTTTATAATGAAGCCCGTAAAATGGCAAGGACATCTTCACGGTTAAGGACTTTGAATCGTCCAAATTCCCCTCTGCTCATCGCTTTATCAGCTATGACTTCCAATTGTGAGTCATCGATGCCATAATCCGAAAGATTGGTCGGCGCCCCTAAGCTGCTCCAAAATGACCTAAGTCTTTCAATGCCTTCAAGGGCCGCTTCCTCATCCGTTTTACCTTCCGGATCTACATGGAATACACGGACTGCAACTTGTTTAAAACGTGCTACATTTTCATGGAGCACATGCTTCATCCAATTTGGGAATAAGATGGCCAATCCTCCTGCATGCGGGATGTCATAAACAGCTGAAACGGCATGTTCAATGTTATGCGTTGCCCAATCACCGCTGTAACCAACCCCAAGCGACCCATTCAAGGCCAGGTTTCCGGCATACAGGATAGTGGCCCGATGCTCATAATCCTCCAGGTCTTCCAATAGTTTAGGTGCCGTTTCAATTACCGTCGATAACAGCGATTCACAAAAACGGTCTTGCAGAGGTGCATGCGTTTCCGGGTGGAAGTACGTTTCGAACACATGTGACATCATATCGACCATTCCGTATACCGTTTGGTCTTTTGGTACTGAAAAAGTATTTTCAGGATCCAAAATGGAGAATTGCGGGAATACCAATGGACTTCCCCATCCGTATTTCTCTTTCGTTTCCCAGTTTGTTATGACAGATCCGGAATTCGCTTCAGAGCCTGTTGCAGCTAAGGTCAGAACCGTTCCGAATGGAAGGGCCTCTTCGACTGGGGCCTTCTTAATGACAAGATCCCATGGGTCCCCCTCATATTTAGCACCAGCAACGATGGCCTTTGTAGCATCTATAACGCTTCCTCCTCCAACCGCAAGGACAAAGTCGATACCATGTTCTTTACAAAGGTCAACACCTTTCCGGACTGTTGAGATGCGTGGATTCGGTTCAACTCCGGAAAGTTCGTGCACCTCTGCATCGATCTCTTTCAAGGCATTGACCACTTTTCCATATAAGCCATTTTTCTTTATGCTTCCTCCACCGTATACAAGTAAAACTTTATCGCCATAGGCGGGAATTTCAGTTTTTAAGCTTTCAAGCTGACCTTTCCCGAAAATTACTTTAGTAGGATTTTTATATGTGAAATTCTCCAATGGTATCTCTCCTTTAATGCCACATTGACTCCATTTTTGAATTATCGACAGAGCCAAGTGCTAGTTTTTCTTTTATTCATTATGACCAATGTTCCATTTAAATACAAAATATCCGCCCGGAACTTTTGAGTGGATGTATATTTACATGATGAAAAAGCATGATAAGTAAAGAACTGATTTTTTCAAAAAAAGGAGGCTGTACAATGAGTGGAATACAAAGAATTGCACTTGTTCTTACAATAATCGGGGCAATCAACTGGGGATTAATAGGTTTTTTCCAATTTGACTTGGTAGCTTCGATTTTCGGAGGGCAAGATGCTGGAATGGCCCGTATCGTTTATGGATTGGTTGGAATTGCCGGTCTCATTAATCTTGGTCTCCTCTTTAAACCAAGTCCTGAAATTTCCAGGGAGCCTGAAACCAAACCGACTCGTTGAGATCTTGACCATGGATAATGTTATGTTCTATAAAAGAAAGCCGGACCATGGATAAACACATGACCCGGCTTTATTTCATTCATATGCCCCTGGACAAAAAAAACCGGCTGATCGTAGGATCTGCCGGTTCTAAAATATTATTTTTTGATTAAGTCTTCGCGTTGAGATTGTTCAATCCACTCTTGAAGTTTGTCTTTCAATGTGTTGAAACCTTCAGTAGATTCGATGTGAGATGTCGCTTTAACAGATGCTTGGCGTTTTTTCGGAGCTTTTTTCGGAGCTTCAGTACGCTCAGGAGCTTCTTCTGTAGCGCGGATCGATAAGCCGATTTTTCCAGCAGCTGAATCGATGGAAAGAACTTTAACTTTCACTTCATCGCCCACTTTTAAATGTTCGTTGATATCTTTAACGAAGCCGTGAGTGATTTCAGAAATATGAACTAAACCTTGAGTTGATTCATCTAGAGCAACAAATGCACCGTATGGTTGAATACCAGTAACTTTACCAGCAACTACCGCACCAATTTCGAATTTTTCAGACATGGTAACACTCCTATTTTATATATATTTTTTCGTCTTTTCACGCAATAAAAAATTATATCACATAATTGGAAAATAATCAAAGTTAAGTATACCATACTTTTTAGGATTTTACTCATTAAAAATGTTTGTTTTTTGGAAATAATAAATATTATAAGATCTTTGTATATAACTTAACCTAAAAATTTGCAAATAACCTCTATTTCCCTTAAGATATTTACTCATTTTTCTAAAGATTGTAATATTAAACCTATCCAATTCCCCATAATCATAGTAAGATGAGAAAATGTTTTAAAAAAAATAATATACAGCTAGATAATCTTTACATCTAAAGGAGTTTTTCCATCATGTCAAAACAAGATCAATGGACTTCAAAACTTGGGTTCATCCTGGCAGCCGCGGGATCCGCTATTGGATTGGGCGCCATCTGGAAGCTCCCATATATGACTGGGGAAAATGGTGGAGGGGTCTTCTTCCTGCTCTTCATTATATTCACCCTGCTTATCGGGGCACCGATATTAATAGCGGAATTCACGATTGGCCGCAATGCACAGAAAGATGCCATTAGCGCATATAAAAATATCGCCCCTGGAAAGCCTTGGGCATTGATTGGATATGGCGGTGTCGTCGCTTCAATCATTCTTCTTTCCTTCTTCAGTGTTGTTGGAGGCTGGATCATCTCCTATTTAGCAAGAAGCTTTACAGGTTCCCTCTCAAACTTGACGCAAGAAGAATATGGGAACTTCTTCAATACGATAATCAGTAATCCTTATGAAACGGTCATCGCTCAGTTATTATTCATGGTCTTTACCATTTGGGTCGTGCAAGGAGGCGTTTCCAAGGGAATTGAAAAGGCTAATAAATATATGATGCCTTCATTGTTCATTCTTTTCATCATTCTTCTTATCCGATCCTTGACTCTGGATGGAGCGATGGAAGGTGTTAAATTCTTCTTGAAACCGGACTTTTCCGCATTAACAGGGGAAACGATCCTATTGGCATTGGGCCAATCCTTCTTTGCACTGAGTGTAGGTGTTTCCGTGATGGTAACCTACGCATCCTATCTAAGTAAAAAAGAAGATATTACAAAATCGGCACTTTCGGTAGTTGGACTGAATATCTTCATTTCCTTGCTGGCAGGTTTGGTCATCTTCCCGGCTGTTTTCGCACTGGGTTTCAGCCCTTCAAGCGGTCCTGGACTGGTATTTGTCGTGTTGCCTGCCGTCTTCAATGAAATGGCGCTTGGCGGGATCTTCATGTTCATTTTCTTCATATTATTATTATTTGCCACCCTTACGACGGCATTCTCCATTCTCGAAATCGTCGTTGCAGCCATGATCAAGGGTGATGCCGCAAAACGGAAGAAGGCTTCTTGGATAGCTGGTATCACCGTTTTCCTGATTGGGATTCCAAGCGCATTATCCTTTGGGGTGCTTTCGGATGTGAAGATTTTCAATTTATCCATATTCGATTTCGCTGATTATCTGACAAGCAATATCGCGCTGCCAGTCGGCGCCTTGTTCATATCCCTTTTCATCGGCTATCAAATGAAAAGGCTCGAGGTACAAAAGGAATTCGAAACTGGCGCTGATCCCGGCCGATCACTTTTTAAACTTTGGTACTTCCTGATTCGCTACATCGTGCCGATCATGATCATACTCGTATTCCTTAAGTCAACTAATCTCATTTAACATTCAACGTGCCGTTTCGAGATTTCTCGATGCGGCATTTTTTCACAAAACCTACATATTCCATTACTTCCCTTAAGTAATAATATGGTAAAATAATTACATAATAAAAATATATTTCCTGAAAAAGGAGTGTCTGACCATGTCAAATATCGCGAAGAATATCCGGCAATACCGAGAAGATAATAACCTCACTCAACAGGAACTGGCTTTGAAATTACGAATCGGCACGAAGAAAATCGAAAAGTATGAATCGGGTGAATCGGTTCCTGATACACAAACCATTTTACGGCTTTCCACCGTTCTTGACATACCGGCTTCAGAATTCCTGAAAGATGCCCAGGCCGGTAACGCCGCTGGTATCGATGAGGAAATAAAAAAATTGATTGAAGAAATCGGAACCAAAAAAGCGGAGCTCATTCTAAGGACAGCTAAGGACTTTAGCGAAGAACAAATTCTGAAAGTTATGCATACTTTATATAATACACAAGCTTAATTTAAAAATGGGTCGTAGTATGTGTATTTTTTTTCTAGGTACTGGATATACTATGATTAACACTTTCTATGTTAATCCATTAGATTAACTCTTTTTTCTAATTCCCCCTATGGAAAGGGATCCGGCTGCTAAAGGCCGGATCCCTATTTTTTTGCTTTTATTGGCAATGATTCTTCATGAAACGTTCCATTCTTCTAAGCGCCTCTTGAAGCTGTTCCATGGAGGATGCATAAGAACAGCGGATATGACCTTCACCGCTTTCCCCGAACACATCTCCCGGTACAACGGCAACAAGTTCTTCCTTCAGAAGTTTTTCAGCAAATTCCATCGAAGTCATCCCCGTTTTCTCGATTGATGGAAAAGCATAAAAAGCCCCGCCGGGATTATGGCAATCCAGACCCATATCGTTAAATGATTTCACGATATAATTTCGTCTTCTCCGGTAACTCCGACGCATTTCTTCCACATCCTGCATTCCGCTCTTTAACGCTTCCAATGCAGCATGCTGCGCAACGGTCGGCGCGCACATCATCGCATATTGGTGAAGCTTAAGCATCGCTTCGGAAATTTCCTTAGGTGCACAAACGAACCCAAGACGCCACCCAGTCATCGCAAACCCTTTCGAAAACCCATTGATGACAATTGTCCGCTCAAGCATGCCGTCAACGGCAGCAAAAGAAGTGAATTCCTCATCATAAGCAAGTTCGGCATAGATTTCATCGGAAATCACCAGCAAGTCATGCTTTTTAACGATGTCAGCAAGCATCACTAATTCTTCCTGCCCAAGCTGAGTTCCCGTCGGATTATTCGGTGAACAGATTAAAACGGCCTTCGTTTTAGGCGTTATCGCCGCTTCGAGTTGTTGGGGAGTCAACTTAAAGTCTTCTTCCTTGGATGTTTGGACCGTGACCGGTATTCCCCCTGCCATGGTCACAAGCGGTGCATAGGCGACGAAACAAGGTTCGACGACAATGACTTCTTCACCTGGATTCAAGATGGTCCTCAGGGCAATATCGAGGGCCTGGCTTGCTCCGACCGTGACAATGATTTGATCGTCCGGTCTATACGAAACATGGAACTGCTTCTCCATATACCGGCTGATTTCCGACCTTAATTCAAATAATCCGGCATTGGCCGTATATGAGGTATATCCTTCCTCCAGGGAGTTGATCGCCGCTTCCCTTACTGCCCATGATGTAACGAAATCCGGTTCACCCACACCAAGCGAGACGACCCCTTCCAAATTGGCTGCCAAGTCGAAAAAGCGGCGGATGCCTGATGGTTTAAGCTCTGCAATCGTTTTTGAAACATAACTCGTTTTAATCATGGTGACACCACTATCCGCTTATCTTCTTCAGTTTGATCAAAAATGGTGCCATCATGCTTGTATTTTTTCATTATGAAGTGAGTCGTCGTAGAAATGACGGAATCCAGTGTCGAAAGTTTTTCCGAAACAAAGCTTGCCACTTCGTTCATCGAACGTCCTTCGACAATGACTGAAAGATCATAAGCCCCAGACATTAAATAAACGGACTCGACTTCTTTGAATTTGTAAATCCTTTTTGCAACATCATCGAAACCGACGCCGCGTTTAGGAGTGACCTTTACATCGATCATCGCTGTGACACCATGGTATTCATCCACTTTAGCCCAGTTAATGACCGTTAAGTAACGTACAATGACCCGCATATCTTCTAATTTCTTCAACGTTATTTCAATGTCCGATTCCGATTGATCGGTCATTTTAGCCAAATCCTTCAGATCAATCCGGCTGTTATTTTCAATGATTCTCAAGACTTCCAATTCCTCTTCATTCAAGTGCATTGGAAAACCCCCCTTTTGGAATTCACTAATTTAGCTGTGATGGCTTGGCTGGCAGATAGTCTCACGAATTACCTTATTAGACTTTTTTTTAAAACCTATACAATATAATTTAATAAGTCCTATGCTGTCAGGATAAACTTACACTATTATATCAAAATTGGTTGGTGACCTGTTATAGTAATTGTGTTTTTTCATCGTTATTATTACAATTACTGTTATGCAACAGTATTAAAGGACCTTTTTTGGAATATTCAGGGTAACATGGTTTTTTATCATTGACCAATAACGGAGGAGGAGCTTTTATGGAAAGTCATACAATCAAAGGTGTCGAACGGGTAGGTAATATCGAAATCTATTTTGAATATGACCGAATCGATGATTCTCTCCCCACCCTTGTCCTGCTTCACGGATTTTTGTCATCGAGCTTCAGTTTCCGTAAATTAGTCCCCTATTTAATCAAGGAATACAATGTGATCTCAATAGACCTCCCGCCATTCGGGCAAAGCGGAAAAGATTATCGATATACATATTCATTCCGAAACATCGCTAAATCCGTCGTTCTATTCTTGGAGGGAAAAGCCATCAATAAATTCAGTATCATCGGCCACTCCATGGGCGGGCAGATTTCCCTGCAGCTCATCAAATCATATCCTGATCTTGTCGACCATGCCATTCTGCTTGCCGGTTCAGGCTATCAGCCCGGCTATTCGGAAAAAATGAAGATGGTCAGTTACCTGCCTTTCTTTTCATACGGAATAAAACGGTATCTGCAAAAATCAGGTATCGAAAAGAACTTGAAAAATGTCGTCCATGACCCGGCCATGATTGACGATGAAATGCGGCAGGGATATCTAGGACCATTCATAAAGAAGCATGATATTTTCCGGGCATTGGGGAGGATGCTTCGTGATAAGGAAATCGATTTGTTGAAGGAGGACCTTAGTGATATTCATACACCATGCCTGCTTATTTGGGGAAGACATGATCGAGTTGTGCCATTGAGTATCGGCGAAAGGCTCCATGAAGACCTGCCTAATTCCGAGCTTGTTGTCATTGAGGATTCCGGGCACCTTCTTCCAGAGGAGAAACCGGAAGAATTGTATCAATTAATTAAGAGGTTTATTGGGGTAGCCGCCCCAACGTAAACTCACGAGTTAATCGCACAATCTTACGATTCAACTGCTCATACTATGAGTATAGAGCAAAAAAACAACGTAAAAAAGGTGCCCCTGATTTCCGGGTACACCTTTTTTCACCTTTATATCGAACAGCTGGCATCATTTTTTATGATGAGCAGCTTTCGTGCAACGTCCAGGCACTTTTCCATCTGAATGGATTCATCGAACGCGAACTCGTAAATGGATTTTATTTTTTCCGCCAGTTCCTCCGGGTCATCTATATCCCGGATTGCTACGACCGTATCTGCAATTTCCGGCTCATATAGATCCCAACCTATCTCGAAAGGGTCCCATTCTTGCAAAACGGCAACCAACGCTAAATTCATTTGCTGTGTATCCATCTAATTTATCACCTGCTCAATATTTTCAAAGAACATGATATCATAGTATCATAACAACAGGCTTTTCGCGAAGACGACAAATTTTTATTCGGTGGTGGATATTTTGAACAAGTCAATTTTTGAAGAACAAATCAACAGGGAAAATTCAGGGTCTGCAAAATGGGATAAAAACTTCCTCACATCCTTATATGGGCGCGAGGATGTTCTGCCAATGTGGGTTGCCGATATGGACTTCCCATCTCCTGAGGGCATTCAAAAGGCATTGATGGAACGCTTGAATCATCCAATTTTCGGCTATACCGTCCCTTCTGAAACGGTTTTCACTGAAATTCAAAGCTGGCTTAAAGACCGGCACTCCTGGCAAATCGATAAGAAGTGGATTTCATTCAGCTCCGGCGTCGTTTCCGCAATCGGTACAACGATCCAAGCATTCACGAACCCGGGGGATAAAATACTGTTACAATCTCCCGTCTATACCCCATTTTTTGATATGATCAAAAATAATGACCGGGAAGTGGTCAATAGCCCCCTTATCATAGAAAAGGACCGCTTTGAGATTGATTTCACCGATTTCGAGGACAAGCTGAAAAGCGGAGTGAAACTATTCCTTTTTTGCAGTCCGCATAACCCTGGTGGACGCGTTTGGACAAAGGACGAACTCTTACGGATCGGGGATCTATGTGAAAAATATGATGTAGTCATCGTCAGTGACGAGATACATGCTGACTTATTCCATACAACATCCAGGCATTATCCGATCGGCTCGCTTTCAGAAAAATTAGCGGATATGACCGTTACATTGATGGCGCCAAGCAAAACATTCAATATTGCAGGCCTTCAGGCTTCATTCCTGATCGCCAGTAATGAAAGATTGCAGAAGCAATTGCAAAAGGCGCAAACGAAACTGGCCTTCCATGGTCTTAACATCTTTGCCTTAACAGCAATGGAAGCCGCGTATCGGGAGGGCTTGGAATGGCTTGAAGACATGATTGGCTACATTGAGGAGAATATAAAAGTGGCAGAGGAATTCATTGCAGCCGAAATTCCTTCACTGCATGTCATGCATCCGGAAGCCTCTTACCTTTTATGGATTGACTGCCGTGACCTTGGATTGAACGACAAGGAAATTAAGGATCGACTGATCCATAAAGGGAAGCTTGCATTGGAGCCTGGTTCTAAATACGGACCTGGCGGAGAAGGTTTCGTCCGAATGAATCTCGGTTGTTCACGCAGCGTCCTGATGGAAGGGCTAAATCGTTTGAAATTGGCTTTTTCTTAAACAAAAGAAGAACCAGGCTTAGAATCCTGGTTCTTCTTTTTCAATCTTTTTCTTCATCGACATAAGGGTCATGCTCATATCGAGGCAAATCCCCAAACGAGGTTTGAATATCTTCTTCAAAAAGTTCTTCCTTCAATTCTTCATATTGGGAGTTCGGATAAACCGTTATCTCTTTACCGTATATATCCACACCAACGAAATTTTCATAATTTTCGACATACCCGACATTTTCTTCGGACTCGACATACATATCTTCGTAATCGTTTGGCGGATTTATAAAATCGGAAGGCGATTCAGATGTTCCATAACTGGCAACATCCTGCCAAGAATCTTCCGCATCGTATGCAACCGATTCATGCCGGTCGTCAAAATCAAACCTGCCAAACGGCGGTCCCAACACTTCCTCTTCGACCGGCCGATTGCCCGAAGTTTCCTGTGATGGGGTATGCTCGACACAATAAGTCGTTGTAGGGATTGCTTTCAAACGTTCAAGAGGTATTTCCTTTGAACAAACCTGGCACTTTCCATACTCACCTGACTCGATGGCAGAAAGCGCCCGTTCAATATCCCTTATTTCATCCCGATCATGCTCGGAAAGGGCCAAATCCTTTTCCCGTTCATATAACTCGGTTCCTTCATCTCCGGGATGATTATCGTAACTCGATAACTCACCAGTCGAATCCTCCAGGCTTCTTCTTAAATCGTGGTTGCCTGAATCACTTAATCGCTCTTCCAACTCTTGTTTCGTTTGCTGCAATTGCTGTTGAAATTCTTTTAGCTGCTGATTGGATAGCATGTGCAACATCCTTTCAAAATCGTTCTTCCCTCTAGTATTTCTCTCTTCCCAACATTCCATAAAGGTACTTTTTACCTTAGGAATAATTTAATTCAGATAACAGAAGCTAACTTAGAAATTAATTTAAGGAGGGCTTCCATTTGTATTTCTATAAAGAAGACCTAATCAATATGATCGTTCCCGATAAACCTGATCCAAATGCAGCAAAAGTGCTTCAGGAAACGCTTGGAGGGCAATTCGGTGAAATGCGGACGATGATGCAGTATTCTTTCCAAAGCGCCAACTTCCGCGGCAAGGCTAAACAATATCGCGATTTAATCCGCGGAGTTTTCTTGGAGGAACTGAGCCACGTTGAACTTGTCCAATCAACCATCAATCAGCTGCTGAATGGTGCTGGCGGGGATATGCCTGGAGATGTCGCTATCGACGGCGCCCCATTGGATGAAGTCATCAAAGGCGGTGCAAACCCCCACCATTTCATCATCGGTGCGAAAGCATCCCTGCCCGT
Source organism: Peribacillus sp. NPDC096622 (assembly GCF_044762665.1). NCBI lineage: Bacteria > Bacillati > Bacillota > Bacilli > Caryophanales > Bacillaceae > Peribacillus > Peribacillus sp. NPDC096622. The sequence continues at coordinate 495,160 of NZ_JBIWES010000002.1, read as the reverse complement.
TGATGCTGGCGGCAATCCATGGAACGGATCATGGGTTTATGATCACGGCAATCTTGTGGCGAACCTTTTGAACAATGTCATTCTTGAATCCACGGGAGTCCTGCAAAAGTCCAGGATTTATGAAATGAGTTCCAATAAATCAATGCGCGAAACACTGGCATTTTTAATGGTTCGCGACAATGCCCATCAAAATGCATTTGCCAAGGCATTGGAAACGCTTGGGGTCGACTGGGGAAAAATCTTCCCTGTACCTAATTATGATTTGAACAAATATCCTGAATGCCGCAAATATGTGGATTTAGGCTACCATAATGCCCAATTCAATTTCAGGATGGATCAAACTCGAATCGGCGAGATTTTCCAAGGGGAGACACCGAGCCGAAATGGCGGAAACCTTGCTGTTACCGAGCCTCCAAAAGGATTCCCGGTCCCTGAAATGCCGGATATGCCAAATGAACATAGCCCTGGATTAAGTGATTTGAACAATTAAAAAAGAAGGCGGACACATCATGTGTGTTCGCCTCCTTTTTTAATTATTGATATATTTTTCAAAAACAAAGCCAAAATCTTTCACATGGTACTTTTTCCGGCTGTCCATCAACCATTCGAAAGCGGCGGAATTAATTTCCTTGAAACTTGCAGCCATTTGGCTTCCATCAGTGCGAACCTGGTTCAAAGTGGAAGAAGCAAGGTTTACGCTTTGCTGGGCATATTGAAGGGCAAACTCATTCTCATGGCAAATTTCCGATATTTTCACGAGTGATTTGAACAAGTCTTTTAATTCTTCAATGAATTTCTTATGGACATCAATGGAGAAAGTCTTTGCACCGATCGAAAATTTAATTTCCGCATCCAAATCCACTGTCCCTGCGGTTTCAAGCGTGGCATTGGAAATAGTATACTGGCTGTAGCTATATCTTGTAAGTGTACGCTTTTTGCTAATGGCACTTGTGCCGTCCAAATGTATGAACGCTTGATTCGTGAAACAGTACTCATCGGTTTTCGATTTAATCAGGAAATAAATTTTTTCCCCATCTTCATGCATGATATAGTCATCTGCATCCACCTTGTCATAATCTGCAGGACTAATAACACTTCCAATATCACTAAGACCAAGGGCATCAGCCGCCATTTTCTTAAACATAACCATTCCCCCTATCCAATATCCAGGTGAATTTCACCTTATTATATGCATTTCTCCAGTATTATCTCATCTCGGATCGGAATTCCATCAAAACTGTAAAATGGTATTTCCGGCTTGATTTTCCGTGATTCTTCCACGGCATTTTTTATGATTTCCGAAATGACATAACCACGCTTTTGAAAAAACTTCAACGCCTGTAGATTATCGTTCGTTGTAATCGCTTTAATAGTATGGCAATTTTTTTCCTTAGCGATATTTTCCATCACATAAAGCAATGACGAGCCCACACCTTGATTCTCATGCTCACTGTTCAAAGAGATGATCTGACATACATGGTCGGATAATTTGTATGTTCCCAACCCCGTGATTTTTTCATTCTCGTCCATCACCCCAAAACCCTCAAGTTCCGCATAATGAAACAAGCCTCTTGAAAAAACGACTTGAGTCGTCTCCCAGTGCTGAATGAAAAAATCCTTGACCGTATCTGCCGCAATCATTCTTTTAGCTACGATTTGCATAACCAATTACGCCCCCAAAATTTCTATCTCTATGCTTATAGTATAAAATGCTTATGCTGAGAAGGGAACATTTAATTCTTTACTACCTTCTAACAAAACATAATACCATTCATATTCAGATAATCAATATCAAAAAACGGGGCTCGAGATGCAGGCATCTTCCGGGATCAAGAAAGGGTATCATCCTTTATACGCTGGTTCCTTCTGGTGACCTCATCTTCGAATTGCTTCGTTTTCAATTCTTCCTTCTTTGAATATCTAATAATAGCCCTCATCGTAAAAACGGCTGCCACTAGAAAAATGAAGCAAGTTATACCAGCCGAGATATATTCAGTCTTGTCTTCCGGAAAGTAAAGAAACAAACCTAGTAAAGCATGATTGAGAAAGTCCATCCGCTACATCCTTCCTGATAGGGAATTAAACTGCATTCTCTCATTATATCAATTACCAGAACAATCCACTAGTGGGCCTAATCCACTAAAACCTAAAAAAAAGAGAGGCACTGAGCCCCTCGCTTCGCTTTTATTTATAAAATGGCGATCCCTTTAATGACTACATCCACTGCTGGCTTATCGCCCGCAACTGTCTCTACGTTAGCAATCGAATCAACAACGTCCATGCCTTCGACCACTTGTCCAAAAACAGAGTGTTTATGATCCAGCCACGGTGTGCCTCCTTGTTCCATATAAGCACTGATGATTTCTTCCGGATAACCGGCTTGCTTCATTTGCTCACCCATCCTGCTGTCCACATGCGGGGCTTGTACGACGAAGAATTGGCTGCCGTTTGTTCCCGGGCCTGCATTAGCCATGGAAAGAGCTCCGCGCAAATTGAATAATTGCATGGAGAACTCGTCCTCAAATGGAGCTCCCCAAATACTTTCTCCACCCATTCCAGTCCCTGTCGGATCTCCGCCTTGAAGCATGAAGTCCTTGATGACACGGTGGAAGATGATTCCTTCGTAATAACCGTTTTCAGCATGTGTCAGGAAATTTTCCACTGTCTTCGGAGCCAGTTCAGGGAATAATTTAATTTTAATATCGCCCATCGTCGTTTGCATGATGACCGCTTTTTCATTTTCCAAAACTTCACTTGTTAATTGTGGAAAGTTTGTCATTGTACATAACCTCTTTCTTTTTAAAATAAAATGGCATGAAACACCATTTTTCATCTTCATTTGTACACTTTACACGATTTTCATAAAAAAAGCATCTTTACGAAATTGAAGAAATTCGCTGTGAAAAATCGTTGTTCTTATGTATCATGAAGGAAGTTAAAAGAAAGGTGGTAGGGAAATGTCAGAACAGGATTTTAAAATCGGCGATAAGGTTACCGCCATATATAAAACTGGAAAATACATCGGGGAAGTCACCGATATCAGACCTGCTGCATATCTTGTTAAAGTGTTGGCTGTCTTGAAGCATCCCATGCAGGGAGATCTTCATAACCCGAAGCAAACGGAAGTGTCCATGTTCCATCAGCGGCGTGCTCTTGCATTCCGGGAGCAAACCAATGTACCAAAGAATATGGTAAGGACTTTCGATGGGGAGATTCCTGAGTATAAGGAATCCTTAAGAGAAGCTGTTGAGAAAATGAAAGGCACTTTAAGCGAAGCCCAAACAGAGTGGAATGATAAAAGCTTACAGTTGCTTGAAGATTTAGCGGCGGATTATTTCAAATAAAGCATGATAAAAGCCAAATCAGTAGTATATGATTTGGCTTTTATAACGCTAAATGATTCAATACCTTTGATAAATCAATGCGGTCGCCAATTGTCGTCGGTTCATGATTTTTCATATAACTTTTATCCTTCTCCACTAACTTAAAGATATTATATGTCGTAATCGCATCATCCAGCGCCCTGTGATGCTTGCCTGTCCCTTCTTTGCCATAGGCCTGTACAGCTTTCCAAAGTCCGGTTTGATTTTGATCCCCGAAAAAGCGTTTATACTCCAGGCAAAGATCATTTTCTTTCCCTGAAAAAGGGAAATCCAATCCTGCTTTCTGACAATTCTGTCGAAGCACCTTCATGTCCATATTTCCCCACGTAACAATCGTCGTCGGGTGCTGCTCATCTATTTTCTTCAATAACGCAACCAGTTCTTCAAATGAAATCCCCCGGTCCACCTGATCCTGGGTAATGTTCAAGAACTTCTTGCATCTTCCCGTTAAAACTGGAAATTTCAATGGGTTAACAAAAGATGAGAATTGTTCCTCAATGGTCCCATTAATGACAGTGACTAAACCAACCTCAATGATTTCCGGATAAAACCCCTTTGGATTGGCTTTTCCTTCCGGCATCGTAAATTCAAAATCAATGAATACATATTGCTGTTGTTCCTCCAATTTTATGACCCCCTTCATATTCCTGACATTAAACAAACATGTTTTTTTCTCACGAGATTATTATAACAGAAGATTTAGAAAGTTATTTCTTTGGATCGCAACACACCATTCGGATACCGCTCCTGCCGTCATACCTAATTTACCCAAAACTCTTTATTGTCTACCTTTTTTGGATTATGATGGATGAATGAACCAAAAGTACCATTTTTTCATCCCTTCATTCCAAGGACATACATACTAAAAATATATTAGTTAGGAAGTTGAACTATGCGCACGTATCTTGGTTATATCACGATTTCCCTCTTAGTTCCCGTCTTGATCCTTTTCATTTTCCTTTCCTATCAGGAGTGGTCCTTAGCGCAATCTCCCTATCATGTACTCGACGAGCGAATTCCGGTTGAATCGATAGAACTGGCTCAGAATAGTTACATGAAGGCGGCAAATGGAAAGGTCATCAGTGAAATTTCCACAGGTGAGAAACGGACTTACTTAAAACTTGAAGACATCCCCCTTTTCCTGGAAAACCTGTTCATCGTTACAGAGGACCAGAAATTTCATGATCATGCAGGAGTCGACCTTTCCGGCATAAGCAGGGCGCTTCTTATCAATTCACAAAATAAAACAATCGAACAAGGCGGCAGTACCATTACCCAGCAACTGGCCAGGAATGTTTATCTATCACATGATAGGACATATAACCGAAAACTCAGTGAACTCATTTATGCCTATCAGATAGAGCGAAAAAAATCAAAACCGGAAATCATGGAGCTGTATTTGAATGCCATATATTTCAGTAATGGAGCTTATGGAATCGAAGCTGCTTCCCAATATTATTTCAGTAAACCGACTGGAGAGTTAACCAAGGCGGAACTTGCTTTCCTTGCCGCAATCCCTAATAATCCGGAAAAATATAATCCCCTTGAACATTTCGATGCGACGAAAAAGCGTCAGGAGAGATTACTGGAACAAATGGTTGCCAATGGTGCTTTAGATCAGGCCGAGTACGAAAAGCTTATCAAAAGTACGATTAAATTAGACTTGTCCACCCCGGTCGACTTATATCCCGATTACGTGACATATGTTCATCAGGAATTGAAAAACCTGGTGGCATCCTCCGAGGGTCTCGGCAAATCTCTGCAAAGCACTGATGTCGCTATACGCAATAAAGCGGAAGCTAAGCTGGATAAAAAGGTCAAAAAGCTTTTGAATTCCGGTGTAACCATCCATACCGCACTCGATACTAAACTGCAAACACAGTCAAAGACTGCTGTACAATCAAAAATCGGTGTCAATGATATCGAGGGAGCTTTAGTGGTTATACAGCATCATACGCACGAGCTTGTCTCTTTGATTGGGGGAAAGGATTATAAAAAAAATTCTTTCAACCGGGCATACCAAAGCTATAGGCAGCCAGGGTCAGCCATTAAGCCGCTTCTCGATTATGCTCCCTATTTAGAAGAAACGGATGCTGACATCAATCAGCACGTTAGCGGAGCAAGCTATTGCAGCAATAGCTATTGTCCAAAGAATTATAGCGGCGGCAGCTACGGGATGGTCACACTAAGAACCGCCTTCGCTCAGTCCTATAACACACCCGCCATAAGACTTTTTGAAAAGACGGGGGTGGAAACGAGTTTCAAGTACCTGGATGCTTTCGACTTTAAAAAGGTCAGTAAAAAAGACCACCATACGAGTTCGGCAATAGGCGGATTCGAATATGGCATGAGTCCCCTTGAACTCACAAATGCCTATACTTCCTTCCATGACGGAAACTATCAGCCAGCGCGTGCCATTACTAAAGTCACCGATCAAGAAGGTAAAGTCCTTTATAAATGGAAAGACCGCTCCAAGGAGATATGGAACAAGCGCACCGTAGCCAAGATGCGGCAGCTGCTCCATGAAACGACCCTTTCCGGGACAGCCCGCAAAGCCTACTTTCCTACAGATTATGTCGGGGGTAAAACCGGTACGACCAATGATGTGAAAGACATGTGGTTTGTCGGGCTGACAGCAAACTATACAACAGGAGTTTGGATTGGAAGGGACAAGCCATCCAATCTACAATCCATTTATTCACATGCACCCCATGTATTGATTTGGAAAGATATCAGCCAGACTGCCGAGTGAAAAAAGAAGGTGCCGCAATGGCACCTTCTTAGTTTGTCAATAAAATGAGGTTCGGAATGCTCCCAATCCCTAACACGATTTGATCATGGAATTATTACTATGATTTTTTACTATTCTATATGGGATGAAAATAACAAGGGATGTTTTTCAGGGTTTGTAAAATTACGTTGAATTTCACTCCAGGCACTCGCTTTCCGCGGGCGGTCCGGGAGCCCCCTGGACCCGCTTTTCCCGCAGGAGTCTCGTACCTTCCGTTCCAATCAACTTTGTATTTGTTTTAGAAAAAACTGTAGGCACCTCAATGATTATCAAGTTTATCCACAGTCTGTAAGGTGCCGATGATGGAACCTTCTTTTTGCTATATGGGAAGACTTGCAATGACGCTGTTATAAAGCTTCAATCCCGCATAAGCGACTATTGAAATCAGTGCCGTCCAAACGAAGATTGGAAAGAAAACCAATCCCACTAGCCTCGACAAATTCAGGCTCGGGCTTAACTTGTTGACAAAATAAATTAAAGCCGCGACATTCGTTGCGATAAAGATCGCCCCAAGCCCGATGATGAATTGAACACTGAATAATGAACAGGCACCGCCAATCACATATATGACAGACCCCTTTCTTACACTGTTCAGGGCTTTACCCTCCGAATCCTTGAAAAAGAATAATAACGACAGCTCCAATATCGTATCGGAGATCAGCTTCAATGCAGCAAAAACCATGAAGAATAATAGGAGCAATACGATCAGCAGCGCCAGCTTGATGCCGGTTTCAGAAAAAAACTCCAGCATCCCTTGGTAGATTCCCAAATTCCCAAATAACTTGAGCATTTGCATTTCTCCATAAATGGCAAAGGAGAGGCCGAATAATAGGATTGAAATGATTGGTAAATAGCTAAGTAAATATGTGTTTTTCATGATTTCTCCATCCATGCGTCTTTTATCCTATATTATTCAAGATAATCCATGATTTCACAATGGGTACGCTGCTGATTCACCCTTGAAAAACTTTTTTTTATAAATTTTTCATTACCGTTCCCCCTCCTTTTCTACCTATATATAAAACATCATTCAAGTTGGCCTTGACCGTTTTTAAAGCCATGCAAACCCACATAAATTGCGTTATACTTTTAAGCGAGGCAAGCATTCGATAAAAAAATACATATTCAACGAAGATTTCCTAACGTCTAGGATTACGCGAAAAAAGCATAATAAGACGACTGACTTCGTTTTTAAAAAAAGGGGGGAGTTTATGTCTTTACTTCATTGGGCGGTATTATCACCGTTTCTATTAGCAATTATTGTACCAATATTGTACAAACTATTTCGACAAATACATACAGGATGGTTTGTATTGATTTTACCGATTCTCCTTTTCACCTATTTTTCAAGGTTCATTTCCTTGACCAAACAAGGAGATATCATTATTGAAAGCGCAACATGGATCCCTTCTCTCGGAATTGATGTTGATTTCTATGTGGATGGACTAGGGCTTTTGTTTGCCTTGCTCATTACAGGTATCGGTTCACTCGTCGTTCTGTATTCAATTTTCTATTTATCGAAGGAGAAGGAAAAGCTGAACCAATTTTACGTCTTCCTTTTGCTTTTCATGGGAGCGATGCTTGGTGTCGTCCTATCCGATAATCTAATTGTCCTTTATTCGTTTTGGGAATTCACGAGTTTATCATCTTTTCTATTGATAGGATATTGGAATGAGAGGGAGCGTTCACGTTATGGGGCGCAGAAATCCCTGCTGATTACTGTGCTTGGAGGCTTAAGCATGCTTGGGGGCATCATTCTCCTTTCTATTATGGGGAACACATTCAGCATACGGGAATTGATTGCCCAAAGCGGGGAACTTATGAACCACTCACTCTTCGTTCCTGCACTTTTGCTTGTGCTGCTTGGCGCGTTCACTAAATCCGCACAGTTCCCGTTCCATATCTGGCTTCCTGATGCGATGGAAGCTCCTACACCGGTCAGTGCTTACCTTCATTCAGCCACAATGGTCAAGGCTGGTATTTATTTGGTTGCCCGATTAAGCCCTGTTTTTGCAGAATCAGGATTATGGTTCTGGCTCGTTTCGATCGCCGGATTGATCACCCTGTTATGGGGCTCATTCTCTGCAATCAAGCAGACTGATTTGAAGGGGATTCTCGCTTTTTCCACCATCAGTCAGCTCGGATTGATCATGTCGCTTTTGGGACTTGGTGCGGCGGCACTCCACTATGAAACGTTGGGGGAAAATATATACTTGGCGGCCACGGTTGCCGCAGTATTCCACTTGATTAATCATGCGACTTTTAAAGGGAGCCTCTTCATGGTTGCAGGCATCATTGATCATGAAACCGGTACGCGTGATATCAGAAAGCTTGGCGGATTGATGCAGTTGATGCCGATCACTTTCACCGTCGCTGTGATCGGTGCTTTTTCAATGGCTGGACTTCCGCCCTTCAATGGTTTTTTGAGCAAGGAAATGTTCCTGGCCTCCATGTTGAATGTATTGGAATTGAATATCTTCAACATGGAGACATGGGGGGTCTTGTTTCCTGTGGTGGCATGGGTAGCCAGTGTATTCACTTTTATTTATAGCATGATCGTCGTGCTCAAACCCTTTACAGGCAAACTTCAGTTACAGCTATTGGAAAAGAAGCCCCACGAGGCACCGGTCGGGATGCTGATATCCCCGATCATCCTTGCTTCGTTGGTCATCGTTTTCGGTATTTTTCCAAACTTGCTATCTTCATCAATCATTAAACCTGCGGTAGCCGGCATACAGCCAAGCTTGGCTGGACCGGATTTCCATGTCCATATCGCCTTCTGGCATGGATTCAAACCTGAAGTATGGATGACCATCGGCATCATAGCATTTGGAATTCTTTTATACAAAACGCTTCCGAAGTGGCAGAAAATCACTCAGTTCATTCCTGAACGTATCTCCCTGAATGCTTTGTATGATAACGGGGTAAGAGGGTTCGAACGCTCAGCTTCCTTCGTCATGAAAGCATTAATGACAGGTTCGATTCGGACGTATCTGCTTTCAATCTTCCTTTTCTTCATTCTTTCCTTGGGCTTTACGCTCTATTGGAAGGATGCATTTAAATTGGATGCAGGGAATTTTGCCCCGATCGGCATATATGAATTGGTATTGGCTGCGATCATCGTGATTGGCTCGATCGCCATTCTGTTTGCAAGATCTCGTTTAACTTCCATTATCATCTTAGGAGCCGTCGGTTATACGATTTCCCTATTTTTCGTTTTGCTGCGGGCACCGGATTTAGCCTTGACTCAGCTAGTCATCGAAACGATTTCGGTATCGCTGTTTTTGCTCTGTTTCTTCCACCTTCCGTTAATGGGGAGCAGAAAGGAAGAACGGATGACATTCAAGTTGAATAATGCCCTGATATCCATTGGTGTAGGAGTCATCGTGACATTGATTGCCTTATCGGCACATAGCAATAAACTATTTGATTCCATATCCAGTTACTATCTTGAAAATGCTTATAAGGAAGCAGGCGGGAAAAACGTCGTAAATGTCATACTCGTTGACTTCCGCGGACTTGATACGATGTTTGAAATCAGTGTCCTTTCCATCGCTGCGCTCGGAATATTCGCGATGATCAAATTGCGTTTGACAGGGGGAAAAGATAAATCATGAAGCAAAATGACCTGATTCTCCAAACGGTTACGAAAGTCGCCGCCTTTGTTATCTTGCTGTTTGCGGTAGCCATCTTTTTAGGCGGGCATTATTCGCCAGGTGGCGGGTTTGTCGGCGGTTTAATGACTTCAGCCGCCATAGTCCTGCTGTTGCTCGCTTTCGACATTAAAACCGTCACCGGCATTTTGCCGATTGACTATAAGTTAATGATCGGTTCAGGCTTGTTCATATCAAGCCTGACCGTAGCCGGCGGGCTGGTGTTCGGGGTGCCCCTCATGACACATGTTTATCAATATGTTGATTTACCGCTTCTTGGGCACATCTCGCTTCATACCGCGGTACTTTTTGATCTTGGTGTTTATCTTGTGGTTGTTGGTGTAACGATGACCATTATTCAAACGATAGGGGAGAGTGAATAATGGAACTTTTAATGGCCATTGTCATTGGAATACTATTTATGTGTGCGACCTATTTAATGCTTTCCAAAAGCATATTAAGAATCATAATCGGTACCGGGCTGCTCAGTCACGGCGCCCACCTATTGATTTTGACGATGGGCGGTTTGAAAGGCGATTCCGTTCCATTGCTAAGTGATAAAGCTGCATCCTATGTCGATCCGCTTCCACAGGCGCTTATCTTGACGGCGATCGTCATCAGTTTCGGAGTCACATCATTTCTGCTTGTACTTGCTTATCGGACCTACCAGGAACTCGGTACGGATGACATGGAAGAAATGAGAGGTACGGAAGCGAATGAATAATCTTACTTTCATGCCTGTTTTATGGCCGCTTTTCACAGGCATCCTTCTCATATTCTTTGCAAAAAAAATCAAGCTGCAAAGAGGGATATCGCTTTTTTCCTCTTTTATCGGAATTGTAATTTCCCTTTATCTAGTGTTTAAGGTCCATAGTCAAGGAATCTTGACTTTAGGCGTCGGCAGCTGGGATGCGCCATTCGGGATCGTGATCGTCGCAGATATGCTTTCTTCGCTGCTCGTACTGACCACGAATATCATTGGGTTTGCCATACTGCTTTATTCGTTTTACTCCATAGGGGAAGAACGCGAAAGACATTATTACTATCCTGTATTTCAATTTTTGCTGATTGGGGTAAACGGTGCCTTCCTTACGGGAGATCTTTTCAATCTATTCGTATTCTTCGAAGTCATGCTGATGGCCTCCTACGTCCTGCTTGTACTGGGAGGGACGAAAATCCAACTGAGGGAATCATTGAAGTATATCATCGTCAATGTACTATCCTCTTCCTTTTTCGTCATCATGGTGGCGTATCTTTATTCAGTCCTGGGAACATTGAACATGGCGGACATCAGCCAAAGGATAACGGAAGTCGACCAGCCTGGAATCATCTCGGTGATAGCGATTGGCTTTCTGATCGTCTTCGGTTTGAAGGGAGCCATTTTCCCGCTCTTCCAATGGCTGCCGGGTTCCTATTATGCTCCGCCCATTCCAGTGATGGCTCTATTCGGGGCATTGTTGACTAAGGTCGGAATCTATTCCATTTTCCGGACCTATACACTCATGTTTTATCATGACCAGGATTTCACCCATACTTTCCTTGGGATACTTGCAATCTTGACCATCATCATCGGTGTCATTGGTGCGATAGCTTATTCCGATGTAAAAAAAATCATCATTTACAATATCATCATTGCCGTCGGGGTTATCTTATTCGGCATCTCCGTCATGAATGAACAGGCCTTATCAGGTTCCATTCTTTATATCATTCATGACATGCTGATCAAGGCTGCACTCTTCCTGCTGGTCGGCATCATGGTCAAAATCAGCGGATCAGATGATTTGCGGGACATGGGCGGCTTGATCAAGCAATATCCGGCCGTTGCATGGACCTTTTTCATAGCGGCCATATCATTGGCGGGAATCCCGCCGTTCAGCGGTTTTGCCGGTAAGCTCCTTATTCTTCAGGGAGCTGCAGAAAAAGGGGCCTACTTGGGAATGGCAGTCGTCTTAATTTCAAGCTTGATGGTCCTATATTCCGTCATGAAAATATTCATGAATGGCTTTTGGGGAACTCCAAAAGCTGATTATGCCTTAACTAATGAAAAGGTTAATAAAATGCTGGTTCCTGCCGTTCTCCTTGTCATCATTTCCGTTTTATTCGGATTGGGAACAGAATCGGTGTACCCTTTCATTACACAAGCTGTAGATGCATTAACGAATCCCGAAATCTATAACAAAGCGGTTTTAAAGGAGTAGTGCCTGATGTCATTCCAAATTTTACTGAATGTGTTCCTTGCGTTTATCTGGATGTTTTTAAAAAATGAATTTAACGGGAGCACTTTTATCATCGGATATATATTGGGGCTCGGCATCATGTTCGTCTTCCGTCATTTTTTCAATGATCGGTTTTACTTGAAAAGGGTGAATGCCGTCGTTCTATTGCTGCTCATATTCGCAAGGGAGCTCATACTTTCCAACATTAGCGTCCTTATGGCCGTGCTTAAACCGAGCCTGGATATGAGACCTGGCATATTCGCATATGAAACCGTGCTGACTAAGGATTGGGAAATTACGATACTATCGAATTTAATTACACTGACACCGGGAACTCTTGTCGTTGAAGTATCAGAGGATAATCGGATTCTATATATCCATGCGATGGATATTGCCGACAAGGATGAGGCCGTTGACAGCATTAAAAATACATTTGAAAAAGCAATTATGGAGGTGAGCAAATAATGTTCGATCTAATGCTTAAAATCGCCTTGCTCGGTGTTTCGCTTTCCATGATTGGATTCTTATACCGTTTAATCAAAGGGCCTTCCGTACCGGATCGGGTCATCGCACTCGATGCAATGGGAATCAATCTGATCGCAATCGTTGCACTTGCCTGCATTGTCATGGATACAAGCGCATATCTGGAAGCCATTCTTCTGCTCGGAATCCTATCTTTCATCGGAACGGTCGCTTTCTCCAAATTCCTTGAGAAAGGGGAGATAATCGAAGATGACCGCAATCGTTGAAATCCTATCGGCCTTATTCATATTAATGGGGGTCTTTCTCTTTTTAGTCTCGGCTTTCGGCATAATCCGGCTGCCGGATGTCTATACAAGGAATCACGCTGCCTCGAAAAGTTCGACACTTGGGATCATGTTCATCCTGATCGGCACCTTGTTATATTTTTATTATAAACATAGCCATTTCGATTTCCGGGTCGTGCTCGCGATCATCTTTATCTTCATGACCAGCCCTGTTGCGGGACATTTAATCATGCGCTCGGCTTATCATACTGGCGTAAAGATGTGGGATCGGAGTGTCCAGGATGATTTAAAGAAAACCCGGTGACCCCTGCCATCGCAAAAGAGCTGCCCTGATTACAGGAGCAGCTCCTTTCTGTTTCAATCTTTTAAAAATACCTGGTCGCCCACTCTGATTTCACCTGTTTGCATGACCGAGGCATATACGCCAAAATGATTTTTCCTTTCCTTGACGACAGTTTTCAGCAGTGATGGATCTCTATGTGAATCGCTTGGATCGACAGTTATGATCATACAGCGTTCACAATGCCTTTTGATCTCCAATTCCACTTCATTCCCGATTACAATCCTTTTTCCGAACCATTGCTCTTCTAAAAAGGGCGTTTTGTTCACTAAGGTTATCACCAAATTTTGCCTGAATCTCCTGCCATCCAGTTCTTTTCCCCAAAGCTTTGTCAATTCGCCAATCGAGGCATCACTGACAAGCAGGATGTTTTCTTCTTCAATCGCACCAACCGGAATATGTGCAGGGTGATAAACAACAGGTGCTGCCTCCTGTTTCAACAAACGTTCCATTTCCTCCAGAAAGGCTTCCTCTCCCCATGTCAAAACGTTTCCTGAAGGGGTCTTCACTTTGATTTCCGGATATTGGTCAAGGGTTTCCTCACCAGAAAAAGCAGCTTGATAACGGACCATCTCCGGGACTTGGGTTATTGTCAGGAACTTCCCATTTTTACCTTTAAAGGCATGGCTGCGATCTCCATATAGTCCATAGTCCATCACCTTCGTTTTTTGAACCTGTTCACCAGTGAATGATTTTACAGGATGACGGGTGATTTCTTGTATATGACCCACCAGCATAAAAAAACCTCCTTTCATACAATAGTCTATTGCCATATTACACTTAGACCGGATACTATAGAATCATTGCACCAATTTACGATTGTTCTTTTGATTCACTTTGACTTCGGTAAGTCGATAACGGCTAATGTACAGCGTGAAATGCAGATAAGATGATCGTCTTCATCACGTATCTTCACGTCCCACACCATCGTCGTCTTCCCGCGATGGACGATGTTCCCTTCTGCGGTAACAAAACCTGAACGGACGCCCCTAACATGATTGGCATTGATTTCAAGGCCGACGACAGCTTGTTTTGTACTATCTACCAGCTGCATTCCGCCAAAGCTTGCAACGGATTCCGCAAGGGCAACGGACGCTCCCCCATGCAATAAACCATACGGCTGCCTAGTCCGTTCATCCACAGGCATCGTCGCAATGACTTTCCCATCGCCGACTTCTTTCATTTCAATCCCAAGCGTGCCTATCAATGACTTTTCAATATTTCTCTCCATCCCATTACCCCCGACTCTCTTGTTTTTTTTACCAAAAAATGAATCACTATTCATAATAGTATACATAAAAAGGATGACCCAAGTCTATCAAGTCATCCGTCAATCATGTGAATTGTATTATTTGGAGAGGATTTCTTTTAATTCAAACCAGCTTGTCAGTCTTGGAATATCCAATTCCCTGTTATAGGAGTTATCCATTGCATACACTTTCGTCGGAATATCCAATAAAGTTTCCAGCACTGCCGGTTTATCATCAAAATAATAATCCAATTCCAATTTGCGGATCGTATCAATTTTTTCATGATCCTTCATCCCGCAGTAAAAATGTTCATCCTTAACCGGAAAGCCGTTTTCGATCAGCCATTTTTTCGTCCGTTCACCATGCTCCGCTTTTCTGGCGGTGATGTAATAGATTTCATGGCCATCGCGTTCAAGCTCCTGCAGCGTTTCCACTGCGCCCTCGAAGGCTGGACAGGATGAATAATATACTTCATCGGCAAGGCTGTTCCACATCTTGCCCCCAGCCTCTTTATCAAGCCCGAATGCTTCATGGATCTCCAACGTCTTTAAAGCTCTGAATTTCGTTAACTCTATATTCGCATTAAGCTTTTCATTATAAAGATGGAACGCGAACTCCCTCAAGTTAATAAGGGTATCGTCAATATCAAAACCGAATTTCATATCCTTCACTCCTATTCAAACATAAGCGGCGGCAAACTGTGATGCGAAGGAAATTTCCTTGTCCACCTGAATGGCCTGTAATCTTTCAATCTCGGCTTTTCTATTTGGCTCAGCCATTTTAAGTCCAAGGAAGCCAGTATCCCCCTGCAGGATGCATCCAGAGATAAGCTCAGCCAATATATCGGCATCCTTCATGGCACAATTGAGTCCGAACGCACCTGTAGGCGTCATCGTATGGGCTGCATCACCTAATAAAGCGACGCCTTCCTTTGTCCACGTTTCACAATAGCTGCTGTAAACATCCAATAAAATGAAGTCCTGCCAAGAGCGGATATTTTCACACACAACCTTTTTTAATTCAGGAAAGGCAAGAAGCAAATTTTCTATGAACGGTTCAAAATGCTGTTTTCGCAAACGGGGGAATGAACCATGCTCTATATTCCAGCCAATTTGGATGAAACCTCCAGCCTGGGAGAAGAGGGCAACCTGGGAGCCATTGACCAATGCCATCTTGATCGAAGGCTTCCACCCCTGTGGAGCAGGAATTTTTGCCCACAGTAAATCATAGCCATGCTCCTTAATAACGACTGGTATTCCCGCTTTTTTTCGAACGATGGAAAACCTGCCGTCCGCTCCGATTATCAATGGACTTTGCACTTCCAGGTCATTTCCGCCATTACGGGCCTTGACACCCGTAAAACGGCCCATTTCATTCTGCATCAAGCCGGTAACCCTCGTATTCATCATCAATTGAAAAGAGTCCAGCTTTTCGGCTTCATTCAATATGGCTGTAAGCAGATGATTTTGCGGGACATGTATCCCAACATGATCGACAGGCCATTCAGGGAAAATGCTTTTGAATATGCGGCCGTCATGCCAATATTCAATTTGTTCCATCCTAAGCAAGCCTAGTCTTTCCACACTCTCGAATAAACCGTGCTTTTTAAGAATGCCTTCTCCTTCATCGTTCAAGAACTCGCCCCTGAACTCCCTTGAAACCTCGGAATGCCTTTCAAGCAAAACGACTGAAATGTCCTGCTTGGCCAATAGGTAAGCCAGCAGGGCTCCTCCAGGACCTGATCCGACTATGCATACATCTGATTTAACCAACATGCCTCTTCACCTGTTGTCTATTTTTATTTAGGATAAGCCGTGATACGCATGTCCTCACCAAACGTTTCCACGCCAGAGAAGGAAACATCCATCGCTTCATCCATCGTATCCACATTCATTCCAGTATACGGTGTTAGTGAGTTTCTTCCACCCAATAGTTTAGGGGCTATATAAATCAAGTATTTATCGATGAGCCCTTCCCTAAGGAATGAGGCATTCACTTCACTTCCGCCTTCCAGCAAGACGTCCGTAATCCCCCTTTTATACAGCTCTTCCATTAAAGCCTTTAGATCCAGTCCCGTCTCGTTTTTGGCGACGAAAATGAATTCGATCCCTTTTTCACGTAAAAGTTCCATTTTATCCGCAGGTGCATTTTCCTGCGTTACGATCAAGGTTCTCGCATCTGATACTTGTACAACATTGGCATCCAATGGAACCCGTAATTCACTGTCTAAAATGATCCGGATCGGATTTTTCCCTCCGCCCTCCGGAAGTCTGGTCGTCAGTGATGGATCATCTGCCAACACAGTCCCGATACCAACTAGAATGGCATCCACCTCATCACGAAGCAAATGAACGGAATGACGTGATTCTTCTCCTGTTATCCACTTTGAATGGCCTGTGTGGGTTGCAAGCTTTCCATCGAGCGTCATCGCATACTTCGATATGACAAATGGACGATTCGTCAGCATATTGTGAATAAAACGTTCATTCAGCCTTTGAGCTTCCTTTTCCAGGACGCCGACTTCCACTTCAATTCCAGCATCATTTAGGATCGATATCCCTCTGCCGGCCACTTCCGGATTCGGATCTTGAGTCGCAACCACCACTCTTCGCACACCTGATTCTTTCACCAAATTTGCACAAGGAGGTGTCTTTCCATAATGGGAACAAGGCTCAAGAGTCACATACAGCGTTGCACCTTCTGCATACTCACCCGCCATTTTGAAAGCATGTACTTCCGCATGCGGTTCACCCGCTTTACGGTGAATCCCTGTCCCGGCTATCACACCGTCTTTCACTATGACTGCCCCGACCACCGGATTCGGATTCGTCTTTCCTTTGGCACTGGCTGCCAAATCCAGTGCCAGCTTCATGTAATATTGATCATCATTCATTCTATAGCTCTCCTTATACAATCAAAGTTGGCTTCTTTTTGGGAATATGTCCAGACTTCTTAACCTTTGTATCGAGATAGAAACTATTATCTTCCGTCAAACCGCCCCAAAGCGGAATATGGTCCTTTGCCGCAAGTCCATGCTTCATGAGGGCATCCAGCTTTTTGGGGTTGTTCGTGATTAAAGTCACCGGATCCTTACGCAGTTCCCTCAACACGCGAATGGCTCCCTCGTAAGATCGCGTATCATCTTCGAATCCTAAAGCCTCATTCGCCTCGACCGTGTCATAACCTTCCTGCTGAAGCAAATAGGCAAGAGATTTGGAAAACAGGCCAATCCCTCTTCCTTCATGGTCCGCAAGGTAAAAAATGGCCCCGCACCCATGCTCGGCTATCATCTTCATCGATTGGTGGAGCTGGTAGCCGCAATCACAGCGTTTACTGCCGAAGATATCACCTGTGTGACAGATGCTATGCATCCGGACAAGTGCATCCTCAGACTTTTTAAAATCACCATAAACCAATACGGAGGATTGCTGTCCAAAAGCGAGGTTCGCTTCCGAAAGCGAATCAAGCACCGAATCCTTGTCATTATCCGCGCCGTCAAGCTGAAGCCATGTATACCATTGGAAAACCGTTGAGAAATCTCCTTGTTCAACCGGCAGGTTCACAGGCCCCACAAGGCATATATCAGCTTTACCCGGGGTTTTGATGATATTCATTTTATCTATTAAAAGGTCTTTTGTTTCCTGGGTTATTTTCATGTTAACATCACCTATTTTATAATTTATAGTGTGCCTTCTCCTTACTTTAGGTAAGTAAGTATATTACTATACACTATACCTGTCAATGAAGCAGTTTACAAATAATAGTGTGTCTTTAATCATAATTTTCAAGAAGTTTTTTGCAGAAGAAAGGTCATTCACAAACCGCTATCATATCAGCTGGCCTTTATACATATTTTAACGTATAACGAAAACGTGTCTATAGACAGACTTAAGGAAAGGAAGGAAACCTTTTGGAGGATTTCCCTTATTTTTTATATGATCCCATCCTATTTCCGCCTCACGCCAGGGCACTGAATAAGAATCGGGAATGGGAAGGTACATTGCGTCCCTACTCGGCAACCAATCCAGATCTGCTAGTCAAATCGGCAAAGACCTCGCAATCTTTGATGCTT
The DNA here is from genome assembly GCF_044762665.1 of Peribacillus sp. NPDC096622. Classification (NCBI taxonomy): domain Bacteria; kingdom Bacillati; phylum Bacillota; class Bacilli; order Caryophanales; family Bacillaceae; genus Peribacillus; species Peribacillus sp. NPDC096622. The sequence goes on along the minus strand of NZ_JBIWES010000002.1, from coordinate 476,688 downwards.
GATGTAAAAAAAGTCATGGATACTTTAGCCACATCCAAGCCTTTCTCCAACCGATTGATGACTGCTGCCCAAGCATCGCAAAAGAGTGTCGTGATCGATATGATCCGAAAGATAGGAATTAAGAACGAACCTGATATCACGTATAACCCCGATGGAATCCGTTTTGATTTCTATCCTAAAGCAGGAGAAGAAAATTGCCATATCATCGTCAGCTTGAAATGGAGGGATATATAGCGTCCGTCCAACCCCTTTTTGGTAAAAAAACCGAAGCCTATTTTCGGCTTCGGATATTTGGGTTCATCTTGTTTTCGTTTCAAAGGTTTCAACCAATAGTGCAAGTGTGCGTGCCATGACACCGGTAGCCCCCGCCGTGCACAATTCGGAGTTGTTCGAGGTTGTGGAAGTTCCGGCAATATCCAGATGGACCCACGGAGTGTCTTCGGCAAATTCACCGATGAAGGCCCCGCCCATGATCGCATGTCCCGCTCCTCCAGGTGAATTATTCAAATCCGCTATTTTACTATTGCGTACCCGCTCTTTATCCTTTTCCGTAATCGGCAATCTCCAAATGGGCTCCCCGGCCTCCTCTGAGGCTTTGACCACTTGTTCATAGAATTCCGTGTCATTTGTCATTGCACCCGTCATATCCATGCCCAGTGCCGTTATGACACCACCCGTTAAAGTGGCAACGTCAATAAGATAGTCAGCACCATGATGTTTAGCGTAAGTCATGGCATCCGCCAAAACCAGCCGGCCTTCCGCATCCGTATTCAATACCTCTATCGTCTTGCCGCTCATGGCAGTGATGACGTCATCTGGCTTGAATGCATCACCGCTGATCATGTTATCAGTGGAAGGAATGACAGCCACGACATTTTGGTCCGGTCCCAATTCGCCGATAATTTCCATTGCACCTAAAACAGCTGCCGCACCGCCCATATCCGTCTTCATTCCAACGATACCAGCCTTCGTTTTCAATGAGTATCCACCCGTATCGAATGTGATTCCTTTACCGACCAACCCGATGACATCCTTCCATTCATCCTTACCTTGATACTTCAGGACGATCATTTTCGGAGGCTCGACCGAACCTTTATTGACAGCAAGGAGTGCGCCCATTCCCAACTTGAGCATGTCTTCCTTCTCGAGGATCTCCACTTCAAAACCATAACGTTCGCCCAAGGCAGATGAATAATCCGCCAAATCCGTGGAAGTCAATAAATTGCCTGGTGTATTGACCAATGTTCTGGCTGAGTTCGTCGCCCTTCCAAAGATTCTTCCTACATGAAGGGCGGCACCGACCTCTTCTTGATCAAATTCACTGTAAACCGTAATCGATTCAAGGCTTTTTTCGACCTGGTTCGATTTTTGCTTGTATCCGTCAAATTTATAGGAAGCAAGTTCGAAAGCCTCGGAACAAGCATGCGCAGCGTCCAATGCATCCAGATTTTCCGTCGTGAATGTATCCAAAGCGATCGAAAGTGTCGCAATCTTGGATTCTTTAATCATCTTACGGGCTTTACCCAACGCTTCGCGGAGCGTTTCAAAGGATAGCTCCTTTTCCTTGCCCAACCCTACAAAAATCAGTCTCTTTACGCTTAATTTACCTAATGTATGTATTTTGACCACTGATTTTTTCTTGGAAGGGATTTCCCCGGCCTTCACTAACTCTGTCAGCTGGCCATCCAATCGTTCATCCGCTTCTTTTCCTATCCCTGTAAACTTTACAGGTCTGTCAAATACGCCTAGAATCAGGCATTCGTCAATCAAATCTATATTTAAGGAATTTTTTACTGTGAACATTTGCTACCTCCTCCATTCTATTACATTCATTATAACGAAATCTTCAAAAATTTTCGAATAATGCCCGCAAAATTAATAATAACAAGGGATATTGTTTAGAATGGGTGACTTTAGAGTAATAGTATAAGAAAGATCATATTTATACTTATACCGGCAGGGAATCGACAGGACTGAATGGAACTAATAATAAGGTCCTTATTCCGAGCAGGATGTATTAACCCATATATGGATTTCATCTTTACTTTTAACTAGAAAGAAGGCTGATACTCTTGGAATTATTACTCAACTTCCCTTTAATCGCAGCATTGATTGCCATTTTCTTTGCTCAATTCATTAAAGTGCCCATCCACTTCATAGCATTTCGAAAAGTGAACTGGTCACTCATTAACTCCACAGGCGGTATGCCAAGCTCCCACTCTGCGGCCGTGTCAGCCCTAACCGTAGCGGTAGGGATCGAAACCGGAATGGATTCCCCTGTATTTGCCGTTGCCGCGATCTTTGCAGTCATCACGATGTTCGATGCGACAGGAGTGAGACGGCAGGCAGGAGAACAGGCAGCCGTCTTGAACCAGCTCGTTACCGACTTCAATACCTTTGTCGAGCAAGCAAAGAACTGGCAGAAAAAAGCAGATAAACAGAAACAGCAACAATTAAAGGAACTGTTGGGCCATAAGCCAATCGAGGTATTTTTCGGAGCCTTGACCGGAGTATTCATTGCACTGGCACTTCACTTTTTCATCTTTCAAGGGTAGGTGTTCAATTTGAAAATAATCTCTCTTTGCCCCAGCAATACGGAACTATGCACATATCTAGGAATTGAAGATCAGCTGATCGCCATCGATGACTACTCAGATTGGCCTGAAACCATACAGCACCTTCCTAAGGTGGGGCCCGACTTATCGATCGATATCGATCATGTAGAATCACTAAAACCCGATTTGGTGCTGGCTTCACTGAGTGTACCGGGCATGGAAAAAAACATCGGGGGGCTAAAAGAACGGAACATCCCCCATATCATCTTCAACCCGCAATCACTTGAGGATATCGCAAAAGATTTACTGACCTTGGGCGAGGCAATGGATCTAAAGGAAAAAGCAGAGGAACAAGCTGCCAAATTCCGTGATGCCATCCTTCAATATAAAAACATCGCCGACAAAATCGAATCAAAGCCGTCCCTATATTGGGAATGGTGGCCTAATCCCATATTCAGCCCCGGAGGAGTTAATTGGTTATCCGAGATCAGCACGCTTGCGGGAGGATATAACCTTTTCGAAGATGTCGACATGGCAAGCATTCAAGTCACTTCCGAAGAGGTCCAAAAAAGGGATCCCGACCATATTTGCTTAGCTTGGGTCGGTGTCCCTTTACGAAAAGTAAACCCGGCGCTTGTCAAGAAACGGAAAGGGTGGACTGATATGAAGGCCGTCCGGAATAACAATATTCACATCATGGAAGAACCTTTATTTTGCCGGCCTTCCCCGCGTTTACTGGATGGGCTGTCCAAATTGGCAAAGACTCTGCACCCTGAAGCCTACAAAAGCATGGCCTAAGGGCGTTCCCAAATGAAACAGAAAAGGCTGCCTCAATTAAGGCAGCCTTTCACTTTCCTTTTTGCCCATCATTAAAAAGCAAAGGAAGCTACATTTTCATTCAATGTTTTCTCAGCGATTTTCGGCTTGAATACCTGCTTGATCTTGGTTTCATTCAACTTGCTTAACTGTTCTTCAGATAACTCGCCGTTCCCTTTTTGGACAACATATACTTCAAGGGTTTTCTTTCCCCAGTTCTCGTACACATCTTGTACCGTTTCGTAGTATAGATCCAGGTGATTCCCTTTGATTGCACCGCCCTTGTCTGCAACAACCCCATATCCATAGCCCGGAATCCAAAGGATGGTTCCTAGAGGGAAAACGGTAAGATCGGCGGCAATGGTGGAAAACAGATCCCGTTTCACCTTCACTCCTGAATAAGTGATGCCATAGGATGGGCTTTTCGGGTACTTCCCGGTTGATTCGTACCCTGCTGTATATCCTGTAGCCAAAACTTCATGCTTCGGGTATTTCGAGAGCTCGAGTGCCTCCGCTATCGTCGTCGGAACATTGCTCGTGGATGCCGATGCCATCAGCGTTGCCACTTGACCTCCACTATGGATCGCTTTATATTCGAAACCAAGCATTCGATGTTGCCTCATTGCCTCTTCAAAAGGGTGATCTTCAGGCACAGCCCCAAAAACATGATTTACGGTCGATTCGATGGCCAAGATAAATAATATGATAATAGCAACCCTTAAAAATAATGCCTTTACAATCTTCATATGTATCAATTCCACTCCTCTCACAAGGATATTTGTTCCCTTTACGGAGTGAAAGTATTCATAAAGCATGGAAAGAACCAATTTTCCTTACAAAAAAGGCTCTTTTCGTAAAGATTGTTGTTTTTAAAACGAAACTATTTAAGGTTGATTGGAGCGGAAGTGTGAGACTCCTGCGGGAGCAGCGGGACAGGTGAGACCCCACAGGCATTTACGCCGAGGAGGCTCACCGCCCGCCCCGCGGAAAGCGAGCATCTGGAGGGGAAATCAACCACACCGCACTACATGGTAAATAGCAACAAAGTATGTGAAAACAGCCTACAAAAAAAGAACCGTCCATACATGACGGCCCTTCCCATTATCAAAACATTTGATATCCTTTATTCCTTAGAATCCTTATGACCACACCAGCTAAAACCGCGCCAAGCAGGCCGCTTGATAAAATAATGATGTCTGCCGTATGCAGGGATGTAAGGTTCGTTCCAAGATTAGAAAAAGATATTCCCGGATTTCTAAAATATTCTATTAGCTTTGTTTCATTGACAATGATGATGAAGACGATTGGAAATAAGAAGACCATGATCCACGAAGAACGAAAGAGCATATTCAGCAAAAAGCCAATTCCGAAAAACAATATGAAAAATAAGAGTATTGAGATAATTAAAACAGGCAATGGCATGTTATTCTTGACCCTCCTTAAAAGCGACACCTTTAGTTTACTGAAAAAATAATTGCTGCGTCAACGACTTATTCCAAATAATACCGAAGAAAAGATAATTACCCAAATCACATGAATAATTTATATGATGTATATCCAAAGTGATCTCCCGGGTTCAACCCGTCAAGCATCGTCTGCATCCTTTCCTTTTTAAAAGCTAAAAGCTGTTCCAATAGTAACGATTGCTTCCCCTCCTCCATGAGCAAATCAGGGTCATAAAATTTAGCTTCATATAATTCATCCAATTGAGCGGATACTTCAAAACTGAGCGGTTTAAGTAAAAATATCAACATATTATCACTTATATCCCCTTTGATGACTCCGCTTCTCACTCCTACAATGCCTTCGATTTCTGTATGAATACCCGTCTCCTCCAGCACTTCCCTTACGACAGCTTCATCGACGGTTTCATCATTTTTGACAAAACCTGCCGGAAGTGACCATTGCCCTTTCAATCCGCCATACCTTTTGTTCACGACCAGCCACTCACCTTTATCAGATATCACAAGGCCGGACACTGCCAGCCAAACATTTTTGCATCGTTCCATCAAAACCCACATCCCCTACATTCATTATAATTAGATAAGATGAAAGATAACTTCCTTGTTTAAGCTTCGTCACCCCCATTATAATCCACAAAAAAAAATTGCAAACTCCGTGACACAATCAACAATGGATGGAATGCCAATGAAAAAGCCATTCAGGGACAATCCCCAAATGGCCATTCTTGATCTATCGAAAAAATTAAAGGACGTTGAATTTACCTTTTTTAGCAACGAGTGAGGCTCCGCCAATCATTAACAATGCTCTGTTATCAACCATTTTCTTCATGAATGATGCAGTCTTACCTGTAACTTTCTTGCCGAATACAACACCAATCGCATTGTCTTCACCAAGTGAACATACCGTTCCTTTGTTTTCGAAAGTGAACGTTTCCAGGTCGCTTTCGTTACGAACCAATTTAGTCAGGTTCTTCGCAATGACCTCACCTTGCTGCATCGCTATTTGTGCAGTAGGTGGATATGGGCGGTTAATTTCCTCGTTGATGATCAAAGCGCAATCCCCTACGATGAAAATATCGTCATGACCCGGTGCCCGCATGTCAGGGTTCACTTTAATACGTCCGCGCATAGCTTCAAAACCGGAAGCCTCTATCACGGAGTTTCCACGTACGCCAGCTGCCCATACAACGGTTCCCGCTTTGATTTCTTCCACTTCATCTTCGCCTTTTGCCACGATGATGCCTTCAGGAGTCGCCCCCTTGATCGGTGTACCGATTTTGAATTCCACACCTTTTTTCTCTAGGTAAGATACTGCATAATCCACCAATTCCGGATCGAAACCAGGGAGGACGGCTGGGGCTGCCTCCACACAGTACATACGGACCTTTTGGAAATCGATGTCATATTCTTTACAAAGTTCAGGGACACGGTTAGCCAATTCGCCAAGGAATTCGATACCCGTGAATCCTGCTCCTCCAACAACGATCGTCAAGCGGTCTTCATTCTTCTCGACCTCAGTACTGTACGTAGCGAATTGCAATTGGATATGGTCACGGATTTTACGTGCCGTGTTCACGTTAGAAATAGAGAAAGCATATTCTTTCAGCCCTTGGATTCCGAATGTTTCCGATTCAGGTCCAAGACCAATCACTAAGTAATCATAAGAAATTTCGCCGTTTTCAAGGATGACTTTTTTGTTCTCTGTTTTCACTTCCAAAACAGAATCCTGGATGAATTTAACTTTGCTGTTAATGACACTTTTGATTGGATAGCGCACACGATCATGATGAAGCGTTCCAGCGGATGCTTCATGCAGCCATGTTGTTTCATAGTGGTAATCATTTTTGTTAACTAATACGATTTCTGCTTCATTTTGACCTAATGCCTTCTGTAAGCGAGTAACAGTCATCAATCCACCATAACCTGCTCCTAAAACAACGATTGTTGGCTTTTTCAAAAGTATTCTTCCACCTTTACGATATTTTCTTGTGATGCTTTCCATAACTAAAATATATTGTCTATCTTATTAATTTCCATTATAAAAAGCACTCTTATTCATTTGTGACGTATTTCACGTAACACTTCATAAATGTCATAAAAAATTCATAAAAATTTTACCAAATGATGTCTAAGTAAATATTAGTCTTTTTCCTTACCTTTTTCAAGTAACAAACCGAACTTTTTCGGGTTAAAATAAAGTCGAAAAACGTTATTTTTCACCCGGTTGCGAACCATATTTATACGATATGCTTACCATTGGCAAAGGGTAATTTCACACAACTCCGAAAGCGGATACAGAACATTCATCATGAAACCGCACATATATAGTCAAAACTTTCCCACTTTTCTAACTTTCCCCGTTTTTTAAAAGATCATCTATGTTAAAATAAGAGAATAAATTTCAGCAAACCTAGTAAATCGGAGGGATAACGTTGGAAGTTAATGAAAAAGTTTATGATATTACAATCATTGGCGGAGGCCCAGTTGGATTATTCACTGCATTTTATGGAGGAATGAGACAGGCATCCGTAAAAATCATCGAGAGCCTGCCACAATTAGGCGGACAATTGTCAGCCCTTTATCCTGAGAAATACATCTATGATATCGCTGGTTTCCCCAAAGTGCGCGCTCAGGAGCTAGTGAATAATTTGAAAGAACAAATGGCAAAGTTCGAACAGGATGTTGTCCTGGAGCAAGCCGTTCAAGATGTGGAAAAGCAAGCCGATGGGGTTTTCAAGTTAACGACTGATAAAGAGATCCATTACTCCAAAACGATTATCATCACAGCTGGAAATGGGGCTTTCCAACCCCGACGCATCGAAATTGAAGATGCAAAAAAATACGAAAACGGCAACCTTCACTATTTCATCGACGACCTCAACCATTTTGCAGGCAAAAAAGTGGTGGTCTTCGGAGGCGGGGATTCAGCAGTGGACTGGGCCCTAATGCTGGAGCCGATCGCCGAGAAAGTGAGCATCATACACAGAAGAGATAAATTCCGTGCCCACGAACATAGTGTAGAAACACTTAAAAATTCAAAAGTTGAAATAAAGACTCCATACATACCTTCAGAGTTGATTGGTACAGACGGACGTATCCATACGATTGTCATCAAGGATACAAATGGTGAAGATACAGAGACCATGGAGGTAGATGCAGTCATCGTCAATTACGGCTTCGTTTCTTCTCTTGGTCCCATTAAGGAATGGGGACTTGATATCCAGAAGAACAGCATTTTGGTGAATTCCAGAATGGAAACGAATATCCCGGGAATTTATGCAGCAGGTGATATTGCAACATATGATGGCAAAGTAAAATTAATTGCCAGTGGTTTTGGTGAGGCACCCACTGCCGTCAATCATGCCAAACAATATATTGACCCAAAAGCAAAAGTTCAGCCGATGCACAGTTCTTCCATGTTTTAACTATATTACGCAGAAACCGGCTTTCATGGCCGGTTTTTTTGTTGTCCCCAATTCAATGATTGTGGATAAGTTTTTCCAATCAGTTATCCACAGTGCTTACCCTTGTCATTCTAAGGGTAAAGAGTGGAAGGAGCCATGAAAGGAGAATGCATCCATGAATATTTTAATTGCAGGAGCCAACGGAACGACCGGAAAGCGGATCATTGGGGAATGAATTATCAAAAAACCCGCAAATGACCGTATACGGAATGATCAGGAAAGATGAACGGGCTCATACGATAAAAGAACTCGACGGGCATCCAATCCTTGCAGATTTAGAGGACAATGTGGATAAATCAGTGGATAACATGGAAGCCATCATTTTTGCCGCCGGATCTGGACCCAAAACAGGGCCGGATAAAACGATAGCTGTGGATAAGAATGGAGCCATTAAACTGGTTGCTGCCAAAAAGAAGGGTATCGAACGTTTTGTCATGTTAAGCTCTGTCCGTTCTGATCATCCGGAACTAGCCCAAGCAGGAATGCGCCATTACCTTAAAGCAAAGCATGATGCCGATGAACATTTAAAAGCAAGCGGGCTGACATATACGATTGTCCGGCCGGTTGCTTTGGCAAATGAACAAGAAATCGGACAAATCTTTGCGGATGAGAAAGTGGATCATACTAATAAGTCCATTCCAAGGGCCGATGTCGCCGCCATTCTTGCCCAATCTGTCACAGAGGAAAAAACATTCAATAAAACATTCGAGATTTCCAGCGGCAAATAAGCATGAAAAAGGGGCACTTATTAAAGTGCCCCTTTTTTCAATGTATTGGAGTTACTTAGCAGTTCTCCGGCGTACCGGCGTTTTTTGCCGTTTTGAAGGAAGACCCGCAACCGCATGAAGCGATGGCATTTGGGTTTTCGATCGTAAAGCCTCCACCCATCATCGTTTGTTTATAATCAATTACCGTTCCATTCAATATATCTGCATCCTCGGCATTAACAAGGATCTTAATTTCAAACTGTTCCAGCTGGCTATCTTTTTCCCCTGGCTCTTGTTCAAAGCCCATTCCGTAGGATAATCCACTGCAGCCTCCGCCTTTAACGGCCACTCTTAAAAAGGAACCCTCTTCACCATTATGTTTCATCATTTCTTTTATCTGAAAAGCGGCAGCTTCCGTTATTTGAACAACTTCACTCACAATAAATCCCTCCTTCTTCTGATATGTGAGATAGAACCATTTCTCTTTATAGTATATACCAAAGAAATTCTTACGCTCAATTTTCCAGCTTGAAAAAATTCATATTCCCCCACCTATTTTACCAACAAAAATTAGTCTATAATAATAGGTGTAGGTATAATGAACCGATCTGTTGGACCCAATCCCAAATTACAATAAGGGGGTAATTTCTATCGAAAGTATACATCCTCTATATGACAAAAGCATGGAATGCCTTTTATGCAAACAAAAGTCGACCACTAAAAAGGTACGGTCACGTTTTGTAAAAGTTACTAAATATGACACGGACTTTTGTCCCATTCATACTGGCTCAGCCGTCAACTCACTTTACTATAATATTTTTGTTAGCCCTCACTGCGGCTTTTCTTATTCCGAGGATTTCTCCCGGTACTTCCCCCCCACTACAATGGAAATCATTTTGGAAAAAGTCAGCTCCCAGTGGGTCCCCCATCATTTTAGCAAGGAAAGATCCATTAAAGACGCGATCAATACATACAAGCTGGCTATTTATTGCGGAGCTTTAAAAAAGGAAAAACATATAATCCTTGCTGGAATCTGTTTACGGATAGCCTGGTTATATAGGATCAACCAAACCAAACCAAAGAACAGGAGGAAAGATTTTTGAAGTTCGCCCTAAAGGAATATGAAGCATCCTATTCAAAAGGGGACTTCAGTGGCACCCAGGTATCGGAAGCCAGAATCCTATATCTCGCTGGCGAAATCTCAAGAAGGATAGGGAATGAACAGGCAGCCATCAAGTATTTTTCATTAGTGTTCGAAAGACAAAAAAATGCCCGGGAAGCCTCCATTTTACGAACCAAATGATTCACCGGCACCAGTTGATCTAAAGTAATTATTTCAAGTTGATCTCGCTGATTAGAATTATGTTTCGAAAGCATGCTCATCACCTCAAGTTTTAATAGTTCTATTTTAAAACAAAAAAGACTGTAGGCAAAAAGGAGTTCTATCTGAAATTTTAAACATAGTTGATTGGAACGGAAGGTGCGAGACTCCTGCGGGAATAGCGAGTCCAAGGGAGACCCCACAGGCGCAAGTGCGCCGAGGAGGCTCCCGGACCGCCCGCGGAAAGCGAGTGCCTGAAGTGGAAATCAACGTCAAAATTTGTGCAAGCCCAAAAAAACTGTAGACAAACTCGATTTTCATCGAGTTTGTCTACAGTCTGGGGCTGTTCCTTCCAGGAACAGCCTTTTATCCGCCATTGATGATTAAAACATTTCAAATTCATCAATGTACTTATATATTTTATCTACCAATTCATCCGTTGTGTCACCAAAAACCACTTCACCGTTTACAAGCGCATATAAGTTACTGGAGCATCTGCCGCAATATCCCAGACAACCATATTCTATGATATCCAAATTCGGATCCCGCTCCAATCTCTCTAGAGCCTCCTGAGCCCCGCTGGCTAGATTGCTTACACAAAATTCAATAATCGGATACATTGTTTCACCTCACAGTTACTAACAAATCATCTTATTACTTTTCCCACTTACAGTCAATATTTACGCATAAAAAATCAGCCGATTTCAAGATATCGGTTGTGATTTCCTTTTATATTCGTTATACTTTTGTCGGGGTACGTAAAAAAAAGAAATTTATCTAATTTTTTATTCTTACTACAAATTGGGGTATATATATTTAATTAAACTTTTAAGGGGACCATTTGGGGGAATCCTATAGTTAAGTGCTAATCAAATTTTTCAAGAGATCAAATAAAGGGGAAAAATCATATGAAGAATCTAGTCATACTTGGTGGCGGGTATGGTGGTATGCGCATGTTGCAAAGATTGCTGCCTAATCAGCTTCCTGAAAATGTGAGCATCACGCTTATCGACCGTAATCCTTATCACTGCTTAAAAACGGAATATTATGCTTTAGCAGCAGGTACCATTCCAGATCAACACATCCGTGTTGCATTTCCTGAACATCCTCGCTTGAAGAACGTATACGGAGAAGTACTTTCCATCGATATGGAAAATAAACAGGTCATTATAGAGAATCAAGATCCTGTCGTTTATGATGATTTAGTCATTGGCCTTGGCTGCGAAGATAAATACCACGATATTCCTGGTGCAGACATTCACACTTACAGTATCCAAACAATCGATAAATCACGCCGCACATATTCAGCTTTGAATAATTTAGGTGCCGGTGCAACCGTTTCTATCGTTGGCGGCGGACTGAGCGGTGTTGAGCTTGCAAGTGAATTAATTGAAAGCCGTTCAGATTTAAACGTTAAGCTATTTGACCGTGGACCGCATATTCTATCTGCTTTCCCAGAAAGATTAAGTACTTTTGTCGAATCATGGTTCGATAAACATACAATCGAAATTGTCCATCATTCAAATATTACGAAAGTTGAACCAAACCTTCTTTATAATGGCGACGAAGCCGTTCAAAGCGACGTCATCGTATGGACAGCTGGAATTCAGCCAAGTAAGATCATCCGCGATATGGATATTGAAAAAGACCGTCAAGGAAGAGCCGTTCTGACTCCTCAGCATTTCCTTCCTAATGATGACAGCATCTTTGTAGTCGGCGACTGCGCGAGCCTGCCTCATGCACCTAGTGCTCAATTAGCGGAGTCCCAAGCTGAGCAAATCGTCCAAGTTCTTGTGAAGAAATGGGCAAATGAACCGCTTCCAGAAAGCTTCCCTACAATGAAATTAAAAGGAACATTAGGTTCCCTTGGGAAAAAACAAGGTTTTGGTCTAGTTGCAAATCGCCCAATCACCGGCAGAGTGGCACGACTAATGAAATCAGGCATTCTCTGGATGTATAAATACCATAACGGTTGATACCAACCCATTACTGTAACATTTCATAAACTGGCCCAATGAGCTGCATGCAGCTCATTCATGGGTCAGTTTTTCTTATTTCTTCCATTATATATCACAATTGTGCTGAGTACCCATATTTTTCCATAGTTTCCACAACTTTTTTGAGACGGACATTTCCTTCTGCAATGATTTCACCTTCGATGAGGACCAGTGGATAAAATAAATCTTCCTCGATCATCTTCGCGGCAAAGCTCTTTTGCTTCAACGTTTCTGGGGGGTTATACATATCTATATAGGATATTTTGAACTTCTGTTCAGGAAACTTTCTCGTTAAAGCGGCTTCAAGCCACTCGCAGGTATCTTTTGAAGAGGGGAGATTCACACAACTCGCGCAAATTTGCTCCGCTCCATACACTTCTATCTCAATTTCTTTCATTACCATACTCTTCCTCCTTCATTTTAATATATTTACTTCATCTTGAATACATTTTAGAACCATTCACCTGTTTCCATCTTACCAGAATAATATAGATTATATTTCCGCAAAGTTACAGTTGGATTTTTTATTACCTTCGCATTATAATATGATTAGGAAAGGAGTCGATTGCAATGTCCGACCAACAAACAATGGAAGTCCAAGTTCAAGAGGTTCTAGATAAGCTTCGTCCGTTTCTTCTTCGTGATGGCGGTGACTGTGAACTAGTTGACGTAGAAGATGGAATTGTAAAATTACGATTACTAGGAGCATGCGGAAGCTGTCCAAGTTCGACCATTACGCTAAAAGCTGGGATTGAGCGTGCCCTTCTTGAAGAAGTTCCTGGTGTAGTGGAAGTTGAACAAGTTTTCTAATAGCCCTTTAAAATAACATGCAGCGTATGGATGAAGGATCACTTCTTCTATAAACGTAAGCAGGCCGGAATCTTTTCCGAGCTGTAATAAAAATAAAGCTGACTCGGCTTTTGCCTTATCAAATGAATTGATACGGCTTGACACGGGTCAGCTTTTTTATATGGACGGCAAATGAACATGGCTCACGATTTCAAAAATTTCAATTCCTTTTTTTCCTGTTCTGAAAGGATTGCCGTATAACTTCCATCATTATCGATTTCCAATTCTTTCACAAGGAATTCCGGAAATCTTTCCTTCAATCCACTGAGCAAACCTTCACTTCTTTCTGGAGATGCCAAGCATAAAACAGTTGGTCCTGCTCCGCTTAGTGCCGCACCAAATCCGCCTTCATTCAGGACAACTTCTTCTATAAGCTCTAAATGAGGGACCAACTCCGCTCTATATGGTTGATGGAAACGATCACTTTGCATCATTTCACCAACAAGTTTCCAATCTTTCGATAGTACTCCTGCAAGCATTACATTTGCGGCTGCACTCCCGCTTATCGCATCTTTATAGGAAAGCGAATTCGGAAGGACATTTCTTGAATCCTCAGTTAGCAATTCAAAATTGGGAATGACAGCGATCACCTTGACTCCCTCGATCGGAAACGACACGACATCCGTTTTTTCCTCCGTATGAAGGCCCACAACCAATCCACCATACACAGATGCCCCCGCATTATCGGGATGCCCCTCAAAGAGGGAAGCATGCCTATTCTTCTCCTCATCGGATAAATGAAGCTCACCAACGATGTTCGCCAATTCAATACCCGCCACAATGGCAGAGGCACTGCTTCCAAGACCCCGCGCCAGTGGAATTTCGCTAGAGACGAAAAGCCGGCATGGGGACAGTTCCTTTCCATAGGACGCCGCCGTTTCCTTGGCAATTTGGACGATATAATTACGATCATCCCTTGGAAAAACAGACATTTCCTCTGAAAGCGGGACGACTTCCCAATGATCTGATGAAGATCCGTGTATTTCCAAGTAAAGTCCTAGCGCCAAACCGATGGAATCGAATCCTGGCCCTAAGTTGGCCGTACTTGCTGGTACACGGATCAAAAACATCTCTGATTCTGCACTCATGCCTGTTTCACACCCTGCAGATGTTCTAAAATGACTTCTTCATCCATTGGCAGCAATGTCGGCTGAATCGTACTTGTATTGACTGCCACATTCGGATCCTTCAATCCATTTCCAGTCAATACAGCAACAATCTTACTTCCTTTTTTGATTTCACCGCTTTTTAATTGTTTATAGATACCTGCAATGGAAGCACATGATGCCGGCTCTGCAAATACCCCTTCTTTTTTAGCAAGGAAATGATAGGCTTCCAGAATTTCCTCGTCTGTGACCTCATCAATTTTGCCTTTGGATTCATTTGCCGCTTCCACAGCAAACTTCCAACTTGCAGGATTTCCAATACGGATGGCAGTTGCAATCGTTTCTGGATTTTCAATAATGCTATCCCGGACAATTGCAGCCGCTCCTTCAGCCTCGAACCCTCTCATTTCAGGAAGGCCTGTTTGTTTCGATTCGTTATATTCTTTAAAGCCTTTCCAGTAAGCAGTTATATTTCCTGCATTCCCAACTGGCAGCGCCAAAATATCCGGTGCGGTGCCGAGAGCATCACAAATTTCGAAAGCCGCTGTCTTCTGCCCTTCAATCCGGTATGGGTTGACCGAATTCACAAGAGTTATCGGTGAGCTCTCACTAAGTGAACGGACGATTTTTAAAGCCTGGTCGAAGTTCCCTTCGATCGAGATGATTTCCGCTCCATACATAACGGCTTGGGCAAGCTTGCCCATGGCGATTTTACCTTCCGGGATGACGACGATACAGCGCAGGTTGGCACGGGCCGCATAAGCTGCTGCAGCCGCTGATGTATTCCCTGTGGAAGCACAGATGATCGTGTCGCTGCCCTCTTCTATCGCTTTGGCAACGGCCATGACCATTCCTCGGTCTTTAAATGACCCCGTTGGATTTGCCCCTTCATATTTTACATGTAAGTCGATTCCCCACTCTTCGGATAATCGATTCAGTCTGATTAATGGTGTATTACCCTCCAAAAGGGTAAGTGCAGGCGTGTTTTCATTAACGGGTAAGAAATCTTTATACGTGCTTATAAGTCCTTGCCAGCTCATTTGATGTCCTCTCCTTCAACTCTGTATGTGCTTTTCACTTCTCTTACCATATTATAATCATGTAATTTCTGTATTATTTGCTCAAATGCAGCCTTTGTGGCAGTATGCGTAACTAATACGATTTCGGAAGATTCCTTTTCATCCAGAGGCAATTGAAGGATTTTATCGAATCCTACCCCATGCTCGGCAAACAAATTCGTGATTTTGGCTAAAACGCCAACTTCATCCTGAACATGTAACCGAATGAAGAATTTAGCGAAAATTTCAGTGGAATCTTTTAATTGTTTCGGAAACTGAGGTGAAACGGCACTGCGGCCATTTACGCCCAGCCTCATATTCTTGATGACCGTCACCATATCCGAAACGACTGCAGTTGCAGTAGGAAGACTGCCAGCCCCCGGTCCGTAGAACATCGTTTCCCCTACGGCCTCCCCATAAACGTATACAGCATTATACTCATTATTTACCGATGCTAAAGGATGTGCTTCCGGAAGAAGTGCAGGCTGGACACTTACTTCGACCCTATCCCCTGCCCTTGAAGCGACGCCGATCAATTTCATTGTATAACCAAGCTTCTTGCTATATCTCAAATCCTCTTCGGATATCTCGGTAATGCCCTGTACCTCAACATCATTCAAGCCAATGTTCATTGAAAACCCGAGTGTTGATAGGATTGCCATTTTACGGGCCGCATCCAATCCGCCTACATCGGCTGTCGGATCTGCTTCAGCAAATCCCAGCTCCTGGGCTTCCTTCAATACGTCATCATAAGCTCTGCCTTCCTTGCTCATTTTCGTTAAAATGAAGTTTGTCGTTCCATTGACGATTCCCATCATTTTCGTGATGCGGTCAGAGGATAACCCATCGACAAGACCGCGTAAAATCGGAATTCCACCGGCAACACTTGCTTCATAGAATAAATCACATTGATTCTCGGTGGCCAATTCCAGCAGTTCCGGTCCATATAAAGCCATTAAGTCTTTATTGGCCGTAACGATATGCTTTTTATTTTTTATCGCTTCCATCAGATAACCGCGTGTTTCTTCGATTCCACCCATCACTTCTATTACAACATCAATCTCGGGATTCGAAAGGATATCCTCAGGATTGTCAGTTAACATTCCTTTATCGACCGCGACAAGCCGCTCCTTCGTCATGTCATTCACTAGTATCTTCTTAATGGATATGGAACAGCCCACTTGATGCATGAGCTTGTCCTGATGGCTTTCAATGATTTGTACGACTCCTGATCCGACTGTACCTAACCCCAATAAACCGATCGAGATGGCTTTCATATTTTGGTTCCCCCTTAAAACTGTTTACCTGAAGAAAACATTTGTATTTGTATAGTAGACATTATAAGTTTAATTCATATAATTATCAATAGTTAGAAAAGATGGATGCACGAACTTTTTTCGTCCATCCCTTGAACGAGTAGGAACGGGTAAAGTTAATTTTTTTATGGGAAAACCATTATGGTTTATTACTTAACGCTCTTCAATGAATCATTTGTACCCATTACAATATGTGGCTTTTGCACGGGATCCATCCATTTCAGTAAACTGAGGACATTCTTTTCGGAAGGGCTATAAGGGCGGCCATCATCAATCTTTGCATGATCCCATCCTTCCGTAGTGATTAAATATCTAATTATTCTAAAAAATCTTGTTATCATCATAACATAGTAAGTAAGGATGAATCATATTTCTTTCCCGTTTTTATCTAAATCCAGTCAATTTTAGGCAAATCATATTGCTTGGCAGGGACCTCTGCCAATTCATAAAAATGTTTGAGGAAGGACTCATATTGTTGGGAGGATTTCGTGATCGAAAATATTTTATCCTCCAATTCATTCGACCTTGATTCCGTCGTTTTTGAAAAATACTCTTCCACCGTTTCAAAATAATGAATGGGAAACAGCATCCTCGAATATAACAACCGGGCTGAAAAACTGGAGAAGGGTTCTATGGACTGATATTCGTGAAAGAAATGGCCAATGCCCCGCTGATGGGTATGCACATTTTGAAAATAATGTTCCCTCACCCATTCCGCGACATCCCTGGTTCCGTGGTCGAATACCCAATCGAACGGATTTTTCATCCACTTATTGCTTTTCCAGGTATCATGTAAAAAACGTTCATAACATACCGTTCCGCTATCGACAATTTGCGGGGTATCATCAATTTCCGTGTCGACTAAATATTGAATCGCATTTTCACCCAGGACCATATAATAGGGAAAGGTTTCTATAAATAATTTTTCAAACTGGTTATCAGGATGGGCGTTGAGCTTATCCCGCCAAATCTTTTCTAGCTGATCGATCCTTTGTTCCCAGAGTTCTTTCCATTTACCGATCCTTGAACATGTTCGAATCGTTTCATTAATCGTTCTCCCACGCTGATGGAATCTTGCCAGACGTCTTCCTGGGTTGAAGTTTTTCGGACCTTCCAATGCCTGATTGGCAAGAAGGACGAATAATTGTTCATCCGCTTCCGAAACATAACTTCCATGATTGGCAAGGACAAAGGCGGATACATGTCGATCACCTTGTGAAATCAGATGTTGAGACATTTTATACCGTTCCACCAATTCCTCCTGCTCCATATTTTCAATGGGAACGATACTGTACACCATATTTCCTGAACGGAAGCTTGGAAACCTGATATTGGCTTCTTCAAGCTCCACCCGAATACCATAATTATTAAAAATGATTTCTTCTATCATGGAATGGCCCCCTTCATCAAATGGATATAATAGAAATATTGGACATCATATACTTATATATATGTGGAATAACCCGTTTTCTGAATGATTATCGAAACCTTATTAGAAATTCCAATCAAAACATCCTCCATAGGTTTTCAGTTTAATCAAATCAAACTACCTGCATTAGAACTATCCCTTTAAAATATAGAGAAATGGGTGATGAAATGGCTAATATTGAACAATCAATGTCTGAAAAAACGGCTCGAAAATGGCTAATTGAACGAGGAGTGAAATTGGAGGATATCGCTGAGCTTGTCATGTATTTACAATCTGGCTACCATGAAAATCTCCAAATGTCCGATTGCCTTCACAATGTCGAACGGGTCCTTTCAAAACGCGAGGTCCAAAATGCCATCCTTACCGGCATACAGTTGGATATCCTAGCTGAGAAAAAACTGCTTGAGGAGCCTCTGCTGAGCATCATTGAAATAGATGAAGGCCTATATGGGGTCGATGAAATATTGGCTTTTTCAATTGTGAATGTTTATGGATCCATCGGCTTTACCAATTATGGTTTCATCGATAAACAAAAGCCGGGGATCTTAAAATATTTAAACGATAAAAGCACAGGTAAGGTGAACACCTTTTTAGATGATATCGTTGGGGCAATTGCAGCTGCCGCTTCAAGCCGGCTTGCCCATAGAACCGAAAATGCGGAATAGTAAACCAATGAGATTCACGACATGAAAAAACCAGGGCTGCATTCGCAGGCCTGGTTTTTTTCATTCGAAGCGCCATAAGTCAAGGGTGTCCACCACATGCGTAGGCTGCTCCTTATATTGCATCAAGCGTTCTTTTGTCGTTACGCCAGTATGTACAAGCAGTGTATCGATCCCTGCATTAATGCCAGCAAGGATATCCGTATCATAGTTATCTCCAACCATGATTGTCTCTTCTTTAGGCACCCCTAATACTCTTAGGGCTTGTTCCACTATGACGGATTCAGGTTTTCCAATGAAAATCGGCTGTACCTGGGTCGAAACGGAAACAACGGAGGTCAAGGAACCATTCCCTGGCAAAAGGCCTTGCTCGGTAGGAATGGCAATATCACCATTGGTCGAAATGAAAACAGCACCATTTCTTACAGCAAGACAGGCTTTTGACAACTTTTCATAATTGATGCCGCGGTCGATGCCCATAACCAGAAAATCCGGATGCTCTTCCACAAGCTTCATTCCTTTTTCCTTAAGAGCCTCGATGATGCCTTCTTCACCCACCACATAGACCGATGCATCTTTCTTTTGTTCAGCTATGTAATTGGCAGTCGCCATGCTTGTCGTAAAAACCTGGTCATCTTCCGTCGATATGCCGATGCTCCTCAATTTATCCGCTACCTGTGCCGGAATCCGGGATGAATTATTGGTGACGAATAAATAAGGGATATCCCTTTTCCTTAAGTCATTAATAAACCCTGCCGCTTCCGCAATTTGTTCTGTTCCGCGATACATCGTGCCATCTAAGTCAATTAAATATCCTTTATACGACTTCATTTGAATTCGCCTTCCTAACGCTGCTAGTTTTTAAAAGCTGAAACAGGTCCCAATTCATTTGTTAAATAGTTCCTTACCAAATCGGGGAATTGCTTGAATGCCTCGATATTTTCCGAAAATACGGCATGCAGTTCTTTGTGATCCACTTCAATGAAGTCTTGAACCAGCATTTTCCTTAATGGCAAAACCTTTTTGAATTGTATCGCTTTTTCTTCCGAAATCACTTTCTCATCTTGAAGGATATCGATAATATCTTCGTAACTTCCTGGATCACGCATAATGAAACCATCAATTACCGCATTTCCTACATCCAACACGGAATCGATGGAAGTTTGTATAAGCCTTTCAGCGATAAGTTCCGAAAGGTCTCCATCCCAATTATCATGCCCCTCAAAAAGTCCAAGCTGCTTTTCAAGAAAACCTAATATTTGTTCAATCTTTTGGCGGTCTACAAAGTACATTTTTTCCAGATCCTTTCTGATCTAAGATGATATAGGGAATCATTGGTTGTATGAGCGGCATAGTTAAAACCCTTTACCGAACCAACCTTATTCCTTGATAATACCATAGCTTCTCCCTTACGCTCAATTCCTTCAACCACAACCATTTTACCATCCCATTACTAACAGAAGGGCAGCTTCCACATTGCCTTCCCGACTGTAGTGCATTTGGCAGACGTACATTCCACGATCCCATTTATATTCTTGCCATTTTCATTTAATCGATGAATGCCATTATTGCTGGAAGTCCCCAACAGGAGCAGCGAAGCTCTTCAGCCGGAAGCCCCGAAAAATGTCTGTTCCCCTATTGAAGTCACTTTGTTATGATGGAACTACAAATGTGAAGATACGAAGGGGATGATACTATGGAAGATCGTTTTTATTTATACAATGACGTCGTTGATTCAAAAACCCGGTTCATAAGCTTCATGGGAGAGGAGTCAAGATTCGATCTGGCCATAACGGCAACCGATCGTTTCTATGGAAAGAAGCTTGTTTTAAATATGCAGAGTAACCGCTTCGCGATTATTGGGCCTGATGATTTAGAAGAGGAAGGCTATCTTGAGCATGCCTTTCAATTATCAGAAGCTGAAGCCGAAGAACTACGTCACTTTTTAATGGAAATCGTCTAAGTGCTGAAGTTTTTTAACTTAAACGGGAAACCTACTGAATGTAAGATCGATTACATGAGGGGGGATTATCTTGGACAAAGAAGAATACCACGATTTTTCCAATGTCGAAAAACAGAGGGATTATTTAATTCCTGAAGAATTTCCCGAAGGACCTTTTGGATCACCCATAGCAAAAGATGCACCAGTTCAGAATAAAAACACCCCGTGGCAGGAAGGGCAACGATATCAAAGTGCCTTTAATTATGAAAATAAATCGTTACATGAGGGTATACCTCGACAATATCCTGGTGCTCATCCGACACATGATGATTCAGAAAAAGATGAACAGCCTCCATATAAAGGATATGGCAACTCTTAACATGGAAGGCCAGAGTGAATTCTGGCCTTTTTATTTCTTTATTTTCTTCACGACGAAATAAGGACAGCCAAAATTGCAGTATTCATATAAATATTCACTAAGTGTGCTTATTTTCGTATCAAAGGTCGCTTTCTGATTGGAATCATCAAAAAATCCACGCAGCCTCAATTGCCCGTAACCCCAATCCCCCACTATATAATCATACTTCGTTAAAATCTCACTGTATCTGGCTTTAAACGCTTCTTCGTTATAGCCTTCCCTTTCATCCTCAATTATTTCATAGGTCATGTTATTGATGTTAATCATTGTTTTCACCTCTCATGTATACATTCCTTCTTAAATTATAACTGATTCCCCATCAATTACTAAGCGAAAAATAGAGAAATATGTTCATCCTAAAGTTATGGGGGTGTTATTGATGAAAAAAACAATAATAACGATAGGTTTAAGCTCGATTATTGCACTAACCGGATGTGCTGATAAAGAAGAAGACCAGGGGCTCGGTGCAAAAAACAATGCCGGTAACCCAACAAACGTAAATAATCCAACTCAATATTATGATGAGGATTATCGTAATAATGACAACAAAAGTGATGATTTCGGTTTTACCCGCACCAATAGTGCAACCATTGACGGCCGTAACATTTCCAACAAAGCTGCTTCCATTGACCGTGAACAACTTTCTGATGTCATTTCTAAACTGAGCGTTCAGATTCCAAATGTCAATGATGCCGCTACCCTCGTTACTGATGAGGAAGTTCTTGTCGTTTATGATACCAATAACAAGGATCGGACGGAAACCGCAGACCAAGTTAAACGTACTGCCATGTCCGTCGTGCCTCGCTACTATCATGTCTACGTCAGTGATGATTATCAAAACCTTGCCCAAGATGTCGAGAATTTCGCTACAGTGAAATCCGGCAGCAGGGGGATTGACTATACGATCGAACAAACCATCAAAAGAATGCTGAAGTCGCCTCAAGGATACAAAATGAGTGACGAAGAAAATGAAAACGGGGAAATGGTTAACGATAAAAGAGATCATCATGATAACATCCATCAAAAAATGGATAACCGTTGAATACAAAAGGACCGAATTTTTTCGGTCCTTTTTTTCACTCTATTTCAATAATTCTTCACCTTTGTTTTGCTTATGTTTCGCCGCAGCATTAACCTGTTCATCCGCATGGTAGGATGAACGGACAAGCGGACCGGATTCACAATGGCTGAAGCCTTTTTCCAATGCACGTTCCTTCAGTTCGGCAAATTCCTCAGGCGTGTAGTATTTCAGCACCTTTAAATGCTTTTTAGTCGGCTGCAAATACTGGCCGATCGTCATGATATCCACATTATTGGCCCTCAGGTCATCCATGGTCTCGAGGATTTCCTCCCGCGTTTCACCCAGACCTACCATTAAACTGGACTTTGTCGGTATTTCCGGATACAGTTCCTTGGCTCTTCTTAAAAGCTCCAATGAACGTTCGTACTTGGCCTGAGCCCGTACACGATCGGATAAACTTCTGACAGTCTCTATATTATGGTTCAGGATATCCGGTTTAGCATCCATCAAAGTCTTGATATTTTCAAACACCCCGCCCATATCAGACGGTAATACTTCAATTGATGTAAATGGATTTTTCCGACGGATGGCACGGACCGTTTCAGCGAAAACTTCAGCGCCCCCATCCTTTAAATCATCACGGGCAACAGCTGTAATGACGACATGCTTTAAATTCATCAAAACAACGGAATCGGCAACACGCTCCGGTTCAGCCCAGTCCAGTTCATTCGGACGTCCAGTCGTCACAGCACAAAAACGGCAAGCCCTTGTACAGATTTCACCTAGAATCATGAAAGTAGCCGTCCTTCTTACTGCCCAGCATTCGTGAATATTCGGACATTTTGCCTCTTCACAGACAGTATGAAGGTTTTTCTCGCGCATCATATTTTTTAAACCAAGGTAATTTTCGTTAGTATTAAGCTTTATTTTCAACCAATCTGGTTTTCGAAGAATTTCTTTATTTGTAGAAGACATGAAAAATGCCACTCCATTCTATAGAAATTAACACACCCTACTTTAACAATAAAAAAGCATTTATACAAGTTATAGTTGGTTTCCCATTATTTATTTTTCATGTTTATTGCCAAATCAGCAAAACTATAAAAGATGGATGGACTGATGTCTTTTAATAACGGAGAATATCATGAAAGGAGCCTGCCCCGTTGAAAAAATTATTCCTTCTTACGATAACTTGTTTGTTTATTTTGGCACCAGGCCAAGGCGCTAATGCTGCGGATGCCCCTGATGCTTATGCAGGGAGAATGGCGCTATATAAAAATATGGAGGCTACCCTCCAAATCCCGTGGTATTACCTTGCTGGAGCTGATCAATATGAGCACAGCCTAAGGGCTGCACGAAGGGATTTAGAGCCGGCAAAGGGTTTAATAGGCATCCACATCGAGCCTTCAAAGTGGAGCGGGGCTCTCAATCCTGACTTAAACGATGTTAACCCGCTCACGATCACATTTTTTGATGGGTTGGGCCAGGATGGCAATGGTGATGGCAAAGCAGATATCACTAATGATACCGATCGATTGTATGCTTTTTCGAAGCATCTCCAATCGTATGGTGCAGATGAAGATAATATCCGGATCGGCTTGTGGGACTATTATAAACGGGATAAAGCCGTCAGCATCATTATCGGCAATGCCGAGATTTATAAGAAATATGGCCGGTTGGATCTACATGAAAAGGCCTTCCCGGTTCCAGTACGGACTCATTATACGTACTTGAATACATGGGGAAGCGCCCGCGGATGGGGCGGAAGGAGAATCCATGAGGGCACTGATATTTTTGCGGATTATAGCCTTCCGGTTCGTTCCACGAGCTACGGAATCATTGAAATGAAAGGCTGGAATAAATTCGGCGGTTGGAGGATTGGGATACGGGATCTAAATAATACCTATCATTACTTTGCCCATTTAAGCGGCTTCGCCAAAGGGTTGAAAGTCGGACAAATCGTCGAGCCCGGACAAGTCATCGGGGGTGTCGGCAGTACAGGTTACGGTCCTCCAGGAACTTCCGGGAAGTTCCCTCCTCATCTTCATTACGGAATGTACAAAGACAACGGAATCACAGAATGGAGCTTCGACCCCTACCCTTATTTAAGATTGTGGGAAAGGAAAGATCTGGCCAAAAAGCAAAAGTGAGCGGCGTGAATTTTACGCTGCTTTTTTTTGATTCGAACATAAACCCCTGAACTTGATGCATAGTTATTAGTAAAGGGGGCTAAAGCGTGTTCCGAAAAAGATTTCGAACGAAGAAATTCCGAAAAAAGGGGCCTCTTCCCACCCGAAAAGTATTTCTCTATTCATTTATCCTGTTCATCATATCAAGCATCATGACTCTTTGGTACGTGGACAAATCAATCGAACCCGTAATCATGAGTGTAGCCGAATATGAAATAAAACGGATTGCAACGGAAACGATTCATGAATCGGTTGATGAGAATATAGCCAAGGTTGATATGAACAAAATCATCACTAACAACAAGGGTGGTGATGACTCCAGTTCTTCCTATAGCTTCAATCCGGTCATATATAGTGAATTGCGGGCTAACATTACGAAGGATATTCAAAAGAAGCTTGGCATCAAACAGGGAAACCCTTTTAAAACAGGTTCAGCCAAAATAAATGATGAACAATATAAAAGTGTTGTCTATTATATACCATTGGGTGTCGTAACAGGGAATAACCTCCTTTCCAATTACGGACCTGAGATCCCAGTGAAAATGTCGGTCATCGGGAATGTTGAATCGGATTTGAGGACAAAACTGACAAACGCAGGCATCAATAATGTCTATTATGAATTGATTGTGGACTTTGATGTCAATATTCAAATCGTCATCCCCTCTTTCACAAAAGAGACCAAGGTGAGTCAGGAAGTGACAGTCGGAAGCCTGCTGATCGAAGGTGATGTTCCAAGTTATTTCAGTAACGGAAACGGTTCGGTTGCACCTGCCATCATGAAGGAAAACAAGGAATGAAAAAACCAGCTTATCCTTGAGGTTAGGCTGGTTCTTGTATATTGAGACATTTCATGATAAGCAAATGCCAGGTTTTTATTCAAGTCCACTTCATAGAGCTCTTTAATCTGCTCGCCATCTTCTTCAAGTATCCTTATCATGAGGCAGTCTCCTATCCCTTTATATTGAGCGGATACTACCCCTTTCCTCCCAACATTCAATTCTACGGATAGACCATTGGGATAAATGGCAATGCCCTGCGGAAAGCCTCGATGATCGTATTGTCGAACTTTTTCCCGACCCCGGCATAAAGGACTTCCAATCCCTGATGCGGCAGCATGGACTTACGGTAAACCCGATTGGAAGTAACGGCATCAAACACATCGGCAACGGCAATGATCTTGCCAAAATAATGGATTTCATCCCCTTTTATCCCACGGGGATATCCAGATCCGTCTAACCTTTCATGATGCTGATAGGCACAATTCGCAACTAAAAGTGAAACGGTATGAACATTTTTGATTAGATGAAATCCGTAATCGGCATGTTTTCGGATTTGTTCAAACTCCTTTTCCGTCAGCTTACCGGGTTTACGGAGGATTTCCAAAGGCACGAGCATTTTGCTGACATCATGTAAAATCGCCCCTAGCCCAAGAATTTCGAGATTCTTATTATTGATATTCAATTCCATCCCGATCGCCAAGGTATATAATGTCACATTGAAGGAATGTGTGAAGATATAGTCATCGTATGTATAAACGTCGGCCAATAAAGTCATTAGCTCTTTATTCCTTTTCAGCTCGCCCATGATGTTCCGTACTATTTGAGTGAACTTCACGTTAGCCCGCTCTATCGTGAATGATCCATCAAGGTTCATTTTGTTTTTCATGTCCAGGAAAGTGGTTTCAATCGTATTAATGGCTTCTCTTCTAAGTTTCCCGGAAACTGGGGGCTTTGGAATAGTGTCATCCGTCCTGGAATCCTGAATGTAAACAAAGGGAATATTAAGGGACACCAGTCGATTGATCATTTTCTGCGTTAATGTAAGACCCTCGCACAATAGGACATGATCCCGCTCATTATAGATGTTTTTACCGAGCCTTGCTCCAGGGCTTAGGGACTTTGTAATAGCTAGCCTCATACTTGTACTCCGTTTCCCCATTCAATATTTGTAAATCAAACCGATTATTTCCTTTATAAGGATTATCGGAAAATATTTTGATAAATGAATCTGTTTGAACAAATTTATTGAAAAAATATCAGCATTTTCTTTGATAAAAAAGTAAGGCCCCCCTGGAAGAAAGAAAGCCCACCTTTTCAAATCATTTTGATTAATGCCTCTTTACCAATCATTCCTGGATGTATGCCCTTTTCCACAGCCTCCCAGGTAACTGATTCAAGCGGCGCTTCCAATAACTCTTCAATCGATTTGACTCCTGTGGCTCTCCCTGCAAGGATTTTACGATCTCTCAATTTATCGTTCAGCAGTCCAACATCTAACGCACCGCACATTATATACCCTTTTTCGGACGCGACAGCAAGTAAGTTCGTTTTGGGCAGTCGGACAGAAATGGCTAGGAATGTATGATTATCAAGAATTATTGGGATCATGTTAATCAATTGGTTTCGCCCCTTTCTTCCCCATACTTTATGATAAAAAGGGCAAAACCGTGATTTTACGTCAGGCGTTCGTGTATATTTTTTTCAGCTTCCATAAAAGGATATCCCGTAAGAATTCCGGCAGTAAGTATTCCTTGCGATTGGAGCGCTGGATACTTGGAAAGAAGTGCCCGAACGTGAACATATCAGGTATTGCCAGTTTATAGGACTTATCCGTCTGCAGTTTCTCTCCTTTTATAAGTATTCCTTTTACGATTCCATTCTCCATTTCGTTAAATTCAATTTGATCATAATGCATGGCTCCCATGATTTTTCCGCGGAAACCGAAACCTTTCACCTGAATATGAGGCCACTCCTCATTTCTCGATTGCATTAAGATTTCCTTTAATTCATTCCCATTAACTTCAACGACGCAGGGATTGATGGGATGTGGGCAGATTCTGTGAACATCCCCTTTTGTGACAGGTCCCTTCGGAAGCCCTTCGAGCAGAAGACCTGCATTCAAAAAGGAACAATCCGCCTGACTCCACTCCCTTAGGGCCTCCCCAAGGATTTCCGTCAAAGGACTTCCTTTGAACCAATCATTATCCAGTGCCTGCGGTAAGTCCACTGCAACCTGTTTTAGCGTTTCCCCTCCGGCCTGGTATATCTCTTCAATCCATGACCGTTCATTCTCCAATTCCAAAAAGTCATTGGTATCATAAAGAATGGCACTCTTCTGGCTAATTTTCTTTTCCTGATTGACGATCATTTCCACCTGTCCAACAAAGAAACCATATTTCCCTGCACCGCAAAGGAGTGTATCATTGATCAATTTACCTTGGTGGAGGATATGGTGGGTATGCGCGCCAAGTATGATGTCAATCTCCGGAAAGTCCTCTGCCATCCTCTCATCTTCATGGATGCCCAGGTGGGAAAGGATGATGATTACATCCGCCTCTGTTTTGACCCTTTCGAGCTGTACCTTTAATTCGACGAATGGTTCTTTTATTTCCCAGCCCATTGCAGAATAAAACTTTTGAAAAAATGCGGTCAAACCTATCATCGCGATTTTGGTCCCTTTTACCGTTGTATGTATCCAATATGGCAGCGCCCATTCAGGCCTTTCATTATCATCGTAATAAATATTGGCTGCCAAGACCTTGAACCTTGCATGATCATATAAGGAGTCCAACGCTTCATGAGGTAAAGTGATCCCTTCATTATTGCCGATGGTCACATATTGGTAGCCCGCTTCATTCAGCAGTTCAATATTTCCTTTACCCAACGTACCTTCTGTATATGGATGCCAGCGGTCTACATGATCTCCTATATCCAGTATGATCGCTTCTTCTCCCGTTTCTTGATGAAGTTGTCTTCTTTCTTTAAGAAACTTATCAATACGAGGCCAATTCTCAAAATGACTATGGAGATCATTGGTGTGATATAAATGAATGATTTCTGACATCATTTCTCCTCCTCGTTTATCCTGTAATACCTTGGTATATAAGACGTAAGCCAATGATTATCAGCACTATTTTCAACATATTTTCCAGCGACGCACTCTTTAGGCGCGTATTTATGAATGCGCCCAATTTAGCACCGAACCACGCACCCGGAATCAGGGCAAAAGCATATGGCCAATTTACATTTCCAAGGGAAATATGCGTAATCGAATTAGTGATGGAAGATAGAAATACCATGAACATCGAAGTCGCTACAGCCATATGAGGAGGGAAAAAGAAAAGAAGCATCATGACAGGAACCATTAAGGCACCGCCGCCAATTCCAAATAACCCGGAGCTGAATCCCACGACAAAAGAAATCAATACAGCTAACAGGGGGTGATAACCATAGGAAAATGAATGTCCATTTTCTGTTTTATATGTTTTCACTATTTTCCCTTTCCCAGGCTTGAAAAGCATGGGCTTCAAACGATTTTTCACTAATAACACGATAGCCATGAAAACCATGAAAATTCCAAAGTACAATGAAAAAGCTTCGGCGTTAAGGTTTTTATTCACATAGGCCCCCATTATTCCACCAGGTGCACTGCCAATAAAAAAGATTAAGCCGGCCTTATAATCCACCACCTTATGTTTTAAATAAGCTAAAGTGGAAGATAGGCCGGTAAAAATCATGATTACGGTTGAAACACCTACGGCGACCTGTGGAGACAGCTCATCGATAATATTTGTAGATGTACCTAAATATAAAAGGGAAGGCACAATGATTATGCCGCCGCCCAGACCGACAAGTGCGCCGACTGATCCCGCTAATAATCCAATACCCACTAATACTAACCATATCATGAAGAAATCCGCCTTTATCTGTTTGTGAGGATATTACCTCTACTATCTTGTCACATCATTATTAATTATATAATTCCTCTTAAAACAAACCAAGCTGCTTAGGAGCCAGCCCTTCATATTCTATACCAAGCAACTCAATCATTTGTTTGGCATTATCAGCGGCATCCCCGCCTGAGTTATTATTGAACAGGACATATAACTCCTTGGATTCCTTTTCCAATATCCTGATTTTCTCCACCCACTCTGTCAATTCCTGATGATTATATCGATATAAGTACCTGACCTCACGCCAATTATCCCCCGAAGCAGACCTTTGCCAACCATGCAGGTTACGGCCATGAAAGCGTACCAGGGTTTTATCTTTATCGGTGGCATGCAGAACGACAGGAATGGATCCCTCTCCAGCCTGCGGCTCATCGCATACAGTATGGATCCAGCCTTCTTTTTCGATAAAGTCCAGAGTTTGCTGGACTACGTTGGGCCTGTACCAGCTTTGATTCCGGAACTCTATGGCAACTGGGATATCGCCCATTTCAGCTTTGCACCATCGCAGGTAATTCACATTTTCGCGTTTACAATCAAACCATGGCGGAAACTGAAATAAGACCATAGCGAGCTTGCCGGACTTCTGATATGCTTCCAGTGAGTCACAAAACGCCTTGAACATTTCCTTTTTACTTTCAAATGGGATTTCCCCACGCTGATGCCCTGTCATCCCTTGATAGGCTTTAACGACAAACTTGAATGATGCTGGCGTCTCGGTTACCCACTTTTCACTATTCCTCTTTGGCTGGACTGCATAGAATGAGGCATCCACCTCCACAACGGGAAAATGGGCCCCGTACTCTTTGAGTTTATCACGTTGGGACATACCGCCATGATATAAACCATCATGATCACCCCAACCGGTCACACCAACATAAATCATCTGCATTATCACTCCTTCGGGACAGGACCATTTCCTGACTTCTTCTTTTATTTTTTACCCTTATTGAGCCATATCTAATCTTTGGTATAAGGGTGCCGAATATCAAAACAAAAAGCCTGCCAGTATAGACCCGGCAGGCTTTTGTATGAATGGTATCTAAATCGCCTTACAGGCAGGCCAGTCGGTCATTATCCGATGGAGCCTTCCATTTCGAACTTGATCAGACGGTTCATTTCGACCGCATATTCCATTGGAAGTTCTTTTGTAAATGGTTCGATGAAGCCCATTACGATCATTTCCGTTGCTTCTTGCTCAGAAATTCCGCGGCTCATCAAGTAGAACAATTGCTCTTCAGATACTTTGGAAACCTTCGCTTCGTGTTCAAGGGAAATGTTATCATTCAAGATTTCATTGTAAGGGATCGTATCAGATGTAGACTGATTATCCATGATTAATGTATCACATTCAATGTTGGAACGAGCTCCATCCGCTTTACGTCCGAAATGAACGATACCACGGTATGTTACTTTACCGCCCTGTTTAGAAATTGATTTTGATACAATAGTTGAAGATGTATTTGGCGCTAGGTGAATCATTTTCGCTCCAGCGTCTTGGTGTTGGCCTTTGCCGGCAATGGCAATCGATAATGTCATACCGCGAGCGCCTTCACCTTTTAAGATGACAGCAGGATATTTCATTGTCAATTTGGAACCGATGTTACCATCAACCCATTCCATTGTTGCGTTAGCGTCACAAACCGCACGTTTCGTAACCAGGTTAAACACGTTGTTTGCCCAGTTTTGGATCGTCGTGTAACGGCAGTAAGCATCTTTCTTGATGACGATTTCAACTACCGCACTATGAAGGGAATTAGTTGTATAAACAGGAGCTGTACAACCTTCTACATAGTGAACGGATGCGCCTTCATCAACAATGATTAGCGTACGTTCGAATTGCCCCATGTTTTCAGAGTTTATCCGGAAATAAGCTTGAAGCGGAGTATCCACTTTAACGCCTTTCGGTACATAGATGAATGATCCACCTGACCAAACTGCCGAGTTCAATGCAGAGAATTTATTGTCAGTAGGCGGGATCGTTTTTCCAAAATGCTCACGGAAGATATCTTCATTTTCACGAAGTGCTGAGTCCGTATCTTTAAACACGATACCCAAGTCTTCCAATTCTTCTTTCATGCTATGGTAAACCACTTCAGATTCATATTGGGCAGATACACCGGCAAGGTATTTTTGTTCGGCTTCAGGAATTCCCAATTTATCAAAAGTCTGTTTGATTTCATCAGGAACTTCATCCCAAGACTTCTCTGATTTCTCTGATGGCTTAACATAGTATGTTATTTCATCAAAGTTCAGGCTCTGCATGTCGCCGCCCCACTGAGGCATTGGCATGTTGTAAAAATGCTCCAATGATTTCAAACGGAAATCAAGCATCCATTGCGGTTCATCCTTCATTCGAGAAATTTCTTCCACGATTTCTTTTGTCAGACCACGCTTTGAACGGAAAATGGAAACATCTTTATCCGCAAAGCCATATTTATAATCGCCGATTTCAGGCATTTTCTTTGCCATAGCTCGTATTCCTCCATTTCAAATGGCTGAATTACAACAGCTCATTTTAATTTAATTATTCCTTCAATCCCTTTTCCATGGCTTTCCAAGCTAGGGTAGCACACTTGATTCGGGCAGGAAATTTGGAAACACCTTGAAGGGCTTCAATATCCCCAAGGTCCATCTCATCGTCGTATTCTTTTCCCTGAATCATTAAGGAAAAAGTCTCCGACATCGCTAGAGCAGTATCAACGTCTTTGCCCTTAATGGCTTGCGTCATCATGGAAGCCGAACTCATGGATATCGAACAACCATCACCATCGAATTTAACATCGCTGACCTTGCCATCTTCAATCTTCATCGTTAAACGAATCCGATCGCCGCAAGTTGGATTATTCATATCGATTGTCATGCTTCCATCTTCTAGCATGCCCTTATTACGCGGTTTCTTATAGTGATCCATAATGACTTGACGGTAAAGTGTATCTAGGTTATCAAAAGACATTACTGAAATACTCCTTCGTTTTAACAAGCCCGGACACAAGCTTATCAATATCTTCTTCCGTGTTATATAGATAGAAACTTGCTCTTGCTGTCGCTGATACGTCAAGCCATTTCATTAATGGCTGTGCGCAATGATGACCGGCACGGACAGCAATTCCATCTGCATCAAGAACGGTAGCGACATCATGTGGATGTACGTCATTAATATTAAAGGTAATTACACCTGCACGCTTTTCTGCATCTTTAGGACCATAAATGGTCAGCCCTTCAACTGCTGACATTTTCTCCATTGCATAAGCGGCGAGCTTATGTTCATGCCGTTCAATATTATCCAAGCCGATTTCTTCCAAGAAATCAATTGCAGCCCCCATGCCGATGGCGCCGGCAATGATTGGGGTACCGCCTTCGAATTTCCACGGGAGTTCTTTCCATGTAGACTCATACAAACCTACAAAATCAATCATCTCTCCGCCGAATTCGATCGGTTCCATTTTTTCAAGCAAATCTTTCTTGCCATATAATGCGCCGATGCCTGTTGGACCGACCATTTTATGACCTGAGAAAGCAAAGAAATCACAATCCAAATCACGGACATCCACTTTTAGATGCGGCGTGCTTTGTGCCCCGTCGACTACCATTACAGCATTGTGATCATGGGCAATTTTGGCGATTTCCTTCACAGGATTGATAACGCCAAGTACATTCGAAACCTGCATGATGGACACGATTTTCGTTGCTTCCGTAATTGTAGCCCTCACATCGTCAATGGAAATCGTGCCGTCCTCCTGAAGCGGAATATACTTCAATACAGCGCCTTTTTCTTTGGCAAGCTGCTGCCACGGAATGATATTACTGTGATGCTCCATGTAAGAGATGACGATTTCGTCACCCTCTTTAATATTTGCACCACCGTAACTTCTTGCTACAGTATTTAAAGCAGTCGTTGTGCCTCTGGTAAAGATGATTTCTTCTGTAGAAGAAGCATTAATGAATTTACGTACCTTTTCACGTGCACCTTCATACGCATCCGTAGCTTTTGTTCCTAGTGTATGCACCCCGCGGTGAACATTCGAGTTGTATCCGCGGTAATATTGCTCAATCGCTTCAATCACTGCAGCCGGTTTTTGAGAGGTTGCAGCACTATCTAAATAAACTAATGGCTGACCATTGACTTCTTGATCTAATATTGGAAAAAGCTTACGAATTTCGTATGGGTTCATTACTGTACTTTCCTTTCAATGACCGCTACTAATTGTTTTTTGACTCCCTCAATTGGAAGCTCGTTAACAACAGGGGCCAAGAATCCGTGAATGACAAGTCTTTCTGCTTCTTTCTTTGTAATACCACGGCTCATTAAATAATACAGTTGAAGCGGGTCGACACGGCCGACGGAAGCGGCGTGACCAGCCGTTACATCATCTTCATCAATCAGGAGGATCGGGTTGGCGTCTCCGCGTGCTTTCTCACTTAACATCAAAACGCGTGACTCTTGTTCGGCATTGGCCTTTGTAGCACCATACTCTATTTTCCCAATTCCATTAAAGATGGAGGATGCTGCGTCTTTCATGACACCATGCTTAAGGATATAACCCTCAGAGCGTTTGCCATAATGAATGATGGCTGTCGTGAAGTTCTGTTTTTGTTCCCCGCGTCCGACTACAACGGTTTTTGTATCACCGTGAGAGCCATCGCCCATTAGATATGTTGTATTATCCGAAATCGTATTTCCGTCGTTCATCAGGCCAAGCGCCCACTCAATACGCGCGTCACGTCCTGCCACTCCACGGCGGTTAACATATGTCGTGAAACCTTTTGAAAGGGTATCGACCGCACCGTATTCGACTTTGGCATTCGCATTTGCAAACACTTCAGTTACGATGTTGGCAACCCCTTCGTTGGAATCAACGGTTGAGAAATAGTTCTCTACATATGTGACAGAGCTATTATCTTCAGCTACGATCAAGACATGGTTGAAAAGTGTAGTATCTGGATTATCCAATAGGAATACCGATTGAATCGGCTCTTTGATTTCTACATTTTTCGGAACATAAAGGAATGCTCCCCCATTAACCAATGCAGCATGAAGTGCCGTTAAACGATGTTCATCTATTTTAACGCCGTCTTTCATGAAATATTTTTGCACGAGCTCAGCATGGTCACGAGCCGCTGATAAAATATCCGTAAAAATGACGCCTTGCTCTTTCACATTTGCTGACAGATTGATATGTGCCGGCGTATTATTGCGTTGAATGTATAAGTTTTCATTTTCTTCAACGATGGATTTAATTTCTTCCGGAAGCTCCTCTAAAGAGGCAAAAGCTTCACTCTCAACCGTATGAGTTTGGAAAGAAGTAAAATTCCATTTATCGATTTTCGTTTTATCCGGCTTTGGCATCGGGAGCTTTTCTAATTCAGAAAACGCTTGAATCCGAAGCTCGGATAGCCAAGCTGGATCATTATTTTTAGTTGAATAGGAGCTTATATCCTCTTGTTCAAACGGTAATTTCGTTTCTGTAGTCATTGCAAATCCTCCTACTTACGCTTCTTCGCCAACAGTTTCGTCTTCAATGCCCAATTCTTGTTTAATCCAGTCATAACCTTCCGCTTCCAAGCGGGCAGCAAGTTCAGGACCGCCTGATTTCACGACACGACCTTGCATCATTACATGTACAAAATCAGGAGTGATATAATTTAATAGACGTTGGTAGTGAGTGATGATCAAGCATCCAAAGTCTTCTCCGCGCATTTCGTTGATTCCTTTTGAAACGACTTTAAGTGCATCGATATCTAGACCAGAATCAATCTCATCCAAGATTGCAATTTTAGGTTGGATCATCATTAATTGAAGAATCTCGTTGCGCTTTTTCTCTCCGCCTGAGAAACCTTCATTCAAATAGCGTTGCGCCATATCTTCATCCATTTCAAGGAATTCCATTTTTTGGTCCATTTGACGGATGAATTTCATCAATGAAATTTCGTCGCCTTCTTCACGGCGTGCGTTAATGGAAGAACGTAAGAAGTCTGCATTTGTAACACCGCTGATTTCACTTGGATATTGCATAGCTAGGAATAGACCGACACGAGCGCGCTCGTCTACTTCCATTTCCAATACATCTTCACCATCGAATGTGATGCTTCCGCTAGTTACTTCATATTTAGGGTGACCCATGATCGCTGATGATAAAGTGGATTTACCAGTTCCATTTGGCCCCATGATCGCATGGATTTCTCCACCTTTAACTTCAAGGTTTACCCCTTTTAAAATCTCTTTGCCTTCAATTGATACGTGAAGATCTTTAACCGTTAATGTAGAAGCTGACATAATAATACCTCCGTGAACTAATTCCAATTTTATTACCAGAAAGTAAAGATTACTTTCATTAATTTACGTAAAAGCATTCTCACTTTATTCTCATTCCAATTTTATAACAAATCCAATTTGGAATCAACTAAATAGATAGGGGTTTCCACTTCGGCCATATTAAAAACCTGCCCTATCCTTACAATACTAACAGATATGGCCTGTTTACTGCATATTCATACTTATTTTAGCTTTTGTTAAAATTATCTTATTATTCGGCAAATCCTTGTCCTTATTATTATATGTTCAAAGAATTCGATTGCAAGGTATGAACGTTCCGCTTTAAAAAGAAAAAAATCGGACTGTCAGGTATTATGTAAGTTCATCCAATAAGGAAACCCCTTATTTTATGGACCACTTTCCATTTTACCTCTACAGACCGATCTTTTAAAGAACTCTTTTATATGCTTAGCCGTGAATTTTGCGTTGTAGGTCCTGGACCATTTTGTTGCACTTTACATGTTCCCTATCCCGTTCTTTCTCAACCTCGATACGGAGGTCTAAGTTTCTACTGTACTCACTGTAGCCAATCCCATGTGAAGACTGCATCGCCTTTTCCATTTCGCTTGTTACATTTAAATCCAGAGTATTGATAGTGAACCATCCTTTCAAATTTGCGTATCATTTCATTATCTCTATACCCTTTACTTTTTCTGATTAAACATGAAACGAATTAAATTAGGCCGCAGGCTGTAAACAAACTGGATGATTAATGAGTTTGTCTACAGTTTTTTAGTTTTTTAGGTTTTCAAAATTTGAAAGTTACTTCCCACTTCAGGCACTCGCTTTCCGCGGGCGGTCCGCCCTCGGCGCTTTTCCCGCAGGAGTCTCGTACCCTCCGTTCCAATCCACTAAGACTAAACAATCACTTTCACCTAAGGTTTCCATGATAAAGTGCCTCACTTCTCCATGTTTGGAAGCTGAACGAACAAACCAGCTTGCCTATTCATCTATGCGGCAGCAGACCGTAACGGGTTTGTGTTGGGACGATAGTAATACCCGGAAATACTCATGATACTCGTTTTCTTAAGAGCCTTTGGTTGAACAAATGATTAAGAAGTTGGAAAACCTGAAGCTGTTGACACAGATGCAACTAACAAAACACCAGCTTTACTCTATAAACGTCCTCGAACAAAAGAAAGATTCTTCCGCAACCATGGCTATGTGGAATATGAGCGTTTAGGTTGTTATCTCTGCCCATCTGCACTCAACAACAAATAAAGAGGGCTATCGAGAGTACAAATCGCTTTAACTGCTTCAAATCCAATAAAAAATCAAAAAGGTTTCGGAATGAGACCATTCCGAAACCTTTTTTCCTTACAAACTGTGGCCTGAATTAAATCAGGTCGCCATTCTTGAATTATTTATCCGCCGGTACAACTGCACCTTTGTATTCTTTAAGAATGAAATCTTGGATGTCTTTAGAATGCAATACTTCTACAAGCGCTTTTATCGCTTCTTTATTTTCGTCACCTTTGTTTACGGCAATGACATTCACATATGGTGATTCCGAATCTTCAATCGCAATCGAATCTTCAAGCGGATTCAAACCCGCGTCAATTGCATAGTTGGAATTGATCAAGACTGCATCGCCTTCGCCGCTCTCATAAATTTTAGGAAGCAGGGCCGCTTCATAATCTGCATCGAATTTAAGGTTTTTCTTATTTTCAACGATGTCTTTAGTTGTAGCCGTCGTTTTATCGATGCCTTTTTTCAAAGTGATCAGGCCATTCTTTTCCAAAAGGGATAAAGCGCGTCCATGATCAGCAACAGAGCTGCTCATAATAATTGTTGCGCCTTCCGGAAGTTTATCAATGCTTTTATATTTTTGTGAATATAGAGCAATCGGCTCGATATGGATTCCTCCAGCATTGACGAAATCATATCCATTTTCTTTAATTTGCGACTCTAAGTAAGGAATGTGCTGAAAGTAGTTAGCATCCAATTCCTTATCATTCAACGCCTTATTCGGTAAAACATAGTCCTGGAACGTTTCGATTTCCAATTCGATTCCTTTTTCTTTAAGAAGCGGCTTAGCTTCCTCAAGGATTTCAGCATGCGGAACATTGGATGCCCCTACAACTATTTTCTTCGATTCTTTTTCCATATCGCTGCCGCTTTTATCCTTTTCACTTCCACAAGCAGCCAAAGCGATGGATAACACTAAAATTAATGCAAATCCTAAAAACTTTTTCATCCTATTCATCTCCCTTTATCTTTTGTCCAATTTAGATGTAATCACATCTCCAATAATTTGAATTATGAAGACGATAATTAGAATAACGATCGTCGCTACAAGCGTAACGTCATTTTGATTTCTTTGATAACCCTCCAAATAGGCTAGATTACCAAGCCCGCCTGCACCGATGACCCCGGCCATTGCGGTATATCCAACCAATGCAATCGATGTTACCGTAATCCCGGAAATAAGGGCAGGCATCGACTCTGGAAGCAGGACCTTCCAAATGATCGTGCTCGTTTTTGCCCCCATCGATTTAGCGGCTTCAATTACACCTTTATCGATTTCACGAAGGCCGATTTCAACCATACGCGCATAAAATGGGGCCGCACCGATAATAAGTGCGGGCAGTGCAGCGTTCTGTCCGATCATGGAACCGACAAGCGCTTTAGTGAAAGGAATGAGCAGCACGATCAAAATAAGAAATGGAATGGAACGGAATATATTGACGACAGCACTCATGATCCCGTTGACTGCCCGGTTTTCCCACATATTACCCTTCCCTGTCAGGAAAAGGATCAATCCTAATATTATGCCTATAAAAAAGGTTGCCACTACAGAGACGCTTGTCATGTAAAGCGTTTCCCTCGTAGCTTCAATAATGTCTTCCCAATCAACATTCGGCAATAATTCTTCAAGCATGAGTAATCACCTCCACGCCTACCTGCTGTGCTTTAATGAATTCGATTGCGCGGAGCATTTCATCCTCTTTGCCATCTAGATGGATAAACAATGTTCCATATGAACCGCTTCTTGTTTGGGATATCTTACCTTGAACGATATTGACATCCAACTCGAAGTTACGTACAAGCTTGGTGATCAATGGGCTTTCTGCATGATCGCCTACAAAGGTCAATTGAATCACTTTGCCTGCAGGATAGCGTTCGAGCAAATGGTCCATCGTTTCTTTCGTTTCTTCTGGTTCCGTTACCTGTTGCACGAAACGCTTCGTCATTTGTTCTTTAGGATTCTTGAAAACATCCAGGACAGGTCCCTGTTCAACAACTTGCCCGCTTTCCATCACGGCGACGCGATGGCAGATTTTACGAATCACATGCATTTCATGTGTTATCAAGACGATCGTCAATCCCAGGCGCTGATTGATGTCAACAAGCAATTCCAGTATGGAGTCGGTAGTCTGCGGATCCAAGGCAGAAGTCGCTTCATCACACAGCAGCACTTTAGGGTCATTTGCCAGAGCCCTGGCAATTCCCACCCTTTGCTTTTGCCCCCCGCTTAATTGTGAAGGATAGGCCTTTTCCCTGCCTTCCAGTCCGACTAACTTGATCAATTCGTTCACACGCTTGGTTCGTTCAGTTTTAGAAACTCCTGCAATTTCCAATGGGAAAGAAATATTTTCCTGAACGGTCCTTGACCATAATAGATTGAAATGTTGGAAAATCATGCTGATTTCTTGACGGGCCTTACGGAGCTGAGCCCCTTTAATTTTTGAAATTTCCTTCTCAGCCACCACAACGGATCCCTCTGTCGGTGTTTCCAATCCATTGAGCATTCTGATCAAAGTACTTTTCCCCGCTCCACTGTAACCGATGATACCGAAAATCTCGCCTTTATTTATTTCAACATTCACATTATTTACAGCCTTGATCGTCTCACTGTTTCCTTTTCCTGTTCGGAAAAGCTTACTGACTTTCGTCAATGTAATCATTAATCCTCACCTCTTTTATCCAATAAAACCTATGAACTTAGTTGATTTCTCTACATTATTAGTCTGTTTCTCATATCCTGCAAAGGTTTTCCCCATAAAAATAGAAAAAACCTTTCTGCATGAGCAGAAAGGCAGGTGAAGAAACAGGCCTTCCTCTCATCTTCCAAAGTGATTAAACTTTGTGTGAATTGGCACCTTTCCAAGGAAATCTCCTTGTCGGTTGCCGGGTTTCATCGGGCACATCCCTCCACCTCTCTTGATAAGAGCTAATATATAGAATATTTGTACAACATTAAGTTCTTTAGTATGGTGAAATTTTATCATAGATAAAAAAGGAGCGCAATGTATATTATTTCTAGTACAACAATGAACAGGAACTTTGCTTAAACCGTTTTGGAAGTCAAGGAGACGATATTCGTCGCCTTTTCAATTGCCTGCTCCAAATCTTCTATTAAATCCTCTACATTTTCAATCCCAATGGATAAACGGACTTGGTCGGCACGCACACCCGCTTTTGCAAGACCTGCCTCATTCAATTGTTGATGGGTCGTACTGGCTGGGTGGATGATCAAGCTCTTCGCATCCCCTACATTCGCCACATGGGACCATAATTCCACCGAATTGATAAGTTTTGCCCCAGCTTCGCGATTACCTTGTAT
Organism: Peribacillus sp. NPDC096622; assembly: GCF_044762665.1. NCBI lineage: Bacteria > Bacillati > Bacillota > Bacilli > Caryophanales > Bacillaceae > Peribacillus > Peribacillus sp. NPDC096622. The sequence continues at coordinate 436,763 of NZ_JBIWES010000002.1, read as the reverse complement.
CCCAAATGTGACGACAGATCCAGCTCCCTTTGGCAAATATTTATCCGCAAGGGCTTTATCGGGATGATCCTCATCACCGGGATGTGAAACCCAAGTCACGGCAGGATGGTTTTTTAAATATTTAATGACAGACTTGGTGTTTGATAGATGCTCTTTCATCCTAACATGGAGCGTTTCAAGTCCAAGCGTAAACTGGAATGCACTTTGGGCACTTAGCGCAGGGCCCAAATCACGGAGTAACTGGACTCGGGCTTTCGTTATGAATGCGGCAGGTCCAACTGCCTCGGCGTATACCAGATTGTCGTAACTTGGGTCAGGCTCCGTGAAGCCAGGGTAGTTTGGCGAGTTCCAATCGAATTTCCCTCCATCCACGATGACACCGCCTAGCGTCGTTCCATTTCCAAGAAGCCATTTTGTAGCGGAATGGATGACGATATCCGCTCCAAAATCAATTGGTCTGCAAAGATACGGTGTCGCGAAGGTATTATCAATGATTAAAGGTATGCCGGCTTCATGGGCGATTTTCGCTACCGCTTCAATATCAAGCACCCTCAAACTTGGATTTCCGATCGTTTCAGCAAAAATGGCTTTAGTTCTTGGCGTAATCGCCCTTTTAAAATTTTCAGGGTCATCTGGAGAAACGAATTTCACTTTTATCCCATATTTAGGAAGAGTATTTTCAAAAAGGTTATACGTACCGCCATATAAGGTAGAGGCTGAAACAATCTCATCCCCTGAAGCGGCAATATTCAGGATTGAAAGTGAGATGGCCGCCATTCCGCTTGCCGTTGCCAATCCGCCGATACCGCCTTCCAGTAAGGCCATTCTTTCCTCAAAAACGCTGACCGTGGGATTATGAAGCCGTGTATATATATAGCCATTCTCCTTTAGGCCAAATAATTTCGCTGCATGGTCGGTGTCTTTGAACAAGTATGCATTGCTTTGGTAGATAGGAACTGCACGGGCACCTGTTTCATCAGCTTGCAGACCGCCATGAACACTCAATGTTTCGAAACGCAACTTTTTCCCTGACATATTAATTCTCCTCTTTTTTATGGATTTAATTGGAATTATATGAAATCTGGCCTTTTATAAACAAAAAAACCACTTCAATAAGAAGAGGTTTCAAGAACACACCTCATCTACCAGAGCCAACACTCTGCTGGAATTAGCACCGTATATAAAATTTATACCGGTTGCCGGGCTTCGTCGGGCCAGTCCCTCCGCCACTCTTGATAAGAACTATTAAATTCTGCCGTTACTTTACTTAATTCAAAATATAGCATTTTAGAATAAATCAGTCAATGAATTGTTAGAATATTCTTTGTTTATTTTCAACTTGCATTCAAATGTACGCAACAAAGAAACCAACCACGGATCTGATTGGTTTCCTAGCTGATTTCCTTAAGCAATCCGTACAAATAAGGAACGGATTGAAAGGCATATATTTTTTTGTGCAGCTGTCCTTCTTTGAAAAGCAATAAGCAAGGAACACTTTCGATTTCATATGATTCGGCAATTGCTTGGACATAGTTCATATTCATTTTGCCTGCCTTCAATTCCGGGAAAAGCTCCAAGGCTATCGTCAGCATCTTGGATGCCACCTGACAGGTGCCGCATAAAGGCGTATATAAATATAAGCAAAAGGTTTCCCCACTTTCAACAGCAAGCTTACACTCTTCTTCTTTCCATTCCTGCATCAATTAGTCGTTCACCCTTTGACTTAAAAATTTCATTTTCACATTCATATTGGCAGATAGGAGCACAGTTGCGATATGATGTTCGGGTGAGCTTTCCACTTCTTTGTATATTTTATTGATATACAGGTGGTTCGCTTCCGGCATTTCCCTTCGGAACTGCTTCCGCAGCTTTTCTCCTGATTCATCTGCGTCAAAAAGGAGATAAACATCACGGTCCATCAATTCTTCCACTAATTCATCCAGCTTAGTTAATGATATGGTCCCATTCGTACATCTTATTTCCACATCTTCATTTAAAACGGAGGCAACTTTTCTTCTATCGGAACTGCCTTCTACTATGATCACTTTTTCGAATTCGCCCCACTCCATGTCATCACTCCATCTCACGAATTATGTGCGCAACTCACCCACTGTACAAAATGAAAAAGAGAGCAGGCCTTTTCAGTCCCCCCTCTCCTTCTTATTAACCGTTGATTAAACTCTCATACTCTTCAGCGCTCATCAAGTTTTCAATATCACTGCCATTAGATGGTTCAAGCACGACCATCCATGCCTTTTCATAAGGAGACTCATTTACATATTCAGGGTTGTCACTTAAATCTTCGTTTACTTCAACAACCTTGCCACTGATAGGTGCATAAAGCTCAGAAACGGTCTTAACGGATTCAACACTTCCAAATGGTTCGTTCGCTTTCAATTCATCGCCGATTTCCGGAAGCTCAACGAATACGATGTCCCCAAGCTCGGACTGTGCGAATGCCGTAATTCCAATGCGCACTGTTCCATCTTCCGTTTTGACCCATTCATGTTCTTTAGTGTAACGAAGTTCTTTTGGTGTTGTCATAATTAACCCTCCATATGTACATCTTATTTTATCTATTACATTATAAGGTAGATTGTTTGTTTAAGTAAGGAATTAACCAAATATTTTGTGAAATTTCAGTTCCAAACCTGTTCGAATTGCTCTTCTTTGAAACCTACCGTCACTTTGGTGCCATCCGTAACAATCGGCCTTTTCAGAAGCATGCCATCTGTGGACAATATATCAAGCATCTCTGCTTCAGAAGCTTCTTTCAGCTTATCCTTTAAGCCCAGCTCCCGATATTTTTGACCGCTAGTATTGAAAAACTTCTTCAACTCCAAATTGCTGTTTTTATATAGTTGTTCTATTTCAGTTCGCGAAGGGGGATTATCCGCTATATGGATCGCTTCATATTGCAGTTCATGATTATCCAGCCACTTCTTCGCATTACGGCATGTACCGCATTTTGGGTACCAATATAATGTTAAGCCCATCATTTCACCACCTATCAATAGAATACCCGTTTTTACCACGCAATACAACGAAATGTCTTTTGAATTTCCAATCCGATTTCATCAATTGAAATAAAGGGAATGCCATTGCGGGCATTCCCTTTACGGATTCTGACTCATTGCTTAAAGAGCATACTTTTCCGCTTCGATTACCTTGACGGAAGCTTCGCGTTTTTTCGCAATGACATTGATCGGAGTGTGTCTAGTCAGCTTGCGGAGCGAGGAAAGCATGATGCGAAGAGTATCCCCTGTTTCCACCGCAATTAACGTTTCCTTTGCATGCTGTTCTATTTCATTGAAAGCTTCCTGAACGAAGATTTCAGTGTAAAGCACTTTTTGTTTGTTCTTCTCCAGACCTGTAGTTGCAATTGCCTTTTCCGTACGCAATACTACGGATTCAGCTGCATAGGCAAGGGATGCGATATCAGCAATGTTGGAGAGGATTTCTTGTTCTTGATCAAGACTTTTTCCGTATTTCTGTGCCGCAAGCCCAGCTGCCAAAATACCGATTTTCTTAGCGTTCCTAACAAGCATTTTTTCTTGTGCCAGTGGCTCATCGCCAGGTTCTTCCGGCATCATCATCATTAATTCCTCTTGCAGGCCTTGAGCTTTTTGAAGTAGCGGCAATTCCCCTTTAAGCGCTTTCTTCAAGAAAGTTCCCGGGACAAGCAATCTATTGATTTCATTCGTACCTTCAAAGATCCGGTTAATACGGGAGTCGCGATATGCTTTTTCAATTTCATACTCCTGCATGAAACCATAACCGCCATGAAGCTGTACGCCTTCGTCCGTAACGTAATCCAATACTTCGGAAGCAAAGAATTTATTCAATGAACATTCAATCGCATATTCAGCGATTGCAGCCGCCATTGATTTCCCATCTTTCACTTGCTCATCCGTCAATTTGCTTTGTCTTTGATCATAAAGGCCAACGGTACGATATACAGAGCTTTCTGCTGCATAAATCTTAGCTGCCATTGTTGCAAGTTTTTCTTTCGTCAAGTTAAAATCGGAAATTTTCGTTTTGAATTGTTGACGTTGATTCGTATAAGCAGCTGTAATCTCAAGGGCGCGTTTGGATCCGCCAACAGCACCGACGCCTAATTTATAGCGGCCGATATTCAGGATATTGAAAGCGATGACATGCCCTTTTCCCGCTACACCCAAAAGGTTTTCGACTGGTACATGAACATCTTCGAGGATTAAAGTACGTGTGGATGAGCTTTTGATCCCCATTTTCTTCTCTTCAGCCCCAGTTGATACGCCTTTATAATCACGCTCAACAATGAAAGCCGAGAATTGTTCACCGTCGATTTTCGCGTATACACAGAATACATCTGCAAAACCTGCATTTGTAATCCATTGTTTTTCACCATTTAAAATATAGTGCGTTCCTTCTGCATTCAGTTTCGCTGTCGTTTTTGCTCCCAAGGCATCTGAACCTGAGCTTGGTTCCGTTAAGGCATACGCAGCAATCTTCTCACCCGTTGCAAGTAATGGAAGGTATTTTTTCTTTTGGTCTTCATTCCCGAACAATACGATCGGCAAAGATCCGATACCTACATGTGCACCATGCGTAATTCCGAAGCCGCCTGCAAGTGCCATTTTTTCCGTAATCAATGCCGAACTGATTTTATCAAGGCCCAATCCGTTATATTCCTCAGGAACATCAGCACCAAGTAAACCGATTTCACCTGCATGCTTCAGTAATTTAACGGAACGGTCAAACTCATGGTTTTCTAAATGTTCAACCTGCGGCAGAATTTCATTCACTACGAATTCCTCGGAAGTTTTGGCTATCATTTTATGCTCATCAGAATAATCTTCCGGAGTAAACACTTGATCATACGTAATATCTTCTATTAAAAAGGCTCCGCCTTTAATGAGGTTATCTGTAGTTTGATTGGACATGTTATTTCCTCCTATGTGTTTAAGATAGTAAATCCGCCGGAAGCATGACAGCTTCCGGAAGGGGTGGGATTACGCCATTAATTCAAATACTCCGGCAGCACCCATTCCGCCGCCGATACACATTGTCACGACTCCGAACTGTTGGTTTCTGCGCTTCATTTCATGAAGCAGGCTTAATGTCAATTTTGCTCCCGAACATCCTAGTGGATGGCCTAAGGCGATGGCTCCGCCATTTACATTAACAATCTCTTCATTCAATCCGAGCTCACGAATGATTTGGATGGATTGGGAGGCAAAGGCTTCATTCAATTCAAATAAACCAATATCTGATAACTCAAGACCTGCTAGCTTCAAAGCTTTAGGTATGGCTGCAATCGGCCCGATGCCCATAATTTCAGGCGGTACTCCAGCTACAGCAAAGGAACGGAACTTACCCATCGGTTTCATCCCTAATGAAGAAGCCTTTTCCCCGTCCATGACCATGACCGCGGCTGCACCATCACTCGTCTGTGATGAATTCCCTGCTGTTACGGATCCTGTAACGGAGAATGCAGGTCTTAGTTTTCTTAGCACTTCGGCAGTCGTGCCTGGACGAACGCCCTCATCCTGTGTAAAAGTAAATGATTTTTCCTTTAACTTAAGATCTGGTCCCACTGAACGAAGGGTTACGTCAACCGGTACGATCTCATCGGAAAACTTTCCTTCTGCAATGGCCTTAGCCGCCTTTTGATGACTTCTAACAGAAAATGCATCTTGATCGTCACGGGAAATGCCGTATTTTTTTGCAACGGCTTCAGCAGTGTGACCCATACCCATATAATATTCCGGTGCCGTTTCCGCAAGTCTCGCGTTCGGACGTGTTACATGGCCCATCATTGGCAAAAGGCTCATGGATTCCGCCCCGCCTGCAATGACTGTATCACTTTGGCCGAGCATGATCCTTTCCGCTCCATATGCGATACTTTGCAGCCCGCTTGAACAGTAACGATTAATCGTTATGGCCGGTACTGTATAAGGCAACCCTGCCAATGCTCCAATGTTACGAGCCATGTTCAATCCTTGCTCCGCTTCAGGCATTGCACAACCGATAATCAGGTCATCTATTGTGCCTTCATAATTCCCTGCACGCTTTAACGTTTCCTTTACGACAAGAGCCCCTAAATCATCAGGACGTACACTAGCAAGAGAACCTTTTTTCGCTCTTCCTACCGGAGTCCTAGCTCCAGCTACTATTACCGCTTCTTTCATGAGGATCCCCCTTACTCATTTTTAAGCTATCGATCTATTGTCTCGTTTTGGCCATATCTTCATCTATTCATCAATTACGGAGTGGTTTACCTTTAACGAGCATGTGCTGCATCCTTGCCTGGGATTTCGGAGTCGAAATCAGTTTTAGGAATGCCTGTTTTTCTAGGTTCAAGATATACTGTTCATCTACTTCCGTGCCAAATGGGAGTTTTCCTCCTGCCAGGACGTATGCAAGCTCTTTGGCTATGACAAGGTCATGTTCTGATAAGAATCCTGAAAGGCGCATGGATTCCGCCCCTAATAGAAGTGCGGCATATCCAGTTTCACCTACGACAGGGATCTTTGTGCGGGCTGGAGCGGTATAGCCTTGTTCATGCATGGAAAGTACCGCCTGTTTCGCATCATATAGCTGATGATCCGCATTCACGCTTATCCCATCAGCTGAATTGAGGAAATTATTCCCTCTCGCTTCCTCGGCGGAGGTCGAAACTTTTGCCATGGCGACCGTTTCAAATACTTGGTTGGCCACTTTTTGCAAGTCGAAATCTACACCCTTCGGCATATTCCTCAACGTCTTCACATAAAGTTCCTTAGTCCCGCCCCCGCCTGGGATCAAGCCTACACCAGGTTCCACTAGTCCCATATACGTTTCAGTCGTTGCCTGGATGCGCGCTGCCGGAAGGGACACTTCAGCCCCCCCGCCAAGTGTCATATTAAACGGGGCAACCACTACAGGAACTGCACTGTACTTAATTTTAAGCATCGCCTGTTGGAATTGGCTGATGACCATATCGAGTTCAAAAATATTGTCATCCTGCGCTTCCATCAGCATCATTGCAATATTAGCGCCGACACAGAAATTCTTTCCTTGGTTTCCGATGACCAGTCCTTTAAAATTCGCTTCCGCTTCGTCGACCGCCGCATTGATCATTTGAATGATATCCAGACCGATTGCATTATTCGGTGAAGTGAATTCAAGCAGAGCCACTCCATCGCCGATATCAATCAAGCTTGCACCACTGTTTTTCTTGATTACGCCTTTTTGCTTCTTGATCGCTTTAAGATTGATCACTTTAGGATTTTCGACAAGTTCTTTATATTCACTATTATCATAATAGTGGACCATGCCATTTTCTTCTTTATAGAAAGACGTGATGCCTTTAGCTAGCATATCCTTCACCCATTGCGGAACGGTGATGCCTTCCGCTTCCATTCGGGCTACCGATTTTTCTACACCTATCGCATCCCAGGTTTCAAAAGGTCCTGTGGACCATCCGAAGCCCCATTTCATCGCTTGATCGATCGCCACGATGTCGTCCGCGATGTCTCCAAGCAGCTGGGCAGAATACACTAGCGCCGGATTCAGGACATTCCAAAGTAATTGGCCGGCACGGTCTTCGCTATAAACAAGCGCTTTCATTTTATTTTCCAAGCCCTTGGCCTGTTTAGCCATTTCGATGGATGGCGTTTTTAATCGTTTTCGTGCAGCATATTCAAGGGTTTCGGGATCCAGTTCAAGGATTTCCTTGCCTTTTTTCAAGAAGAATCCTTGGCCTGACTTGCTTCCAAGCCACCCATTCTTAAGCATCTCATTCATGAACTCAGGTATCTTGAAAACCTCTTTTTCTTCTCCATCCACCTGGTCATAAACGTTTCTGGCAACATGGGCAAAGGTATCCAATCCAACTACATCAAGTGTCCGGAATGTCGCGCTAGTTGCCCTTCCAATCAACGGACCTGTAACCGAATCGACCTCACCGACACTGTATCCGCCTTTTTGCATTTCCCGCAGAGTGACCAATAAACCATAAGTTCCAATGCGGTTTGCGATGAAGTTAGGGGTATCCTTGGCTTCGACAACACCTTTTCCAAGTACATCTTCGCCGAAGCGTTTCATATATTCGAGCACTTCTGTTGAAGTTGCCTTAGTAGGAATGATTTCCAACAATTTAAGATAACGCGGCGGATTGAAGAAATGAGTTCCCAGGAAGTGCTTTTGAAAGTCCTCCGAACGGCCTTCTGCCATAGCTTCGATTGAAATTCCGGATGTATTCGATGAAACGATGCTTCCCGGTTTACGATGCTGATCAACCTGGGCGAACACACTTTGCTTAACCTCAAGCTTCTCAACGACCACTTCGATGATCCAATCGACATCCTTTAAACGACTTATATCATCTTCCAGGTTTCCTGCCTCGATCAACGCAATGTTTCCCTTAGCCGAAAGCGGAGCTGGTTTCTGTTTTAAAAGTTTCGTAATCGCAGTTTGGCTGATACGGTTACGCACTTGTTTATTCTCTAATGTCAGTCCCTTTTTCTTTTCATCCTCAGTGAGTTCACGAGGTACAATATCCAATAATAAAGTCGGAATGCCGATGTTAGCAAGGTGTGCAGCAATCCCTGATCCCATAACTCCTGACCCTAGAACAGCAGCCTTTCGTATTTGTCGAACCAAGTTTATATCCCCCTTACACATTTTATTGAATGAATGCTCATTCATTTTTAATTCAAAAAAATTTTGAATATTTTTTCTTATTACTAATATAGAATATATTTGGAAATTCCGCAATGATTAAACAGGAAAAAAATATTTTTTTCTCCGCGTTCTTTCGGTTATTTATCCTCCGTTCAGTAAAAAATAACCGGGCAGGAGGTGACTTATATAATGAAGCGTAAAGATAATCCTTCTAAAGCAGCCGTAAGCGCAGCAAGCGTCAAAGGCAATGCCGGTCCTGGCGCCGAACGTCAACATGGAATCAATAAAGTGAACAGCCAGAACAATCAGTTCAAAAGATAATCCTTCTTAATCTGAGCAGCCGTCCCTTTTCCGGGGCGGCTCTCGCTTCCTATTTCTTGAATAGGCCTTTTAAAACGAAAGCAATATTGGCCGGCCTCTCCGCAAGGCGACGCATGAAATATCCATACCAATCCGTACCATAAGGAACATATACCCTTACCTTATATCCTTCTTTAGCAAGTTCAAACTGCTTTTCAGTGCGGATGCCGTATAACATTTGAAATTCAAACGAATCCCGCGGAATGCCCTGATCTTTGACCAATTCCCTCGTATAATCAATGATTTTATCATCATGTGTGGCAACGGCTGTGTAATTTCCATTTTGCATATGCATCTTGATGATTTTCTTGAAATTCTCATCCACATCTTTTTTTTCGGGAAAAGCCACTTCCCTTGGTTCTTTATAAGCCCCTTTAACAAGTCTTAGATTTGGATGGTATGCATCCAGCTCCTCAATATCCCTCTCAGTCCGATACAGATAAGCTTGGATGACAGTCCCCAATTCATTATATTCAGGCTTAAGGTTTTTGAATACATCCAAAGTCGGCTGACAGCGCGGAAAATCTTCCATATCAAGCGTCACGAAAACACGATGGGCTTTAGCTTCATCCAAGATCCTCCGCATGTTATTCATTACGACTTGTTCGGACACATCCAAGCCCATCGAGGTCAGCTTCAGGGATAACTGTGAATCCAGTTCATTTGTGCCAATCATCCGGATAGCTTCGATGCACTCATCTGCCATCTTCCCTGCTTCTAGTTCATCTTCAATGAATTCACCTAAATAATCAATGGTGACAGCAAGCCCTTTCCGGTTAAGATCAGCAATCACATCACATGCCATATCCAAAGATTCTCCTGCCACGAAACGAGATGCACCAAACCGCAGCCCGTATTTTTTCGCTGCCTTTGTCATAGCTTTATTCTTTGATAAAAAAAGGAATAGATTTTTCAGGATTCTTTCCATCTGCATTCCCCTCCAAATCATTTTGGAAAATAGATGCACAAGATTATTTTACCATTTAATTCATTTTTCAGATATTTAGAAGCAAGAATAAAAAAATTTCATGAAGGGAAAATTAAGCTCGTTTAAAAGAACACTTAAGGAGGTAGAATGATGGAACAGCAAAATTCGTTTAATAGCCAACAGCAGCCGACCGGCTTTATGAAACAGCCGCCGGAAATGGTTTCGGTGAAAGATAGCTTATACTTAACCGATATGCTTGCATGGAATCTGAATGCGGTTAAAAAAGCACATTTTTTTGCCACACAATGTAAGGACCCGCAAATCATTGATGCGTTAAATCGGTGCGGACTGATGCATCAACGCCATTACGATACCATTTTGAAACACTTGAACCCAAACCAAAATCAGGGTCAACAACAATATCAATAAAGGAGGGTTCTTGATGCCCAATGAAAACAAAGTCCAAAATCCTGAATCTCCCGTGGCAAAGACACCGCAAATGAATGACAGGGATTTTATAAATGATATGCTTTCAACTGAAAAGTACTTTTGTAACTCCCTTTCCGTTGCCCTGCATGAAATGAGTAACCAAGCACTATTCCAAGACATTTTCTCCATTTCCAAAGAAAATCAGGAGATGCAGCGTGAACTCTATAACCTTATGTTCGAAAAAGGCTGGTATAGTTTAGAAAAGGCGCAAGCAACTAGCTTAGGCCAATCGTATCAACAATTTTCCGGTTATAAAAATCAATTCCCATCTGGAACTAACATTCAATAAGCAAACATTCAGGGGGGGGATTCCGCTCCTTTTGTTTTTTTGCTACAAATAAAGCCGGCCCATCAGGGGCCGGCTTTTATTTAGATATCCGTTGAAAACATATACTTCTTATAGTGATACCGAATGCTGAATATTAATCCCATGGCCATCATGTTCCCCATTAGCGAGCTTCCTCCATAACTGACAAATGGAAGCGGAATCCCCGTTATCGGCAAAAGGCCTACAGTCATGCCGATATTTTGAAAAACGTGGAACGTCAACATGCTGATAACGCCAACACAGATATATGTATAGAAGTTATTTTTCGTGTCCATTCCTGTTTTTGTTATATGGTAAATCAATAGGAAAAACAAGGAGATAATGATGCTTGATCCGATGAAGCCGAATTCTTCACCGATGATGCTGAAAATGAAATCCGAATGACTCTCAGGTAAATACACTTCCCTTGAACCGATTCCCTTGCCTGTGGTCTGGCCGGAGCCGATGGCCAGTAACGATTTGGTTAAGTGATACCCTTCGGAGCTGGCATAATTATATGGATCCAGCCAAGAATAAATACGGCCGAATTGATAGGATTTCACCCCTAGGTATTTTTCCAGGATTTCCGGCTTCCAAAGTACAAAGTACAGGACCGCTGAAGCGACGACAATTCCTCCCGAAACGATCGGCAGCAGGATCTTCCATGATACCCCTGATATGAAAATCATTCCGAGCATGATTGACATGATGACAAGCGAGGTGCCCAAATCCGGCTGTTGCATGATTAACAATAAAGGCGCACCGGTCACAAGACCGATTTTAATCAGCAGCCAGATATCCGTTTGAATCGTTTTCAGCGTGTTTTTGAGATGATGGTTTGAGATGACATTCGCCAAAGCCAGGATCAGGAAAACCTTCATGAATTCCGATGGCTGAATCGAACCGATTCCCGGAATGATGAACCAACTTTTCGCACCATTCCGGACAGGAACGATGCTATCCGGCATAATGATCAGCAAAAAAAGCAAAAATAATCCGAAGCCATAGGCGTACCAAGAAATTTTTTTCAACTGATCCGAATCAAGGGTGATGAACCCTAATACGATTCCGATTCCTACTATATACCAAAAAATTTGTTTTATTAAGAAGTTTTCAGCGTACTGTCCAGTCGTTTGGGCACTATAGATTGCCAGGCAACTTCCAACGCATAATAACAGCAATATTGTAACCAAAGAAAAATCTATTCGTGACGAAAATTTATTTTGTTCTTCCATACTTAACTCTCCCTTAAAAAGGCTCCTGCGATACATCTATAAATACACTTATTCATTATACTTTAAACAAATAAAATCACAACTATATAGAAGGATAGTTTACAGGCTTCATGGAATCATTTCCATGAAGCCTGTAGGCGGGGGAGCTATGCATGTGATTCCTTTGATTTTCTCCGTTTCAGCAATAGGCTGACCAACCCATGGCTTGGGGAGAAGAGAAAGGCCAATCCGAATAATATGGCGGCCGAACCCACCATGCAGCCTGATATCGAGGCATCCAAAATGGTGGCTGAATAGTAGCCGATGATGGAACTTAGCACCCCGACCCCGATACTGACCAATATCATGAGGCTTAAACGGTCTGACAGCAGATATGCCGTTGCCGCAGGTATGATGAGCATTCCAACTACTAAAATGGAACCTACACTATCAAAAGAAGCTACAGTCGTCAGTGAAATGAGGCTCATCAATAAGTAATGGAAGAACAGTACAGGAATTCCCATTGCAGCCGCAAGTGATGGATCAAAAGATACGAGTTTAAACTGTTTGAAGAAAAGGAAGATCAGTATGAGGTTCAGGATAAAACAACTGCCGACTATCCAAACAGCTTTTGGTCCAGCTTCGATTCCCGCGATTGTCATCGTGTTCCATGGAGTATAGGCTATTTCGCCATAAAGGACATGCTCCAGGTCAAAATCTATTTGTTGCGTGTACAAGCTCACAAGCACGATCCCCGTTGCAAAAAGGGAGGTGAATACAATCCCGATCGCTGCGTCGGATTGAACGCCAGACGATTGGAAAAGCTGGATCAAGAATACGGTAAGCAAGCCGAGCGCAGCCGCCCCGATCAGCATTGGAACCGAATCACGGGTTCCGGTCATTAAAAATGCCAATACGATTCCCGGCAAAACGGAATGGCTGATTGCATCCCCAATCAACGTCATTTTCCTGACTATCAAAAAACACCCTAATACACTGCAAGAACCCGCCACTAATGCTCCGACTAAGATAATCCAAAAATCATTCATGATGAGTGGCTCCCTTTCCTTCTATCCTGTTCGAGAGAATATTTCTTTTTCGTCGATACCCTTCTCCATACAGATGAAAGCACTCCGCGTTTAGGTGCAAAAAGCATGGAAAAGAAAAACCATACCGTCGCGGATAAGACAATTAACGGTCCTGTTGGCAAATCATTGACCGATGTACTGATCAACGTTCCAGACACGCCGCTCAACATTCCGAATATGCCAGACAGGATGACCATGATATGCAGGCGCTCCGTCCAATACCTCGCAGATACCGCAGGCGTGATCAGTAAAGATGCCATCAATACGACTCCTACAGCCTGGATGCCGATCACTACAGCTGCCACGATCAGCATCATGATGAAATAATCCAGAAAAACAACTGGCAATCCCATCCCCTTAGCAAACCCAGGGTCAAAGGACAGTAATTTGAATTCTTTAAAAAATACGGTACAAGTGAAAATGAGAATAAAGGAAACCGTCATCATCATATATACATCGGACATCACCATTGACGCCGTCTGCCCGAATAAAAAGGTATCCAACCCACTCTGGTTTCCATACTCACTCTGCTGGATTTGCGTAAGCATGACAATTCCAAAGCCAAAGAAAGAAGATAAGACGATTCCCAAGGCCGCATCCTGCTTGATCTTACTGTATCTCGTAAGCACACTGATCAAGAAGACAGCCACTAAGCCAGCCAGGGCAGCACCTACCAGAAAGTAGGAAGTCGATTTCACCCCAGTTAACATAAAGGCGACACAGATACCGGGTAACGCTGCATGTGCGAGTGTGTCGCCAAGCAAAGATTGCTTTCTGAGGTAGGCAAAGCTGCCGATGACCCCGCTGCTTAATCCGAGGAACATCGTGCCGAGCAATATCCACCTTGTATTTGGATCAGTGATAATGTCCATTATGTTCATCGTGTACACCTCATTTTAATAAAAGGCCGGACTTTGTGTCTGATAGTATCGCTAAGCGGCCTCCATATGTTGCCTGTAAGTATTCGGGAATGAACACTTCCTCTGTCGGACCTATTTTCATCACCTTCTTATTCAATAACATCGTCCAGTCGAAATATTCCTTCACGGTGGATAGGTCATGGTGCACAACCAGAACGGTTTTGCCTTTTTCCTTCAATTCCATCAGCAATTGTATGATCGCTTTCTCTGTTGCGGCATCCACCCCTACGAACGGTTCATCCATAAAATAAATATCCGCTTCCTGTGCCAATGCACGAGCCAGGAATATCCGTTGCTGCTGTCCACCTGATAGCTGGCTGATCTGGCGGTTAGCGTATTCAGCCATCCCCACCTTTTCCAGGCACTCCATCCCCTTCTGCCTTTCTGACTTCCCTGGTCGCCTCAGCCATCCGAGATGACCATATCTGCCCATCATCACGACATCAAGTGCATTGGTCGGAAAATCCCAATCCACTGACTCCCGCTGTGGTACATAGCCGATACTCTTCCTCATCGTTTTATAAGTAGAGCCCTTTATTGTGATTTGCCCCGATATTTTTGGGATCAATTCGAGTATTCCCTTTATCAAAGTGGACTTCCCTGCTCCATTTGGGCCTATGATACCGATTAAATTCCCTTCCGGCACCTCAAACGAGACATCTTCGACAACCGGTTTCTTATGATAAGCAATCGTTAAATTCTCGACCTTCAAAGCTGCTTGATTCATAGTTTCCCCCCCTTATTTCAAAGCACGGACGATGGTGTCGGTATTATGACGGACCATTCCGATATATGTTCCTTCTTCCGTCCCTCTTTCACCCATGGCATCCGAGAACAATTCACCGCCGATTTCCACTTTGTGGCCCTGCTTACCTGCTCCTTGGATGACAGCCTCGATAGCCTTCCTCGGTACACTTGACTCAATGAAAATCGCTTTTATTTTGTTCTCCACAAGATAATTCCGCATATCCGTCACATCTTTTGATCCATATTCCGATAATGTATTGATCCCTTGGAGCCCTCTTACGTCCAGGCCATATGACTGCCCGTAGTATCCAAAAGCATCATGTGCTGTAACGAGCACCCGCTGGTCTTCTGGCACTTTATTAATTTCCTCCTGGACATATTTATCAAGTTCCTCCAATTGCAGAACATACTCCTCATAATTTTCACGATACTCTGCTTCATTGTCCGGGTCCTTGGCAATCAATTCTTTCTTAACTGCCTCCGCCGCAACGATCCAAAGCTTTACATCAAACCATACGTGGGGATCATGCTCCGCTGCACTCACTTTGCGAAGTTGGTTCTCCTTAAAGTCTTCCGTTACGGCAATCGTCGGTTTATCCTTGCTCATCATTTCAAATATATCCGCCATTTTCCCTTCAAGATGCAATCCGTTGTAAAAAATCATATCAGCCGAATCCAGTGTCTTCACATCACCCTGCGTCGCTTTATATAGATGGGGGTCGACTCCCGGTCCCATTAAACTTGTGACCTCGACATTTTTACCGCCGATATTCTCAACCAAATCCCCAATCATTCCCGTTGTTGTAACGACATTCAGCTTGCCATTACCCCTTTCGGCCGTTTCATTGCCGCACCCCGTTAAAATCAGCAATGCAGCAAGCACGCCTCCAATAGATTTTAGAAAACCCATCCATATTCCCTCCCTTTTTCATCTTTCTAAAATAGTTTGCCATGCGCAAAACTAAGTGTAAATTTTTTTACATTGTCGTAAATGCTAAAAAGTTTCCTCTACACAACTTATTTTATACTATACACAAATATACAAAAAAAGTGCAACTATTTTTAAACATTTCAAAAAGGCGGATGACTAATACACACAGCAAAAACTGTCAGGAAGCTCCACTAGGGAGCTCCCTGACAGTCAGTCATTCCGAATGATGAAGTTATATTTATATTGTGGAGTTTTTATGGTGAATATAAACCTAGAAGAGCTATTTAGGGACGACGTGAAATTCACGAGTAAACACGGTTTCTACGCATAATGCCGCGGAATTCGGGCTTTGACACTTATTTTTCCTGTTTCAAGGAAATTGCCAAGTACGCAAATCCCAATTCGATTCCGCAAAGCACAAACAGGGTGATTAAAGTTTGAAACATCATGATTTCCTCCTCCTCTAAGACTTAAACAAATCTTAAAGGATGAAACCAATACCAGAACAAGACCTTATTTAAAGAAATCTTCAGCAGTCCCACACTGTTCCCTTGCCCTGAAATGGGTTTCATACTGTACAATATAAAAAAAGAAAAAACGGTGATACCATGACAAATATTAAAGAAATAGCTCA
This sequence comes from Peribacillus sp. NPDC096622, assembly GCF_044762665.1. Taxonomy (NCBI): domain Bacteria; kingdom Bacillati; phylum Bacillota; class Bacilli; order Caryophanales; family Bacillaceae; genus Peribacillus; species Peribacillus sp. NPDC096622. Next base: position 420,496 of record NZ_JBIWES010000002.1, on the reverse strand, counting down.
ATGTGCTGGTGTATCTGTCTCAACAGTGTCTCGTGTATTGAATGATCATCCATATGTAAGCCCCGATAAAAGAAAGAGCGTCTTAGAAGCGATCGATCGTTTGAATTATACGAGAAACATCAACGCCATTCATCTTTCAAAAGGCAAAACCAATCTTATCGGCATCATCATCCCCTTCAACAATCACCCATATTACGGGGCAATCGTTAACGGAATCACTAAACAGGCAAATGCAATTGGCTGTCATATCGTCATCTTTCAAACAAATTATGATAGAGAGAAAGAGATTCAGGCTTTTAATATGCTGCAAATGAAGCAGCTCGATGGCATTATCGTTTGTTCAAGGATTTCGGAAATGAAAATCCTCTTGGATTATCAAAAATACGGACCGATTATTTTATGTGAAGATACAGCCCAAGCTGAATTCTCATCCATCAGCATTGATCATTATGCCGCTTTTTCCTGTGCCCTTGAGTACGTGATTGCTAAAGGATATAAGAAAATCGGATACAGCCTCGGCCGTAAAAAAAGCAGAAATAGTTCCCATCGTACAAAGGCCTTTAACGATATCATGAGTAAACATCAACTGATAAACAATAAAGAATGGCTATTTGAAGGCAGTTATCACATCAAAGACGGTGAACAATTGTTTCAGGAATGGAATTCGATGATGGATAAACCTGATGCCATCATCATCACGAATGATGACACGGCGGCGGGTTTCATTCTTACCGCTAAGAAATCGGGTATAAGGGTACCGGAAGATGTGGCCATTCTCGGCTTCAATAATGATAGCCTTGGTGAAATGCTCGACATCACGACCATCTCCTTACCGCTGGAATGGATTGGGAAAATGGCAGTGGACCTATTTGAGAATCCTGAAGAGGTCAAACATGTAAAACTGGACTACGCACTAATAAAAAGGAAAACCGTTTAGTCATTAGGATGCTTTATTTTAGTACTTGAATTCTTCCTTACTGCCATCACTCATTAACTAGGAAAAAATAACCACGTAAAATAATCATTGCGATATCCCAGAAGTTATTTTATAATTTTGATATAGTAAAGTTTACTCAATTACTAGCAATCTATTAGCGATTGCATGAATTTCATGAATATAATCGTCCGACGTCACCCACAAGCTGACGCCAACGATTTTAGAAAATTGAATACTTCCTCATTTACCGATGAGTTAGAGGCTGCAGCTTATAAAAGTAAAACGGACGAGATTCTGGAAAATTAAAGACTCCGTTTGAAAGGATAAGTTGCCGAAGTTAGGGTATATTCCATGTATATTCTTGCTGGCGGTGTAACCGAATAGGAACACCACTGTCACGTTTTTTCACAAAGCGTGGGGAGCTATCTTCGGAAGGATAAACGGGTTTATTATAAACAGCCGTCGATCTTTTTCGACTGCTGTTTTTTATTTTTCGTTCCCTTCCAATAAAAAGGAGTGTAACATCAATTGTCAAATTCACAATCAGCATCAAGCCCTACTGAACTGAAAAGGAGCCTGAAAGCGCGTCATTTAATGATGATTTCATTAGGTGGAACGATTGGAACAGGTTTATTTTTAGCAAGTGGCGGTGCCATTCATTCAGCCGGTCCCGGCGGTGCCTTGGTGGCATACGCGATCATCGGCATCATGGTTTATTACTTAATGACAAGTCTTGCAGAAATGGCAGCGTTCATGCCAGTGGCCGGTTCGTTCCGTGTCTATGCATCCAAATTCGTCGATCCGTCTTTCGGTTTTGCGATTGGCTGGAACTACTGGTATAACTGGGCAATCACCATTGCCGCTGAATTGGCAGCCGTTGTCTTAATTATGAAGTTCTGGTTCCCTGATAGCCCTTCAATTATCTGGAGTGCCATTGCGTTAATCACTATGTTTCTTATCAATTACATGTCAGTTAAAGGTTTCGGGGAAACAGAATTCTGGTTTGCCATGATCAAGGTCGTGACAGTCGTCATTTTCTTGATCACGGGTGTTCTGATCATTCTCGGAATCATGGGTGGGAAAGACCCAATTGGTTTTTCCAATTTCACAATGGGCGAAGGTCCCTTTAACGGAGGGTTCTTCACGATTCTAGGTGTATTCATGGCTGCCGGCTTTTCATTCCAAGGTACTGAATTGCTTGGAGTGACCGCTGGTGAAAGTGAGGATCCAGAAAAAAATATCCCAAAAGCGATCAAATCCGTTTTCTGGCGTATCATCTTATTCTATATCTTAGCCATTTTTGTAATTGGCATGATCATTCCGTTTACCGATTCACGTTTATTGAGTGAAGATGTTGCCGTAAGTCCATTCACGCTTGTATTTGAACGGGCCGGCCTTGCATTTGCCGCATCCATCATGAACGCGATCATTTTATCATCCGTACTCTCTGCTGGTAACTCTGGCATGTACGCTTCAACCCGTATGCTATGGGACTTGGCACGTGATGGGAAAGCACCGAAGTTCTTAGGTAAGTTAGATAAAAGAGGAGTACCCGTGAATGCACTTATCGTGACTTCTTTAGTTGGCTGCGTTGCATTCTTAGCTTCGTTTTTCGGTGATGGCGTCGTTTATATCTGGTTATTGAACGCTTCAGGCATGGCAGGATTCGTCACCTGGGTAGGGATTGCAATTGCCCATTATCGGTTCCGCAAAGCTTACGCTGCTCAAGGCCTTGATATGAATGCTTTACCATTCCGGGCAAAAGGCTTCCCATTCGGGCCTATATTCGCACTTGTCCTTTGTATTATCATTATCATCGGACAAGGCTATCAAGCTTTCAGCAGCGATGGGATCGATTGGAATTCAATGTTCGTTTCCTACATTGGCTTGATTCTATTTTTCGTCCTATGGTTCGGCTATAAAATTAAGCATAAAACGAAAATCATTCCGCTAGAGGAATGTGACCTTAAATCAAAATAATACGCAAAGGACCTGTTCTTCCCTAAATGGAGAAGGACAGGTCCTTTTTTCATTTCAAATGATAAACACGGCATTCATATGGTTGCAGGGGTTTGCTGGAGATTCCTTCTTCCTCCTGATCATAATTGCCGATCAGCTTTGTGGCAGCATATGCATGCAGCTCTTCAGGCAAAGTATAGGGAGCCTGCTCTTCTTTAAAGTTACATAGCACCAACAGCTTTTCTTCTTCCAACGATCTCGTGTAGGCAAATATTCGTTCATCATCCGGCAACAGCAGTTCAAAACGGCCATAAACGACGATTTCATGTTCCTTGCGTAATTGGATAAGCTTTTTATAAAAATGAAAAATGGAATTCGGATCATTGTAGGCCTTTTCTGCATTAATCTCGGGAAAATTGGGATTAACCTTAATCCAAGGAGTCCCTTTCGTGAATCCGGCGTTCCGGGAGTCATTCCACTGAATCGGTGTCCTCGCATTATCCCGGCTGCGGGCGTGGATGGCTGACATCATCCGCTCTTTTGACCAGCCATGAGAATTGACGAGTTCGTCATAAGAATTCAATGTTTCGATATCCCGGTATTCATCGATGCCCTCAAATGCAACATTGGTCATGCCAAGCTCTTCCCCTTGATATATATAAGGTGTACCTTGAAGCATATGAAGACAAGCGGCAAGCATCTTTGCGCTTTCAATACGATACTTTCCATCATTACCAAACCTTGAGACAACCCGGGGCTGATCATGGTTGTTCCAGTATAAACTGTTCCAGCCATCCCCCTCCAAACCAGTCTGCCACTTGGAGAGAATTCGCTTTAAATCGGTTAGCTTCCATTTATCGTTACTCCATTTCCCTTCTGGTCCCTTCCCCAAATCCATATGTTCGAATTGAAAGACCATATGTAGCTCACCACGATCTTTACCTGTGAACAATTGTGCTTCCTCCGGTGTGACGCCTGGCATCTCCCCAACCGTAATCACGTCATGTCCAGAAAGTGCCCGTTGATTGATTTCCTGCAAAAACTCATGTATGCGCGGGCCATTCAGGAAAAAGGGGCTTCCATCACCATACTGCTTCTCATGATGAACGGCTCCATCTGAATAGCTTTGATCTTTTGAAAGGAAGTTGATGACATCCATACGGAAGCCATCGACACCCTTATCCAGCCACCAAGTCATGATGCTGTAGATTTCTTCACGGAGCTTAGGGTTCTCCCAGTTTAAATCCGGTTGTTTCCTGCTGAATAAATGTAAATAATATTCATCGGTTCTTTCATCATATTGCCATGCTGAACCTTTAAAAATGGACTCCCAATTATTTGGCTCTTTCCCATTCCTGCCAGGTTTCCAAATATAATAATCACGTTTCGGATTATCTCTTGAGGATCGGGATTCCTCGAACCACGGATGTTCATCTGAAGAATGGTTGACCACGAGGTCCATCATGATTTTCATTCCACGCTCATGAACTGCCTTCAACAACCTATCGAAATCAGACATGGTCCCGAATTCAGTCATGATTGATTTATAATCACTGATATCGTACCCATTGTCATCATTGGGAGATTGATAAACCGGGGATAGCCATATCACGTTCACACCCAACTCTTGTAAATAATCGAGCTTCATCAAGATCCCGTTTATATCCCCTATCCCATCGCCATCACTATCCATAAAACTCCTTGGATACACTTGATACACAACTGCCTCTTTCCACCATGCTTTGTCCATGCTTTTCCCCCTCTTTAGCCGCATTGACACAATCATTACACCAATACCCTATTATAAAGGGGGAAACTCCAGAATATTCTATTTTTATTCAGCTATTCCCGTTTGAATCATTTCAATATCCAGATCGACCTCGATTGGAATATCGGGATATGCCTCCTCCCAATGTTTTTGATCGAAATTTCTTGTTTTACTTTTAGCATGATCACCGAGTGCAATCGGATCTATATTGTTCTCCTGAAACATGGTTACCATCTCATTTAATTTTTTACCAATGACATGCTCGGCCCTGGCCTCTATTTTATTCAGGTCGACCGCTTTGCCCAAGTCATAGCCCTGAACCTCTAGCAGACTCGCTTTTAATTTCACATCAATCCTGATCTTGGGGTCTTGATTGGCATTCGAAATATGATAATGGACACGTGACTCCACGTTATTGATATCGGTAAAGTCATTTTCCTTCCACTTAATCTCATAACTCCCAAGCTTAAAGTTTTCACTAAGGACTTTATATAAAAAGCCGTCTTCATAAGGGATATATTTACCTATATAACGATCCTTTTTAAACAAAGCGATCCCTCTTACCCGTATTTGGTCTCCTGCTGTTTCCAATAAGGGCAAGACCGGATCGATTCCTTTACCATGGCACGCATATAAATACCTGTGAAGATCTACATCAGGCAAATTGGTCCTTATATTCTGTTCGATCAGCTCTTTCACTTGAACCCCTGGAGTTTTAATCAACTTTGGCTCCATTTTAACTACATCCTCCGCTTTGCCATGAACGACCGCTAAATACAAATCCCTTCCCACCATTGGGTCACGCCTATATGTATCGACATAATCATTCAACCCCTTACTTGCCAATCCTTCACCATATAGAATGACTGTCAGTCTCCCGCCGACAATCGGGTATGGTGTTTTTGCATTTTCTTGCTGGCGGGCCGCCTTTATATCATGGGAGTTCGCTTCATATACTTCTTTACCCAGATCTGCTTCCTCCCCAGGCTGAGGAACGCTGACAACGACCGTACCTTTGATTTTTTTGCCTTCGGCATCATCATAACCTACGACTTCAGCAATTAATATATCTTCCAATATTTGCTTTTCCACGCCGCACGCCGCCACCAAAAAGCTCGCTAATGTTATCAAGAGAAGTTTGATTTTCATGATTTATGCCCCCTAACTTTATAGACGATCGACTGCCATATGAATAAGAGAGGAAGATACAAATAAACGATATAAAAACCAATTTGCGAACTGATCGTGTTAAACTTATCGATTCTATAGCGGTTATCCAAAAAAATGCAGGAAACTAAGATGATAATCAGAATGAGAACCACCATCTTTTTCTGTCTGAATCCGAATACTCTTTTCGCTGTCCTGCTTGCTGCCCAAACCCCTATGCAAACATTCGGCAGCACCATGAACAGCCAAACGGAAATCCCTATGTATTCGAACCTTTCAATGAATGGAAGGTCTACAATTTTCCATAACGTCAAAGTTGCCCAAATTACATCTTTCAGCTGATCTTGATGATAGTAGGCCAACGAAACAATTATGGATACTAAATATATCACCATAGTAAACAACGCCCCTAAGTGGGCCCATTTTTGAGATTTTTCACGATTTTTAATGAAAGGATAATAAATGAGGAGTAATTCAAAACCAAGGTAATTCAGGGTCATTTTCTTACAGGCCTTCATGATTTCCAAAAAGGAATGATCAAGAAACGGACCCAAATTTTCAAAGTGGGCGTACTTCAACGGAAAATAATTCAAAAGGAATAATGACGATCCGATAATAAGCCCGATTATGCAAAAACCGGTAATGACCCTGAAACCTCCCTCCACAAAGTTATACACAAGAATAAGAATGATGGTTATTAGCATCAGGACATTGACACCAGGGAACATCCAAACCTGAATGACTTCTAAATAAGTCCTGATAAGAATGATGGAAATCATTATAAAGTAGAGGATGAATAAAATATTGAAAGCATTTCCGACCCATTTGCCAAACAAATCCTTATGGATGGCAACCAAATCAAGTGTTTGGGGGCCCCTGCCTAAAAGCTTGAAACACATCCAAAGCAGAACATTTATGATCAACCCTGATATCAGGACCGCTATCCATGCGTCTTGGCCAGCCTCTTTCGCTATGATCCGTTCAAACCCCAATATCCCTACTCCTATCTGCATGCCTGGCATGAGGAAAAAAACAAAAAATGGAGATATTAGTTTAGTTTCATTTGGTTTGACTTCCATGCCATCTCACCGCTTTCTACACCTTATTCATCAATATCATTATGGGAGTTTCGCATTTTTGCCTCCTTCCTTATCCTTAGTGAATTTTCCGTCCGCAGAAATTGCGGGCGTTTTTTCTGCTTTGAAAAAGGGAGGCGAATCAGACTATCTTTAAAGTCATGAATTCTTAACGGGTAAAGCGGGTCTAAATAAGGACTGCCAAGCGAAGTCAATTTCAATAAATGACTTAATATGAATGCACTGCATAAAGCTATTCCAAATAGCCCGTATAACTGGGCTGCAATTAGAAAAGGAAAGCGGATAAGGCGAATCGTATTGCTGATTTGGTATATCGGCACTGTAAATGAAGCCAAGGCGGCCAAAGCGACAAGCATCAGCAAGACATTACTGACAAATCCCGCTTCCACAGCGGCTGTACCGATGACTATACCGCCAACAATGCCGATGGTAGAGCCAACCTTAGCAGGCAGCCTGACCGCCGCTTCCCTCAGCAATTCGATCGTCCCTTCCAGCACAATTGCTTCCAAGATTGGCGGAAAAGGAATCACTCCCCTGGATGATATTAAGATTGGCAGCAAATCCGTTGGAATCACTTGATAATGATAGGTTAAAACGGCAACATACAGAGGGGAAGACAAAACGGAAAACAGCACGGCGAAAAGCCGAATCAAACGGAATGAAGTACCGAGATTCCAAATTTGAAAATAATCTTCAAATGATGAGAAGAATGAGATGATGGTATTGGGACCAACCAATGCATGAGGAGATCCATCCAGCATGATGCCTATTTTCCCTTCCGATAATACACTGGCCAGATGATCTGGCCGCTCCGTATCAATCAGTTGCGGAAACATCGAATTCCGATTATCCGTGATCATCTGGCTTACAAACGATATATCGACGATCGTATCATATTCTATATCTTCTATTCTCTGTATGACTGTCTTAATGATCTGTTGATTTACCACCCCATCTATGTAGAGTACCGCTATCCTTGTTTGCGAGATGCTCCCGACCCTAAATTCCTTGGACTGCAAATCAGGAGTGGGCAACCGGTTGCGAATCAGATTCAAATTCGAATCAAGCGATTCAACAAAGGCCTCCTTGGACCCAACGACAGTATACTCCGACTCGGGTGTGGAAATTTGCCTTTTCATACTGTGAACACATGGAATGAGCAAACACATTTCATCATCTTGCTTGTATTGAATCATGATCGATCCTGCCAAAACCAACCTTTGAATGTCTTTTAGATCAGCCGTCAATTTCATATCTTCCATCGGAATATCGCCTTTTAGTTGCTTAAGGACCTTCTTTGGTTGATTCGACATGACTGCCAATACTTGTTCATGGAGCTGTTGTGCACTAACCAGTGAATTGAAGTAGGAGATGATATAGCCATCATCATTCGGGAATTGGAAGGTAAGAAAATCATTAGATGCTTTAAACTTTTTAAGGAGTTCCTTAAAATCCTTGGAAGTAACCTGGAAGGATACTTGATCCATTTCCCTCCTGCCCTTAAATAACCTCACCATCCCACCCCCATTACAAAATTTTTAGTTCATTCGATTATTGTAACCACCCTATTTAAAGTTAGTCATGATCCACAGATCTCTTTAAAATAGGAAAAGACCTATCCGGAATCCACCGGATAAGTCTTTACATCTTAATTCTTTGATGATTACCAATTACCTCGGACTTGGAAAAATCCGTGTTACAAGTTCACGGAACTCTTCAGCAAATCCTTCAACGGGTTTTCCATTCTCGATATCATTCGCATACCCTTCCATTCTTTGAACAAAGTCCGGATTTGCCGATACATAAACTTGGTCTACAGATGGATCGGCTTCCCTTACTGTATCAGCAACCCTTTCTTTAAGGTCATTCGAGATATCCTTTTCCCCGCCGTCTTTTAATACTGCCCCTACATAGGCATTATTTTCAGTCACGATGACATTTGCGTTACTAACTTCCTTCAAGGTTTCAACTCGATTTGAGATATCCTCGGAGACCTTCATACCGTTTATGCCATTATCATTATTAACATTATTAACATTTTGCCTTGTGTCATTTACATTCATCGGATTATCTAAATTATCCTGATTTGTACGATTCAGGCCAAGATTTTCATTGGCACCTTCGTTATCATTAGTTGCACAACCTGTAATCACTAAAGCCAACATCACACTTGATACTATCGCTTTATAGTTCATATTCTTCACTCCTCAAAAATCATTTAACATTACTATTTGCGAGGAGTGGGTAGATTATTCAGAAGAAGTGACCTTCAAGCCGATAATTCCAACCAAAATAAAACCGACGAATACCAATCGCATCGCATCCTTAGGCTCGTTAAATACGATGATGCCTACCAGAACAGCCCCAAGAGCCCCTATTCCGGTCCAAATTGCATACGCTGTTCCCATTGGCAGGGTTTTTATCGCCGAGGACAAAAAATAAAAACTAATAACCATGCCAGCGATCGTTATGACAGAAGGTAATAATTTCGTAAAACCCTCGGTATACTTTAAACTTGTCGCCCATACCACTTCAAATAATCCTGCAATCACCAAATGAATCCAAGCCATCTTTTCCCCTCCAATTACAGAAAAAGCCCGGGAGGTCATAAATCATAACCTCCCGGGCTTTTTTCCCTCCGTGTACGCAGATTCCTGCGCGTTTCTCTTGGACCATTCCGGTAACGTTCAACCGAGGAACCCTAGAAACATATTATTTCCATACTATATCATGTTCATTTCAGATCGGTCAAACAGTTATGCATCGCTTCTGTTTCTATGCTTCCACTTGTCACCTTTTATTGTAAACCAAATATTTTTAAAGGGTTCAGGTATTTCTTTAGCCGCCTCAACCGTATATTGTACGGCCTCTTTTTTATACTGAACATCATCAGTGATTTCTTGCTGTGTCATGGCGAGTTGGTCCGTTTCCGATTTAATCTGGTCCGTTTTTGCCTGGAGGCGTGTAACGGTTTCAGTCACATTTTCAATTGTCGGTTTGGAATCCTTAAATGTTTTAAAAGCAAAAAACGCTAAATAAATAATCGATCCGATAAAGAGGGCAAGACTAATATATACAATGACCACCTAGATTCCTCCTTTTATTTTACCTTTACTATACCCGTAATAATTGAGCAGAAAACGAATCCCCATGTATTTTCTTTTATGCCTGGTCATATTATTGAAAGTAAAAGGAGGAATGAAAATGAATCAAATGCCTCTGCTTAAAGCCTGTTTTAAAGCTGGAATCCACTTCATTAGACATATGACCATACAGCAGGCTGCCACTATTGCAGGAATCATTTTTTTAATCATTCATCCAGAAGTTTTCAGCCCCCTTTGGCTTACATTGGCAACATCCGTCTTGATTCTGCTCCTGCTTTGAAGATCGTTATTGACCTCCCGCACACTGGCTGAGTAATATGGATTTCTTCGCTGGCATCCCCATCCAGATCAGGAAAACACCAAAGATATGCAACATCAAACTGCCATGGAGACCCTACCATTAATTTTGCTAGGACTGCTCCTATGCAGGTATTTCAACCTCTTCATAACGAAGATCTATAAAGTTTAATCAATCGATTGATTAAAACGGAATTTGATTTGAACCCCCTTGTGACACTGAACTTCCCTCCCCCTTCAGATATTGATTACACTACATTTACCATTTTATCAAACGGGAAACTATTAGAAAATTACAAAATTTGTGTATAATTAGGCTATATTCATTAACTCTTAAGGAGGAATCATAGTCATGGATAATCTTATTCCACAGTTCAGGAATTTGCCCACCACGGCGATTTCAGATGCAATGGAAGGTTTGAGCAATCTGGATTCGGCAATAAAACCCTTAAAGGAAGAATTTCGTATGGCCGGACGAGCTTTGACCGTACGGATTCCCGTCGGTGATAATTCAGCCGTGTTAAAAGCAATCGGCGAAGCCAAGCCTGGGGATATAATAGTCGTTGACTGCAAGGGGGATACATACCGGGCTATAGCAGGAGACTTTGTTGTCGGCATGATGCAGACCATGGAAATTGGCGGCCTCGTAGTCGATGGGGTCATTCGCGATCTTGAAGCCATTAAAGAATTGAATTTTCCTGTGTTCAGCAAAGGGACTGCTATTGCCGCTAGCGGCAAGGCAGGTGTAGGCGAAACCAATGTGCCCATTTCCTGTGGAGGTGTCACCGTATTTCCAGGGGACATCATCATAGGGGACATAGATGGAGTCGTGGCCGTGCCGCAAGCCAAGGGTGAAGAAATCCTGGTCAAAGCAAAGGATAAAATCCTGAAAGACGAACAACGTGCTGAAAAATATACAGGGAAGCCTGATGAAATCAGAAAGTATATTGCCATGATGACCAATAAAGGATGACACATATAAAAAACAGGCAGGAAGCGATGGCTTCCTGCCTGTTCTTTCATTAGCCTTATTTATCGGTCTTATCTTCCTCAGAACCTTCTTCATCATATGTGTAATCATAATCAGAAGGATCAATCGGTTTAAAGCCATTTGGAGTATAGAAACGGAGTAAGTCGCCGTTCACTACTTGGTCGGATAAATTGAGCATCGTTTCAGCTCTCGTTTTATAATTGAGGATGTCATCATTTTCCTCGACCAATTCTCCTGTTTTAGTATCGTAGTATTTCCCTTTAATGGAAGTGACATCCGGTGTTACAAAATCACCATTCCTGAAAGGTACCACTTCACTATGATCTTTTGACAATAAATCGGAACCGAATTGTACATAATCTTTAGATTCAATTCCTAACAGATGCAATAAAGTCGGGAGAAGGTCAATCTGTCCTCCGTATTGGTGCATTTCCCCGCCTTCAACACCTGGAACATGAATCAATAATGGTACACGTTGCAATTGGGCATTCTCAAATGCGCCAACATCCTTGCCAAGAACTTTTGACATGGCTTCTTTATGGTTTTCGGAAATACCATAGTGATCACCATACATAACGATTACCGAGTTATCATATAGACCGGATTCCTTCAGATAATCGAAAAACTCTTTAAGCGCCTCATCGGCATAGCGTGCAGTTTGGAAGTAACTATCAACGGAAGCATCGCCTGTCGTATGCTTACCGATTGTTGCTTTTTCCTGGTCCATTGAATATGGGAAATGATGGGATACCGTTATGAATTTGGTATAGAAAGGCTGTTTAAGCGTTTCTAACATCGGAATCGATTCCTTAAAGAAAGGCTTATCCATCAATCCATAACTTAGTACTTCCTCTTTATTTTCCATATTATAATGGTTTGCATCGAAGAACTGATTAAAACCAAGAGACTTATACATATTATCCCGGTTCCAGAAAGATTTGTAATTACCATGGAACACAGCAGATGTGTATCCTTGTTGTCCTAAAATAGCTGGTGCTGCTTGATACGTATTTTGGGAACGGTTTGTGAATGCTGCCCCCTGTGGTAAACCGAACAGGGAATTTTCAAGCATGAATTCGGCATCCGCTGTTTTACCTTGGCCTACTTGATGGAAGAAATTATCAAAGTGCATGAAATCTGACTTATCTGCTGCAAGTGAGTTCAAAAATGGAGTTACTTCTTCCCCATTCAACTTATAATCGATAAGGAAATTCTGCATCGATTCCAAATGCAGGTAAATGACATTCTTGCCTTTGGCTGCACCAAAATACTTAGGATTCGGTTCAGCGCTTGTTGCCTTCGTATAGTTGACGACTTCGGCGATATCCGTGCTGTTTGCAGTCGCACGCTGAGCGTATGTTTTAGTATTCTGAACGGCATCATAAACCGTATAGTTGAACATTCCCAAGTATTTGACGATATAGTTCCGGTCGAATGTTCTTGATAATAATTGCGGGCGATCCTTTTCAGCAAGTCCCAAATTGATGGCGAAAATTGCTAGTCCCGCTAGGTAGACCATTCCAACTGTACGGCGTTTGACTTTGAAGTCTTCCACTTTAAAGTCTTTGAATCTGTACAACACGATCAAAAGAACCGTATCAAGGAAATAAAATACATCATGGCCTTTAAATAATTCTAAAATACTCGGTCCCAAATCCCCGGCATTTTGCACTTGCGTCAAGGTTGGCAATGTAATGAAATCGGTAAATGACCGGTAGTATACAATATTGAAGAATAACCATAAGGACATCAATAGGTTCAACCTGATGATCCATTTAAACGATTTTTTGCCTCTAGCCAATAGTGCCAAGGCAAAGAATAAAATGGCTGAACTAATCGGATTTATGAACAGTAAGAACTGTTGCAGGCCATTTTCAAGACCTAAGTTAAATTCAATTCGATATCCAATATAAGTTTTTATCCAAAACAAGACTACCGCAATAAAGAAAAAGCCTAGTATGTTATCTGCAAATAAATGCCGGCTTTTTTTAAGAAAATTATTCATGCTTTCACCTCTATTAATCTAGTGGTTTATTTATATAAATTTTTACAAACTTACAAAAGACGGAAAATCGGAAACCTTATAATAGCATTCTTTCACTTGGATAGTCAAGATTGTGAAAAACCACCTTTTGTCACATCCATAACCTATCCAGAACACTTCTTTAGCCTATGAACAAGCCTTCGAAAAAATAACAGAGTTTCGCCCGTCTCGAATGTTTAGCGCACCTATAACAAATATATAGGAACTCCATGTCTTATTCCAATAAATATTACCGTAATTTTTGGGTGTGACTGCAGATGACAGTCACTAAATATTTTCACGTCCTTCAGGCTTTTACCATTATAAACGACTCTTTATAAAAAAACCAGTGCATTACAAAATATGTAAAAATATAAATCTTCAATTATTGAAAGCTATGGATATATCCAGGATTTTTTCCCGATAATTCGACAGTTGAAAATGGATTGCCGGTTACATGGATGCTTTTCTCAACCGACTTCGAAACCCCGTACCAGTAAAAGTTTTACCCGTTCATTATTACGTCCTGTCGCACTTGAATTCCATAAAATAACAAATGGATTACGCGTAGTATCGACATCATTCCCCTCCGGCTTTTTTGATCAGCTTTTTTCAAATAATTTTTCCTGAAAATTAATGAAACCGAATTCTTCCCTACAATTTGAAGTGAAGATCATATTATTTTTATCATCCATAAAAGATTCAATTTACCAAAATTAACATAAATTACGATTTCAAAATCCCTCCTGGAACCGGAAAGGATGAAAAAGACTTTATAATAGGAAGAAACTGAATTTTTTCATTTTGGCTGAAGGGCCATATTTCTACGATTGCAGCCTATATAAGCCATAGCAGCGGCAACAGGTGGAATATAGACCTTGTCCTTTCCCCATTCCCTTAATTGGATTGTGGGCGCCTTATTATAAGCTTACCTGTGTTTTGCAGGAGTTCTTCCGTCCCCTTTGTTAGTATATTTGTTTCATCCAGCTTTATTATAAAAATAAAAAAATCCTGCCACTCGATCGAGGACAGGATTTTCATTAATCATATTTATATTACTTAATTCCTTCTGATACTTCTTTAACCATAGCGTCAACAGACTCTAAACCGCCGCCTGATAAGTACCAGTAGTTAGGGTCTAGATAAATGATGTTACCTTCTTTAAATGCCTTTGTATTTTTTACAATGTCATTTTCAATCGTTTCTTTCGCTGCAGCTCCATCACCAGCAACCGCATCTCTATCTACAACGAATAGGTAGTCAGGATTTTTTTCAGCAATGTATTCGAAAGAAATACTTTGACCATGTGTCGATACTTCCAATTTATCATCTACTGCAGGTACTCCGAATACATCATGGATGATTCCAAATCTTGAATCCGGTCCGTAAGCACTTACTTTTCCGCCGCTGGCAAGAACGATTAAACCAGTTTTATCAGTTGGGGCTTTTTCTTTCAAAGCATTAATGTTTTCTTCTACACTTGCCAATTCTTTAGCTGCTTCGTCTTTTTTATCGAAGATTTTACCCAAAAGTGTTACGTTTTCTTCAAAGGATTCCATATACTTTGTTGTATCTACACCCACAAAAACAGTAGGGGCAATTTTGCTTAATTCTTTATATGCCTCAGATTGACGGCCAGAAATAAGGATTAAGTCAGGAGCAATTTCGTTGATTTTTTCGAAGTCAGGCTCTTTTAATCCACCGGCATTTTCAGTTGTACCTTCATATTTAGAAAGGTATTCTGGAAGACCATCATGTGGAACAGCTGCTACTTCGACACCCAATTTATCAAGAGTATCAAGAGTACCCATATCGAATACAACGACTTTTTCAGGGTTTGTTTTCACTTTCGTTTCGCCTAGTTGGTGCTTAACCGTAATTTCTTCGCTTTTAGCACTTTCTTTTTTCGCGCTTGATTCTTCTTTTTCCTTATCTGATCCACAAGCTACAGCCACTACAGCCAGCATTGCAACCAAAAGCAGTAAGGATAATTTCTTAATCATTATGGTCACCTCGAAAAATTTTTTATTTAAAATTACATATTGAATCCTCACCATCACAGAGTGTCATCTCAACACTTTCCCTGCCAGATGAACAGGAGGCGGCTAAAGTCTTGGGCGCCCGCCAACTCTTAACTGCCTAAGAGCGTAGTAGGTGATTCCTGGACGGTTACGAATACTGAAGTAATTTAAAACCAAATGGAATTGTCTTATGTGAAGTACACACAGATCTTATTGTCATTGATACTTTGGATTTCAATATCCATATCATAAATTTCCTTTAATACATTGGAATTGATGACTTGTTCGGTAGGTCCATTATGAACAACCCTGCCATCCTTCAATGCGACAATATAGTCGGAATAACAGGAAGCAAAATTAATGTCATGAATGACGATAATGACCGTTTTCCCCAATTCATCAGCCAATCTCCTCAATACCTTCATGATTTGGACGGAATGCTTCATATCAAGATTGTTCAGGGGTTCATCAAGAAGTACATACTCCGTGTTCTGGGCAATAACCATGGCAATGAAGGCCCGCTGTTGCTGGCCGCCGCTAAGCTGGTCAAGAAACTTATCTTGCATGTCAGCAAGTTCCATATATTCAATCGCTTCATCGACGTATTTCCAATCCTCTTTAGTCAGCTTTCCTTGTGAATAAGGAAAACGGCCAAAGGCGACGAGTTCACGAATCGTTAAACGGATATTGATGTGGTTAGCCTGCTTTAAGATGGCAATCTTTTTCGCAAGTTCATTGCTATTGAATTTCCCCATATCCTTACCCTCGATCAGGACTTCTCCTGAATCCCGGGTAATGAGACGGCTGATCATCGAAAGGACGGTACTTTTTCCCGCTCCATTGGGACCGATGAAGGATGTGATTTTCCCTTTCACTATTTCAATGGAAACATCCTCGACAACCGTTTTATTATTATATTTTTTGAATAAATTTTTCACTTCTACCATGATTTATTCTCCTTTAATAGAAGATAGATGAAATAGACACCGCCGACAAAGTTGATGATGACACTTAAGGTCGTGGAGAACGTAAAGATCCTCTCTACAATGAATTGGCCGCCGACCAAGGCAATCACACTGATCAGCATTGCACCCGGGATGATATGTTTATGCTGATAGGACTTAATGAATTGATAAGCCACATTTGCAACAAGCAATCCGAGGAACGTGATCGGACCGATCAGGGCAGTCGAAATGGAGATTAAAACCGTCACGACGATTAAAACCCGCTTCGTGACAAAATCATAATCCACACCCAAGTTTATGGCTTGGTCCCTCCCAAGGGACATGACATCCAAATACTTCAAAAATCTCATGAAATATATCATTGCTGCTATCATGAGGATAATAGCTAACGTTAACAGGTCTGTATTGACATTATTGAAGCTGGCGAACATTTTATTTTGAATGATTTGAAATTCATTCGGGTCAATCAATACCTGCATGAATGAAGACATGCTGCCGAATAAGGTTCCGAAGATGATACCGATCAGCAATAGGAAGTAAATATTGCGGTTTTTCTTGAACATGAACTTGAACAGCAGGCTTGCAAAAATAAGCATGGCCGCAAGTGTAATCAGGAAATTGAGATTTTTATTCATGATCATGATATGCGTTGAACCGAAGATGAAGATCACTCCCGTTTGGATCAGCATATACATGGAGTCCAACCCTAAAATGCTTGGTGTCAGGATTTTATTATTCGTGACCGTCTGGAAAATCACTGTTGAAAAAGCTATTGCACAACCAACCACGATGATGGCGATGATTTTTATAACCCTTCTCGGCAGTGCATAATCCCAATTCGGGCCAAGGTCCCAAAAGATATAACCTGCCGTTAAAGCTGCTGCAACAACAGCCAATATAATGATCCTACTTTTATTATTCATATGCCTTTCTCCTCATTATCAAATAGATAAATACGGCGCTTCCTATCACACCAACCACCAGTCCAATCGGGATTTCAAATGGATATATGAGGATCCTGCCCAGAATATCGCAGATCAATAGGAATACTGCCCCTAGCAATGCTGTATGAGAAAGACTCTTTTTCAAATTGTCACCAAGGTAAAGGGATACAATATTTGGTACGATCAATCCTATGAAAGGAATCGTTCCCACCGTTAACAAAACGACAGTGGAGGATAATGCCACGATGATCAATCCAAAATTGACTATAAGCTTATAATTGAGTCCTAGATTGATAGCAAACTCCTCACCCATCCCTGCCACAGTGAATTTATTGGCAAAGAAGTATGCGAGAATGACCAGAGGGATACTTACATATATAAGTTCGTACCTTCCCGACATGATCATCGAGAAATCACCATTCATCCATGTGTTGAGGCTTTGAATCAAATCATATTTATAGGCAAAGAAAGTCGAGATGGATCCTACGATATTACCAAACATCAAACCAACCAATGGAATGAAAATCGTATCCTTATATTTCACTTGATCAAGAATTTTCATGAACAAGAACGTACCTGCCAAAGCGAATATGAAAGCGAATGCCATTTTCTCAATAAGTGCTGCCGATGGAAAAATGATAATGGCAAGAAGAAGTCCCAGCCTTGCAGAGTCCATGGTACCGGCAGTCGTCGGGGATACAAATTTATTGCGGCTCAATTGCTGCATGATCAGCCCGCTTATACTCATCACAATACCGGCAATGACTATGGTCACCATTCTGGGGAAACGGCTTTGCAGCATGATTTGCACTTTATCATCACTTAGATTCATTAAATCCAGGGGGGTAATATCTTTTACACCAATGAATAATGACGTAAATGATAAAACAATCAACGCCATGACTAAATATCTTATCTTCATCTACATTTCCTACTCTTCCTATCTCACTTTAATACAGCGAAAATATTTTTAATTAAGTATATTTTAATAAAGACTATCGCAAAGTCACCTATTGAAATGGGACTCATGAGTTTGCAATAGTTACAAGGTTCTTCCATTTATGATAATGAGATTCATTATCATCCATTCTTATTCTATCATTTCTTGGACATGTGTCAATATATACAAGGGAAATGCTTTGATATTCTCCCGATAGTCAAATTGTAATGAATTTGGATGAACCAATCATGCATTTCGTTACAGGAAGTGTTAAAATCAAAATAACAAATATTTACTCTTCCAATGAAAGAAGCGATATGATGAAAAATTTGTTATCCAAAGTGTTCTCAAAAAAGGCGAAAATCCAGATTGAATTTTGCCAAAATAATCTTGACCGCTTCCTTAATGAACAAACAGTTGCCGATTATGGTAAGTTCTTAGCGAATCCAAGGATTCAATATAAGGAATATGAATGTTTGAGTGAGTGTACGCTTTGTAAGAAAACCCCCTATGCGAGAGTGAACGGCCAGATGATGAGTGGCGAAGATTCACAGGATCTTTTAAATAAGTTACATGATGAATTGAAATGATACGGGCCAAGCAAATTGCTTGATCCGTATCATTTTGACTTTCCACCTGTAATTATAAAGAATACAGGTCATGAACATCTATTAAAAGGAATTGCGGATTGAGCTAGTCGTTACTTCCTGTTTTTCAATATTTCATACGTTTTCACTGTATAAATGGCTTAAAATATGAGAATTCATGAAAAAGATAGACAAGAGGACGTCCATGAAAAAAATCATTCCTGCCATCGTATCAGTCGAAACACTAACATTGGATTGCTTGGCGATTCAATGCAATAAATAACATTATTTAATTGTCACTTTGGTAATTTCACTTTTCAATATTGCTTATTTACAGAAAAAACACGCATTTCAGCGTGTTTAAGTATTCTTATTCTTTTCTTTACGCGATTACAAACACCCCAAAGCTAATCTTCAGAGATTAGTCTTTCTTTTTTATTGGCTCTTTTCCTAAAGATTGTTGTTTTTAAAACGAAACTATTTAAGGTTGATTGGAGCGGAAGTGTGAGACTCCTGCGGGAGCAGCGGGACAGGTGAGACCCCACAGGCGTTTACGCCGAGGAGGCTCACCGCCCGCCCCGCGGAAAGCGAGCATCTGGAGGGGAAATCAACCACACCGCACTACTTGGTAAATAGCAACAAAGTATGTGAAAACAGCCTTTTTATTTTAATAATTGTTGAGGAATTTCTAATTTACCAATATCATGAAGAGCTCCTAAAATAAAAAGAAATTCTTGATGATTTTCAATTCCCAAATAACGTCCGAAACCTCATAAATCATTCCCCATCCTAAATGAATGGCAAGTTGTCATTTTAAAGTGTTTATATAAATTACATATTAATGCTAGTGTAGTTTCTATCATTTCCCTACTCTCCTTTTTAATAATCTAAATATGAAATAGATGGACCTCATAAACCTAGTTGTGAATAATTGAATGTTATTTAATAAATGTTATTAAGTAATGCATCAATTCTATTTATCACTTTTTATGAATACCTCTTCGATATCCAGGCAATATATCTTTTTTGAAACCAAATAAATTAAACTTGGGACGTATCTATTTGCAGAAGAAGTAAAATAGAACTAATCCAAAAATCCAACTGTTTATGGGATAGCACTAACAAGACCTCAAAAAAATATCTACATATACAGTAGAGAAGTTTTGGTTAAGTTTCTGCTATTCTGATTTAATACTAAAATACAATATACTCCAACATAGTTAAAACCTCTAAAAAAATAGATAAGATACAGGGGATTTGGAAATAAGACTACTTACATTGCTATTATAAAACAAGAAAATACCTACAGTATTTCTTTATTGAAGCTTACAACTTCATATTATATATATATTTTGAAAGATAGTTTACTGTCCTAAATCAATTGTCCTCTTATGTCCTTTTGTCCGATTATTCTTATGCTAATTGAAAAAGGTGTTTCACCCCACCCCCTTCAGCTGTAACTACTACAAATCTTTCTGGCTGTTCCTAAGCAAACAAGTATGATCTCAAAACTTTTGTTTTATAGCCCTGTTCAACATTCTCATAAGGTATCGAATTACCCTTTTCAAAAAACGAGGCTATTTACATGTATTCACAATACGAATGGCATTTTCATAGAGAAAACTCAAAAACAACTTCAACAAATTCCCGTTTACAAAAACAGCCCAATAAGTTTATTTAGAATAGAGTATATGCCGTTTATCGAAACTATGAGCCTTTTTGATTATTTTATGCAAAACCCCTTTTCATAACTTCCAATAGTGTTTCCTCCTCTTGAAATATAACTTTTTTGAAACAATAATTTCATTCTTCTCATTGATCATATTAAGTTTCATTTTAATAAATCAATTATGCTTCTTAATCCCTCTTTACAAAAGTAATTATCCTTCTAGCGTTAAATTTACATCATCCGACAAATTACAACAGTCTTTAGTCATTCCAATTACATGTTTATGGCATTGAGTTTCTTACATGAACCCTCACAACCCATTTTTGAAATTAGGTCTAACGATTTATTTTATAGAATGTAATTAACACATGACATACCTTTTATATTACAAACTACTCATTTCTCTCATTTCTTTATTGAACATAAATAACTGCAGGGAGGGAAAAGCAACGGGAAAAAGAGGAATTCTCAGTAGAATTTGTAACAGCGTTTAATCGGCGCACTGGATTTTCCATCCAAATTCAAGGCGTGGTCATGAGCATCATATATTAAAAATTAAAAAGGGGAAATACAAAATGAGTTTCAAAAAAGTTTTAATTAAAGGATTAATGCCCTCAGCAGCATTACTGTTATTCGCGACACCTACATTCGCAGCAATCGATCCCAATGCAGTGACAGGAAGTACAGATGGCCTTGGAGCAACTTCTCATGGTCATATTACGATAACACCAGGAGATGGAACTACAGGACCAACTGATCCAATTTTCCCAAGTGAACCAGGTGGTGAAACAGGTAACGAAGGTTCATTAACGATTGATAATGTTTCACCTTTAGAATTTGATACCCACCAATTAGCGAGTGGTGCCGTAGAATATACAACTACAACCATAGATCCTAACGTACAAGTAACGGATAAGCGTGGTACAGGTGTAGGTTGGGCTTTGCAAGTTGCAACATCACCATTTACGGATCAAACAGATGGCACTAAAATTTTGAAAGGTGCAATTGTAACATTACCAATCGGGACTACCGAGACAAATCCTGGAAATGTTTCTCCTGCACCTGAACTAAGGGAAGTACAATTAGGTACGGATAGTGGAACAACTAATCCCCAAATCCTTATGAAAGCTGATGTGAACACAGGATTAGGGACTTGGGTAGATAAACTTGATCCAAGCAGCATTAAAATTTCTGTTCCATCAGGAAACTTAGCAGGAGATTATGTATCGACTTTAACTTGGAGTCTAGTGGACGCTCCACAATAATAAATAAACGAAATAGGAGATTAGAAAAATGAAAGTATTTAGTTTATCAGCAGTAGGCGGCATTATTTTGGCCGGAACACTTCTTTCAACAAGTTCAGCAGAGGCAGCTGTCATAAATAACGCAACTTCTAATAATCATATTGGCTTTATTGCAGATGAGGGGCCAACTAATCCATTAGATCCTACAAATCCGGACAATCCTAATCCACCAAGTCCAATTGATCCTGAGGATCCAGGAAATGGCGGTACTGGAAATGCTGGGGCTTTAACTCTGGACCATGCCTCAAATATCCAATTTGGAACACAAAAGATCATGAGTGGAAACACGACTTATAATGCTAAAAATAAAGATCCCTTTGTACAGGTTTCAGATAAACGTGGAACGGGCGAAGGATGGTCTTTGACAGCAAAGGCTTCAGAATTTAAAAGCGATACTGGAGAAGTCTTAACAGGAGCTATTTTATCATTCAAAAATGGACAAGTAAAATCACAAACCAGTAATGTTTCCACACCACCGACTGCTAATGATGTTGTATTTGATAATACAGATTCAAAAGTATTCATGTTAGCTGAAGTAGATGCGGGTCGAGGAACATGGCTTGATGTTTTTTCAGGTACCGAAGGCGATAATAGTAACGTAAAATTAAATGTTTTGGCGGGATCGGCTGATGCTCAAAACTACACAGCTACTATGACATGGGAATTATCTGACGCACCGAAATAAATTCAAATTAAAAAACTTGGCTTAATTAATTATTTTAGCCAAGTTTTTTTTGAAAAATGACATCATGTAATTAGAGATGTGAGGGATAGAAAAAATGAAAAATATGTTATCTATTATGGTTTTAATATTATCGATTGGATTAGGAATTGTTTCGAATAATGAAGTGGCCTTTGCCGGTACTATGGAGTATTCAGTCAAAGCCAATATTCCCAAAAACCAAATTAATGAAAAGCTCACCTATTTTGATTTGAAGATGGCTCCAGGTTCAAAACAAACGATATCTTTATCCGTTAAAAACACTTCTAGTGAAGAAAAAAAGATAATGATCGAACCCAATACAGCTATTACCAATCAAAATGGAGTGATTGACTATAGCAAATCCGGACACAAAAAAGACAGCTCATTAAAGTATGCTTTTTCTGACCTGATATCTCCAAGGCAAGAAATTGTAATAAAAGGAAACGAAACAAAAAAAGTGCCCTTTACTATTCAAATGCCCAAAGAGTCATTTGATGGAATTATTTTGGGTGGATTCTATGTTCACGAAATAAATAAAGAGGACAAAAAGAAAGTAAATAATAAAGTTCAAATCAAAAATGAATTTTCATATGTAATTGGCGTGAAATTAACGGGAACGGATGAAGTTGTTAAGCCGAAACTAAAGTTAAATAAAGTTCAAGCAGGGTTGATGAACTATCGTACGGTTGTTACTGCGAATTTGCAAAATACCGAAGCTGTCATAATAAATAACTTGGATGTATATGCGCGTATTACGAAGGAAGGAAAAAAAGAGAAGCTCCACTCAACGAAGAAAAGTAAGTTATCCATGGCACCGAATTCTAATTTTGATTTTCCTATTACCTGGGATAATCAAAAGTTGGAACCAGGTAAATATCATTTATATTTAACAATTACAGACGGTAATCAAACCTGGAAATTTGATAAAATGTTTGAAATTAAAGGCGCAGATGCAAAAGCGATAAATAAAGCAGCAGTTGAAGTTGAAAAAGATTATACGTTCCTTTTCATTGGACTTGCTGTGTTTATTTTAGCATTGATCATCATTATCATTATTTTACTGAAAAAGAAAAAAAGAGGGGAAGACAATGGAGAAGAATAACAGGAAATTTCCTCGTGCTACCCTTTCCTTGATGTTAGTAATGGGGTTAATTCTGCCAAGTTCCGGCTGGTTGGCCCCTGTGCATGTTAAAGCTGCGAATGAAAACAATCCACCATCTAAAATTGATTTGACTGGTATATTCATTCCTCCCACTACCGGTGGTTCAAATAGTTCCGTTATAGGAGGTAATATCGTTCAAATAACCCCTAATTCTCCGAATCAAAAGGGTGGTATCTGGTCGACTGAAGCTAATAAAATGGACCTAACAAAAGATTTTAATGCGTCAATGTATATCTATTTCGGGAATCAAGGAGCTAACGCAGCAGATGGTATGGCCTTTGTTATGCATAATGACTCAAGAGGCACAAATGCCTTATCTCCTCACAGTGGTTCAGGTCTTGGAGTTTATGCCGGGCAGAAACATGGGTCATCCAAAACGGACGGCATTCAAAAAAGCTTTGCTGTTGAGTTTGATACCTATATTAACAATAATGGATTCGATGGTTATTTTGATACAAATACAACCAAAGGGACCCATGTTGCTTGGAGCTACCCAGGATTAGCTGAAACTTATATCGATTACTTCACACTTTTTGAGTATAGAAGAACGATGAAACACAATAACATTGATGGTCCATCTAGTAGTGTTCAATATCCTGGTAATTTATCAAATGATACCTGGCGTAAATTCACCATTAATTGGAATGCAACTACATCAACACTTACGTATCAATTAGAAGGTTTAGATCCTGTTTCTGTCCCAATAAATATACAAAATATCTTTGGTGCAGATCAAGTCTATTGGGGCTTCACTGGTTCAACAGGATCTAGATATCAGAATAATCGTGTTGCATTTGACGAAGTACCGGGGCTAGTAAACACAGAAGTGAAAGAAACAATAACAAGAAAAGATGGTACTGTTGTTGACGGTGGTGCTCTGGCTAAAAAGGGTGAGGAATTAACCTATACGATAAATGCGAAGTATCTTTCCGGCAAACAAGATTGGACCAATATTATAGTGAAGACTGTTTTAAATGATCATGTTTCCTATGTTCCTGGCTCAATGACAATATCAGCAGGAGACGGCTCAGAAGAATTGGATGATAGTTTTTGGACGGGACAATCTTTAGCAGCTAGTATTCCTAATATGAATACTAATAGGAACGATGTGACCATTTCCTTTAAAGCGAAAGTTAATCAAGTAAAGGTAAATACGCAAGTTACTGAGTCAGTTAAATTTGAGGGGAGTAACTATATAACGAATACGAAGCCAGTAGATTATGTCATTCAAGCTAACAATGCACCTGAAGTGACCATAAATGAAGAAGGTCCTATTCATTTAGCTGTTGGTGAAGATTATCAAGTAAAAGGAACTTGGATGGATTCTGATGATTACACAAATACCTTATCTTATGACTTAGATGGCGAGTTACTGAAATCCGAAGTACTAGACAATGGAGGTTCTACTGAACCGGTAGATTGGAGCTATCCTATAACGTCAGATCAGTTAAAATTAGGAGAAAATAACTTTCATGTCATAGCAAGAGATAATGGAGGAGCTTATTCAGATGCTACAATAAAAATCATTGTTGAAAGTCCCCCAGCCATTTCGTTAACGGATGCTAATCGAGAATTTCCCGTTGATTTTGGCACTGAGTATACAATTAGTGGCAGTTGGAACGATCTTGATAGTAATCTAGTCGATTTATATTATGCAGTGGATAGTAATACTCCTGTAAAATTTGCTTCTAATGTTTCAAATTCAACTAACAAAGGTGAGGACATTGACTATCAACACAGTATTCCGGCAGATCAATTGTCTTTAGGCATGCATCAAGTTGCAGTCTATGTTGTAGATGATACGGGTCGAAAGTCAAATATTGAAGTAGTGACCGTCAATGTCACGGGAAAATTAAGTTTCATGAGTGTAACTGAAAATGTTAGTTTTGAAAATATGCAAATACCAAATCAACCGACCTATTCAAAAAGAAATAATGATTGGGACATCCTTGTGAAGGATACCCGTAGAGTGGGAAGTTCATGGCGCCTCACAGCAACATTAACGGGTGAATTCTCTGATAGTCAAGGGCATTTATTGAGAGATGCATTAAAGTTTGTTAATGAGGATGGAATTGAAACAACAATGGCCCTTGGAGTTGAGACGAATGTTTATGAAATGATTACACAAGATGAACAAAACGTGTCCATTAACTGGGAATCAGATAAAGGTATACTGTTAAAAATTGATCCTTTTGTTTATATAGGTGATTATACCGGGAAAATTAATTGGCATCTAATTGATGCTCCATAAATATATAAATGAAAAGGTTTCATCAATTACTATCTTAGGACAATTCGCAGGTAGAAATCCTGAGTTTAAATACTTGCTTCATTTCATTGTTACGAATAGGTTTAATAAACGATTTAATAATATAGAAAATTAGAGGGTTAGGAGAAGCTGACTAAATGACTACCACAATTGCTATTATAGACGATCATCAACTTTTCCGAGAAGGGGTTAAACGAATCCTTGAACTTGAAAAATCTTTTCAAGTTATTGCCGAAGGTGTAGATGGTAACGAAGTAGCTTCTATTGAAAAAGCATATAAGCCAGACGTTTTCATAATCGATATCAGTATGCCACAAATGAATGGAATCGAAGCAACACGCAGGCTAATCGAAAATAACCCCAATGCAAAAGTAATGATCTTATCCATAAGTGAAGATGAAAATCATGTAACCGAAGCACTTCAAAGCGGTGCAATAGGTTATCTGCTTAAAGAGATGAGCGCAAGTGAACTTATTGATGCTGTGCATTTTGTTGCGGAGGGTGGTTCTTATTTACATCCAAAGGTAATCAACAATATACTAAATGAATATCGAAAATTAGCTGGAAAACACTTAAGAGAAGATGAAGCTTTTGAGCAATCTCTAAAGCTTTGTCGCCCTCTCCACCTGTTAACAAGCCGCGAATGTGAAGTCCTCCAATTGCTTACAGATGGAAAAAACAATTCCCAGATCGGTGAAATACTTTTCATCAGTGAAAAGACAGTAAGAAATCATGTCTGCAGAATACTCCAAAAAATAAAAGTAAATGACCGCACTCAAGCAGTTATCCATGCGATTAAAAATAACTGGGTCAAAATTTGATAATAGATCAGGACTTTTAAATACGAAAGTTAATGGTTGAAAGAAAGTAACAATCACCTGCCTATCCTTTAACAGGTCACAAAAAAGATAAAATCCGTTTTATGCACTTACTTTATGTAAGTGCTTTTTGGTTCATATTCAGTCATAATCACAATCTTCTTAAAAGTTGGGGATTATTCATACTTAAAGTTATTAATGAGAAAGAAAAATACTTTAAAGCGAGACAATAATTTCCGATTCTAAGGATAATATCTCAAGAAAGAAAAGGTGCTATTAAAAAACGGGACTTAGTTACTCTCAATAATAGAATCGATGTAAATATTCTAAGTTAAGAATGGAAATAAAGTGAGAATTCTTTTGTAGTCTTAGGTTTAGGTTTAGGATAGAATATATCCGATTACGAAATAGGTGATAATATGAATCGATTTTATAAACGTTATTCAGACTTGATCTTTCATTTACTTAATAATAACAAATGGATTAGCATAGCTGAATTATCCGATAAAACAGAATATTCAAGAAGTACTATTTGGCGTGATTTAGAAATCCTGGAGTCTATTTTCCCTGACGGATGGATATTAAAAAAAAATGAAAACCTTGGAGTTCGTCTAATTAAACCTGAAAATGGTACATTAGAAAGTTTATTAACACAAATAAGAGAAAAGAATTCCTATTTAAACACATTAAAATTAATTCTTTTGAACGATGGTGTTGATATTCCCCAGATATCCCAAGCGGTTTATATTAGTCGTTCCACTGCATACCGTCACCTTGAAAAATTACAAGAAGTTGTTAGTGAGGCAGGTGTTACATTAACTGCAAGCCCCTTTAAAGTCATGGGGGATGAAAAAAAGATTAGAAGATTTATCATGCAATATTTGGACTTTATGTCAGTTGGAACTAATACCATTAAAGATGATTCAATCGATACGATAAAATTTCAAACAGATTTATTACAGCTGTTTTCAAAATATTCAATGTCTTGCAGAACAGGTGCCTTACAGCGATTAACAATGATTTTATCTATATCAAACTTTCGTGTCTCCATGGGGCATTATATCTCATTTCCTAAAAATCTTTTAAATAATTACGAGGGTAGTAAATATTTTGAGCTCTCGAAAGAATTGGTAAACTATATGGCCAAATGCCCATCAAGAGATATTCAACTGCAAGAAATCCTCTTCTTTGCTATTTATATCATGAGTGAGGAACGACCATTAAATAGATCAAAATACATTAATTATATTAAAAAAAGAATGAGGAGTAAAAAAGGTTTTCCGTTGGATATATTTTTAAAATGTCTTTCTAAATATGTTGGGTTTAATCTATCACAAGATGATATTTTTTTATTTCATTTATCCCAAACATTCAAAAGGATACAAGTTGAAACTGAATTTGAAACGGAAAGTTCAGGAAATTCAATGTTGCAGTTCCTTCCATATTTTGAAACAAATCCAATTTTCCAGGTAATTGAGGAAATGGCAATTGAAAGTTTTTCTTCAGTGCCTTTAACGATTAAGAAACTTGATGTTTTAGAGATATTTTCACTTCTGCAGTCTGTCGTTCTGCGAAAATGGAATCAACATAAAATACAGGTTGCGTTAATGTGTAGAACTTATAACGAAAAAGATTATATTAGGGAAGTTTTAAAATATCACTACGGTAATAAAGTGGCTATCTCAACATTGGATCCATCCAGTATTGATTTGCTCTTCAAATATGAGGAGTTTGATTTGCTCATTTCTACCGATGTTGGTGATAATACAAATATGCTAATTGAGCATATCCCTACCATTCAAGTATCGTGCTTTCCCACTCCTTCAGAATTAATAAATATTAAAAATTTTATAGAACAGCATTTTTATGGAAATTTAGGTATAGAACCGGAAATGATCTATCCATTTGGTATTAATGATCGTCCTTGTTAATGAACATGAGAACTAGAAGAAGATCAGTATATTTGGTAGCAATACCAACCCGAATTCCTCGCATAGTTCGGGTTGGGTGATTTAAAACATACCCTCTTTGATCAAACCCTACAACTTTCCAAAATGAACCCTACTGATACCGGACACTTAGGCCGTGATCTATGCCTGTTCCATTTATTCACTACTTCTTTCGGAGATGTCTTGTTCTCGAAATATTGCCAAAATAATTCTGGGTTCGATACCTTTAAAGGCGCATTCCTTTCTGACCCAAAAGCGGGGATACCCCTCTTTCATTTCATCTCCAATAATATCCTTCCATATGAAAGAAATACTATATTAAAAGGCATATACGTATCAGTGTATCTAAAATGCGAAATCATGATGAAAAGTAACAAAATACGTCACAATTTATATTTAACTGTACATTATCAACAAGAGCTAGGCTTAGGTGAATTCATTTTTCTGTACCTTTAAGGAAGTGCTACCATGTCAATAAAACCCTAAAGGATAAGAATAGCCTAAAGGCTATAAATCTAAAAAAGGATAACATTTAAAAGAACCCAGTCTATAAAACTATGATGACTACCCTAGAATTGCATCTCAAAATCTAATTCAAAGCGTACACACTGCTCTCATGATTAAACAGCATCCTTTTAGGAGGTACAATTTGCTGCTCTTCCTCAAAAAATGGAACGATTTTATTAAGGACAATACGGGCTGCCTGAGCGAACCATTTCTTATTTTGCTTATTAAGAAGCTCCGCATAACCAACCACAAAAATCCAGCTTTCATTGCCAAAGCGTTTTCAGTTCCCCCCCTCCTTTTCATGTGGGACGATGCGCCTGACATGATTTCTTGAATGCAACGACAAGTTTTGAATATACATATAAACGGAAATGTGTTTTTAGAGGAGGAAAGTCATTGAACCAACATGTACAATTGGAAATCAATCGCCTTGTTCATCGCTTGAAACAAGACCAATCCGCTGATGGTTCGTGGAATTATCCCTTTGACACCGGGATAACGGCAGATGCCTATATGATCATATTATTGAAAATTTTAGATATGGAAGATACTCCACTTATAGAGGCTTTGGTAAAAAGAATCGAAAGCAAGCAATCTGAAAACGGTTCATGGAAACTTTTCCAAGACGAGAAGGACGGCAATGTTACGGTTACGATCGAGGCTTATTATGGCCTTCTTTTTAGCGGACTCCGCAATAAGAATCATCCCCATATGAGGAAAGCCAAACAATTCATTCTTTCCAAGGGTGGCATCAAACAGGCCAAACTGTTAACGAAAATGATGCTTACTGTCACCGGACAATATCAATGGCCGCGCCTATTCCCCATTCCTCTCGAAGTGATCTTACTGCCCCCGACCTTTTTCGTCAGCATTTATGATCTTTCCGTATACGGGCGGGTCAACATGATTCCATTGCTATTGCTTGGCCATAAAAGGTTTCAGATCAAGACCCCGGACACGCCAAGTTTAAAAGATTTATTTCAAACAAGGGAGGACAGTTCCGAAGAGCAAGTGTGGGAAGAGTACCGTACCGAAGAATATCGTTCTTTCTTCTCCAAACTTCAAACAGGCGTCAAAACCTTGATTGGTTATCCGGATTATTTGCATTCCTTGGCCTTGGATTCAACGAAAAGGTTCATGCTCGACAGGCTGGAACCAGACGGGACACTGTACAATTATTTCGGCTCTACCTTTTTCATGATCTTTGCCCTCCTTTCAATTGGATATTCGAAAAGGGATCCAGTGATTCTTAAGGCCATTGCCGGTCTGAAGGGGATGGCCTGTTCCATTGAGGGACACACACATATCCAGTTCACGACGCCCCATGTTTGGAATACCTCATTAATAAGCTACGCCCTTCAAGAAGCGGGCATCCCTTTCAATGACCCAACCGTCAAGGCTGCCAATCAGTACTTACTGTCACGTCAGCATTATATGTATGGAGACTGGCTGATCCATAATCCTGACACAATTCCTGGCGGCTGGGGGTTCTCGGATTTAAATACCATGAATCCGGATGTCGATGATACGACCGCCTCACTGCGGGCGCTGGCTAAGCAATTGCAAGCAAAACCGGATAATCGGGACAGCTGGCAACGCGGTGTCTCCTTCACGATTTCCATGCAAAATGATGATGGCGGATTTCCAGCCTTCGAACGGAATAACGACCATAAATGGCTGCACCTTCTTCCTATAGAGGGTTCAAAATACCTCCTGACTGACCCTTCTACTGCTGATCTGACAGGAAGAACGCTGGAATTTCTGGGGAACTATACAAATATGAAGAAGCCGGAAGAAGTCAGTAAAAGAGCGGTGAATTGGCTATTGGAAGACCAGAAGCGTGATGG
This sequence comes from Peribacillus sp. NPDC096622, assembly GCF_044762665.1. Classification (NCBI taxonomy): domain Bacteria; kingdom Bacillati; phylum Bacillota; class Bacilli; order Caryophanales; family Bacillaceae; genus Peribacillus; species Peribacillus sp. NPDC096622. The sequence goes on along the minus strand of NZ_JBIWES010000002.1, from coordinate 389,468 downwards.
CTCCTGGTATGGGCGCTGGGGCATCTGTTATCTATATGGCACAAGGGCTGCACTGACCGGCATGAAGGCAGCAGGGCAAGCCACTGGACATCCATCCATCCAAAAAGCCTTAACTTGGTTGAAGAAAATTCAAAATGAAGATGGCGGCTGGGGTGAATCTTGTTACAGTGATATCAAGCAACGATATATCCCCCTCGGAGAAAGTACACTGACACATACAGCTTGGGCTGTGGATGCTTTGATATCGGCATCCGAAAAGCCGACAGCCGAAATCGAAAAAGGCATTGCCTATCTCATCCGTGCAGGTCAACAAGAAAGCTGGACCAATGATTATCCTGCAGGCCAGGGAATGGCAGATTTTTTGTATATCCATTATCATGGCTATCGCTATATTTATCCCCTTTTAGCATTGAGTCATTACAATAAAAAATTCCTGAAGGCTTAATCTCCAGTATTTTTTATCATATAAAGGTGAATATGTGGATTACCTGTGGAAAAGTAGTGAATAACACCGGAAAGTTATCCACAATCCGAGGTTATCCACATTCATTTATCCGTAAAAGTGCTAAATACAAGAAATTCCCCGTTATATTGGTTGATTAATTCATTTCGGATATGTAAGAATGACTTGTTTTATACAGGCTTTGTGGATAGTTTGGGGATGATCACTATTATGTGAAAACTTTATCCAGTTTATCACTATAGAATTCTATGGCCTTAGCATAAGATTGTATTTCTCGATCCTTAGAGGTTTCGGCAATTATCTTCAATAGAGATTCCATTGCAAGATCATGTTGGCCCAAATTATAAAATGCAATGGCCCTGAATACTAATAAAGCCTTATCCTCAGGAAACTTCGCCAGCCCAGATTCCAATGTCTTTCTTGATTTTTCATATTCCCCTATGGTGCGATATGTGCTCCCCAAACCTAGGTAGGCCCCTTTTTCATCCTCCTCCGGCAAACCTAATATGAGTGCCGCTTCATAATAGGGCACCGCCTTTACCTCAAGTCCAAGAATATCCAAACTCCAGGCACACTGATACTGTATGACTGCATCGCCGGGATTTTGCTTTGCAAGATCCATCAATAATCGAGTGGATTTTTCGAATTCTTTCTTTCCCCTTAATGATAGTGCCATTTCCAAATTTCCCATTGCATTTCCTCCATTGAATAAGATTCCTATTGCCCCTATTCGTTATTCCTCTTTTTAATTCCTTCTTAATCATTTATATCTTTAAGCAACATCTCCAAACACTACTGCTGGCAGGAACTAATATGCTGTTACTGGAGGTGATTTGATGGGTGGAATTTCAATTAGTTTATGCATGATTGTAAAGGATGAATGTGAGGAATCTTCACTTCCCAACTGTCTTGGGAATTAAAAAAGGATCTGCCACTTGGCAAATCCTTTCATATACTTCAGTTCAAAATCATTCATATATCACAGTTTACTATCGATATGACATATTGATTAATCATCCAACTAGTTTTTCAATACTTTTCCCGTGGTGGCATCCACCACTACATCATATTCCTTTTGTCCTTGTTTTATTTCCAGCTCGTACACAAGGGTGCCATTCTCTGAATCCAGCTCCACATCCGTCACTTGACCATCCACCGCTTTCAAGGCAATTTTTTCAGCTTGATCACTGCTTACTTTTGCAGTTTCCACGGCTTGTTGTGTGCTCATATCCTCATCGTCACCGTCTTCCATCTCCTGAGAAAGAATCTCTCCTTTTTCAGCATCAACGTCAACGTCTTGATAGCCTTCTTTCGTTTTTACGGTCATTTCATAAGTCATCGGCTGGTCCCAATCCTTTTCAAATTGAGTAACTTCCCCGCCTAGTTTTTCTGAAATCATTTTGACAGCCTCATCTTCGGATAGGTTACCCTTATTGACTGCATATACCGCCGTTCCAGCAGCACCGCCGAAAAGCAATACGGAAGCTATGGATACTGTCATGATTACCTTTTTCCTTTGAATGATGCCTTCTTTAATCGTACTCCACTGTTTTTTCATGAATGAATTCCTCCTTTAAGTTGTTACCTTAATAATAAGCACCCTTCATGAAATGAACATGAGCGTTAGATTAGAATTTGATGAGAAAGAGTAAGAGTCACCAACGTTCCCTCACCCACTTCGCTTTGAATCTCCAATTTACCGTTGAATGACTCGACAAGCGTGCGGGCGATGGATAGCCCGAGTCCATTGCCTCCCGTTTTCCTAGCCCTCGATGAATCGACGCGATAAAAACGGTCAAATACATGTGGGAGATGTTCTGGTGATATCCCTGCGCCATGATCTTTCACACCGATGAGAATCTCATCGCCTTGCCGCTTTATCATGATTTGTATACTTGATTCACTGTATTTCATTGCATTGTCCAATAGGATGACGATCACCTGTTCAAGCTTACTGGAAATGGTCATTGCATATATTTCCTTAAACTCTGATTCTATCGTTATTTCACGATTTCCCGTCCTTCTGAATGTTTGGGCAATCCCTTCACAAAACGAAATGAGTTCTATTTTCCCTTCCACATCTTCTGAAGGTTCCATTTGGGAAGCTGACTGCAAAAGATGTTCCGTCAGCTTTTTCATCCGGACGGCTTCATGATGGATTGCCTCCACTGCCTCTTCCTGAATCGCCTCATCCTTCATTCCCCAGCGTTTCAATAGGGAGGAATAGCTTTCGATGACCGTAATCGGTGTTTTCAATTCATGTGAAGCATCTGAAAGGAATTGCTGCTGTTGGTTATAATTCCGCTCCAGCCTTTCCATCATCCTGTTGAATGCCGCTCCCATCACCTGCAGCTCGTCCTTTGATTGATCCGATAGCGGTATCCGTTTGAATTCCCCGCTTTTCTCAATATCCTTCATCGTTCCGCTCATGATCGATATCGGTTTGAGGATCAGGTTGGCCAGCCACTTACCGGCAAGAATGGATAACAGAATGACAAAAAGGGATGCACCGCCCAAAACGAGGGCAAGCGTCGATAAATTATCAAGGAGGGTATCCTGAGGCTGTGTGACCTCGATCATCCCTAGCTTCTTCCCTTCATCAGGATAAGGATAACGGTAGGTCAATACATATTCACCGTCAGCTTTGGCAAAATCATATCCTTTCTCGTTAATGGCTTTAAACGCAAGCCCCTTAAGGTCCTCTTCATCCGTAAATGATTTTACCAGCCTTCCATCAGTGTCGAATATCCGCACCATTCCATCGTCCGGGATATACGGCTCCATTAAATCGGAATCACCGGAATTCAAATCTTTCGTCACGATATTTTCTTCGATTAATGAAGCTTGATCTTCAAGCAGGTCCCGTTCCCTCTCTAACGATATCCAAAGGAAGGCGATTAAAACGATGATACTCAACAATATAAGCATGACGCTTAAAAAAAGACTGGAATACGATTGGATTTTCGTCCGAATCTTCATGCTGGCTCCTTCAAGCTGTAACCTACACCGCGGTAAGTATGGATGAGCTGCAGCTCAAAGGGATAATCTATCTTTTTGCGCAAATAACGGATATACACATCAACCACATTCGTATCCCCTGCAAAGTCATAACCCCATACATGTGTCAGGATTTGCTCCCTTGATAGTACTTGATTTTTATTTTGCAAAAGATAAACCAGCAAATCGAACTCGCGGGAAGTCAGCTCAATCCTTTTGCCTTGCCTTTGAATGTCCCTAGTACCAAGGTTCAACTTCAGATCATGGATCTTTAGTTCATCCACTTCCCCTTCTGATTGGCTCTCCCGTACATTGGTACGGAAACAAGCACGGATCCGTGCCAACAGCTCTTCAATTTCAAACGGTTTCGTTACATAATCGTTCGCACCATGGTCCAGGCCATTCACCTTGTCTGGCACAGCATCCCTAGCGGTCAGAAGGATGACCGGTGTCGATACATTCTTTTTCCGATAACGCCTAAGTACTTCTATGCCATTCAACTCGGGCAGCATCACATCCAATAAGATTAAATCCCACTCTTCGGCTTCTGCCCTTTCCAGACCTGTCTTTCCGGTAAAAGCCGATTCAGTCTGATAACCCTCATGATTAAGTTCCAGCTGGAGAACCCTCGCAATTTTTTCTTCATCTTCTATTATTAAAATTCTTTTATTCATGATCATCACCACCTACCCCTTAGTGTACTGAAGAAATATGAAAATATCATGAGAAATTGACCCCTCCGTTTAAAAATCCCAAGAAATAATGAATTAAATTTCTGTGCTTTTAAAAGGTCAAAAAAAAACGGATGTGTAAAGTTCATGCCGGACTCATACAGAGATGCCCTATATCTAAATAATGGTTAACCATAATAAAAAGACTATGGAATATTTCCATAGTCACAGTTTGTCGACAAAATGGGGGTTGGAACGTTCTCACCCCGAATAACTGGCTTGCCTGGGACCATACTGCCGCTTGCTTTAATGTGGCTTGGCAGACAGTCGGCGGAAAGGGAGCGGATTTTTTTTATAACAGCCCGAACGTTGATTTCCTCTCCAGGCACTCGCTTTCCGCGGGCGGTCTGGGAGCCTCCTCGGCGCTCTTTGCGCCTGCTGGGTCTCCCTTGGACACGCTTTTCCCGCAGGAGTCTCATACCTTCCGTTCCAATCAACTGGATTGTTTTTTAAAAAAACTGTAGGCTGGCTCATCCCTAACTTTGATTAAGAAATGGTTACACTTTGGGTTTTTCATTGTTTAATGAAACCTCATTTGATGAAGAAATTTGTGACACTCATGCCGGTCCAATATTTTTTATAATGATCCAGTTCATTCACCGTTCCAATGCTGGCCAATGAATTCATCGCGTCCCGATTTCGCACGGTCCGCTTTATAATCATCTTTGTTTTTTTTATGATAGCCTTGATGATATTCTTCGGCAGGATAAAAGGTTTGGGCCGGAAGGATTTCCGTTACGATCGGTTTCTGGAACTTCCCGCTGGCTGCCACCTTTTCTTTCGCTTCAAGGGCCAGTTTCTCTTGAGCTTCATCATGATAGAAGATGGCCGTCCGATATTGGCTTCCTCTGTCATGGAATTGACCGCCATCGTCGGTTGGATCGATTTGCTGCCAATATAGTTCCAGCAATCTTTCATAAGGAAATAACTGAGGATCGAAAGTGATTTCAACGACTTCATAATGCCCCGTAGTTCCCGTCTTCACTTCCTCGTAAGTCGGGTTTTCAACATGTCCTCCCGTATAACCGGATACGATTCCCCCAATCCCCGGTTGTTCTTCAAATGGTGTCACCATGCACCAGAAACAGCCTCCAGCAAATGTAGCCTTTTGCATAATGGTCATCCCCTTCCTACTATGTAATAAAAATTAATATACCATATTACAATCGTGACGCTGTGCTTTTTTGATTTGCGAAGCGGCCAGGATTTACATTTTGATCAATCCTTTGACCAGCCCTTTTCCTTGAATCTTACAATCGCTTCAACGCGGTTGCTTACATCCAATTTATCAAGGATGACTGATATATAATTACGGACCGTTCCATTGGACAGGTAAAGCTGGCTTGCGATTTCCTTTGTGGTCTTACCATCTGCGATCAATTTGAGCACTTGGCACTCTCGTTCAGTCAAAGGGTTTTCTTCTTCGAAAGCCATATCCACCAGCTCAGGAGCATAAATGCGCCGCCCATCCATGATGACACGGATCGAGTTCGCCAGTTCCTCACTGGGGCTATCCTTCAGAAGATATCCGCCTACCTCGGCCTTTCTTGCTCTTTCAAAATACCCAGGACGTGCAAAGGTGGTCAAAATGATGACTTTGCATTGGTGGCCCTGATCCTTGATCTCCTCCGCTACATCGAGCCCGGTTTTAACTGGCATTTCAATATCGGTTATGCAGATATCCGGCTTTAATTGATTGACGAGATTCATTGCTTCTTCCCCATTGCTCGCTTTTCCTACAACTTCCATGTCACTTTCCAAATCAAGGATGGAACCTAGCGCGCCAAGCAGCATCCGTTGATCTTCGGCAATTACGATTCGAATCAAGTTAATCCCACCTATCCATTATTTTTTATAGCATTCGGAACCCTTATATAAAGTGTCGTTCCATCTGTTGATTTAATATCCAGGCTGCCATTAACGAATTCGAGCCTTTCTTTCATACCTTGAAGCCCATTGCCTTTAATATACTCTGATCTATGCGAAAGACCCACTCCATTATCCTGTACGGTGATGGTCACTCCTGTTTGTAATTCTTCGATGACGATATTACAGCAGTCGGCACCGCTATGTTTGACGATATTGGTCACGGCTTCCTTCAAGCACATGCTCAAAACCGTTTCAACAAGCAATGGGGTATCTTGCAATTCCGTGGTGCCTTCCAATTTGAATTCTATCTCTGCCGCTTTCAATATTTGCTTGACCCGGATGATTTCATCGCTTAGCTTGGCCCCACGCATTTCCGACACCATTTCACGTACTTCCTTGAGTGCCGTCCTCGCCGTTTGACGGATATCCTTGATTTCCTTCTTGGCCATCTCCGGATTCAAATCGATCAATTTCCCTGTAAGGTCACTTTTCAAGCCAATCAAAGACAGCTTTTGGCCAAGTGTATCATGTAAGTCACGGGCAATCCGCTGACGTTCTTCCATTTTGCCAAGCTCTGATATTCTTTTATGAGCGTCCTCCAATTGTTCTTCCAGCATGCCCCGTTTGTTCCGATTATACGTGTTGAATGGAAGAAGGATCACGCCTACCACACAAATGAGCATAAAGGGAAATTGAGAAAAGAAGGTAGGGTCTTTCATGATGAAGCCAATATTGACAGACACGATGGTAGCCAATAGCTGGATCGAATATAAGACGAAAAAGCCAACCTTATTTTGAACATTCCCAATAAAGAATGCTAAAAAAAGTGAAAAGTAAATGTAGCTGAAAAATATGGTCATCGATATGGATATGATTATTTGTATCGCCGTCCATACGTATACGGGCCATCCCTTCGAAACGAATGAGAGACCATATGATATGAAAAACAAAATGATCATGACGATTCCAAAGACTATCTCCAACATCGAAGAGGATTTGAAGATGAAATAAAAAGGAAGGATACAAAAAATGATCCAGACATAAGGGCTCAGCCCTGTGTTTTTCGGAAAGATATGATACCAACTTTGCATGGCGCCGCCTCTATTTCTTTTTATCCTAGTATATACTAAGGAGTTTCATCAAAAAACCATCCAATGGGAATTGACTGTTTTTTTGGTGAACCTTTTATTTTTTTGAAGACTTGTACATTCATTTTTTATTTGTTTTTGAACTTGGAATAAGATGATGTTCGTGGTGAGAACCAGTCGTTCGATCAAACACATTAAAAAAGATCCGCCGCTTGGCGAACCCATTATGTCTTGATGGCATAAACCCGTTCAGGACGTCCTACTGTGCCATATGTTAAATCGGCATCAATTTTTTCCTCTGACATCAAGTGCTCCAGATACCGCCTTGCCGTTGTCCTGCTCACCCCGATTTCCTTCGCCACTATTTCTGCAGTTAACCCCGGGGAGGATTTCCCCAACACAACCATCACCTTCTCCAAAGTCATCCGATCGATTCCTTTTGGCAGTGAAGTTTGTTCCCTCTCTTTTTCTTTCATTTCCTTTCGCAAAAGCTTATCCACCTGTTGCTGCGTTACGGGGAAATTGCCCTTTTCCAATTCAGACAGTTTAATGTGATATTCTTGATATCGGCGTAAGGACTGCTTGAAACGTTCAAATGCTACAGGCTTGATTATATAATCAAATATGCCGATCTTGATGGCTTCCTGGACTTTTTCGATTTCTTTAGCCGCCGTTATCATGATGACATCCATTTGTTTGCTTTGCTGCTTGATTTCTTTCAGGATATCGAGCCCATTCATATCCGGAAAATACATATCGAGCAGCAATAGATCCGGCTGAATGATTTCAATGAAGCTTTTAGCCTCGTCATAGCTTGACGCGATTCCGATCGTTTGAAATCCCTCAAGCTTTTCGATGAATAGCTTTTGTATCTCGGCAATCCGCAGGTCATCTTCGACGATCAGAACTTCTATATCGCGATTGGCCATCATTTAATCCCCCTCTGTTTTTTGGTATAGCTACGGTAAAGATCGTATATTCCCCTTCTTTCGTCGAAAAAGTGATATACCCCCCTAATCCATCAATTGCTTCCTGAACAAGGCTCAAGCCTATACCTGAATTGGTTTGATGGCTTTTCGTCGTAAAACCGTTCCGGAATATCAGTTCGGTAACATCTGAGTTCATCCCTTTTCCATTATCTTCAACCTCTATGATCAACTCTTTACCCAAGTCCGTGACGAACAACGATACCCTTTTTTCCTCCCTCTCGTTTTCCCGTACAGCTTCGAAGGCATTATTGATGAGATTGCCGATGATCGTCACTAATAAATCCCGATCTATTTCGGACGGAATATCTTTAAAGCTGCTTTCTCTATCGATGGTAAAGTCAATTTTCAGCTCGCTTGCTAAACTTACCTTCCCTAAGATGAACCCGGCAATAACCGGATCAGGTACTTCCTTCATCAGAAAGTGAATGAAGCCTTGGGTGACATCGACTTCCTTCGATATGAACTCCATTGCTTCTTTATATGAACCGAGTTGAATCAAGCCTAGCAGTGTATAAAGCCGATTGGAATATTCATGCGTCTGGGCCCTCAGTCCTTCTGCATACGCCTTTACATGTGACAGTTCTTGAAGGAGATTGGATAGTTCCGATTTATTTCTCAAACTTGCAACTGCACCGATGATTTCACCCTGTCCATTCAAGATGGGGATCCGGCTTGCCAAAAAAACTTCACCGTCAATCATGAATTCCTGGTCATATTCGGCCCGCGCCGTGCTTACTACATCAAGCAAATGTGTATGCGTTATGACTTCTTCGATTTTTTGCCCGCGAAGTTTGACATCTTTAGGGATATGAAGGATTTTATGCGCCGTTTCATTGACGACCGTGATTTTCCCATGAACATCAATGGCAATGATGCCTTCATGAATGGATTCCAAAATGGCCTGCTTCTCTTGAAACATCCAGGCGATCTCTTTCGGCTCCAGACCCAATATCGCTTTTTTTATATTGAATGAAATGAAAAAGGCTACCAACAAACCGCCGATTAATATAAAAGAGATGATCAAGACGATTTTTCTTTGTATACTGGACACTTCTTTTTCAATATCATCCTGTAGGTAGCCAACTGAGACGACACCAATGACCTTTTCATTGGCGATTATCGGGGATTTCCCCCTTATGGAAGGTCCCAATGTGCCAGTGGACTCCGTGATGATGGATTTCCCATCCCAAACCTCGGCGTTATCTCCCCCAACCATTTTCTTTCCGATCAAGCCGGGATCTGGATGGGACAGCCGTGTTTCGTTCTCATCACCTATTACTATGAATTCCGCATCGATCTGCCTGCGAATTCTTTCCGCGATGGGCTGGATGATTACAGAAGGATTATCCGTTCGAAAAGCTTGTTTAATTTCAGGCAGCAAAGAAATGGTCTGGGCAACCGACAATGCTTTTTCCCCTGTTTCCTGCTTCAGATTATTTTCCAGGATATTTATGAAAATAACTTCAAAGATTCCACCCATTAAGATGATTAACGTACAAATGCCGAGCATCAACTTGGTGTGTAAACGCATTCAATCACCTCTACTTACATCATATAAAAAATAACCCCTTTAAAAAAGGGGTTATTTCACAACATTCAGAAAATATCGATTAACCTTCAATATTGATGACAACATCCTTCCCTCTCTTCTTAAGTAAAACCGGAATGAGCAGCCATAATGCCGTTACGATCAGGAATGTCAGCGAAAGCGGCCGAGTGAAAAACAAACTGTAATCCCCATCGGATATCGTCAGTGCCCTGCGCATATTGTTTTCTATCATCGGTCCTAAAACCAGTCCTAATACCAACGGGGCGATTGGATAATCATTTTTACTTAAGAAATATCCCAAGATCCCGCATCCTAGTAATAGCAATAAATCATAAGTCGATACTTGTACCGCATAAACACCAAAAATCGAAATCGCGATAATGATCGGAATCAAATACTTCTTTGGCGTTTCAATGATTTTCGCAAAAACCTTAACGAGTGGGAGATTAAGGATCAGGAGCATCAGATTCCCGATGAACATACTGGCGATAAGTCCCCAAGCCACCTGGGGATGGTCCTCGAATAATAATGGACCTGGCTGAACATTGTACATCATGAGCGCACCCATTAAAATCGCCGTTGTACCGGAACCTGGAATTCCCAGCGTCAATAGTGGTATCATCGCTCCGCCAGAAGCCGCGTTATTGGCCGTTTCAGGACCGGCCACACCAGCGATCGCCCCTGTACCGAATCTCCCAGGTTTTTTTGAAATCCGTTTTTCCATAAGGTATGAGAAGAAAGAAGCAAGAGTGGCCCCTGCACCCGGCAGGATTCCTACAAAGAAACCTAAGAGCGACCCCCTCGCAATCGGCCCCGCGGATTCCTTGAATTCTTCTTTGGAAGGAATCAAATTATTGATTTTTGCAATTTCCCCATCATCCTCGTCCTTTTCCAAGATTGTCTTGAATACTTCTCCAAGGGCGAACAGACCAACGGCGATCGTCAGGAATTCGACCCCTTGATACAGCCAAGGAATGTCGAATGTAAATCGGGCGATCCCGGAAACATTATCGATGCCTATCGTCCCGATCAACAAACCGCAAACCGTCATGATCAGTGCCTTGGTTACGGATTTTCCAGCGAGGCCGCTGACTGCAGCCAACCCTAGAAGCATGAGCGAAAAATACTCCGCCGGACCGAACTTGATGGCAATCGTCGATAATGGCTGAGCCAAGGCAATCATGGCGATAAGGGTGACTATCCCTCCGACGAAGGAACCGATTGCCGAAATGGATAAAGCACTCCCGGCTCTTCCCTTCTTCGCCATTTGGTAGCCATCCAATGTGGTGACGACTGAAGAAGATTCCCCAGGTGTATTCAATAGGATCGAAGTTGTCGACCCTCCATACATCGCTCCATAATAAACACCTGCAAGTAAAATGATGGCGCTTGTGGCCGCTTGCTCTGGAGGAAGCCCACCTGTAATCGAAGCGGTTACCGGAATTAAAAGAGCCACACCGCTCATCGGCCCGATCCCCGGCAAAACACCGACAGCCGTACCGATCAATACTCCGACAAATGCAAAAAGTATGTTATACCAAGTTAGTGCCGTTTCAAATCCATGCATTAAATAATCAAAAGTGCCCACTTCACATCCCCCTTCCTTTTATGAAAACCAGATTGGCCAACCCGGCAGTGTTCCCTTTAGTACATTCACGAATAAATAATAAATGATCCCGGAAAACCCTGCGGAAATGATGAGCGATTTCACCCACTTATTTCGTTCCATCGTTTGAAAGCAAACAAATAAAAACAAAAAGGTCGTAATGACATATCCTATCGTTTCCAATGTCAAAATATAAATCAAGGTGGAGAGCAGAATGATGATAAAGGATTTATATTGCAGCTTTTCCTTATGTGATTCCTGCCCCTTGCCCCGAAATGCCTCATAGAACAGGCGAACACTTAAAAGAGAAAGAACGAGCCCCAATACAAAAGGGAAAATGTCCGGTCCTACCGAACTTCCATAAGAAGAAGTGTCCAGTTTCCTGCTTCCTATCATGAACAGCACTCCGACAGCCAGAAAGGCTACAGAAGCAAAGCGATCAAATTTAACATCCATCATAATCCCTCCATTTCAGAAAATAAGAAGAAGGTGAATGCACCTCCTTCTTCTCTTTATTTTTCCATGCCCAAAGCTTCTAACAATTGCTGCACCTGTTTCTCCTGTTCTTCTAAAAACTTGCTGAATTCTTCACTATTTTTATATTCTTGTTCCCATCCTTGCACTTCCACTTCCTTTTTCCATTCAGAAGTTTCAACTAGCTTCTCAATGGTTCCGTCCCAAAAGGTTTTCGCTTCACCAGACATATTCTGGGGTCCAAAAACGCCTCTCCAAATCGTGAATTCAGCATCAACACCCTGTTCCTTTGCCGTCGGTATGTCCTTTAGATCTCCACCTAAACGTTCATTCGAGGTAACGGCCAACACTCTAATCTTTCCTGCTTTTAAAAATTCCCTGACACTGGATGCATCCGTTCCGATCACATCCGCATTTCCGCCAAGCAATGCCGTAATTGCTTCCCCGCCGCCGTCGTACGAGACGTATTTAAGTTCAGTTGGATTCAGGCCATATTCATAGGCTGGAAGAATGGAAATCAAATGATCCATGGATCCCGGAGCCGATCCCCCTGCAAAGGTCAACTTACGCGGGTCTTTCTTTACCGCTTCGAGCACTGATTTCAAATCCTTGAATTCAGAATCCGCCTTTACCACTATCGCCCCATAATCCTTTGTCAGCTGCGCCAAAGGAGTCGTGTTTTTATATCCATAAGGACTGTTGCCTTCTTTTTTAAGGTTATTGATGATGACAGGCGGTGAATTCACGAACAGCATGTCATTGTTATCCGCTTGCTGTGTTGCATAATCCGCCATGAAGACAGCGCCCCCGCCACCGGGTTTGTTTTCGACGGTCAATGGCTGGTTCACCAGTTTTGTCTCGCCCAAAACCTTTGTAAATGAACGGGCGGTTAAATCCCATCCTCCGCCTGCGCCCGATGGAGCAACGATTGTTATCGCTTTTTTCGGATAACCTGTATCTTCTTTCTTTTCTCCTGATGTACCCGAACTGCTGCATGCACCTAAACTTAAAGCTAACGAACCTGCCAATAGTAACGCTGAAATCTTTTTACAAGAAAACATAGTAATAATCCCCCTTTTGAAAGCGTTTTCTTAATTCTACAAAAATATCTTCGTTTTCACTGATTGCCCAACTAAAATGCATAAATTCCAAAACCTCCATATTGTCCATAAAGTTTTTCTCGAAGGAAAAGGGGAAAAAGACTGCTCCTTCAGAGCAGTCCCAGTTTGTAGACAAAAGGGGTTCTATCTAAATTAAACAAAGTGATTGGAACGGAAGGTGCGAGACTCCTGCGGGAAATGCGTGTCCAAGGGAGACCCCGCAGGCGTAAAGAACGCCGAGAAGGCTCCCGGACCGCCCGCGGAAAGCGAGTGCCCTACGTTCCAATCACGGTTCGATTTTACAAACACTTTAAACTGTAGACAAACTTGATTTTCATCGAGTTTGTCTACAGTCAGAGACTGCACTTTTAAGTAGCCCTGCTAGAATAGTATTTTTGATAGATATACGACCATCGTTACCGTTATGCTGCTGAATAAAGTCGACATCAAGACTGCCTGTGCTGCATACTCCGGATGATTGTCATATTCCAAAGCGAATAATGCGCTGTTTCTTGATGTGGGAAATGAGCTTGCGATAAATAACCCTTGAGCGACAGTCCCTTCCAAGCCCAAGATGAGGATGATCAGGAAGGCGATGGATGGTGAGAGTATTAATCGCCCCACCAAGCTTAGGATAAGCGGAAGCGGGAAATGCGTCATTTTCAAATAGGCACTCTGTGCACCCAATGTAATCAGGGCGATGGCTATGAAGGCACTCGCGATATTATCAATCGGGGTCCATAAGAACAGAGGGATTTCGAAAGAAGCTGCCTGTAATATTAAACCGAGCAATAAAGCATAAATGACGGGGTTCTTCAAGAACTCGCGAATGGCACCCTTTGCACTTTTTGTATGGACGGAAACGGAATTCATCAATCCATAGGTATAGGTCAGCAGGTTTTGAAAAATGATCACGATGACTTGGATCGACAGGCCAAGAGGATTTCCATTAAAAACCATCTGACTGACCGGTAACCCGAAATTGGCCGAGTTATTCAGGACTACACTATTTTTAAACGTGGCCGAAAGGCTTTGATCAAACCTGGCTAGTTTAGCAATCACTGTACTAACTATGATGAGGCTTACTGCTTGAAGAGCAAGGAAGCTGAATATCTGAACGATCATCCCCCCGCCCATTTTGCTTTGATAGATATTGACAAAACTAATGGCGGGCATGAGCAGGAAGTGATTCAATTTAGACAGTGTATTCATATCCAGCTTGAATTTACGATGAAGGATGGCCCCCGCCCCTATAAGGAAAAAAACCGGTACAATGACATTCAATACGATCAGAAACAGGACACTCACTTGACTTCCTCTCCATTCCTTAGGCAAATTCCTGATGATTTACATCTCCCATCTATCATAATGCCGTAATAACCATAATTAAAATACCAATAAATTATCGTTATCCATTCGAAAAAGGAATGACAAAAAAAGCACAGAGGTTTCTGCGCTTCCAGTTAAATATCCCTCATGAAATCGACGCCTTTGACAAATTTGACAAACTCCTTGACCAGCTTTAATTCCAGCGACTTTTCATGATATAACATCCACGTATTCCTGATAAGGGGATTACCTTGCTTATCCTTAATGTCCATTTGACGGAGATGTTGGTCTTTCTCCAATAAAACACTGGGGAGGATGCCATATCCCAGGCCATTCCTGACCATTTCCTTGCATGTATCACCTTTGTCCACTTCCATCCCCACCAAAGGAGGTCCAGAAAAATTGTCTCTCCACCAGTTATCGATCATTGTTTTCAAAAGAGCATCTGTCCCATAATCGATCCTCGGCAGGAAAGGCAGGTTTTGGACTTCGATTTCTTCCTTGGAAGCAATACAAATCGTTTCCTCAAAAAGATGATGCCTTGATCCTGACCATTGATAGTCCCCCCGAACAATCCCGACATGCACTTCTTCGTTATAAATGAGGTTCAGCACTTCTTTACTCCATCCAGTTGTCACATGGAAATCCACTTTAGGAAATCGCTCACGAAATAATTTCAGCAGGCCTGGCAATTTATGCAGCGTAATATAGTTGGAAACACCCAGCCGTAATGTTCCACTGATTTCCTGACCCATATTGAATGCTGTCTCTTTTATCTGCCGGAGCCTGATCAGCATCTCATCTGCACAGATGGCCAAATATTCCCCTTGAGGGGTGAACTGCACCCCCCTTGTTCCCCGCTCCACAATCTTTAGATTGAATTCCTTCTCTATTTGTTGAATCCGTTTCGTTAAAGAAGGTTGTGAGATATATAAACTTTGCGCCGTTTTAGTAATATTCTTGTGTTCATGCAACACCTTTAAGATATGCCAATCCCTTTCGTTCATAAACCTTCCCCCGATACGCATTCCCTTGAATGTTTTATAAAAACTGTACCATAAATGGCATGTTGGATATATCCTTTTACAAATACAAAAAAAGCCCAGGCCAAACCGGCAGGACTTTCCGATAAGCATCTTTCTAGCGGAGGACGCTCAGTCATTCAATTGAATTCTTTCAGGGCATGTGTAGATATTCAGTGAATCATTACGAATGAACCCGACCGTCGTGATTCCCAATCCTTCAGCCAACTCCAAGGCCAATTCAGTTGGAGCGGATTTCGAGAGTATCAGTTCACAGCCGATTTTCGCCACCTTCAAGAGAATTTCCGATGATATCCGGCCGCTGAAAACGATAGCCTTCCCTTTTATCGAAATACCATTTTTCAAGCAATGGCCGTATATTTTGTCCAAGGCATTATGCCGTCCGATGTCCATCCTGCTTAAGACGAGGCCATCGACATCACATAAAGCGGCATTGTGGACTCCGCCCGTGTTCTGGAAGGTGACGGCAGAATTTTGTAAATCCTTCATCAAGCGGAAGCAGTCATCAGGAGTCAGTTTCACCGAAACATGATCCATTTTCTTGGCAGTCAATGCATCATTTACAAAGACGAAACCTTGTCTGCTCATTCCGCAGCAAGATGTAATATACCGCTTATTTTGAAATTCCTGGAAATAGGGATTCACTTTATCCGTCTTCACATGAACAAAGCCTTCTTTTTCCTGGACCCAGATTTCTTTTATCTCATCATATTTTTTGATGATTCCTTCCGAAGCCAAATAACCAATCACCATATCCTCGATGTATTCAGGTGTACAAACCATCGTGACGAATTCTGGGCCATTTATTTTGACAGTAACGGGATGCTCCGTTACGATCGCATCTTCCGTCCGCTCGATGTTACCTTTGGTTATCCGGATGATGTCCCTCTTGATTTCAATCGCTTTCATGTTCCCACTCCTTTTAATATCCAGGAGCCAATTGACCAATATGTAAGGAACATGGTCAATGCCCGTTGAGTTTGTCCGCTATATTCTTATCAAATACGAATACGGAAATCGCTATGTTTTCTTTGATTTTTATGTCTGAAAACAAATGGAGCAGTTTAGCTCCGACCAGTTCTTCCATTCCATCAGGAGGACTCTCCGAATATACATCCTGAACCATTTTGGTTCGTGCAGAATGGACCATATCCCGTCCTTCCTCTGATCTTGATATGAACATTTCCGTAGGAGTCAAATTCCCATATAACGTGGAAACGGCCATATTTTCCACGAAAACCGTGTGTATGCGTTCCGGTCCTTTGCCGAATAGTTCCTTGCGAAGCTTACGAATCATATCATTGAATTCATGGATAACTTTAGACACCGTTGCGTCACTCCAATTCAAGAAAATTAAGTTCTCAATTTTCTTATCATAAATCAACGCGAAGAAAAACGAAAGGAATTTGGGAATGATATCCTCTTTCCAGGATTGTTTCTTTTAATAATTAAAGGTATAATATCATTGATGAAAGTTGGGAGCATAATAGTGTACTGTTGTGTCCTATCTTTTTTAACATTATCCATTATGGTATGGATTGGTATATTGGCAAGCTTTGCTATTAAACTATTCCACCATGACCTACATTTCCGTTAAGAGCCGGAGGTGTAATCATGGTGGTTTTTTTGCGTCTTTTTGGCTATAAAAGGGGGAAATATAATGATCGATTCAAACATCACCATCAAAATCAACGGGAAGGATTATACCGCTAATGAAGGAGCTACAATACTGGAGGTCATCAACCAAAATGAGATAGCTCATCCACAGATTTGTTATGTTCCTGAGGTGGACCCGATCCAAACATGCGACACATGCATCGTCGAAGTTAATGGGAAACTCGTCCGGTCATGTTCGACAAAAGCAGTGAGCGGCATGGATATAGCCTTGGACTCAAGGAAGGCCAAAGAAGCCCAAACCGAGGCCATGGACCGGATCCTGGAAAACCATTCTTTATACTGCACTGTATGTGATAATAATAACGGAAATTGCAAACTGCATAACACAGCAGAATTAATGGAAATTGAACACCAAAAATATCCTTACACACCGAAAGTGGAATTGGGTGCCGTCGATATGTCCCATCCATTTTACCGCTATGATGCCAATCAATGCATCGCCTGCGGGCAATGTGTCGAAGTCTGCCAAAACCTTCAGGTCAACGAGACGCTGTCCATCGACTGGGAAGCAGAACGGCCTCGGGTAATCTGGGATGAAGGAACGGAAATCAATAACTCATCTTGTGTAGGCTGCGGACAGTGTGTAACCATTTGTCCATGTAATGCATTAATGGAAAAATCGATGCTTGGCGAGGCTGGTTTCATGTCAGGTTTGAAAAACGATATGCTTGAGCCAATGATCGACCTTGTCAAAGAAGTGGAACCTGGATACAGCGGGATTTTTGCCATTTCGGAGATTGAAGCGGCAATGCGTGAGACACGGACGAAGAAGACAAAAACGGCCTGTACGTTCTGTGGGGTAGGATGCACATTCGAAGTCTGGACAAAAGGCCGTAAAATCCTTAAAATCCAACCTACTCATGAAGCACCCGTCAATGCGATTTCCACATGTGTCAAAGGGAAATTCGGTTGGGACTTCGTAAACTCTGAAAAACGTTTGACAAAGCCCCTGATTCGAAAAAATGGAAGATTCGTTGAATCAAGCTGGGATGAAGCACTTGATTTGGTTGCATCCAGACTGGGTTCGATCAAACAGCAATACGGCGGAAATTCAGTAGGTTTCATTTCCTCTTCCAAGATCACGAATGAAGAAAACTATGTAATTCAAAAACTGGCACGGCAAATGTTCGAAACGAATAACGTCGACAATTGCTCGCGTTACTGTCAATCCCCGGCAACAGACGGACTGTTCCGTACAGTCGGCATGGGCGGAGACGCTGGTACGATCAAGGATATCGCCGCAGCAGGTCTTGTCATCATCGTTGGGGCTAACCCGGCAGAAGGACATCCCGTACTGGCGACACGCGTTAAACGGGCACACAAGCTTCAAGGACAAAAACTGATCGTAGCTGACATTCGCAAAAACGAAATGGCCGAGCGTTCCGATATCCATATCAGTCCAAAACAAGGAACAGACCAAGTTTGGTTGATGGCGGTTACAAAATATATGATCGATCAAGGCTGGCATGATCAAGGTTTCATCAATGAAAATGTTAACTTCTTCGACGATTATAAAGAAGTACTTGAGAAATATACCCTGGAATATGCAGAAACACACACAGGTATTTCAAAAGAAACATTGATCCAAATAGCTGAGACCATTCGTGATGCTGACGGAACATGCATTCTCTGGGGAATGGGCGTTACACAAAACACCGGCGCTTCCGATACTTCGGCTGCAATTTCCAACCTGTTATTAGCTACAGGTAACTACCGTCGCCCAGGAGCTGGAGCTTATCCGCTCCGCGGCCATAACAATGTACAGGGCGCTTGCGATATGGGTACCCTTCCAACATGGCTTCCGGGATATCAGCATGTTACCGATGACGTCGCACGTGCTAAATTCGAAAAAGCCTATGGAGTGAAAATCGACGCCAAACCAGGCTTGAACAATATTGAAATGCTTAAAGCGATAGAAAAAGGCGACATGAAGGCAATGTATCTTGTAGGTGAAGATATGGCACTTGTTGATGCGGATGCAAACCATGTCGATAAAGTGTTATCCGGATTGGATTTCTTTGTTGTCCAGGATATTTTCCTTTCAAGGACAGCCCAGTATGCCGACGTGGTATTGCCCGGCGCTCCATCTCTTGAAAAAGACGGAACGTTCACCAATACAGAGCGCCGTGTACAGCGTTTATATAAAGCTCTTCCCACTATGGGAGATTCTAAAGCGGACTGGGAGATCACTCAAGAGATCGCCAACCGCTTAGGTGCGAATTGGAATTACACTCACCCTAGTGAAATCTATGACGAAATGGCAAGTCTGTCACCAATATTCAGCCAAGCGAATTACGAAGTGCTGGAAGGATGGAACAGCTTCCTTTGGGGAAACCATGATGGATCAAGTACGCCGCTACTTTATGTGGATGGCTTCAACTTCCCTGATAAGAAAGCGCGCTTTGCACTGGCGGACTGGGTGGAACCTCATAAATTCCCGGAAGAATATGACCTTCATATCAATAATGGACGCATGCTGGAGCATTTCCATGAAGGCAATATGACGAACAAATCCAACGGAATCCAATCGAAAGTACCTGATATTTTCGTTGAGGTTTCACCGGAACTTGCCAAAGAACGAAAAGTCAGTGATGGCGGTCTCGTTCGCTTAGTGTCTCCTTTTGGGGCAGTTAAGTTAAAAGCCCTGATCACAGACCGCGTTAAAAATAATGAGCTATTTTTACCGATGAACTCCGTCGATAAAGACTCTGCCATCAACTTCCTGACCGGTCCCATCTATGATCGACGCACAAGCACGCCTGCTTACAAACAGACGATGGTCCGCATGGAAGTATTAAGCGCAAGCGGAGACATTCCATTACCGGGTACCAATCCACGGAACAAAAAACGTCATCCTCAAAATGGTGTCGAGGTCGAACGTAAGTGGGCCCGTCCAGGGTATGTTCACTTAACGGATAAATAAACAAGGAGGGTGAAGATCATGGCAGCTCCTATAACGGAAATCCATAATCCCATTACTGAGGAAGAAATAAAGCTACAAAAACTGGAAGAACTGAAAACGTTGATCACCGATAATGAAGATGCATTGAACAATATGTTTAAAATCGTCAATGAACTGAATGACTCGGGAATATTCGAAGCCGCGACCTCCATGCTTCAAGGAAAAGAACAAATTGCGAAAATCGCCCTTCAACAAATCACAAGGCAACCTGTCACAAACCTGATCAATACCCTTATGGGGGCAACAGGTGCCTTGATGAACGCCGATGCCGCACAATCCACGAAACTGCTGAACAGTGCACTTGCAGGAATCGATGAAGGAAACAAATTCCTTCAAGCCGATAAGAAGATCGGCGTTTTGGATTTAATGAAAACATTGAATGATCCAGACATAAACCGGGCAATCGGCTTTGGCGTCCACTTCCTGAAGGGAATGGGCAAGGAATTAAAAGAATAGGATCGGAACAAAGACTCAAGAGAAGCTTCTTTTGAGTCTTTGTTCTATCATTAAGTCTCTGTTGCTGCAAAGCTGCTGAAAGTGCAGCGTATTGGATAAGATTAGTATTGGAGTGGATAATATGGCGGATATAAAAAATTGAAGAATTACATATTGCCTCAGTAAAAAAATCTTATTAGCTTATCAAGCTGATGGTGTTTTTCCAGTGAAAAATGATTTAAGATCACTCATCAAAATAAAGGCTGTACACCCTTCCTTTATTCGCACCACTGCTTGCTAGATTCAATGATTGCAAAATCCGTGTTGCACTGGATGAAGAGGAAATGCTTAAAAAATCCCTCAACTGCCGATTCGTTATAGTCGAGCCAATTAGATAAAAATAATCTCGTATAGCCTGGATATGTGCAGTTTTACTGGATTGTTGGCATTGATTGCAATGCCATGTGCCATGCCTTCTAAATAGCTGATTGCCCTTGCAATTCTCACATATCACTCCTTTTATTAGGTCCTTTTCGGTAAGATTATATCGTTCCAGGATGGAAAAGTCCGCATCGATATGGTTTTTATTCAATACGCGAACTGCTTTCTTCAAATGTTTTTCACTAAAACAGGATTCTGTTATGGAATGCTCGATTTGATCAATTTTAGCGGGAAGTGCATCGCGATGGATAACTTTATAGTGGAGTTCATGGTTTTCAGGAGCTGTACGGATGATTGTTTGGGGATTACTGATGACAATCAATGAAAGGATGGGCAGTGAGGGAAAACCGTTTTTCAAGAACCAATTGGTCAATTGTGATTCCTGGCGGCTGACTTGTATGATGGGATCAGGAAATGCCGTTTCTTTTCCTTCTATCGTTCGAATGAGCTGATTGAAATGCGGATCAAAATAGATCGCCCCTGCAATGTTCTTCACTTCAATGATAAGCGCATATTTCTTGGAGATTAATAAGGTGTCCAGCTGAAAAAATCGTGATTGAACCTGCAGCCTTAAATCGTGAAGGATGAAATAGCTTTTTGGTTCAAGAAAGCTTAATGGAAAATCAATGGAGCATTCCCCTTTATAGCCCGCTTCCCTTTTTTTGAGATCGTTCATGATTAAAGACGTTTTAGGGTGATTCGGAGGAAGCCTGCACGCTAATGCACGTAATTTGCGGATGGCAAGAGGAACTTTTCGCTCTTTTACAATCAATTTCATCGCTCCAATCCTAGTTTCTCCAAAAGGATTCTACATTAAATGATGGAAATTGTACAGTTTATCTGCGAAATCGGGAATATATCTTCGAAAATGGAGATATATCAGCGATAACTCCTGATTTATCTGCGAATTATACGATTTATCGATTTTTCGACAAAAACAACTAAAAAAACAAATAAAAAACCACCAATATATGTATTGGTGGAGACGGTGGGAGTCGAACCCACGTCCAGACATAACGGCACTTAAGCTTCTACGAGTGTAGTCGATATATTCGCATTTCGCGAACTCATTAGCCTATCGACAGGCGGCAGAGCAGCTAGTCTGATTGGTCTCTTCCTTCATCCTCAGACGGTGGATTCCGGCGTATCCCACTTAGAGTGAGTCCCTTACCCTACCACGTGGGCCATGGAGGGAGGAACAGCTATCGACTGTTATTAAGCAGCGAAAGCTAGGTTGTTGTTTTGTTTGCCAGTTATAGGCGTTGACGTTTTAACGAGGCCGATCCCCTCGACTCGCAACTTAAGCTCGAACTATCCCTGTCGAATCCGTAACGTCCCCATGATGGAAATGGAGCGTACGAGAGAAGAATAGTCAGCAAGTTGGCTGATATTCAATTGTCATCGGTACAGGATTAATTATAACAGATTGGTTCAAAAAATCAATTGTAAGGTCTTGGCAGTTCTACATTTTCTGCCGATCACGGAAAGCACGTTCGATATCACGCTTCGCTTCCTTCTTCTTCAGGTCTTCACGCTTATCATATTGTTTCTTCCCTTTACCCAGACCGATTAAAACCTTGGCAAAGCCATTTTTCAAATACATTTTCAACGGAACGATCGTGTAACCTGTTTCCTTTGTTACACCGATCAGTTTGCTGATTTCCTTCTTATGCAAAAGAAGCTTCCGTGTCCGCAACGGGTCATGGTTAAACTGGTTTCCCTGCTCATAAGGGCTTACATGCATATTATAAAGATAGATTTCCCCATTTTCTATTTTAGCGAAGGCATCCTTCAAATTCACTCGGGCCGCACGGATGGCCTTGATTTCGGTCCCCTTCAAAACGATTCCCGCTTCAAACGTTTGTTCAATAAAGAAATCATGATAAGCTTTTTTATTTTGTGCTAGTTGTTTACCTGAGCCTTTTGGCATCTAACTCTCCCCTTTTTACATCCAATCGCGGCAAGAGGATGAAATGATCATCCCCCGCCTCAATCTTTATCTCTTTTTTGGTTTTCTCTTGCGCTTCGCTGCTGGCGCATTTTCAAAGAATTTTTTCTTCTTTTTCGGTTTTCTCCCAGTAGAAGGCGAATCTCCATTACGGCCGCCGCCTTTTCCTTCCTTACGTCCACCATTGCCATCTCGGCCACGTTTGCGTTCACCTGAATTGGCTTTGAATATTTTCTTCTCGCCGGATGGACGCGGACGGCTTACCTTCATGCCGATAATTTCAAAATCGATTGCGCGTTCCTCTTTATTGACGTTGGAAACACGTACGTCAATCTCATCGCCAATCCGGAACACATTACCGGTACGTTCCCCTATCATTGCAAGCTGACGCTCATCGAAGCGGTAATAATCATCCGTCATGAAGCTGACATGGACAAGTCCTTCAATCGTGTTCGGCAGCTCGACGAACATCCCGAAATTCGTGACCGAACCAATGATCCCGGTATACTCTTCGCCGATTTTATCCAGCATATATTCCGCTTTCTTCAGATCATCCGTTTCCCGTTCAGCATCGACTGAGCGACGTTCACGTTTCGATGTATGATCGGCAATCTCAGGTAAATTGGCATTCCATTTCTCCTTCGTAGCTTCATCCAGTTTACCTTCCACCAAGTAGGTCCTGATCAACCTGTGCACGATCAAATCCGGGTAACGGCGAATCGGCGATGTGAAATGTGTATAAAACTCAGCAGATAAACCAAAGTGACCTAAGCTCTCCGGATCATATTTCGCCTGTTGCATGGAACGAAGCATGACCGTGGATATGACCGTTTCTTCCGGTTTACCGGCAACCGCCTCAATGATTTCCTGTAACGCCTTAGGATGAACGTCATTCGCCGATCCCCGTACAATATATCCGAAGTTCGTAATGAATTCGAAGAAACGCTGCAGTTTTTCCGGCTTGGGATCTTCATGAATACGGTAAATGAACGGAACCTCAAGACGGTGGAAATGCTCAGCAACGGTTTCATTAGCTGCAAGCATGAACTCTTCAATCAGTTTTTCCGCAACCGACCTTTCACGTAAAACCACATCAGTCGGATGGCCCTCTTCATCAACGATGACTCTCGCTTCATTGAAATCAAAGTCAATCGCACCGCGGTTCATCCTGTTTTTACGAAGGATGGCCGCTAACTTCTCCATGTCCTGGAACATCGGCACCAACGCTTCGTAACGTTCGAGCTGTTCTTCATCTTTATCGACAAGGATTTTGTTCACATTGCCATATGTCATACGTTCCGTCGTCTTAATGACACTTTCAAAAATCTCATGGTTGACGACTTTTCCATCTGGCGTGATTTCCATTTCACATGAGAGTGTAAAACGATCGACTTGTGGGTTCAAGGAGCAAATGCCATTCGATAAACGATGCGGAATCATCGGGATGACCCTGTCCACCAAATAAACGCTCGTCCCTCTTTCCAAGGCTTCCTTATCGATTGGAGATCCTTCCTTCACATAATGGCTGACATCAGCAATATGAACACCCAGCTTGTAATTGCCATTTTCAAGTTTGGAAACAGTGACGGCATCATCAAGGTCCTTTGCATCCGCTCCATCAATCGTGACCAAAACATCATTGCGCAAATCCCTGCGGTTGCCAATTTCACTTTCTTGAATGGTATCCGAAACGGCATTGGCTTGCTCCATGACGTCATCCGGAAACTCCATCGGCAAACCATATTTATGGATCACTGAAAGAATATCTACACCAGGATCATTTTTATGGCCAAGAATCTCAATGACTTCACCTTCAGCACTTATCCGTCCTTCAGGATAAGAAGTAAGCTTGACGACAACCTTATGTCCCTCTACCGCTCCATGTGAAGCATGCTGTGGAATGAAGATATCGTTTGCGATCTTTTTATCATCAGGGATGACGAAACCAAAACTTTTACTTTCGGAGTATGTACCGACCACTTGTGTAATTCCGCGTTCAAGTATTCTGATGACCGTGCCTTCTTGCCTTGAGCCCGATGTTTCCGAAGATACTCGTACCATGACGACATCTCCATGCATCGCTGTGCCCGTTTCATTTGGCGGAATGAAAATATCATCCATTCCCGGGTTATCTTCAGGTGTGACAAAGGCAAATCCCTTTGCATGCCCCGTTAATTTACCGCGGAACAAATTCATTTTTTGCGGCAGGCCGTAACGATTGCTCCTCGTTCTGACCACCAATCCCTTTTCTTCCATCTTTACTAAAGCCTTAACGAAATTCTTGAAATCTGCCGAGTCTTCGATTTTCAAAGCCTCTTCCAGTTCTTGTACCGTTAACGGCTTATACGCTTCATCCGTCATGTATGTCAGAAGCTTATTAATATGTTCTTGAATGTTATCTTCCATGAAAACCCTCCTATTCAGGGTATATTTTTGTTATTCGGACCAATCCAGGCTTTCTAAAAATCCCAATACATCTTCATGTAGCTGGTCTTTTTCTTTATCAAGGGTTATGACATGGCCGGATTCTTCATACCACTTGATTTTTTTGACCGGTGATTCAATGGAATCAATAATAATATCGGCACTTTTTGGATTGATAACATCATCATGCCGGCCCTGCACGACAAATGTCGGAGCGTAAATAAGGTCGACGTGCTCTCGTACATCCGTTATCAATTCCTGAAGGGCTTTCAATGTATTCATCGGTTTATCGGCAAGGAGGTCCATTTCAAGCTCTATTTGCTCTTGAGTTTTTCCTTCATACTTCTTAAATTCTCTGGCGTACTCCAATACTCCTTTAAACATCATTTCTTCACTTTTGATATACATAGGCGCACACATTGATACGATACCCTTTATAGGTACAGTGTAACCTAATTTAAGAGAAAATACGCCTCCTAATGAGAGTCCGGCAACAGCAATTTCTTCATGGCCTTTGCTTTTCAGGAAATCGTAGGCCATCATGACATCTTTCCACCAATCTTCCGGACCCGTTTTCACCAGCTCCTCTGGGGGAACGCCATGCCCTTCATAGTGCGGGGCATGGCAGGTGTATCCCTGTTTCTCCAAGTAACGGCCCAGCATCCGTACATCCGCTGAATTCCCCGTGAATCCATGTAAAAGTAAGACAGCCCTTTTTCCGCCTTCAAAAGTAAAGGGCTGCTGCAGCTTTATTTTCATGATCTTAAGCTCCTTTATCAGTAAATAGATTTTAAAAAAATCCCTATCCTATAATTAAGTACTAAAATCACTATATCTATTCATGCAACTATTGTGCAAAGAAAAAAGTCTAGCTATTTAGCTAGACTCATTTTTGATCCATTACACATCAAAGTATGCAACAAGTAAAGTTAAAGCAAAGAATAAAATCGCCAATACTATTGTCGCACGATGTAAAACCAGGTCCAAACCGCGTGCCTTTTGCTTTCCGAATAACTGCTCAGCACCGCCGGCAATCGCACCTGATAAACCTGCACTCTTACCTGATTGAAGCAATACCGTCACAATGAGGGCGATACTGACAATCACTAAAAGCGTTATGAGAAATGCATGCATGCAATTACACCTCCTGAAGAACCAATAAACAATTACTTTAACTTTACCACACCCAATAAATATCCACAATCTTTGTTATACTATGATGGTAAGAATTCCTAAAAACCGATGGACATTCATTTCTTTTTGAATCAAAGTTTGAGATAATTTGCATAAATAGAGGAAGAGGTGTCAACATGTTTAAGTCCATACTACGGATTCTTGATCTCCTGACCATCCTATTCTCGGCGGTTGCCGGCTATTCTTTATGGACAGGCGGAAGCAATTTTATCAGCGTCCTATTAATCATCCTATCACCGCTTTTATTGCTGCTGGCAAAGTATCACGGAAATCGATACTTATTATTTGCTGCATATATCACGACAACCGTTTATTTTACTGCTATTATTTATAATGGACTTTCCAATAGCGGTATCGACTTTTTCCAATCAAGCTTCAATGTCCTCCTGATCGGGGCTGCAGCCGCCTTGCTGAGCGTCATAGCGGCGGTCATTGGGTTTGGGACCAATACTCTTACGATTCTTTGGTTATCGCTTCACACCCTTGTCACATTCGAGACAATCAGGATGTCATCTGGTTTCCTTTCGGGCTTTTGGTCTGATCCCGTCGTGGAAACCGCAGTCCGTAACGATTATCCATTTTTATTGATGGTCGTCTGGATTGGCTTATTTCTTGATAAATATCAAAGTGAATTAACAAGGGATTACTTATCACGATAATTTTTCAAAACTACTTTTATTGGAAATCTTATATTAAAAGCAAGGGGCCTTTCATATGTTAAAACCTATATTTGCAGCAACCGCTCTATCATCTTTCATTTTGATGGCTGGCTGTTCATCCGACCTGACAAGCGAGCATGAAAAAGAGCAAAAAGAAGAACAACCGAGCTCCCAGGAGACGGAGACTGAGACGGAGACTGAAAAGAATAATGATCCAAAGGAGTCTGCCCAACGCCAGGTGGAGGTTGATGAAACGGCTAAACCCGCACAGGCTGGCCTTCAGACGTTAGCCCATCCGGAAAGCATACCTGTACTTGTCAATAAACAATACAGCCTGCCTGAAGATTACAAACCCGATGACCTCATCTACCCAAATGTGGATTTCATCTTTGAAGATAAAATCGAAAAAAGAATGATGCGCGAAGAAGCGGGAAAGGCTCTTGAAGCAATGTTCCAAGCTGCCGAAAAAGACAATATGCACTTTGCCGGCGTTTCCGCGTACCGCTCACACCAAACACAAATCACGGTCTTTAATAACTATGTGGCTAAGGACGGGGAAGAAAAAGCGAAAACCTACAGTGCAATGCCTGGGACAAGCGAGCATGAAACAGGCCTGGCGATTGATGTCACGACCCACGATGGGGCATGCGCTGCCCAAGACTGCTTCGGTGATACGAATGAAGCGGCCTGGCTAGCTGAACATGCACATGAATACGGATTTATCATCCGCTACCCTGAAGGCAAAGAAAACATCACAGGCTATAAATACGAACCATGGCATATCCGCTATGTTGGTGTTGATACCGCAACTGAAATCTATGAAGCGAAAATTACATTAGAAGAATACTATAATGCCGTACCAGTGGAAGCTGTGTCGAATAAATAAAAAAAAGGTGCCCGGATGCGGCACCTTTTTTTTATTAATCAAACGTTTGATTAAATCCTTCTGTTGGAAGCAGTGACTGGTTTATGGGCATAAAAAACCTCCTATTCAATGTGGATGGCCACATTGAATAGGAGGGGAAATCACTGTAATCGAACTTCCAGCAAAGATTACTTCTTCAAGTTATAGAAAGATTTCAAGCCGCCATATACAGCCAAGTCACCAAGCTGGTCTTCGATGCGAAGAAGTTGGTTGTATTTAGCGATACGGTCTGTACGGGACATGGAACCGGTTTTGATTTGTCCTGCGTTTGTTGCAACGGCGATATCAGCGATCGTTGCATCTTCCGTTTCACCGGAACGGTGGGAAACGACTGCAGTGTAGCCTGCGCGTTTAGCCATTTCGATTGCATCAAACGTTTCAGTCAGTGTACCAATTTGGTTCACTTTGATCAGGATGGAGTTACCGATGCCTTTTTCGATGCCTTCCGCCAATTTTTTCGTGTTCGTTACGAAAAGATCGTCACCAACAAGTTGAACTTTAGAACCGATGCGTTCCGTTAATAGCTTGTGGCCATCCCAGTCATTTTCATCCAGGCCGTCTTCGATGGAGATAATAGGGAATTCATTCACTAACTCTTCATAGAAAGCAACCATTTCTTCGGATGTAACACCATTGCGGCCTTCGCCTGCAAGATCATATTTGCCTGTTTCTTTGTTATAGAATTCAGAAGAAGCCACGTCCATGCCAAGGTAGATATCTTCGCCTGCTTTGTAGCCAGCTTTTTCAATTGCCTCGATGATGACTTGAAGCGCTTCACGGTTTGAACCAAGGTTTGGCGCAAAGCCGCCTTCATCGCCGACTGCCGTATTCAGGCCTTTGGCAGAAAGGACAGATTTCAATGCATGGAATACTTCTGCACCCATACGAACTGCTTCTTTGAAGCTAGGAGCTCCTACAGGAAGGATCATGAATTCCTGGAAGTCAACATTGTTATCGGCATGCGATCCGCCGTTAATGATGTTCATCATTGGAGTCGGAAGTTGTTTCGCATTGAACCCTCCAAGGTAACGATACAATGGTAAACCTGAAAATTCCGCAGCGGCATGGGCAGCAGCCATTGATACGCCAAGGATTGCATTAGCTCCCAAGTTTCCTTTGTTTTCAGTGCCATCCAATTCAATCATAGTAAGGTCAAGGCCTGCTTGGTTCGTTACATCCAAACCGATGACAGCTTCAGCAATGATATCATTTACATTATCGACTGCTTTTTGTACCCCTTTACCCAGGTAGCGAGATTTATCCCCGTCACGAAGCTCAACCGCTTCGTGTTCTCCTGTTGAAGCACCTGATGGTACGATTGCACGTCCGAAGTATCCGGACTCTGTTTGGATTTCTACTTCTATTGTTGGGTTACCACGGGAATCTAGCACTTCGCGTGCATATACATGTTCGATGTACGGCATTATAAATCTCTCCTTTTCCTATTCACAATTTTATTTAGATAATAGGGATTTCCCTGTCATTTCAACAGGTTTTTCGACTCCAAGCAAATCAAGCATCGTTGGAGCTAAATCGCCTAAGATACCACCTGATCTTAATGTTACCTGATTTTTAGTGATAATGACAGGCACGGGATTCGTAGTATGGGCTGTCATCGGGTTGCCTTCTAGCGTTACGACTTCATCAGCATTCCCATGGTCAGCTGTGATGATTGCTGTGCCGCCTTTTGAGACGATTAAATCGACAATCCTGCCTAGGCATTCATCCACTGTTTCAATCGCTTTAATGGTAGGCTCAAGCATCCCTGAATGACCAACCATGTCCGGGTTGGCAAAATTCAAGAGAATGGCATCAAAGCGGTCAGCCTCAATTTGTTCCACCAATGCATCCGTAACTTCATAAGCACTCATTTCCGGTTTTAAATCATATGTAGCTACTTTCGGAGAATTAATTAAAATCCTCTCTTCACC
Source organism: Peribacillus sp. NPDC096622 (assembly GCF_044762665.1). Lineage (NCBI taxonomy): Bacteria > Bacillati > Bacillota > Bacilli > Caryophanales > Bacillaceae > Peribacillus > Peribacillus sp. NPDC096622. The sequence continues at coordinate 359,634 of NZ_JBIWES010000002.1, read as the reverse complement.
AGGAAACTTCTCTTCACGTCCGCCGCTCATGAAAAACGTCACATGCGGATATTTTTCAGTTTCAGCGATACGAAGCTGGGTAAGCTGGTTTTGGGAAAGTACTTCCCCTAATGTATTATCAAGATTTGTCGGATTAAATGCAACATATCCGTCAACTGTTTCTGAAAAATGTGTCAAGCAGACAAAATGGAGATGCTTCGGATGTCCAGGACCGCGGTCAAATGAGCGAAAATCCTCATTCGTGAACGTATTTGAAATCTGGATCGCCCGGTCTGGACGGAAATTATAAAAGATTACCGCATCATCATCTTTAATCGTTGCCACCGGTTTACCGTCTTCCGCCGTTATGACTGAAGGTATCACGAACTCGTCAAAAATACCATGTTCGTATGAATCCTCGACACATTCCATAGCAGAAGAGTAAGCAGGGCCATCACCATACACCATCGAACGGTAGGATTTCTCCACACGTTCCCAGCGCTTATCACGGTCCATCGAATAATATCTACCGGAGATGGTGGCAAACTGGCCAACACCGATTTCCTTCATTTTCGCTTCCGCTTCCTTAATATAACCTTGCGCCGTTTTCGGGCCGACATCACGACCATCTAAAAATGCATGTACATATACATTTTTAACTCCTTCTTCAGCGGCCAATTTCAAAAGGGCATACATATGATCAATATGACTATGGACGCCGCCATCTGAAAGAAGACCGAAAAGATGAAGGTCCGTGCCTTTTTTCTTGGTATGGCTCATGGCATCGACCAAAGTTGGGTTTTGTGCAAACTCACCTTCACGGATAGCCAGGTTCACACGGGTCAGGCTTTGATAAACGATCCGTCCTGCCCCGATATTCAAATGGCCCACTTCAGAGTTCCCCATTTGACCGGCAGGTAAGCCGACCGCTTCCCCGCTTGCCGTTAAATGGGAGTGCGGATACTGATCCCAATAACGGTCAAAGTTCGGTTTTTTCGCATGAAAAACAGCATTTCCCTTTTCTTCGTTACGGCAGCCAAAACCGTCTAAGATGATAAGTGCCACAGGCGACTTACTCATAGTGACCAGCCTCCAGCAATTGTAAAAATGAATCGGATTTCAAGCTTGCACCGCCGACCAACGCACCGTCAATATCAGGTTGTGCCATATACTCTTTAATATTCTCAGGTTTTACACTGCCACCGTACTGAATCCGGATGGCTGCAGCTGCTTCATTTGAAAATTTATCGGCAACAACTGAGCGGATATGCGCACAAACTTCATTAGCATCTTGAGCAGATGAAGATTTTCCTGTTCCAATCGCCCAAATCGGCTCATAAGCAATAACGGCTTGTTTCAATTGATCATCAGATAGTCCTGCTAGGCCTTTTTCAATCTGGCTGCCTACGAAATCATTCGTTACGCCAGCTTCCCTTTGCTCAAGTGTCTCACCGCAGCAAACAATCGGAGTCAACCCGTGGGCAAAAGCTGCATGGGCTTTTTTATTAACGGCATCATCCGTTTCGTTGAACATTTCCCTGCGCTCAGAATGACCAAGTATGACGTAGGATACCCCAATATCAGCTAATGCGATTGGGCTGATTTCTCCTGTAAAAGCGCCGCTTTCTTCAAAGTGCATGTTCTGCGCCCCGATTTTCACATCGGTTCCTTTGGCTGCTTGAACGAGCTGATCCAAAAATAAAGCTGGAGCACATACAACCGTATCGATTACATCTTGCTTCGGAATCAAATTGCTCACTTCTTCTAAAAAGGCAGTCGCTTCAGATAGTGTTTTATTCATTTTCCAGTTTCCTGCAATAATCGGTTTACGCATTTGGTTTCTCATCCCTTCTAATGTTGAAATATGTAACGGTTTAATCTTATTTATCGTTCAAGGCCACAACGCCTGGCAACTCTTTGCCTTCCATGAACTCAAGAGATGCACCGCCGCCAGTTGAAATATGGGACATTTTTTCTGCCAAGCCAAACTTTTCTGCAGCTGCGGCTGAATCCCCTCCGCCTACAATGCTGTACGTATCATTTGCTTCCGCCAAGGCTCTAGCGACGGTTCTCGTACCATTCGCAAATTTATCGAACTCGAATACACCCATTGGTCCATTCCAAATGACAAGCTTGGAACTTTTGATTACATCCGCAAATAACTCACTTGTTTTTGGACCGATATCAAGAGCCATTTTATCGTTTGGAATAGCATCGATATCGACATTCTCTGTTTCTGCATCAGGTGAAAATTCAGCCGTTACAACTGCATCGATAGGCAAATGAAGTTTTACGCCTTTTTCTTTTGCACTTTCGATGAAAGATTTGGCCAATTCTATTTTGTCTTCTTCCAATAAAGAATTACCGATTTCATGACCTTGCGCTTTAATGAATGTATAACCCAATCCACCACCAATGATCAAGTGATCGACTTTTTCCAAAAGGTTTTCGATAACGCCTATCTTATCCTTTACTTTTGCTCCGCCAATTATAGCTGTAAAAGGACGTTCTGGGTTAGATAGGGCTTTTCCCAGTACAGAAAGCTCTTTTTCCATCAACAATCCGGCAACGGCTGGGAGATGGTGAGCTATTCCTTCAGTTGAAGCATGAGCACGGTGCGCAGCTCCGAATGCATCGTTAACATAAACATCAGCAAGCGCCGCAAATGACTTCGCCAATTCTTGATCGTTCTTCTCTTCTCCTGGATAGAAACGAACGTTTTCCAACAACAGGATCTCGCCATTTTGCATGTTATCAATGATTGATTGAACGGTCTCGCCGTAAGCTTCTTCTGCCTTTTGCACATCTTTGCCACTAAGTTCGCTTAATCTTTCCGCAACAGGTGCTAAACGCAATTCTTCAACGACTTGTCCTTTAGGGCGGCCAAGATGGCTGGCTAAGATGACTTTTGCGCCTTGTTCTGTCAGATAGGAAATCGTCGGCAGTGCAGCCTTGATTCTCGTATCATCCGAAATCTTCCCGTCCTGCATCGGCACGTTGAAATCAACACGGCAAAATACGCGTTTTCCCTTTAATTCAATATCTTTAATCGACTTTTTATTCATAATCCAAGAACCTCCTTAGATATTGTTATCATATTTTTGATTCTTTTAGTCAAAAAGGGAGAGGGTAAATTTCCCAACTCCCCTTTTCTCTTTTTCATTATAGTCGGTTTCCAGGAAATTATCCAAAAACAAGAAATGTAAACGCTTGACTGATAATGACTTACTAATAATATCATCTTCTGCCAAGTTTTTTTAGAGGGTGTGATAAAAAAAACCTCACCTTGGTGAGGTTTTTTTATTATTCTAATTACAATCCTTTTTTAGCCAAATAGTCGATCAAATCAACAACACGGCTTGAATATCCTGTTTCATTATCATACCAAGATAATACTTTAACCATGTTTCCTTCCATTACCATTGTGGAAAGGGCATCGATTGTAGATGATGATCGGTTACCGTTATAGTCAGTTGATACTAACGGAAGTTCGCTGTACTCAAGGATTCCTTTTAATTCACCCTCAGAAGCCTTTTTGAATGCTGCATTAACTTCTTCAACCGTTGTGTCTTTTTCAAGCTCTGCAACAAGGTCGACAACAGACACGTTTGGAGTAGGTACGCGCATTGCCATACCATTCAATTTCCCTTTAAGTTCAGGAAGTACAAGTGCAACAGCTTTTGCTGCCCCAGTTGTTGTAGGAATGATATTCTCGGCAGCTGCACGTGCACGGCGGTAATCTTTATGAGGCAAATCAAGGATTTGCTGATCATTTGTATAAGAGTGAACAGTAGTCATCATACCGCGTTTGATTCCGAATTGTTCATGAAGCACTTTAGCAAATGGAGCTAAGCAGTTCGTTGTACAAGAAGCGTTAGAAATTACATGGTGGTTTGCTGCATCATATTTGTCTTCGTTTACACCCATGACGATCGTGATATCTTCATCAGATGCAGGAGCAGAGATGATTACTTTTTTCGCGCCAGCTTCTAAATGCTTAGCTGCATCCGCACGTTTTGTGAAACGTCCTGTAGATTCTACAACTACTTCTACTCCCAGTTCACCCCATGCTAATTGTGCAGGATCACGTTCAGCCAATACTTTTACTTTGTGACCATCGACAACAAGGTAATCCCCATCAACTGTTACTTTTTCATTAAGTGATCCATGAATTGTATCGTATTGAAGAAGGTGCGCTAACATATTAGCATCCGTTAAGTCGTTAATAGCAACAATCTCTACCCCAGGATTACTCAATGCTGCACGAAATACATTACGTCCAATACGTCCAAAACCATTAATACCAACTTTTACTGCCATGAAAAATTCCTCCTTTTAAGTTCGCAAATATATTAAGGGGTGTAATTCCCCTGAATTAACTCTTGTGCCGCAGCTTCATCCGTGATCAAAACGGTCGATGAAGGTGCGCCTTTCATGTAGGAACGGATAGCCTTTGCTTTAGTTTTGCCACCTGCCACAGTTATCACTCGCTTTTCAGGGCTAAGATCATCTAACTGGATGCCGACTGTCAAAACTTTATGAACAACTTTGCCGTTTTCATCGTAATAATAACCGAATGCCTCTCCTACAGCATTTCCATCTAACAGCTTCTTTAACATTTCTGGCGAAGAATTTCTTCTCTCTGCCATCGCCATGGCATCACCGATTCCATGAATGATCATATCGGCAGACTTGATTTGGGAAATCACTTCTTTAATTGCAGGTTCCTTCTGAAATGATGCATAAACCTCACCGCTTAATTGATCGGGTACATATAACACTCTGTATGAGGCTTGTGCCTTCTGTGCCATTTTTTCGACAATCGTATTGGCCTGATTCTGCACTGCTTCACCAATTCCCCCGCGGGCTGGGACAAATGTCAATTTCTTCGACGCCTCATCAGGTGACAACGAATTAGCCACTTCGGCCATTGTCGATCCGCCAGTAACCGCAATGATATTCTTTGAGTTCCATTCTCGTTTCATACGGTTTGCACAAGCTTTACCCAATTCTTTTTTCACCCATGGGGTTTCATCACAATTTCCTGAGACAATAATGACTTCATCCACTTGTAACAAATCCTGCAATTGCCGTTCCATTATGTCTATACCCATTACTTCACGCATTATTCCTTCTAACTTATCCAGGATTTCGATCCCTTCATCAGTCAGCGTCATGCCAGAGCTGAAGATGTTAACCAGGTTCTGACTTTTCAGAAAATCAACCTCGCCTCTAAGCGTCCGCTCTGTCAAATTAAGGCTCACGGACAGACTGCGCCTTCCAACCGGCTGCATCATTTTGATATAACGCAGGATATCATATCTTTTTTGCATAACCAAAAGGAAATCGGGTAATAATTTTCTTTGTACCTCGAGTAATGTACGCATATTTAAAACTCCTAAAAAGTTAAGTTGGACATTTAACGTCCCACGTAGTCATTTTGTGTCCCACTTAAAACAAAAAAATATTCCTGCTACATATTTTATTCTAGCAGGAACGGAATGTTTCTTCAAATGATTTGAAAAATTATTTTTCCAAAAGCCTATTTAGAGCTGATTTATCAACATTTCCGAATTGAACGACATCATCTTTCCATTCTACGACTGGAATCATCAGCCCGAATTTCTCAAGCAAATCATCATCGGTATGGATATCGATTTCCTTATAGCCTATGCCTGACTCCAGTTTCACTTCTTCAAGTACCTGCTTGGCTTTATCGCATAAAGGGCATTTATCCCTACTATATAAAACAAACGCATTCGATTCCAAAACCACTCATCCTTTTCAATCATATCTTTTTCGTTTAGATGAAGAAGGGATCCCTAATTGTTCCCTGTACTTGGCAACGGTTCGGCGTGCCAGGATAATTCCATGCTCCTCTTTCAGCCGTTCTACCAGGTCTTGATCCGAGAGCGGCTTTTGTTTATTTTCCCCATTGATGGCTGCCTGCAGGCTCTTTTTTGCTTGCATGCCCGACATATCCTCATCAAGGCCAACCGACTGTAAAGAAGTAGTGAAAAATATCCGCATCTCTATCGTGCCAAATGGTGTCTGTACGTATTTCCCCTTAACCGCCCGGCTTACCGTGGACTCATGTATACCAAGTTCGTCTGCGATTTCTTTCATCGTCATCGGCTTTAAATAGTTCAGGCCATGATGAAAGCACGCAGGCTGTTTTTCGACGATGCACTGCATAACCTTCAATATAGTTTCTTTTCTCTGTTGGATTCCTCTGGAGATCCATTGGTATTCCTGCCACTTATCCTGGATAAACCGCTGAACTCCCTGATCCTTATGGCTCTTCATTCGGTTTAAATACCCTTTATCCACATTAAGATTGGGTGTGTTACCATCATAATTCCCGACAAGCAGCATGCCATCCCGAACTTCCACGACCACATCCGGCACTATATAAGAAGGTTTTTCCTGAAAAAAGAGTGAAGCCGGTCGCGGGTTCAACGTCTGGACATAATCAAAGACTTCTTGAATCTCCTTCAGTGTAACACCGATTTTCTTACTTAGGTCTTTCCAGCGCTTTTCAGCAAAATCGAGGAAATGGTTTTCTATGATCGATTCTGCCAGCAGATTCTCCCCTTCTGCTTTCACCTGAAGCAAAAGGCACTCTTGAAGGTTCCTCGCTCCAATTCCATGCGGCTCGAGTTCCTGTAAAATCGAGAGACTCTCTTCCAAAATGGCCGGAGATATGCCTGGGATGCATATATCATCCAGCTGAGTCCTTAAGTAACCGTTTTCATCAAGGTTATGAATTAATAGCAGCATTGCCTTCTGCCGCTCCCCGGAAAAATGCTGGTGATTCACCTGGGACATGATATGCTGTTCAAGCGATATAGTATCTTCACTGATCTGTTCAATCCAATAGTTGGCATCATACGTATTTTTAAGAGTCCGTTTACCCTTTTTCCCCCGGTCAAAAGTTGGCTGAAATAAAGAAGATGTTGGCTGATCTATGGACAGTAATGGATTCTCCACCATTTTATTTTCTAAAAAAGCCGATAGCTCCTGCGAGGAGTATTGCAGCAATGTAATAGCTTGCATAAGCTCCTGGGTCATTGCCATCTTTAATGTTTGCTGTTGAAAAAGTCCTGCTTTCATATTCATACTCATCGATTCATCCCTCCCCCACTCCATTTTACATTATCAGGAGAAAATTCTACACAAAAACCCATGAAAACGCTTACGATTTTTTTCTGAATAGTTTATTTGTTTTAAATACTATATGTTAGAAATGCAAATTTAACAACTACTTTTATTGAAAAATCACCATTTTTCAATAGTGTGGGCGAATATTTTCAAGACAGGGCCGACATTACAGGATTCGATGGAATATTACGGAAAACGAGCAAATTCACCAAAAATCTTAGAGACTTTCCTAAAAATGACCAATAAAAAATCCCCCGCTTTATTAAGCAGAAGATTGGTAATGCCCTCGGCAGGAATCGAACCTGCATTTCAAGCTTCGGAGGCTTGCGTTCTATCCGTTGCACTACGAGGGCGTAATAGAAAATATTTTTTCAACAGACTTCATTATATGATAGAATCCCCTCCTTTGCAAGGGTTATCAGGTTTAAAACTTTATCATTTGGGTATTATGGGTAATGTGGAAATTCATCCCTGTGCGGCATAATATATAAAATAATCTATCAGGAAGGAGCTTTGCCAGAAAATTGTCGAACAAATTATCCATAATAGGGTTTGTTTTGTTTGACCTAAATTGACCAAAAAGTGTATCATACATACATAAAGAATTTAAATGATTCTCTTAATCGAAGGAGGAAATGAACATGAATTTAATTCCTACAGTTATCGAACAAACAAGTCGTGGGGAGCGTGCCTACGATATTTACTCCCGTTTATTAAAAGACCGGATCATTATGCTAGGAAGTGCAATTGACGATAATGTTTCCAACTCCATTGTTGCTCAATTACTATTTTTAGAAGCGGAAAATCCCGAAAAAGATATCACTCTATACATCAACAGCCCTGGCGGAAGCATCACTTCCGGTATGGCCATTTACGATACTATGCAATATATCAAACCTAATGTATCGACAGTTTGCATCGGTATGGCCGCTTCCATGGGTGCTTTCCTATTGGCCGCTGGCGAAAAAGGCAAACGTTATGCGTTGCCAAACAGTGAAGTCATGATTCACCAGCCACTTGGAGGAGCTCAAGGTCAAGCTACGGAAATTGAAATTGCTGCCCGCCGTATCCTTCACTTGAAAGATAAGCTGAACCAAATCTTGGCAGAGCGTACTGGACAACCTATTGAAGTCCTTCAAAGAGATACGGAACGTGATAACTTCATGACTTCCGAAAGAGCTCTTGAATATGGCTTGATTGACAAAGTCATCACGCGCAGCATCCTTGATGATAAAAAAGACTCTAAATAATCATGAACAAAAGGCTCCGGAGATCGCCTTAAGCGATTTCCGGAGCCTTTTTTACTATAAAAGAAAAGATGCACTTTTAGGCATCCCCTTTTTTAACCCTCTTGCTGAACGAACTCTTCCAATGCCTCTAACGCTTCTTTTTCATCGCGTCCCTCAACGATTAACTTCACGGACACGCCAGAACTGATGGCAAGGCTCATTAACCCCATTATACTTTTTGCATTCACTTTCTTTCCTTCTTTTTCAAGAAAAACATCTGAATGAAAGCGGTTAGCTTCTTGTACAAAAAGAGCCGCCGGCCGAGCTTGCAAACCCGTTTTCAATTTTACCTCAACTTGTTTTTCCACCATCTTGATCTCCCCTGTTAGCTTTATTTTTTCGCAGCAATAGCCTCTCCCCCACGGAGCCTGTCAGCTATTTCATCAATCTTTCGCAATCGGTGATTAATCCCGGACTTACTGATGGTTCCCCCGGATACCATTTCCCCAAGTTCCTTTAAGGTTATATCCTGAAACGCTATCCTAAGCTCCGCAATTTCCCGAAGCTTATCCGGTAAAATGCTTAGTCCTACCGTATCCTCGATATAATGGATATTTTCAACCTGGCGCAATGATGCACCGATCGTTTTGTTCAAATTGGCTGTTTCACAATTCACAAGCCGATTCACTGAATTACGCATATCACGGACAATCCGTACATCCTCGAACCTTAATAAAGCTGAATGGGCGCCAACTATACTTAAAAACTCGGCAATCTTTTCGGCTTCTTTCAAATAAATGATGTACCCTTTCTTGCGCTCAAGCGTCTTGGCCTTCAAGCCAAACTTATTCATTAGCTCACAAAGGGCATCATTGTGCTCTTTATACAGTGAGAAAATCTCAAGGTGATAGGAGGACGTTTCCGGATTGTTTACCGACCCCCCCGCAAGAAATGCACCTCTAAGGTAAGAACGCTTACAGCATTTCTTCCCAACAATAGTATCGGATATATCATGGAGAATTTCAAAGCCATCGCCTAAAATTTCCAAATCGGTTAAAACCCGCTGCCCTCCGGATGACATCCTGACAATATATACATTGTTCTTTTTAAGCTTCATCTTTTTACGGACCAATAGCTCGACCTGGACCTCATAACTTTTTTTCAGCAGCGTATAAATCCTTCTGGCTATCGCAGCATTCTCAGTTTGAATATCCACAACAAGCTTCCGATTAGAAAATGAAAGGGATCCGTTCATCCGGATAAGCGCACACAATTCCGCTTTACCGCAGCAATCCTTTCCCTCTAATGTAGTAAGCTCTTTTTTTGTTTCTGAAGCAAAAGACATCCATTTCACCCCCAATCGAACGCAGGTAATCTATTTTTATCAATCAAAAAACCGCCCCCGTTTATATCTACGGTACTATGTGGCTTTTTGTTTCATTTACAAGCATATTATAAAGCAAATCCGCCACTTTTTTCGTGTCATGGCGTATTACATTCCCTTCATAGCTGAAAATGCGTTCTTGTATGATTTCAAGACCCATCATTTTTAAACTTTCCACATCATACATGACCGGTTTGGCATATTCAGCTTGATAGCGTTGCTGAATCTCGGTTGGTATTTCCTCATTATTAACGAGTATCCTGTCAATATATGCATTCCCCATATGGTCATATATCGCTTTTATATGATCACTCGCGCTATAATCCAGAGTCTCGCCGGCTTGTGTCATCAAATTGCAAATGTACACCTTCTTCGCCTTGGAACGGGCAACCTCTTCTCCTAAACCAGGGACAAGTAAGTTAGGCAGAATGCTAGTATATAGGCTTCCTGGACCTATGACTATAAGATCTGCCTGCTTGATTTCCTGGAGAGTTTCACTAAGCGGCTTTATATGATGAGGAGACAGAAATACTTTTTTTATTTTCTTTCCTGAGAAAGGAATCTTGGATTCTCCTGTAACGATCGTTCCGTCATCCATCTCTGCATGGAGAACCACACTTTGGTTGGCAGCCGGAAGCACTTTACCGCGGACATTAAGAAATTTACTCATTTCCTGGATCGCATGGACGAAATCCCCGGTCAACGAAGTCATTGCCGCCAGTATCAAATTCCCCAGCGAATGCCCGGACAACTCATTTTTACTCTGAAAGCGATGTTGAAACATTTGTTCAACAAGGGGCTCTACATCCGATAACGCAGCCAGCACGTTACGAATATCACCCGGAGCGGGAATATCCATATCCTCGCGAAGGCGGCCTGAACTGCCACCATCATCAGCTACCGTCACGATTGCCGTTATATCCACCGGATGCTTCTTTAACCCTCTCAACAAAACAGGAAGGCCGGTTCCCCCTCCGATGATCACAACCTTAGGTTGTTTCTTTTTATCTAACATCTGCTTTCCCCTTACTTTTTTCGATATCGCGATGTGATACTTGAACCCTGTAATCCTTCTTAAAGTGGTTGGAAATATACTCCGTCAATGCTACAGAACGGTGCTGACCACCTGTACACCCAATCGCAACAACAAGCTGTGCTTTCCCTTCACGTTTATAATATGGAAGCATGAAAGCGAGCAGATCGGTCACTTTTTCCAAGAATTTTTGCGTCTCACTCCATTTTAAAACGTAACTCGACACTTCCTGTTCCAAGCCAGTCCTTGGCCTCATATGGTCAATATAATATGGATTTGGCAGGAACCGTACATCAAACACAAGGTCGGCATCTATGGGCAAACCATGCTTGAACCCGAACGACATGACATTGACTGTAAAACCGACACTTTTATCGGCAGAAAACTCCGAAGCGATTTTCTCCCTCAATTCGCGTGGTTTCAGTTGGGAAGTATTAAAGATCAACTGGGCCCTTCCCTTCAATTCGTCCAAAAGTTCCCGTTCCATTTTAATGCCTTCCAATGGCCTGCCTAATGGAGCAAGTGGGTGGGTCCTTCTCGTTTCCTTATATCTGCGTACCAAGGAATCATCATCAGCTTCAAGAAAAAGGATTCTTGGTGATACTGCAGCTGTATCCGTTAAATTATCGAGTGCAAGAAATAAGGAATCAAAAAATTCCCTTCCCCTTAAATCCATGACAAGAGCCACTTTATTCATCTTATTCCCGGAGTCCTTCATTAACTCCAAAAACTTTGGCAATAGCGTGGGCGGCAAATTATCGACGCAAAAAAAGCCGAGGTCTTCAAAACTTTGAACCGCCACTGTCTTACCTGCTCCGGACATTCCGGTAATGATGACCAATTGCGTTTCACTCATCTGCCCTGTACTCATAGTTTCTCCGCCCCCATGTATAGCAATCTTTTTTATATCTAATAATTAACCTGGATCCAAACGGTAAGAAAGCAGCTTAAACTCAGGTGTATAAGTAAATGTTCCATAGATGATCCCACTTCCATGAACCATATAATCCAGGATGTGAAAATCACCTTCAGCCATCATCAGCTTTTTAACATCTTCTACCGGATGCCAGCTAAGTTCCCCTTCTTCACAAACATCGACATTTACACCATCGGAATCCGTTGCAAAGAAAGTGAACATCATCCATTCTGATAAAACTTTATCCCCGTCCTTCATGATGAAGGTGAAAATCCCTTTGATTGAAGGGTTTTTTAAATAAACGCCCGTTTCTTCGCGATATTCCCTAATACAAGCATCGCGTACAGATTCCCCAGGTTCCATCTTGCCGCCTGGAGCTACCCACCATCCGCGTCTAGGCTTTTTCAATAAGAGGATTTGATTATCTCTGATCAATACACAGTTTGTGACACGTTGCACGTTCTTCACCTCGATTGGCTCTGCTCGACTATAAAAAACCTTCACCCCCCATTTTGAAGAGATTCAGTTTATATCCTTAAACCGCCGCTAGATATCCATTTAATAGTTCAAACAAGTTGTATTTTTCATATTATTACCATTATGAAAGATAATATATGTTTAGTATATCTTATCATTATACTATTTTTAAAATGAGCTAACAATAAAGTAAACTTCCTGCATTGGGGTAATCTTCATTTGCAAGGAGCCACATAAAGTAAGCCTTTATCCTGCTTAACTCCTATTCTTCTCCACTTTCGCTGCCTAAATGCAAAGGAACGACTTACTTCACATTAAAAACCGCTCGGTAACATCCTAAAAATTGGAACTAAAGATATAGTCTCAAAGCATGAAAACCAAAAAAAAGACACAGAAACTTAATCTGTGTCCTTAAACGTTTATAATTAAAGGGGGTCAACTTCTACCCATACTATACCCAATCATTATTTCACGCGTGTTACAACATCGTTAAAACGGAATTACGATTGTATATTCTTGTGATATCAAGCCTTTGGCTGCAATTTTTCCTGAAGTTCCTCAACAAAATGCTGAGCTGATTGAGCGGCAATACTGCCATCGCCTGTAGCTGTAACGATTTGGCGCAATGTTTTTTCACGAACGTCACCTGCAGCAAAAATACCAGGTACGCGTGTTTCCATCCGATCATTCGTTTCAATATAGCCTGTGGAATTCAAGATGCCCAAGTTTTCAAATGGTTTAGTCAGCGGAAGCATTCCGATATAAATGAATACACCGTCTGCGTCCATCACTGTCTCTTCTCCGCTTTCTGTGGAAACTAGTGTGACACCGCCGACTTTGCCGCCTTTTTCATTGATTTCCTTCAAAGTGTGATTCCAGATGAAGTTAATTTTCTCATTGGCAAATGCACGATCTTGAAGAATCTTTTGAGCACGAAGTTCGTCACGTCTGTGAACGATCGTCACTTTTGAAGCAAAGCGGGTTAAGTACACACCCTCTTCAACAGCAGAGTCTCCGCCGCCGATAACGAACAATTCTTTTTGCTTGAAGAATGCACCGTCACAAACTGCACAATACGAAACACCGCGGCCGCCCAATTCTTTTTCGCCAGGAACGCCGATTTTCTTGTATTCGGCACCAGATGAAATGATGATTGAACGTGCTTTGAATTCCTTTGTACCGGCTTTGATCGTTTTATACTCTTCACCGTCAATGATTTCCTTAACATCGCCATAGGCATACTCCGCACCGAATTTCTTTGCATGGTCAAACATTTTTGTTGAAAGTTCAGGTCCGAGTATAGTGTCGAATCCAGGATAATTTTCAACTTCTTCCGTATTGGCCATTTGCCCGCCCGGTACCCCGCGTTCTAACATCAATGTTGAAAGGTTCGCACGTGATGTATAGACAGCCGCCGTCATCCCTGCAGGACCAGCTCCAATAATAACAACGTCATAAATTTTTTCAGACATGTTTTCACTCCTCCATATTCCATTACAAATGGAACCTTCACTACGGTTAGTGTTCCCTACCTATTATCCTATATAACAAATAATTTTTCGTCCAAATATCTGCTCATCCGAGTAAGTTTTGAACCAACTTTACGTACTTCGATAAGGTGGACACCGATATGAAATGTTTGTCTGCGATTGCCTGTTTGCTCGCCTTCTCATTTTTAAGCTGAATCCACACGTACTCCACCGCAGATGCCCAGCCTGCTGGATTATTTAGCTTCTGCCCGGATTTCACCGCTTCGATGAAAACGGAAAACCACATTAAATAGAGCCCGGCTTCATTTAATTGTATCGGTTGGAAATGCTGATATAATAACTCCGCTGTACGATCGGCAAAATCAATCGGTGTTAATTGGCGATCTTTAGCAGGAACTTGAACAAGTTCGGCATAATCACGTTCCAAATCAGTGAAATTCTGATTTAGGTTGAGAACCTGGTTTTTCAATAGCTTCTGTTTATGAACCGAATGTTTCAGAAGGAAAATGGCAAACAGCCTTTCTTCGATGAATTCACTTTCCAGCCTTTTTATAATAGAAGGAAAATGATGTTCAAAACCATCTGAAGTTGCGTTCATATCTCCCCAAGGCTCCATGCCTTCCTTTTCCGGGTTCATTTCCACGACCTTTTTCCATGCCTTTTTGGCAGCCTGTTCATGGCCTAAGTGGTAAGCGGAAATGGTAAGCCAATAATAGAAGGTTCCATCTCCTTCGAACCCTTGCTTTTGGAGTCCTTTCAGCCATTTATATGCAGAAGCATAATTTCCGATCAAAGCGAAGGTCGCTCCAAGCTTGAAACGATGTTCGGATAGCATCGGCCTAATTTTCTCCAGCATCTGTATGAGCTCTTCAACCTTTGCTTCATCCTGTTGATAATGATGGAAAACAACAAGGTTGCAAAGCGCATGCAGGTTTCCCGGACTTTTTTCCAGTACCTCATCAAGTGTTTCAAAAGCTTCATTTACTTGACCAAGATAGAAATAGGCAAGTGCCAGGTTATTATAAGCGGACCAGTAATCTTCGTACTCGGCAATCGTTTCTTTCAGCACTTCGATTGCCTTCGGGAAATTTCCTGATTCCAGGTACTCACGAGCTTGTTCCTGTTTGGTAATGAGCCCATCATGCTTGAAGGGGTTTTCTTCTGACTCATCCGACTCAAAAGTTATCAGTTCAAGCAGATCCTCTGCGTCATCGCTGAACTCCCCGTCTTCTTCTTTATCAAGATAAGCACTGGCGTGACGATAAGCCTCCTTGAACATGCCTAAGTGGGCATAATTATTCGCCAGGAAGTAATGACATTCAGACATATAGGGATCCATCACATCCAAGATGTTTTCCAAAAGGTTGTTTGAATAATTATATTCACCGATTTCCGAGCAAGTGATTGCCAATTGACAAGCTATCATCGGTTCAGCAGGTTCAAGTTCCAGCGCACGTTCCAGGTATTTCTTTGATTTAGGTAATTCCCGTCTATGATAAGCTTTTAAACCCTTGGTGAAATAATACTCACCTGTTGGGTGAAAGGTTAGAATTTTTGCCTGTTGGCCAAATTTAGAGTCTTTACTCATGTAATCCTCCATCTACAAGTTGATTAACCATAGTATTATAACATATTGGAGAAAATTTGCCGAACAATTCAAGAAAATGGAAAACGGGAATCACCATACTTTCTTTAAGAAGAAATGGAAGCATTTTCCTAGTCAAAAGGGGAGTCAAGATCGTTGCTCGCAGTCGTGAATACACACAAAAGAGCCCCCCTATTGAAGGAGGGCACAAACTGAAGACAAACTCGATGAAAATCCAGTTGTCTTCAGTTTTTTTAAGGTTTGTACAATTTGAACGTCGCCTCCAGGCACTCGCTCCAATCAACTTTGTTTTAAAATTTAGATAGAACCCCTTTTGTCTACAAACTGAGCTCCCCTATTAATGAAGGCACTCACCATTCATTCGGTTTCTTTCGGTTCGTCCTTATCCGCATGTCTAGCCTTCAATACATCAAGCACCGCTTGGAACGGCAACTCCTGCTCCTGAAGAAGAACGAATAAGTGATAGAGGAGATCTGCACTTTCCATCGAAAGTTCCTCTGCATCGCGGTTCTTTGCAGCAATGATCACTTCTGCCGCTTCTTCACCGACTTTTTTCAGGATCTTATCAACGCCCTTATCGAATAGGTAGGTAGTATATGAACCTTCAGGCATTTCCGATTTTCTTTTTTCAATCAATTTTTCCAATTCCGTCAAGAAAGTCACATTCGCCTTCACGTCTTGTCCGGCTTCACCGTTTTGGTAAATCGTTTCGCTAAAACAGCTTGTTGCCCCTGTATGGCACGCAGGACCTGCAGGAACGACCCGAACGACCAATGCATCTTGATCGCAGTCATACTTCATTTCGATGATTTTCTGGGTATTGCCGCTGGTTGCTCCTTTATGCCATAATTCATTGCGCGAACGGCTGAAGAAAACCGTTTCACCTTTTTCAATCGACAATTGCAGAGATTCTTGGTTCATGTAAGCAAGAGTCAGCACTTCGCCGGTTCCTGCATCTTGAATAATTGCCGGTATCAGGCCTTTTTCGTCGTATTTAATAGTTTCAAGATTCATCGTACAACCACTCCTTGTTGTTTGAGAAACGATTTAACTTCTTTGACGGATGTTTCTTTATAATGAAAAATCGATGCGGCTAATGCTGCGTCTGCTTTACCTTCTTGAAAGGCTACCTGGAAATGTTCAGCGTTGCCTGCCCCGCCTGAGGCGATGACCGGCACTGAAACGGCTTCAGATACCGCTTTTGTCAAAGCGATATTAAACCCTTGTTTCTCGCCGTCACAATCCATGCTTGTCAATAAAATTTCCCCAGCGCCGCGGGATACGGCTTCCTTCGCCCACTCGATCACTTCCCATTCAGTCGGCTTCCGGCCGCCATGGGTATATACGCGCCATGACCCAAGCTCTTCATCATATCGGGCGTCTATGGCGACCACGATACATTGGGAACCAAAATAATCAGCACCTTCATTAATTAAATCAGGACGCAGGATGGCTGCTGTATTTAAGGATACTTTATCGGCACCAGCTCTTAGGATCTTCTTCATATCCGCCAATGAATTAATGCCGCCGCCCACCGTGAACGGGATTGCCAAGCTGCTCGCTACCGCTTGAACGACGTCGACGATCGTTTCCCTGCCTTCATGTGATGCGGAAATATCCAGGAAGACAAGTTCATCGGCACCTTCTTGGTCGTAAAAGGCTGCAAGTTCGACCGGATCTCCAGCATCCCTAAGGGAAACAAATTGTATGCCTTTGACTACGCGCCCATCTTTTACATCGAGACATGGAATAATTCGTTTAGTGAGCATTTAACCACGCACCTTTTCTAGTGCTTCTGCTACATTAAAGCGGTTGGTATAAAGTGCCTTGCCAATGATTGCCCCTGCAATGCCTTGGGCTTCATGCTCCTTGAGAGTGATAAGGTCTTCGAGTGAACTAATGCCTCCCGAAGCGATCACGTCTTTACCAGTTGCCTTTGCCATGGCCAATATACCTTCCACATTCGGACCTGAAAGCATGCCATCCGTCGCGATATCAGTCACGATAAAGGTCTCAGCACCAGCATCTGCCAGTAATTTGCCAAGGTCTATCGCAAGGGTTCCAGACGTTTGAAGCCAACCATGAGTGGCAACCCTGCCATCCTTCGCATCGATCCCGATTGCGATGTGGCTTCCATATTTCCTAATCATTTCTTTAGCGAAATCAGGGTCCGAAACGGCCGTGCTGCCTAGAATGACACGTTCCACTCCATTATCCAGATAATGGGCTATATCCCGTTCCGTACGGATGCCGCCGCCGATTTGAATGCGGGCGCCTAAATCACTTGCAGCTTTAATTACGTACGAATCATTGATTCTTACTCCCTCTTTAGCCCCGTCAAGGTCGACCATATGTATCCAATCGGCTCCTTGGTCCGCAAAGCTTTTAGCCATATCGAAGGGGGAATCGCCATAAACGGTTTCCTGATTGTAATCTCCCTGGATTAAGCGGACGCATTTGCCTCCGCGCATATCAATCGCCGGGTAAATAGTAAAGTTGCTCATGCTTCTTCCTTCCCTTCTACTAATGACAGATAATTTCCCAAAAGTGACATGCCCATATTCCCGCTTTTTTCCGGATGGAACTGCATGCCGAATACATTCCCTTTACCGACGATCGCCGGCACTTCCACATCATACGTCGCCGAAGCGGTAACGAATGATTCATCTGTATCGACGTAGTAAGAATGGACGAAATATACATGATCCTCTTCCAGCCCTTCATTCACTGGTGAAGCGTGTTTTAATTCAAGACGATTCCAGCCCATGTGCGGCACTTTATAAACCTGGTCATTCGCATCCACTCCCTTAAAACGAACGACTTTTCCCGGGATGAGGGATAATCCTTTTGCCGGTCCATTTTCCTCACTTTCATCAAAGAGAAGCTGCATGCCAAGGCAGATGCCTAATAGATAGCCCCCATCCGCTACATATTCCCTCAGGAATTCATCCAGCTTTTGTCTTTCCAAGAGACTCATGGCATCCCTGAAAGAGCCAACGCCGGGAAGTATGATCCCTTTCGACTTTGAAAGTTCTTTTGGGTCATCGGAAATGAATGAATCTGCACCAAGGCGCTCAAGCCCTTTACTAACAGAAAATAAATTCCCCATGCCATAATCGACGATCCCGATCATTTACAACATTCCTTTCGTCGAAGGGATGCCTTTGACACGTGGATCGATAGTCGTAGCTTCATCCAATGCACGTCCAAGCGCTTTGAATATTGCCTCGATCATATGATGTGTGTTGTGACCGTAATGAACGACTACATGAAGGTTCATCCTGGCTTCAAGAGCGAATTTCCAAAGAAACTCGTGCACCAGTTCAGTATCGAAAGTACCGACTTTTTGCGAAGGAAACTCAGCCCGGAACTCCAGATGCGGACGATTGCTTAAATCGATGACAACCTGGGCGAGTGCTTCATCCATAGGTACGAAAGCATTTCCGTAACGCTTAATCCCGCGCTTGTCTCCAAGGGCCTCCAATAATGTCTGACCCAAGCAAATGCCAATATCTTCAGTTGTATGGTGATCATCCACGTCTGTATCCCCGTTTGCATCTACTGTCAAATCAAACTTCCCGTGTTTTGTGAACAAATCGAGCATATGCGTCATAAACGGAACGCCGGTCTTAATGGAAGAATTACCTTCCCCATCCACACCAAACTTCAAACTTATTTCCGTTTCATTCGTTTTTCGCTCCACACTAGCAAAACGTTCCATTACAGCTCCTCCTCAACGGGGTAAGACCCCTTTTCCCAAGATGTAAAAGCATGTCAAAAGTCTTTATATCACTGATTTCACTTATTTTAATAATTCAGGACCTTTTCCCGATTCATTCACACCACGTGATTCGATGGCACGGGCATGAGCCTCAAGTCCTTCCATTCTTGCAAATGCTGCGATTTTTTCTGCATTTTTGCGGAAGGCCGTTTCACTATACATGATGATGCTCGATTTCTTTTGGAAATCATCCACATTCAGCGGGCTGGAAAAACGGGCGGTTCCATTTGTAGGCAATACATGATTGGGGCCTGCGAAGTAATCCCCGACAGGCTCTGAACTAAAGCGGCCAATGAAGATTGCCCCGGCATGGCGGATTTTAGCCATGATTTCAAGTGCATCCTTGGTCACAATTTCCAAATGTTCCGGTGCAAGTTCATTAATCGCTTCAACAGCTTCTGCCATATTCCCGCATACAACGATTCTTCCATAATCCCTTATCGATGCTGCAGCAATATCATGGCGTGGAAGCAACGCCACCTGCTTGGTCACTTCTGCTGCCACATCTTCTGCAAGAGACATTGACGTCGCGACCAAAACACTGCAAGCCCGGGCATCATGCTCCGCCTGTGATAGCAAGTCTGCCGCAACTTCTGCAGCGATGGCTGTTTCGTCCGCCAATATCGCTATTTCACTGGGACCTGCTATCATATCAATTGCGACATCTCCGAATACTTCGCGCTTCGCTAACGCCACATATATATTTCCCGGACCCACTATTTTATCCACTTTCTTAATTGTTTCCGTCCCATAAGCGAGGGCAGCTATGGCCTGAGCCCCGCCAACTTTATAGATTTCCTTAACTCCGGCAATTTTGGCAGCTGCCAAAACCGCTGGCGATAATTTCCCATCTTTTCCTGGAGGGGAAACCATAACGACCCGTTCCACCCCCGCGGCCTTCGCAGGCAATGCATTCATCAATACTGACGAAGGATAGGCTGCTGTGCCTCCAGGTACATAAACACCTACAGCATCAAGAGGTGTCAATTTTTGTCCTAGCATCGTTCCCGTATCATCAGTCGTAAACCATGAATTTCGAATTTGTTTCTCGTGAAACATTCGGATATTATTCGCAGCTTCTTGAATAATATCTAGCTGCTCAGCAGTTAAGGCCGCTGTCGCTTCTTCCATTTCCTGTTCCGATACAAGCAATTCCCCTAGACTGACACCATCGAAACGTTCGGTATAGGCATGTAAAGCTGCGTTTCCACTTTTCCTGACATCATAAATAATATCCTGGACCGCTTTTCTTTGATCGGCAGTACCTGCTTCAACCGAGCGTTTCAGGGAAATCCCTTCAGCAAACCGTTCTATTTTCATACCTTCACCTCATTAGCGATTCTTTACTATTCAATAATTTCTGCTAGCCGTTCCACGATTTCGGTAATCCTTGCTTCTTTAATTCGATAGCTCACAGGGTTTGCTACCAGCCTCGAAGTCACATTGGCGATTTTCGCATATTCCACAAGACCGTTTTCCTTCAAGGTCCGCCCCGTTGAAACGATATCGACGATTCGTTCAGCTAAACCAATTAACGGTGCTAACTCAATAGAGCCATTCAACTTTATAATCTCGACTTGCTCTCCCTGCTCACGAAAATAGCTGGAAGCAACATTCGGGTATTTACTGGCTATTTTGGGGGCGATGTCACTTATTTTCGTACCAGGCAGTCCAGCTACAGCTAAGTAGCAGGCACTGATTTTCAAATCGAGTAACTCATAGACATCACGTTCTTCCTCTAGCATGACATCCTTTCCTGCAATTCCAATGTCAGCTACGCCATGTTCCACATATGTTACGACATCCATCGGTTTAGCTAATATGAACCGCAGATTCTCCTCTTCCACTTCAAGGATCAATTTCCGGGAATCATCGAACTCGGGAGGGAGACGAAAACCGGCCCTTCTTAATAGCTCTGCCGCTTCTTCAAATATTCTCCCTTTCGGCATGGCAATCGTTAAAAAGCTATTATTCATCTTTTCCACTCCCCCCGTTCCCTACAAATAAATGAACTTCAGAAAATGTCCGTGTAAAAGCATCGACATTTTGGACGACTGTAATATCTTGAATCGTTACCAATTTTCCTTCGGAGCGTTTTCTTCTTGCAAAACCAATTGCTTCCAATCTTCGTTCGGGACTGAATAAAATACATTCTGGCGCTACAGGCTGGATCGGCTCCCCAAGAGCTTCTGCAAGACGATCCACCCGGATTGCAAAACCTGTGGCCGAAGCATTCCAGCCGAACTTTTCAAGCAGATTATCATACCGTCCGCCATTGCCGATTGGCGAACCGACTTGTCCGGCATACACTTCAAATAAAGTTCCCGTGTAATAACTCATATGACTGACCAATGTTAAGTCGAAGCTCACATATTGTTCAACGTCAAATTCTTTCAGCTGCGCAGATAATTCCTTCAGTTCAGCCAAGGAATCTTGCCCTTTATTATTTTCAACCAACCCTAGCGCCTTTTCCATGGTGCCTTCACTGCCACGTAAGGAGGTAAATTCGATAAGACGTTGTTTATCAATCGATGAAAGCGGCAGTGATTTAACATGCTCGCGATAACCAACATAATTTTTTTCGTACAAAAACTTCCTTAATATGGAGGCTCTTTCCTCCGTACCTAGAATGCTCAAGAAAAATTCTTGCAGAAATCCGATATGTCCAATGGAAACCTTAAATTCCTGAAGCCCTGCAGCCTTTAGAGCATCCGCAAGCAGGGCGATCATTTCAGCATCAGCACTTATTGATTTATTTCCGATACATTCAATGCCAATCTGTTCGAATTCTGCCGGCCTGCCTCCTTCACGCTGCTGTGCCCGGTATACATTAGCGGAATAGGCCAGGCGAAGCGGAATTTGCTGTTTTAACAGTTTGGATGCTGCGACCCGTGCAATGGGTGCTGTCATCTCGGGACGGAGTACGAGCGTATGTCCCTGGGAATCAAGAAGTTTAAACAACTGTTGATCCAATATTGCCGAAGCCTCGCCAATTGTTTCATAATATTCCAAAGCTGGCGTTTCAATAAATTGATAGCCCCACTTCTTGATTTCATCACTCATTTTATTTCTGGCCGACACTTTCGTTTCATACAGCACCGGCAATGTATCTCTCATGCCTAACGGTTTTTCAAACATAAATGGCTTTGTCACGACTGCACATCCTTTTGAAATATTGATTACTACCTATATCCAATCGGTCCGCCTATAGGCAAAACCGATGCATCCATTCCTTATTTTGTTTATCCCTTTATCTTTCCAAGGTTTTCACGCTTAAATCCAAATTTCGGATAACATATAAAAATAGTATCAAATATAATGACATAATCATATAAATAATCGCAATAATCTATTAAATTACTTTAGTTCGCTAATATGGTAGTAGGTTGAAGTTATTAATAGTTTACCCCTGCCCCCACCTCACGTCAAGGAAAATATGCCTAATCCCATTCCTTCCATACCACCACGGCGGTCTTGGATTTTCGTGATGACCGGTTTAAGTCCAAACGGAGAAGTCATCCCTTTTCCCCGGATAATTCTTCCTATCTTTAGCCATTCATTGTTATTAATGTATACCTTTTGGTTTAGCTGTTTTATAATATTTAGGAGTTTGGCAATATTCGATAAATTTAGGGGGAAATGGGAATGAAGAGATATTTTTCGTTTTTTATGGCACTTATCGTTCTTTTTTCACTGGGTTCAAGCGGAACGAAGGGGTTTGCGGCAACTAAGGTCAACCAGGATGAGCTTAATGCATACCTTTCTGAAGTTAGAATGACGCAAGAAGAATTGGAAGAGTATTTATCCTATTACGACTTAACATTGAATGAACTGAAATCGGTAGAAGAGTTGCGTGATACATTAGGACCTGCCGTCACTCCTGAGACCTTACAGAATCTACTTGAACAATATGAAATGACAGAAGCTGAACTTACGGAATTATTAATAGAATACGGTGAACTGGAAGAGGGGGATTCCATCATCGATACCTTCCATTTCATTTACGACATTGAGGATATCATCGATTTAGAAATGGATTATGATGAGGAAGAGATGGAATATGATAAAGAGATCAGCGATTTAGTGGAAGGTCTCTTTACTGAGATCGGGCTTACAGACGAAGAGCTCGACAGATTCATGAACCACCTTTTACCTATCGTCGAAGATCCTTCTTTTGAATCTCGTTTAATGGCGATCTCCGATAGGATGAATCAACTCGAGTATTTTGAAACAATTGATGAATTATCTGCAGAACAAGTGGCAGAATTGCTTTCTATATATAATGATCTTCAAAGCTTGCTGCAAATTCAATTCAAATTCGCTTTAATTCAGGATGGTACCACCACAAACCTATCCCTTGAAGCTTTATTCCAGCTTAAGGAATTGACGAATGCTAGTTTACTAGTTTCCATTTATGATTTAAACGGCAATTTCCTTCTCGATTTTACATTGACTGGTGAAATGATCGGTTCCGATTTAGTGAAAGAAACGGGCAATGACATTAAACAGTCCACTAAGGTCATTTCTAAAGTGGTTGAGGTAAAAAAAGAAAAGAAGAAACCCGTAAAACCTGAGCATAAAACGGAAAAAGGCGGATTGCTTCCAAAAACGGCTGGTAATTACTTATTCGGTGCTTTAATCGGTTTAGTGTTGATGGGTATCGCTTTCGGATTAATTAGAAAAGCGAGACTCACTAATTAGGATGAGCAAAAATAGGCAATCGAGGCATAAGAAAAAATCGTTACTTATCACTGCTGCATGTTTTTTAACCTTAGGATTTTATTTTACAACGACAAACGCTTACACGCTGTTAAAAGGCTATGCCCTTTATAAATGGAATGAATCTGACACAACGGAAGCGACGGCTAAGCTCCCCGAACCGAAGACGAAAGCAGATATTCCCGATGGCCTTGAACTATATGAAGAACGGCCGGAGACAGGTGATTTGATGGGTGAGCTTTATATTCCAAAAATCGAAGCAACTCTCCCAATTTATCACGGAACGGACGAAGATGAACTCGAAAAGGGCGTCGGTCATTATGCGGGGTCCGTCCTTCCCGGTGAAAAGGATAATTCCGTTTTATCCGGCCATCGAGATACAATTTTCAGAGAGCTAGGTGAAGTTGGCGAGGGTGACTTGCTGATTGCCAAGACAGAAGCAGGTACGTTTACATATAAAGTGAGGAAGGTTCGTATCGTCGATGCAGATGACCGTACCGTGATCGTTCCAAAGCCTAAAGCCACACTTACAGTAACAACCTGCTACCCTTTTTCATATATTGGTAGTGCACCGGAACGGTACGTATTGGTTGCCGATTTATTGAAATCGGAATAGATAAATGAGATGCGGGGCTGAAGTTGTTCAGTTCCCTCTTCATAAATCTATAATAGATGACAGGAGGACAAGCTCAACATGGAAAAACAGGCACAGGAAAGGTTTTTTCAAATTTTAAAAGAAACGTATGAAGCGACGGTGAACCAGGAAAATGTATCAATCAACGAAGTGATAGAGCATCTAAAGAATGAACTGACTCCGTTATACCCAAAATGCCATTAAAAAGGACCTGCCGCATATATGGGCAAGTCCTTTTTTTTCATAAGGAAGTTTGCTGCTCTCTCTCAAGCATTTCCTCTTTGGTATATATGATTTTCATTGGATTTCCCCCGACGAAAGCTCCCTCCGGAACATCCTTATGGACAAGCGTCCCCGCAGAGACAATCGCCCCATTACCAATTGAAAGTCCTGGAAGAATGGTCGAATTCGCTCCAATCAATACTTCATCACCAATGACTACATCCCCTAAACGATATTCATGAATCAAATATTCATGAGCAAGGATCGTCGTATTATAGCCAATGACAGTATTTATTCCGACCGATATTTTTTCCGGAAACATCACATCCGGCATGACCATCAAAGCAAACGAAGTATGCTTCCCGACTTTCATATGTAAAAAAGTCCTGTATAGCCAATTCTTCACGCCCAGAAAAGGCGTATAACGCGCTAGCTGTATCACCACAAAATTCTTTACGACTTTCCAGAATGGAACGGTCTTATATACATGCCATAGCGAATTGGCCCCTTCAACTGGATAGCGGGACGTGCGTCTCATTTTCTAGCCTCCGTGAGGTTTTCAACCTCAACGATTTTCAATAAATCCGCCATCTGCTCAAGCATATAATCAGGGTGATAACTTTCCAGGAATTCACGGCCTTTTATGGACCATGAGACCCCTGCCGTTTTGGTACCTGTATTTTTCCCGCCCATAATATCATGATAATTGTCGCCAATCATGATCGCTTCTTCAGGAACCGAACCGAGTTGATTTAACGCTTTTACCAAAGGCTCTGGGTCCGGCTTTGCCTTTTCCACCTCATCCAGTGTGACCACCACTTCAAAGAACTGATCCAGTTTGCTTAAACGCAGGCCCTTTTCGACGACATCACGCTTCTTTGTCGTAACGACTGCCAATTTATAACCGCTCTGCTTCAACGTTTGAACGGTTTCGAACACCCCGTCAAATTGTGTGACAAGCAAATCATGGTTCCTCCAATTATGCTCCCGATAGTATGCGATCATATCATCCACACGTTTTGTATCGATGGAAGAAAACGTATCGACCAAAGTCGGTCCGATAAATGGAATGATATCCTCCCGATTGAACTTTCCAGGACAAAAGTGGTTTAAAGTTTCTGTAAAAGAGGCGATGATCAATTCATTTGTATTGATCAACGTACCATCAAGATCAAATAATAATGTAGTTATGTTACTGTTCATATACAGCTTCCTTTCTCTGTACCCTATCAGTCCGATTCCATATATACGCAACGGCCATCGTTAAAACAATGGCAGTGAGCAGCCGAATAAGTAACAGCGGCAAGACCGGAATCCCCAGCGGAATAAAAATCAGTGTGTCTTCTACAACAGCATGGCAGGCGACTAAAAAGATGAATGCAATCGTCATATCCTTCTTCGATACATTATCTTCTTTAGCCGCTTGAATCATTACGCCTGCGCCATATGCCAAACCGAGAGTCAGGCCTGTAACGAAAGGCATGGAAGCATTCGGCTTCATCCCCAGGACCTTCATGAAGGGAGCAAGGGCTTTCGAGAAGGCTTCCAGCCACTTTAAATCTTTCATGATTTGAACCGCCACCATGAGCGGAATAACGATGACCGCCAGCTGGCCAATTCCTGAAAGGGCCTGGATGACCCCATGCAAAAGGATCGCTCCCGCTCCGTTAATCTCTGCAGCCTCCCCGATGGCCGTTCCTTGGGCCATTTCAGATCCGCCCTGCCAAACAAGATTGATGACGACCGCGGACAAAAGCGCAAGCCCGATCCGTACTGTTAGGATGATCCACAGTTTGACACCGGTTTTCATCGCCACACCTGACTCGATCAATAAATTATGTGAAAAAGATAGCATCGTAGCGATAATAAAAACTTCTTTCACAGTCAAATCAAGCGTTAATATGCCAGCAATCGCTGCGTATAAATTCAGGAAATTCCCTAACACAAGCGGAATTGCAGCATCCCCTGGAAGACCGATGAGGTTCATCAAAGGCGCTATCAAGTTGATGATGAATGGCAATACAGGCGTAAATTGAAGCACAGTGACGATCAGAGTAACCGGAAATATCACTTTCCCCAAAGACCAGGTTGTATTCAAGCCTGAAAGAAGTCCCTTTTTAACCGAATCTACTATCACTTTGCCCTCTCCCTTTTCACATATTACCTATGCATCTAAATATCGTTTGTCTGCATGCCCGCGGACCCTTCTATAGACCACTAAAGCAATGGCTACAGCTACCAACACAATCGAGATCACTTGTGCGATACGCAGTGACTCCGTTAGCATCAAACTGTCCGTCCGCAATCCTTCAATGTAATAACGGCCGATGGAATACCATATTACATAGGTTAAAAACAGTTCCCCCCTTCGCAAGTTCACTTTCCGTAAACTTAAGAGAATAATGACACCGAGGATATTCCAAATCGATTCATACAAAAAGGTCGGGTGATAATACGTACCGTTTATGTACATTTGATTTATGATGAATTCAGGCAAATGCATATTTTCAAGGAATGATCTTGTTATTTCTCCCCCATGCGCTTCCTGATTCATGAAATTACCCCAACGGCCAATCGCCTGCCCCAACAATAAGCTCGGTGCAGCAATATCCACCAGCTTCCAAAATGAGACTTTCTTGACCTTTGCAAAAACGATTGCAGTCAGCACCGATCCAATCAACGCACCATGTATGGCAATTCCGCCATTCCATATTTTTATGATATCCCCCGGGTTTTGTGAATAGTACTCCCATTGGAAGATCACATAATAAATACGGGCACTAATGATCGCGATCGGGACAGCAAACAAAATCAAATCAGTAAATATTTCCTTATCAAGACCTCTTCGCTCAGACTCCCTTAATGCGATAATAAGACCCAATAACACACCGAAACCGATGATTAGCCCATACCAATGTACCTGGATGGGACCTAGATCAATCGCGATCGGATTCAGCGGCTGTATTACTTGTTCCATTTTGTCCCCTCTTTTCCTATAACCTTTTAAAATTCATCATGTTCCGGATCTGCAATGGCATGGTTCAAGCGATCTGAAAACTGTTCTGCAGCATTTACTCCCATTCGTTTCAGGCGGTAATTCATGGCTGCCACTTCAATGATAACAGCTAAATTTCGCCCTGGACGGACAGGTACGGTAATTTTCGTCACTTCCGTATCAATGATTTTCATTTTTTCTTCATCAAGGCCAACCCTGTCATACTGCTTGTTTTTTTCCCATAGTTCCAGATTGATGACGATTGAGATCTTTTTATTGCTGCGGACTGCACCAGCTCCAAAAAGTGTCATTACATTAATGATTCCCAATCCCCTTATTTCAAGAAGATGCTCGATTAAATCCGGGGCATTCCCGACTAGCGTATCTTGATCTTCCTGCCTGATCTCAACGCAGTCATCGGCTACAAGGCGATGACCACGTTTCACTAATTCCAGGGCTGTCTCACTTTTACCGACGCCGCTTTTACCGGTGATCAACACACCCAACCCATAGATATCCACCAATACACCATGAACGGCAGTGGTTGGTGCCAACCTGCTTTCAAGGAAATTGGTCAAACGGCTGTATAACCTTGTTGTCTTCATATTAGATCTCATCACAGGAACGGATTCCCGCTCAGAAGCTTCGATCAATTCTATCGGCACTTCCTGACCACGCGTAATGATGATGCCTGGAGTAAAGTCCCGGCATAACTCTTCCATCCTCTGTACTCGATCGGGTTCATTCAGCCGATTAAAAAAGGACATCTCCGTCATACCTAAAAGCTGTACTCGATCCGCGGGATAATAATCAAAAAAACCGGCTATTTCAAGTCCGGGACGAGATAAATCACTCGTGACGATTGGTCGGTTAATTCCTTCTTCCCCACTGATAAGTTCTAGACCGAACGCTTCTACTATATCCTTTGTACGGACTTTTGCCATATATCTTTCCTCCCTTTGGAGCGATGCTATTTTTTGAGATACTTTTTCTATTTTAGCATTTTTCTGTTAATAACCAAACAAAGCATTATCGATTTATCGTTTTTTTATTCACTCCGCCTGGACGATGGCAGCGGGAAGGTCCCCTTGAACAGGAAAGAGATGAGGTGAACATCCATGAATCTAACACCAAAATAAAATAAAGCCCGAAAGTATGAATTGGCGGGCTTTCAGACTGAGAAAACTTATGGCTTGTACAAATTGAACGTTGATTTCCGCTCCAGGCACTAGCTTTCCGCGGGCGGCACGCCCTCGGCGCCTTTGCGCCTGCGGGGTCTCCCCCTGGACACGCTTTTCCAGCAGGAGTCTCAACACCCTCTCCAATCAACTTTTTTCCAAAATTTTGTTTACAAACTAAAAGCCCGCTGATATAACGGGCGGGCTTTCTTTTTCTTCATCTTCAGGAAACCGTTATCGCTGCAGTCTTGGTTTCTGCAAATACATGAAGCACAGGAACCTCTTCCTTGACCGTCTTGAACTTAAGGACCTTCTGAACCACATCACTTTTCTCTTCGATGATGGTCATCCCTTCCAAAGTTACATTAAAGCTTCCTAAATTTGATTTCAACTCTCCTTCGATCGCCTTACCTGGCGGCAGGGTCAGCTGGACTTTTCCAGTGACTGACTTAGCATGGATCGAATCGCAATCCATCCCTGAATTCGCACAGATGATTTCCCCATTGAACGTTTGGACATCCAATTTCTTGAAGTATCCATCGGCATTAATTGCTCCGTTCAGGGTCTCGGCTTCCAAGTCATTAAAATTGGTATCTGAAATGCTGATCATCCCGTTACCTGTTTCAAGCTCACAGAAATCACCCGTACCCTGCATGATATGAATGGCACCATTCGCCGTTTTCGCTTTAAGCTTCTCCGATTTCATTGATTCGGTCGTGATTCCGCCATTGAACATCCTTATATGAATGTCCTCATATTCTTTCCTTGGAATGTACATGATCGTATCAACCTTTATGGATTTTTCACGAACCTTGAACTTCAATTTTCCGTTTTCAATCGTGAAATCGACTTCTTCCAAAAAGTTTTTCCTGGCTTCTTCTATATCTTCCACACGGTATACCTTGGCTTGGCATTCCACCCGGACATCATCATGGTCCCATGCGGCGATTTTTATTTTCCCATTTGCTATATCCACATCAACTGCATTCAGGAAATCTTGATCATGCTGGAAAATATGACTGACCTCCACAGATTTCCCGAAATTAAAATCAAGATCCGTTTCTTTGATTTTCTTAAAAGCACTTTCTACGAAATCCATAATCTTTTCTTTCGATGACTGGATATTCTTCTTAAACGTATCCTGATTGCTTCCTTCGTTTTTCTTATCCACGACTACCGTCGATAATTCATTTTGCAATTTCTGCTCTTTAGCTTCACTTTCCTGACTGGCTTTATCTAATTCTTCCAATAGGCCCATGGCTTCTTCCGCTGATAACTTTCCATCTTGAATCATTTCTAGGATTTTCTTTCTTTCCTCCTGCATGAACATTCCTCGCTTTCTTCTATCATTTTATTCATACATACGCCTAGATATCTAAAAAGTTTCATAAATACCGTTTTTCCCATCATTCGACAAAGGAAAATGACAATTTCCGAAATGGGAGGTGTCTGATTTCCCCGGAAATATCTTGTTTTCCCATTCTTTAATCAAATGATTGATTAAATGCACACCGTCATTTTTCTACAAAAAAACAAGCCTGATGGCTTGTTCTTTTATGCATGTTCATGTTGGGTTTCTTTTTCTTCAATCCAATTTTCCATGCGAATTTGATCACGGGTAAGTACTGGTTTTAAGTATTTTCCCGTGTACGATTCGGAAACTTCACATATTTTTTCGGGTGTTCCATAAGTGACGATCGTACCGCCCTTATCTCCGCCTTCCGGTCCCAGGTCAATAATATGGTCCGCCGTCTTGATGACATCCAGATTATGCTCGATCACCAAAACTGTATCCCCATTGTCAACCAGCCGCTGCAGCACCTGGAGCAGCCTTGCTATATCGTGGACATGAAGTCCGGTAGTCGGTTCATCCAGGATATAAAATGAGCGCCCAGTGGAACGGCGATGCAATTCAGAAGCAAGTTTCACCCTTTGCGCTTCACCGCCTGATAAAGTGGTAGCAGGCTGTCCAAGCTTGATATAACCTAACCCAACGTCAAAAATCGTTTGTAGCTTCCGTTTGATCTTTGGGATATTTTCAAAGAAACCAACTCCTTCCTCGACTGTCATATCGAGGATGTCGGATATGTTTTTCCCTTTATATTTCACTTCGAGTGTTTCCCGGTTATAGCGCTTACCATGACAGATTTCACATGGAACATAGACATCTGGGAGAAAGTGCATTTCAATCTTGATAATGCCATCACCACGGCATGCTTCACAGCGGCCGCCCTTCACATTGAAACTGAACCTGCCTTTTTTATAACCGCGGATCTTCGCTTCATTAGTCGAGGCAAATACGTCACGAACATCATCGAATACGCCCGTGTAGGTAGCTGGATTCGACCGTGGGGTCCTGCCAATCGGTGATTGGTCAATATCAATGACTTTATCTAAATGCTCAATTCCCTTAATCTCACGGAAATCGCCTGGTCGGGCTTTTGCCCGATTCAGCTTTTGAGCCAAAGATTTATGGAGGATTTCATTCACTAATGTACTTTTCCCTGATCCAGAGACTCCTGTAACGGCTGTAAAGACCCCAAGTGGGAATTTCACATTAACGTTTTTCAAATTATTTTCCTTGGCACCTTTTATCTCAATTACACGGCCATCATTTTTCCGGCGTTCCAATGGCAATGGAATGAATTTCTTCCCTGCCAAATACTGGCCCGTTAAGGATTTAGGATTATTCATGACCTCTTCCGGAGTACCTGCAGCCACTATTTCTCCTCCATGCGCTCCAGCTCCAGGACCAACATCGATTAAATAATCCGCAGCAATCATCGTATCTTCATCATGCTCGACAACAATCAGGGTGTTCCCGATTTCACGCATATTCTTCAATGTTTCGATCAATCGATCGTTATCCCTCTGATGCAGCCCTATTGAAGGTTCATCCAAAATATAGAGGACTCCCGTCAAACGGGAACCGATCTGTGTCGCCAATCTTATACGCTGCGCTTCACCGCCTGATAATGTTCCAGCTGCCCTGCTCAACGTCAAATATTCCAAACCAACATTAGCCAGGAAACCGAGCCGCTCACGAATTTCACGTAAAATCAATCTCGCAATTGCAGCTTCCTTTTCAGTTAAATCAAGTTCATCGAAAAATACTAATGCATCTTCCACTGATAAAGCTGTCGTTTCACTTATATGGACCCCTTGAATGAGCACGGAAAGACTTTCTTTTTTCAATCGATGACCCTTACAGGTTGGACAGTGATGTTCTGACATGTATTTCTGCATTTGCTCACGAATATAGTCTGAACTCGTCTCCTTGAAGCGCCTTTCGATGTTTCTTAAAACTCCTTCAAAAGGAATATATCCTTCTTGCACTCTTCCAAAATCATTTTTATAACGGAAATATATCTTATCTTTACCTGAACCAAGCAAGACCTTATCCATCTTCTCTTCCGGTAAATCTTTAACGGGCACATCCATATCTATTCCATAATGGTTGGCCACCGCTTCTAGGAGCTGAGGATAATATTGAGAACTCGTCGGCTCCCATGGCGCAATCGCATGTTGACGGAGGCTTAATTCGTTATTCGGGATGACCAGATCACGGTCCACCTCAAGCCTCGCCCCCAAGCCATCACAATCCGGGCAGGCCCCAAACGGGCTATTGAAGGAAAACATTCTCGGCTCTAACTCTTCAATCGAAAATCCGCAGTATGGACAAGCATGATGTTCACTGAAAAGCAGCTCTTCCTCACCCATTACGTCAATGATGACTTTGCCTTCTCCAAGTTGCAAAGCACTTTCCAATGAATCTGCAAGCCTAGCCATGATACCCTCTTTAATGACGATCCGGTCAATGATGACTTCAATCGAATGTTTCTTATTTTTTTCGAGCGTGATTTCCTCACTGAGATCATGCATTTCCCCATTCACACGAATGCGGACATAGCCTTGTTTCTTAACTTCCTCCAAAACTTTCGCATGTGTCCCTTTTCTGCCTGAAACAAGCGGTGCCAATACCTGAAGCTTGGTTCGCTCAGGGTAATCAAGAATGCGGTCCACCATTTGCTCGATCGTTTGTGAGGTGATTTCAATATTATGGATCGGACAGGTCGGCCTGCCGACCCTTGCATATAACAGCCTTAAATAATCATAGATCTCCGTAACAGTCCCTACGGTCGAACGAGGATTCCGACTGGTCGTTTTCTGGTCTATGGAGATGGCTGGTGACAAACCTTCGATCGCATCGACATCCGGTTTATCCACTTGGCCTAAGAATTGACGAGCATAAGCGGACAGTGATTCTACATAACGTCTTTGCCCTTCTGCATAAATCGTATCAAAAGCCAAGGAAGACTTTCCAGATCCGGATAATCCGGTCAGCACAACAAGTTTGTCTCTCGGTATCGTGATATCAATATTCTTTAAATTGTTGGCCCTGGCGCCTTTTATCACAATTTTATCCATTGCCATGTTTCGTCACCCTTCCGCTTTTAACTCTAGTAATAAATCACGAAGCTCGGCAGCCCGCTCGAAGTCCAGTGCCTTTGCCGCTTCCTTCATTTCCTTTTCCATGCTTGCCATCACTTTTAAACGCTCTTTTTTAGGGAGCTTCGCAAGGCTTGGTGCAAGGTCTTCCTTATACTCTTCGCTTTCTTCGGCTACATGAGTCGCCCTTATGGAGTCACGGATATCCTTTTGAATGGTTTGAGGCATTATTCCATGCTCTTTATTATAATTCTCCTGGATTTCACGACGCCGCCTCGTTTCATTGATGGCAAGTTCCATCGAATTCGTGATGCGGTCTGCATACATGATGACGTGGCCGTTGGCATTACGGGCTGCACGGCCCATCGTTTGAATAAGCGAACGTTCCGAGCGAAGGAACCCTTCTTTATCGGCATCCAGAATGGTCACTAACGACACTTCCGGAATATCCAGGCCTTCCCTTAAAAGATTGATTCCAACGAGTACATCATATTTGCCCATTCGGAGTTCCCGGATGATTTCTATCCTTTCCAAGGTCTTTACTTCCGAATGAAGATATTGGACTTTGATGCCGATTTCCTTTAAATAATCAGTCAAATCTTCAGACATCTTTTTCGTCAAGGTCGTTATGAGCACACGCTCGTTCTTTTTGACGCGCTCCTGTATTTCACCGATCAAGTCATCTATCTGCCCTTCAATCGGCCGCACTTCTACCGTCGGATCCAGCAATCCGGTAGGACGGATGATCTGCTGAACCATTTCTGGCGTATGTTCGAGTTCATATGGTCCCGGAGTTGCCGAAACGAATATGGATTGATGGACCTTTTTTTCAAATTCTTCAAATCTTAGCGGGCGGTTATCTTTTGCAGACGGCAGACGGAAGCCATGATCGACGAGCACTTGCTTCCGCGCCTGATCTCCATTGAACATTCCGCGGATTTGCGAAAGGGTTACGTGTGATTCATCCACGACCAATAGGAAGTCCTCTGGAAAGTAATCCATTAAAGTGTATGGTGTCGCACCCGAGGGACGAAGGGTTAAATGGCGGGAATAGTTCTCGATCCCTGAACAAAAGCCCATTTCCCGCATCATTTCCAAATCATAACGGGTCCGCTGCTCCAAGCGCTGTGCTTCAAGAAGCTTTTCATCTTCCCTTAATTCCTTCAATCTCTCTTCCAGTTCCGTTTCGATATTTTGAATGGCTATCCGCATTTTCTCTTCACGGGTTACGAAGTGGGAAGCCGGGAAAATGGCGATATGTTCACGTTCACCGGTAATTTCACCAGTCAGGGCATCGACTTCACGGATACGGTCGATCTCATCCCCGAAAAACTCGACCCGTACGCAATGTTCATCACGTGAAGCCGGGAAAATTTCGACGACGTCGCCGCGAACTCGGAAGGTCCCCCGTTGGAAAGCAATATCATTCCTCTCATATTGGATATCCACGAGTCTGTGCAGCAAGGCATTCCGGTCTATTTCCATGCCCGTTCGGAGGGAAACGACCATCTCCCGGTACTCTTCAGGAGAACCGAGTCCATATATGCACGAAACACTGGCAATGATGATGACATCTTTCCTTTCGAACAAGGACGAGGTTGCCGAGTGACGCAGTTTATCGATTTCATCATTGATGCTTGCATCTTTTTCGATGAATGTATCCGTCGATGGAACATAAGCCTCTGGCTGGTAATAATCATAATAGCTAACGAAGTATTCGACGGCATTATTAGGAAAGAACTCTTTGAACTCACTGTATAGCTGCCCTGCCAACGTTTTATTGTGGGCAATGACAAGAGTCGGTTTATTGATCTTTTGAATCACATTGGAAACGGTGAACGTTTTCCCTGTCCCCGTTGCCCCCAATAACGTCTGCATTTCCTTGCCTTCCTTAATCCCTTCGACCAGCATTTCAATTGCTGCCGGCTGATCTCCTTGAGGAGAGTATTTTGAGACTAACTCAAACTTATCCTTCACCAAGCATAGCCTCCTATTGAAATATTTTTATATGAAAACGGGACATGCCTATATCCCTTCTATTTATTCCGGTTTAATAAAGCATATATACACATTCTACCACAATAGCCTTAAAACAAACCAGCAATAAGCGAACATCCATTCTATTTTTGTGTGTTGAGGGGAATGACAAGTTTGAGTACAAAAAAAGCACCTTTGATGTCAGGCGCTCTTGGATGTACGTTTCATCATTCTTTTTGATAACCAAAATCCCACTGTCAGGGATAAGGCATCGACGATGATCAATAAGTTTGTATGCGTATAACCTTTATATGCGGAAGCTGTAATCAAGGCAACAGTTAAAACAAGGCCTACGACATTGTTATAGGTGACTCTTGAAAATAGCATGACAAGTAGACAAGGAAGGAAAAGGGCAGAAAGAATTTTAATCATTTTTTCATCTCCTTTATAAGAGAAAAATAGAGTAGTTTCAGTTTAAATGATTATGAAGTTTTTTGCCAATCAATTTCCTGCTTGATTTTCAAGGCATCCTTAGAAAAGCATCCGCACATCCATCAATTATGCCCAGAAAAAAAAGAGGCAAACCCCTTTAAAAGGAAGTTTGCTTCTTTTCAGCCCAATCAATATGGATCTGCTTCATGTCCTTTTCTAACGGCATCCTCAGGGTTATCCGTCCCACCCAGTGGTTTTGAAGATTCCGTATGTTCAGAAGCCGCGGCCAGTCCCTCTTTCAACCTGCGGCCATACTCTTCATCGGCCTCTTCGGCAAGTGCTATCATTTTTTCCTGAATGCGCTTGTCGGCAGGAGCCAATGCCGTCACTAAATTGGAAATTAAATCGTCTTTTTCCCAATCCTCGAATTCCCGGAACGTTTCCCCGGCCTGCTTCGTATTGTTTTGGCGATCGATTGTCTCACGAACAAGTTTCCCTTCCACCATAGGTGTATACTCCTTGCCCGTCTGCTTGGCTTCCTTCAAGCCGCCGACAGTGGATGGTTCGTAGTTGATGTGGGGGCTTTGGCCGCCTCTGCCAACTTCATATTGCATTTGTCCGCCAGTCTGATTCGTGGCTGTTCGTTTCTTTGGAGCATTGATCGGCAGTTGCAAATAATTAGCGCCAACACGGTGACGCTGTGTATCGGAATAAGAGAATGTACGTCCCTGTAACATCTTGTCATCAGAAAAATCCAGTCCATCCACTAGGACACCGGTACCGAATGCAGCCTGTTCGACTTCAGTGAAGTAGTCTTCAGGGTTTTTATTCAATACCATCGTACCGACATGCAGCCATGGGAACTCATCTTTCGGCCAGATCTTCGTATCATCCAGCGGATCGAAATCCAACTCAGGATGATCATCATCACTCATGATCTGTACGTTGAGATCCCATTCAGGATAGTCCCCGCGTTCGATCGCTTCATATAGATCCTGTGTGGCATGATTGAAATTCGTAGCTTGAATTTCATTGGCCTCTTGCTGTGTCAGGTTCTTGATCCCTTGTTTCGGTTCCCAATGATACTTGACGAGCACTGCTTTCCCTTCCTCATTCACCCATTTATAAGTATTGACCCCCGATCCTTGCATCATGCGGTAGTTAGCTGGAATGCCCCATGGGGAAAACACAAAGGTAACCATATGGAATGTTTCAGGCGAACTCGAGCAAAAATCGAAAATCCTCCTGCCGTCCTGAATATTCGTGACCGGATCCGGTTTGAAGGCATGAATCAAATCCGGGAATTTCATGGCATCACGGATGAAGAAGATTTTCAGGTTATTGCCTACAAGATCCCAGTTGCCATCTTCCGTATAAAATTTAACGGCAAATCCCCTTGGATCACGTAACGTTTCCGGGGATGTCCCTCCATGAATAACAGATGAAAATCTTACGAATACCGGGGTTTTTTTACCTTCTTCCTGAAAAACCTTCGCTCTCGTATATTTTGAAATCGGTTCGTCCCCCGCTTTACCGGTCGGAACGAAATAACCATGCGCACCTGCACCGCGGGCATGCACAACCCGTTCAGGGATACGCTCCCTATCGAAGTGGCTGATCTTTTCCAGGAAATCATAGTTCTCAAGTGTACTAGGACCTCTGTTCCCTACAGTTCTTAGACTCTGGTTATTCGTTACCGGGTGCCCCTGCCTGTTCGTTAATGTTTCATTCGTTTCATCATTTGTTTTTTTTGATTTATCAGACAAAAAATCCCTCCCTTGTTAATAAAAGCCACAATACTACTATACTTTCCCCTATTCCCTATATTTAACTCTTCAATCTTCAGAATTTAGTTAAATAAGTACTTTTCCCCTATATATCGATGAGCATATTTTCACTCCATTAACGGCTTGAAGCATTTAGTAGATGGAGTGAGCATACCCATTTTTGTATATTCCATCAGCACAGCATTAAAATGAAATAAGGATTAAAAATTCAAAAAGCGGGGTGCCTTCATTGGACGAAGAATTTTTAATTTCTCAATACAGAAGTGAATTAAGGAATCATGGAAGCAAACGGAAAGCCATGATCGCCGCATTTAAAGATTCATCAGGCGCCATTGCGATGAGCGGCCTAACGATCGTCATCTCCCTGCTAACATTGCTTGTAGCCAAATACGGAGCCTACCACCGTTTCGCTGTACCATTCAGCTTGTCCATTTTAATCATGATGCTGGCAGCTTTAACACTTGTACCGGCATTGCTTTCTGTATTCGGAAGGGCTTCCTTCTTCCCAATCGTTCCGCGTACATTAGAAATGGAAGAAGCACAGGCCAAGAAAAAGGGAAAAGCCTTGTGCGCCCGTTCCTTGTTCCTGCAATCACCTCCATACTTGGCCGCCGTGCTTTTTGGCCGAGTAAAGTGACAAATCAAGAAGAGAAAGAACATGCCAAATAATAAAGGTGACAGCTTTACTCTTTCTTCATAAGAAAAAAAAGCCCTGTGCCCCATAAATGCACAGGTTTTTCATGTTTTCAAAATTAAGGAAAACTTTCAGTTGACACTATTGCTTTCACCTCTTATAATTACATTAAGTTAAGATATCTCAAATTAAAGATATATAAATTCAAGATTAATAATCAGGAGGAATAAACATGACAAATACAAAATGGATAGTCGACCCGACTCACAGCGCTATTGAATTTTCCGTAAAACATATGATGATCGCTAAAGTAAAAGGAAGTTTTAATAAGTTCGAGGCAAGCATTCTAGCAAATCCATTGGATCTAACAACTGCAGAAATCGATTTCACCGTTGATGTGGCAAGTATTGACACACGCAATGCGGACCGGGACAATCACTTGCGTTCCGCTGACTTCTTTGATGTAGAAAAAAAACCCACATTAACATTCAAATCAACAAAAATCGTGAAAACGGATGAAGATGAATACGATGTAACTGGAAATGTGACTCTTAATGGAGTCACACAAGAAGAAACTTTCAACATCACCTTCGAAGGCCAAGGGAAAGATCCATGGGGAAATGAAAAAGCAGGCTTTAGCGGAAAAGGGAAAGTCAAACGCAGCGATTATGGTCTAACATATAACGCGGCATTAGAAACAGGCGGCGTACTGATCGGCGATCAAATCACGCTTACCATCGAAATCGAAGCAGCTAAAGAAGCTTAATGAAATAAAGAAGCAGCCATCCCTAGGATGGCTGCTTCTTTTAAAGTTTAGATATAGTTTGAATGTTGCTTTGGCCAAATGATTCCTGAACATGATTAGTCCGGCGGTTATTGATTCCACTATCATTTTGTTAAAACACCCCTTCATTCGCAATGCATATGACATTCTCCCAATGAGCCAAACAATTGAAGAGAGCAAAAAAATATGGGCTATAATTATATGGTTTTAAGGGGTTTAGGAATACGAGAATCCACTCCTTCTTTCTTCATTTACCGGATTTACGAATTCCTCGTTTTATATAGTAAATAAATGAAGTATGGGGCCCCGATACTCGCTGTGAAGACACCAGCCGGTATTTCCAAAGGTGAGAATAAGGTCCGTCCAATCAAATCCGCCACCATAACCAGGATGCCGCCAAGCAAAGCTGAAGTGGGCAGTAACACTCCAAAACTAGAACCAACCAGCCTTCTGGCCATGTGTGGCGCCATTAATCCCACAAATCCAATTCCCCCAGCAAAAGCTGTGGAACCGCCAATCAAGGCCGTACTGATCATCAATAATGTAAACCGCTGTTTTTGGACATGCCCCCCAAGTCCCGTTGCCAGGTCATCGCCTAGCTCCTGTAAATTAATATTTCTAGCATACAGGAAGGCGATTAACAGGAAAAGAATCGTCCATGGTGCCAATACAGCTATATTATTCCAGGTGGACGTAGACACTGACCCCGTGATCCAAAGGTTTGCCTGGCTCGCTTGAAAGACTGGGCCAAGAATCATCATCATCGTAGTGAGTGCCTTCATTAAAGCCATCACCCCAATCCCGATCAACACAAGCCTGATCGGGGGAACTCCATTTTTCCAGGCTAAGGAATAAACAAGTAAGGCTACGACTGTCGCCCCAATGAATGCAGCTAACGGCAGCCAATTGATGCTCACTGTTAAAGAATGGTTCTTATCGCTAAAAATGGCCAAGAATCCAACCACCGCTACAGTCGCTCCTCCCGTTATCCCCAGGATATCAGGCGAAGCAAGTGGATTTCGAATCATCCCTTGAAGGATTCCCCCAGCTACAGCAAGGCCCATCCCTACCAACAGGGCAACAATTATTCTAGGCAGGCGGAAAGATTGGATAATGAGCCGATCGCTCTCCGTCCCCCCTCCAATAAAGACCTGGAGGACACTTAGCGGATTTATATTCATCTCACCCACTCCAGTACTGATAACAAACACTAGTGAAGTGACTAAAAATAATATGAAAATCACGATCATGGCTTTTTTATCCATCAAGAATGATATTTTTTCATTAAACAAACGAAAACTCTTATATGACTTCATCGACCGCTGAACCCCTTTCTAGCTATATAAATAAAGAATGGGGTCCCGATTATGGCTGTCATGACTCCAACCGGAACTTCTCGAGGCATCAGGATATACCTGGATATGACATCGGCTGCAATCAAAAGCACCGCCCCGAAAAGTCCAGAGAAGGGAATCAACCAGCGATGATCGATGCCTACTATAGAACGGGTAAGATGCGGAACGACGATTCCTATAAAGCCAATCGGACCCGCAACCGCTACTGATCCGCCAGAGAGCAGGATGATTGCCAGCCCCAGGACCAGTTTAAGGAATACTATATTCAGTCCAAGACCTTTTGCAACGTCTTCACCCATTGATAACACATTCATTTTACCGGACATGATCAAGGCAAGTCCCCAGCCTGCGACAAGATAAGGCAGGACGGCAACTAAATTGTCCAGGCTTCTACCGGAAACGGATCCGGCAAGCCAGAATAGGACTTGCTCTAAAAGAGCCTCATTAGAAACAAGAAGACCTTGTGTAAGTGAAGCTACCATGGCCGTCATGGCCGCACCGGCCAATGTCAGCTTCATCGGTGTCAAGCCGCCGCGTCCCATGCTTCCAATCATATATATGCTTATCGCTGCTATGGCCGCCCCTATGAATGACAGCCATGTGAATACTTGAAGATTGCTTATCCCAAAAACGGTGACACCGGTGACAACCGCCAATCCCGCCCCGGCGTTGACTCCGAAGATATCTGGGGAAGCCAGGGGATTTTTAGTTAGCGTTTGCATCAAAACCCCCGAGATGGCCAAACTAGCACCGATGGCCGAAGCGATCAGGGCACGCGGTAGTCTGACTGATTGAATGACAATGTGTTCATTCGTCCCATTGAAATCGGTAAAAGCATCGATGGCCATTTTCCATGTTGTATCTGTATAACCGTATACAATGCTTGAGCACAGTAAAAACAGCAGCAAAAGAATGGTAATGAACAGCCCCATCCATTTCTGCCATGAATTTTTTAATAACATATCCAGTTACCTTTCCAATCACGTTTGTATATCATTATTTAATTCAATTGTACTGGCGTAAACAGGATTATGTCAACGAATTTGAGAATCATTTTCAATTATATATTGACAGAAAACTATATTCATTTTATGATGATGCTGTTAAGTGCGAATGATTATCATTTGCTGAAAAATTGGGAGGGGTACATAGATGTTTAGATTTAAGTCATTATTAACGATTTTTACAATATTTGCAGTCTTCCTTCTAGCAGCTTGCGGGAATTCGGATGAAAAGGCCGATGGAAATAAAGCTGAAGACAAGAAAGAAGAGAAAAGCTACACAATTGAGCATGCCATGGGCACTGCCAAGTTGAAAGAAACGCCTAAAAGAGTGGTCGTTTTAACAAATGAAGGCACTGAAGCATTGCTTGCTTTAGGAATTAAACCTGTTGGTGCCGTTCAATCATGGCTTGGTGACCCTTGGTACGACCATATTAAAGATGATATGGATGGGGTAGAAGTCGTTGGTGTTGAACATGAAGTTAACATAGAGAAAATCGCATCACTGAAACCTGACTTGATTATCGGAAGCAAGATACGCCAAGAAGCGGTTTATGATAAATTAAATGCAATCGCACCTACCGTTTTTTCGGAAACGCTAAGAGGAGATTGGAAAGAAAACTTTAAACTATATGCAAAAGCAATGAACCTTGAAGAAAAAGGTAACGATGTAATTGCAGAATTCGATAAACATACAGAAGATCTTAAAGCCAAATTGGGTGATAAAGTAAATCAAGAAGTTTCCATTGTTCGTTTCATGGCTGGAACTACTCGTATTTATTACACGGATTCATTCTCTGGAGTGATTTTCGATCAATTAGGATTTAAACGTGCAGAACAACAGAAGGAACTATTCACTGCAGATAATAAATTAGGCAACCTTGCCATTGAGGTTGGAAAAGAAGTCATCCCTAAAATGGATGGAGATATTCTCTTCTACTTCACATACGCTCCTGAAGGGGACA
Organism: Peribacillus sp. NPDC096622; assembly: GCF_044762665.1. Classification (NCBI taxonomy): domain Bacteria; kingdom Bacillati; phylum Bacillota; class Bacilli; order Caryophanales; family Bacillaceae; genus Peribacillus; species Peribacillus sp. NPDC096622. The sequence goes on along the minus strand of NZ_JBIWES010000002.1, from coordinate 317,446 downwards.
AACAAGCCCTAAGCACAGCAAAAGAATGGACTAATGATCCACTTTGGAAAAACCTTGATGCAGTCAAAAACGGAAATGCCCATGAGGTTAGCGACGCAACATGGAATACAGCTGGCGGAGTAATTGCAGCTAATAAAATGCTGGACGATCTAGAAAAGATCATGCTTGAAAAGTAATAACACGATTCCATTGAAAAAGGCCTTTCTCGAATAATACGAGAAAGGCCTTTTATTTTTATGCTTATGTCATTAACCCACTTGTCCGCTTTCCTTCAATTGATCGTCAACGAACAAGAGGCCCAATTCGTAATGCTCCCCGTCAAATAGAGCTCTTTGCACAAAACGAATCTGTTCATTATTATCGATGACCTCAAGCTTGCAATGTGCCCGGTTTATTTGTAGCGCCCTATATAACTCTTCTTCTTCCCTGACGACGACCCCATTTATTTTCGAAATGACCTCGCCTTTAAGCAACCCCATTTTATCTGCCGGAGATTGAGGGATAACGCCTAAGATCTGGACACCAAGCTTACTTTTTGAAAAATAAAAAGGAAGCTTTCGATCCATTGCCTTTTGGGAATGATGCAGGAATTCACGGCCAAGGATTGCTAAAACAGCCGTTATGATCGCCAATGGAGGGTACCAGTAACCAACTGCCGCCAATACCGTAATCACAATTCCCAATGCCCCTACCTTTTTGCCTTGCGCCCTAATGGCCAGTTCCGGGAGCGTCCCATGAACTTTTTGCTTAAAGCCGATTAAAATGGGCAGTACGATCGGTGACAGGGACATGTCCCCGATTGAAAAAACCGGATACCATTCGAAAGGCGCTGGAAGTTGTCCTCCAGGAATCATAACGAACATGGGAATTAACCAGATTCTCTGTGAAACATACACACCTATCGGCTGCCCCCTCTTGGATACCTCCAATTGAGGAGAGACCTTTTTACTTCCATTAGTAACAATTAAAAACCCTTCAGCAATCAGTAATAATCCCATTAAAATAACAAGTGTCGGATATATGGACCGATCCAGCTGATTAAAGGCATCCTGAAATAACGTCAGCTCGACATCTCTATCATATAAAAAGAAAAGGATAAAGAATGTGAGACCCATTGTATAAACGGGGGAAACGAACCTCTTTTTCATGGATAGCATGGACAAAACCGTAACCACAGCCATGATGGACAGTGCCGCCAAAGGAATGGCGAGTCCGGTAGCCAGCGTGAGCAAGGAAAGGATCATGCCCCATATTAACCCTTGAGGTAACATGGAACGCAGCTCCATGGAAAAACTGTAGATCTTCGTATTAAAATCATGGCGTTCCCGTTTAACGCGAAGATAGCCGATGAATAAACAATAGGCAATCGAAACATAAAGCAAAGGATGAAGGAAAAGTTTTCCTAATCCAATTAAGCATGCAATCAGCCAATCCGTTGTCAATTTCTTTCCACCATCCTCAAAAGTAATCAAGTTTTGTCAAATTTCGTTCTGGTCAGTTACCTCCTATTCTATCAAAAATGTAGCCTTCATGCCTATTAAGATGCAGAAAAAGTAGCTTTATCTTCTATACTCCCTTCATGTTAGCAAGCGGGGAACTATCGAATGCAAAAGTGGCACCGTTCCAAGGGGAACGGTGCCAACAAGTTATTTCACTAAATAATTCAAAGCCGTGCGTAACTGGATATCATTATCTTCATCCTGGATCTTTTCCAGAATGGCGGATTCCAGATGTGCTGCGGTTTTAGCATCCAGCTTTCCAGTCACTTCGAGGCCAAATTGTTTTTGGAATGCCTTTACTGCAATTTCTGTACTCCAATCATAATATCCATCCTCACGACCCGGTTCAAATCCAAGTCCTTTCAAAATGCTTTGGGCATACTGGATTTGTTCATCATTCATATCCCGCTCCAATACCTTCTCAATGGCAAGCTGATGGGCATCAAAATACTCCGGTTGTTTGACTTTGATCGTCGGTTCGATCCCTTTTTTATGGATCCAGTTCCCTGAAGGAGTCAGCCATTTATATAACGTAAGTTTAATCTTACTGCCATCACCCATTGGTACAGCTTGCTGTACTGTGCCTTTCCCGAAGGTCTTCTCGCCAACCAATGGATAGCCTCCCGCCTCTTGCATGGCGCCAGCCAGGATTTCCGAGGCTGAGGCGCTGCCTTTATCCGTCAAGACGGCAATGGGATAACTTTTCGCTTTCTTAAGGCTTGTGAAAAACGATTGAGTTTCCCCCGTTCTTTCTGCAATTTGCAAATAGGGCTTGTCTTTTGTAATAAACTCTCCAAGAATCGTTTCCACACTGGAAAGAAGGCCGCCTGGATTGCCGCGTACATCTATGACCAAGCCCTTGATTCCTTTCTTTTCCAGCTCCTTCATCTGCTTTTTGAAATCACTTGCAGTATTTTCCGAGAATGTGGTCAACTCGATATAACCGATTTGTTCTCCGGCGACTTCCTTAATTGATGAAAATACGGTATCCAATGGAATTTCGGCACGCACCATATTAAATTCAAGTGGATTATCAATCCCTGCCCGTTTTATTTCCATTTTGACGGGTGACCCTTTTTCGCCGCGGATTTTCAGGCGCGTTTCATACAGATCCAAACCTTCTACACTTTCACCATTCACCTTAAGGATTTGATCTTTCGGCTTTAATCCAGCTTTTTCTGCAGGCGAGTCTTTGTAAGGAGAAACAATTATGACCTTACCATCCTCCATCCCGATTTCAGTCCCGATCCCTTCAAAAGAGGAATCCAGGGTTTCATTGAATTGCTTAGCGGTCTCCTTGTCCATATATACGGAATAAGGATCTTTCAGCGCTGACAGCATGCCTTGGATGGCACCCTCCACCAGGTTGGAGCCGTCCACCTGTTCTACATACTGACTTACGATCAAACCGTAAGCTTGTTCCACTTTTGCCCATTCCTTATCCTTCGATATTTCTTGGCTTTCATCCTTTGCTTCATTCTTGGCCGGAAGGCTTGTCCAATATATGCCCCCCACTGCTCCAATGGCTAGTGACATGATGATTGCTAGAGGAAGTACCCATTTTTTGACCATATTTATCCCCATTTCTGACCTGATATGTATTTCACTATATGAGGGGAATGGTAAGAATATGCTTATAAAAAATGGTGACACCACATAAAAAAACAGACCAGGAATTTATCCTGATCTGTTTTTCATTTGATATATTGGGTATTAATTAGGTATATAGTTTAATGGATTAACGGCATTTGACTTGCTATAATTCCATGGGCCTTTATGTAGCTCAAAGTGTAAATGCTGACCGTATGAATGTCCTGTGTTACCCATGATGCCGATTTGTTGACCTTTGGCAACTACCGCACCTTCGCTTGCTTGTCTAGAACTTAAGTGTGCATACACAGTAGTCCATTGCTGACCGCCGATCGAATGGGTAACGAAGATAACGTTACCGTATGAACTTGAGAAGTAAGAACGGCTTACGACTCCGTCGGCTGCAGCTACAATTGGAACCGTTCCGCTAGCAGCGATATCGATGCCGGCATGCTGTTTATTCCAACGTTCACCCATTGTTGAAGATACATATCCTGCACTAGGTCTAGTGAAAGTACCCGATGATACAGCTGGCGCTTGACTTACATTAGACGAAACGGGTGAAGATGATGATGAACTGTTGCTTTTTGCACTATATCCTGAAGAAGTGGATTGTTTTTTTGATTCGGATGCTTGTGATGCTGCTTGTGCAGCCGCTTGTGCAGCCGCTTGTGCCGCTTCTTGCTCTGCACGTTTTTTCGCTTCGGCTGCCGCTTTTTTACGAGCCGCTTCCAATTCTGCAAGACGTTGATGTTCTAAGCTGATGGCTGATTTGATAGCTTTTTCTTGAGCAGCAAGATTCGCTTTTTCTTCCTCTAGACCCATCTTCTCATGTTCATGCTTTTCAGTTTGTTGCTTTAATTTCTTAACCAATGCATCCTTTTCTTGCTTCTGCTGTTTTTGTTGCTTTTGAATTTCCAATAGTTCAGCTTTTGCCACTTCTAAACTGGCAAGCTTCGTTTCAACGGCTTTTTGCTTTTCTTCCAAATCCTTTTTATCTAGCTCATGCTGCTTTAAAATATCTCGGTCGGCTTCAGCGATTGTCGCTACAGCTCCGACACGGTCAACTAAATCCCCAAAACTGGATGATCCGAATAATACTTCAAGGTAGTTCACGTCCCCGCCAGTCTCCTGGAAAGAAAGTGCCCTTTCCTTCAATACTTCATTACGTTTGGCGATCCGCTCTTTTAATACTTTAATCTCTTCTTTCAATGCCTCGATTTCTTTTTTCGTTTGTGTAATTTCAGCATTTTTAGCATCGATTTTTTTTGCGGACTCTGCGATTTTCGCTTCAATGGCAGCGATTTGGTCTTCTGCTGTCATTTGCTTGTCCTGCAGGTTATCGATTTTCTTTTCCGTTTCAGAAATATTCGATTCAACTCCTGAACGTTTTTCCTGGATGGATTCTTTCTGTTTTTCTAAATCCGAAATCGACTCAGCATAAACCGAAGGTGCCGCTAGAATGCTTCCCAACCCGATCATGATGGAGGCATTCATGGCAATGATATTTTTTTTCACGTTTCATTTCCCCTTTCAACCCGTTACATCCGTGCCTTGTAACGTCTCTCTATTTATGTCTGGTTTCTTTTGGCTTTTATTAAAGATACACTTTTATACTTTCAAGAACTTCCTGACGGACATCAAGCTGCCCCATATCCCGATAACGGCACCAATTATGATGAGGATGGCCGAAACTTGATAAATAAACGGATTTGCAGGCAAGAAATCTATGAATTTGAACGTAATCTGCGGTGCTGCATATTTATAAAGATTATAGTAGAGTATTGCAATCAGACCTATCGGAATGATGGAACCGAGGACTCCCAACCAAAGTCCTTCCAAGAAGAATGGCCAACGGATGAATGTATTCGTTGCTCCTACCAATCTCATGATCTCAATTTCTTTTCTTCTTGCTACAATGGTAATTTTAATCGTATTCGAAATCAGGAACATTGCAGTAAATAGTAAGCCTACAATAAGAACGATCCCTATGTTTCTAGCAATATTAACAAAGCTGAATAGTTTCTCGACGTAGCCTTGTCCATATTTAACACTTTGGATATATTCCATACCTTCGATTTTTTTTGCCACCTTGATGACATCTTGCGGAGATTTCGTTTTGATGACATAAACGTCCCTTAATGGGTTATCCTGTTCAAATGGTTTAAAAGCCTCACCATTATCTCCTAAATCATCTATTAAATTAGTAAGCTCTTCATCTTTTGGAGAGAAAATCACTGATTCAATGCCGTTTATCTCCGTAATTTGCTTACCTATAGCTTTTATATCGTCATCATTCGCCGCATTATCAATATGTGCACGAACTTCGACATCTTTCTCCACATTTCCCGCGATATGATTTAAATTCATCATGAGCACTAAAAAGACGCCAACCAAAGTTAGAGTGACCGTTACTGCACTGACTGAAGCAAACGTCATCCAACCATTACGGCCAATATTTTTAAAACTTTCACGGAAGTGACGGAGCAATGTTCTAAATTTCATATCCGTAATCACCTCGATGTTCATCGCGAACTATTTTTCCACTTTCAATGGCAATGACACGTCGCTTAATATTGTTGACGATGTCCCTATTATGTGTGGCCATGACAAGTGTAGTTCCGCGTTTATTAATTTCTTCAAATATGTTCATGATTTCCCATGATGTTTCGGGATCAAGATTACCTGTAGGCTCGTCGGCTATGACTACCTTGGGATCATTGACGATCGAACGGGCTATTGCAACCCTTTGCTGTTCCCCACCAGATAACTCGGAAGGCAGCATTCTCGCTTTATGTTTAATGCCAACCAGATCAAGGACTTCCATGACTCTCTTTTTGATTTCTTCTGGTTCCTTTTCAATAACTTCCATGGCAAAAGCAACATTTTCATATGCAGTGAATGTTTGAAGGAGTTTAAAATCTTGGAATACCATACCGATATTACGGCGGAATAGAGGAACTTTCGAATTGCGGATACTTGGCAGGCTAAGACCATTGACCAAGATATTACCGCTTGTAGGCTTTTCTTCCCTATACATCATTTTGATGAAGGTCGATTTTCCGGCACCGCTCGGACCCACTACATAAACGAACTCGCCTGGCTTTATTTTCACATTGATTCCATTAATGGCAATTACGCCATTTGGGTATGTCTTTTTCACATCTATCATTTCTATCATTCTAAAACCACCTAATTTGCTTGGATTATAACTATGTATCTACAGCTTTTCGACAATTTTCACTGAAATCTGACAGGAATCTCTCTTACTTGAGCACAGAAACATTATAACATCATATTTTGTCAAATTAAGCATAAAAAATATTACAGTTTCATTTCAGTTAGACATATATCAACATCTATGTAATAATTCCAGGATTTGATTGCTTGATAAAGGGAGTGACCGTAGTTGTTTCGAGGGTTTAAAGGAGGCCAAATGAAACGTCCCGCTAAGCAGGACGTTTCATTAATCATTATTTATGTCCAGCAAGCCATTCAGCGACCATGCTCGCTTCCTTGCCCTTGATTATTTCTTTCGGCATTCCACCTTGACCATTCGCAATGACTTGTTCAATGTCTTCTTTTGAAAGCTTAGATCCGACCTTCGTTAAGTTCGGTCCCACGCCGCCTTCAAGATTCACTGCATGGCAGCTTGAACATTTGTTTTCATAAATTTTTGCGGCATCACCGGCACCTGCCGTAGTCGTTTCATTATTTTCACTTGCAGGCTCTTTATCTGCAGCATCATCGTTCCCACCGCATGCAGCCAAGGCCAAAGAAGTACCCAGAACTAATGCTAACCACTTCATTTTCATTGAATTTACCCCCTCTGATTTATACCAGCACAAGAACATTATACCAATTTCAATCCAGTTTAAAACCCTCCCCAAGTACCTCCGATGCGTCCATTACAATTACAAACGCTTTAGGGTCAACGAGTTTCACCAATTGTTTCAATTTGGTGAATTCCGACTGATCTATTACGCACATCAAAATTGGACGAGTATCATCCGTATAGCCGCCATACCCGGATATGCCTGTTACACCCCGGTCCAGCTCATGTATGATAGCATCCCTTACTTCCATTTCTTTATTCGTGATGATTAGTGACATCTTCGAACGGTTCAATCCAATCTGGACGAGGTCGATCGTCTTGCTTGTCACATACAATCCAATCAATGCATAAAGCCCTTTTTCAATATCAAAAACGATGGCAGCACTTAAAACGATGATTCCATCAATGATAGCCACACAGGTCCCCAATGACAGATGGGTATACTTATGGAAAATCTGTGCCGCCAAATCGGTACCCCCCGTGGAACCCTTGCCGCGAAAGACGATCCCCAGCCCAAGCCCGACCATCATACCCCCGCAAATGGAACCAAGCAATGCATCATTCGTCCATGCATCCCAATCCTTTGTCAGAAATACCACTAAAGGTAGAAACAAGGTTCCAATCAGGCTTTTGGCTCCGAAATGCCTTCCGAGGATAATAAGCCCCGCAATGAACAAAGGGATATTAAAACCCCAAAGAACGTAAGCCGGCTCCCAACCGAGAGTTGAATCGAGAATCGTGCTAATCCCGCTGACCCCTCCGGATGCGACCTGGTTAGGCAGTAAAAATACATTAAAACCAATGGCAATTATGGACGAACCGACAATCACCAGTCCATACTCCGTTAACTTTTGAATGAAAGGGTGCCTCTGCTCCCGATATCTTCTCTTCATTTTGCATAAGTCTCCTCGAACCATCATTATTATCTAGTATTGGCCGAACGAGGCAGAGCATCCCTTTTCAATCCTGTAAATGTCAGCCAAGATTCGTTAAAAAGGAAATCATAAAAAAAGCCGGACCGGGAAAAACGGTCCGACTGGCTGAGCTTATAGTTTTGAACGCAAGTACGCATCAATGAACATATCGATATCCCCATCCATGACAGCTCCCAAGTTTCCGGTCTCCGCACCAGTACGGTGATCTTTAACCATGGAATACGGATGGAAAACATAAGAACGAATTTGGCTTCCCCAGCCAATTTCCTTTTGCTCACCGCGGATTTCATCCAATTCCGCTTGTTGCTGTTCAATTTCACGTTGATATAATTTGGCTTTCAGCATATTCATGGCCTGGGCCTTGTTTTTGATTTGAGATCTCTCGTTTTGGCACGTTACCACGGTGTTCGTAGGTATATGGGTGATCCGGACCGCCGAGTCCGTTGTATTGATATGCTGACCACCTGCACCACTTGCCCGGTACGTATCGATTTTCAAATCTTCCGTACGTACTTCTATATTGATGGTCTCATCGAATTCCGGCATGACTTCACATGAAACGAATGAAGTGTGGCGTCTCCCTGAGGAATCGAAAGGAGAAATACGGACAAGACGGTGTACCCCTTTTTCCGCTTTTAAATAACCATAGGCGTTATGGCCTTTGATGATTAAAGTGACACTCTTGATTCCAGCTTCATCACCTGGAAGGTAATCAAGGGTTTCCACTTTAAAGCCTCTTTTTTCACCCCATCTTGTATACATGCGCAACAGCATGGAACCCCAATCCTGGGACTCAGTTCCGCCTGCACCAGGATGCAATTCAAGAATGGCATTTTTCGAGTCATATTCTTCACTTAGTAAAAGTTGAAGTTCAAAGTCATTCATCTTTTGTGCAAGAACCGTGATTTCTTCTTCCAGCTCAGCCAAAAGCTCTTGATCATTCTCCTCTTTCACTAATTCATATGTCAAATCCAGATTTTCATATGATTCATTCAGTTCGGACAATCGATTGACTTGTTCTTTCAAAGCATTCGTTTCATTGATGACAGTTTGTGCTTTTTGTTGATCATTCCAAAAATCGGGATGTGTCATCTCATTTTCAAGCTGTGCGATTCGTGCCTCTTTTTCATCTAAGTCAAAGAGACCCCCTAAAGTCCGTTAATCGTTGCGCTGTCCGTTCAAGTTCATTTCTTATTTCTGCTAATTCCATTTCTCTTCACCTCATTAAGTATGTTAAAAAAAATCCCTGAAGAGGGATTCCCTTCATTACAAATAAACCTCTTCAAACTATATGCAAACTAAACATGAAAAGAGGCGGCAAGCCTTAGACTTAACCGTCCCATATTCATTATACACCTAACTTTAGCCTAAACTGCCATGGCAATTCTTATATTTTTTACCGCTTCCGCATGGGCATAACGCGTTTCTTCCAACATTTTCTTTTTTACGGGCAGGGGCTTTTTTCACTTTTCCCCCGTCTTCTTCCTTCGGATTGACCGCTTGTCCTTTTATGACTTCCTTACGTTCCAAATTGTTACGAATTTCAGCCTTCATGATGTATTTGGCGACTTCATCTTCCATTGAAGCAATCATGGCTTCAAACATTGCGAAACCTTCAGATTGATATTCACGAAGCGGATCGATCTGGCCATATGCACGAAGGTGGATCCCTTGACGCAATTGCTCCATTGCATCAATATGGTCCATCCACTTACTATCGACTGCACGAAGAACGATTACTTTTTCGAATTCACGCATTTGTTCTTCAGATAGTTCTTCTTCTTTTTGGTCATAGCCTTCTTTCACTTTTGCTAAAATGAACTCAACCAATTCCGATTCGTTTTTCCCGTCCAAATCAGCTACAGTGATTGAACCTTCATTGAATAGGTTACCATTCAGGTAATCGACAAGGCCTTGTAAATTCCAGCCTTCCTCATCGCCCATTGGTGCAAACGCGACTACATTTCGCTGGATGGATGCCGTAATCATCGTTTCGACGATTTCACGTAAGTTTTCACTTTCCATGACATCGAAACGCTGTTTATAGATAATTTCCCGTTGTTGACGGAGAACATCATCATACTGCAGTAATTGCTTACGTGAATCGAAGTTATTGCCTTCGACCCGTTTCTGTGCGGATTCAACGGCCCTCGTCACCATTTTACTTTGAATTGGCTGGGAATCATCCATACCAAGGCGCGCCATCATGTTTTTCATGTTATCCGAACCGAAGCGGCGCATCAATTCATCTTCCATTGATAAATAGAATTGAGTGACCCCTGGATCTCCCTGACGGCCGGACCGACCACGCAGCTGGTTATCTATACGCCTGCTTTCATGACGTTCCGTGCCGATTACAGCAAGGCCCCCAAGCTCCTTGACACCTTCACCAAGCTTGATGTCCGTACCGCGTCCTGCCATGTTCGTAGCGATCGTAACTGAGCCTTGATTACCTGCATTCGCAATGATTTCCGCTTCACGCTCATGGTTCTTGGCATTCAAAACATCATGAGGGATTCCTTTTTTGGATAAATAGGCAGATATGACTTCAGATGTTTCGATGGCAACCGTACCGACAAGCACAGGCTGACCCTTTGTATAACGTTCGGCGATGTCTTCCACAACAGCCTTGAATTTCCCATCAGTTGTCGCGTATATAAGATCTGCCCTGTCATCCCTAATGATATTCCTGTTTGTCGGGATTGCAATGACATTCATATTATAAATATTGCGGAATTCCTCTTCTTCCGTTTTGGCTGTACCGGTCATACCTGAAAGTTTTTCATACATCCTGAAATAGTTCTGGAATGTAATCGTCGCAAGAGTCATGCTTTCATTTTGGATTTCAAGTCCTTCTTTCGCTTCGATCGCCTGGTGGAGACCTTCACTGTAACGGCGGCCTTTCATCAAACGGCCAGTGAATTGGTCAACGATGACTATCTCGCCTTCCTGGACAACATAATCCACATCCAAATGCATGGAAACATGAGCCTTTAACGCCTGATTGATATGATGATTCAAAGTAACGTGACTAATATCGAATAAATTATCGATATTAAACGCTCTTTCAGCTCGATTCATCCCATCTTCCGTCAGCTGAACACCTTTTGTCTTTTCATCATATGTGTAGTCCGTTTCTTTTTTTAAGGTTTTCACAAACGCATTGGCCTGGATGTAAAGCTGAGCCGATTTTTGTGCCGAACCGGAGATGATCAATGGCGTTCTCGCCTCATCAATCAAAATCGAATCGACCTCATCGATGACCGCGAAGTGCAGCGGACGCTGTACCATTTGTTCTTTATATAACACCATATTGTCACGAAGATAATCAAAACCTAACTCATTATTCGTACTGTACGTAATGTCGGCATTGTACGCCGCCTGCTTTTCTTCTTTAGAATGACTGTTCAAATTCAATCCCACGGTCAAACCGAGGAAATCATACAATACACCCATCTCGGTGGCATCACGGTGTGCCAAGTATTCATTGACAGTAACGACATGTACACCTTTACCGGTAATCGCGTTTAAATAAACCGGCATTGTGGATGTTAAGGTTTTACCTTCCCCTGTTTTCATCTCGGAGATATTTCCATCATGAAGGGATGCCCCACCCATGATTTGAACACGGTAAGGATATAAGCCCAGAGCACGCTTTGCCCCTTCACGCGCAACCGCAAAAGCCTCGACAAGCAAATCATCAACGGTTTCCCCATTTTGATAACGCTCTTTAAACTCATCCGTTTTGGCACGCAACTGTTCATCCGATAGCGCAGCAGTCTCATCAGCCAGCGCTTCGACCTGATCGGCGATTTTTTCTAAACGTTTGATTTCTCGCTTATTCGGATCAAAAACTTTATTTAATATATTAAGCATTCAATAACGCTCCTCTATTATGGTAATGATCGTTCAATGACAAAATTCATATAAGTAAGAAGAAACACACCTTCTATTATTACTAATGCACGCTTAATTTTACCACTTCTATCATAGAGGTACAACTTCATGTCACTTCCCTGGTATAGACCGGAATTCAATTCTTGCGAAAAACAATGGATAAATGAGGAGTAAAACTGTTAAAATAGGAGGAAGTATAAAACATATGTTGCAAACTCCCCACTATCTCCATATGCAAATGGGAATTATCCATAACCTTCCATCACTAGATGCTGTTTCCTCTCTAGAGATAGCATGTCAAGGTAATCCAACCTTACAGGCGTCATGTTTTGAATGATAAGGTGGGCTTGCCGAAACTTATTAGCGGAAGATAAATAGAACATGTTTCGAGGTGGTATTGATGATTGGTGAACGTGTAAAAAAACTGCGAGAAGAAAAGAAAATGTCAATGACTGAACTTGCCGATAAAGCCGGTGTGGCAAAGTCTTATTTAAGTTCGCTCGAGCGGAACTTACAAACGAATCCTTCTATTCAATTTCTTGAAAAAATCTCCGCCGTACTTAATATCCCTGTTGATGCCCTGCTTTACGATGCACCAAATAAGGAAACCTTGGACAATGACTGGATGAAAATCGTTGAGGAAGCCATGAATTCGGGTGTTTCTAAACAACAATTCAGGGAGTTCATCGAGTTTAATAAATGGAGAAAAGATAAAGAAGAGTAGAGTGGCAGTGCACTAGTTTACCTACATAATCCTGAAGAATACAGTTTGAATAAGCTAGGCTCACAAGAATCTCAAGGAAGAATGAACCCTATAAACAGTAAATGAAGCGAACCACTGTTTATAGGGATGTTCTCAAATTTGTTCGGAACCTATTTTCCATCGTTCTCCTCAAATGTTGCCTCAAGGCTTTCCCTTTTAAAAAAAGCACTGATTTCCTCTTTTTTGAAACCCAAGCTCCTTGCTTCAGAAATCAATTTCACCCATTCTTGATCCATTTCCACATTAGCCACCTCTTCTACCTCCTAAAATACTCTTGTATTTCAGGCAGACCAGCCATCATAGTCACCAGGACCTTAGACCTGTGCCTTTGCGCCCTTATTTTTCAATGAGTTTGCCTTTGTCGTGGTATTTATTACCAAATACATTACCTATATTCATATTATAACGGATAGACACTCCATATATTGCTATTTTATGTCGGTAATCCACATAAATGCAAAAACTTTCATCCGACAAAATATTACAATATTGGGAAAATTCTAATTCCAAGTGATTTTGTAGGATTCAATCTCTTTTTTTCATATAAGAGCAAATATTGCTCATCTTAATACTTCGTTGTGGTGTATTGATTCTCTCAATTGTAAATGCATCGAGGGCTTTTTGCGCAGTTAAGTCCCCACCGCAGGTCGGGCAAAGCCACTTTCCATATTCCGCACTGCTAAAAGAAGCCCTATGGCAAGTATGGCAATTCTTTCGATACAAATAATCCAACCCCTCTGCACCTTGATCAAATTGTTTTTTATAAATAACCAGTCGTTCTCTTTAAAGAACTAACAATTCGAGTATAGTGCAAAAGAAAGGGGTATTTGAATAGGTAAAATTAACTATTTATCTTAATAATGAACAAATTTTGTTCTTTTAAATGAACTTTTGGGTTTTTCAGAGAAAAAAGAAGCAATCATTTTTTTACTTTTCAAACGGATTCTATCAACATGCATTTAAAAAGCACAACCCAGAGGCTGGGCTGTGCTTTTGATCTTAGAATAATAATTAACTAGGTTCAATCAATCCATAGCGTCCATCTTTTCGGCGGTACACTACGTTTGTTGTATTAGTATCCGCATTCGTGTAAACGAAGAAACTGTGACCAAGCATATTCATTTGTAAAATCGCTTCTTCACTGTCCATTGGCTTTAAATCAAAGCGCTTATTGCGGACCACTTCAATATCATTATCGTCTTCGAATTCATCCAACACTTCGTCAACTTCCGTATTGAAGGCGAATGCATCCGGTGTAGTCGATAGATTGTTTCGGAACTTGCGATTGACCTTCGTTTTATGTTTACGAATTTGGCGTTCAAGCTTATCATTGATCAAGTCAATGGCAGCATACATATCCGCATTTTCCTCTTCAGCTCGAAGAACCAAATTCTGCATGGGAATCGTCACTTCGACCTTTGATGTATTATTGTTCACTTTTAAATTGACTAACACATTTGCATCTGGTGTATTGTTAAAATATCGTTCTAACTTGCCAATTTTCTTTTCGACGTATTCTCGAATTGCTGGAGTTACCTCAATGTTTTCACCGCGTACGTTGTAATTCATAAAGTGAGTCCTCCTTAAATTAAGACTATACAGTTAGATTCTACAATACCCCTCCGGTTCCTTTTAGAAACACATCATGAAATATGTCGAAATAATGAAACAATTGTCGGAAGGTTTGGAAAGGGTTGATGTCTGCCCTAGCTTCATTATATCAAATGCTATGCTAGAAAGAAAAAATTAAGCCCACTTTATTTACAGAAAATTTAAAAACAATTAACATGAAAACCGTTTGGAATCCAAATGGTAAGGGAATCAATTTCTTTTATCATAGAACATGCCATCCACTGATAGACTTTCATACGGGTTCGTGTATTTATTGGATGATCGTTTCTTCTTATTTATTTCCTGGATATCCCGCTGTATCTCCTGCTTTTGGAGCTTCAGCAAGTGATCGACCTGTTGGTTGAGCAACAGTAATGCACGTCCCAGCTGCTGCTCTTCACCAGTAAACGGCGGTTTGATTTGAGGAAGAAGTCCATCTCGCTGTTCAATCAGCTTTGTGACCCTTTCTATTTTATCATCACGTTCTGTAATCGTGCGATCTTCCAGAACCGCAAGCAATTCAGCAGTCAAATCATGAAAGGTTCTAATCACCATCACACTTGACCGCTTTGGGTGAACTGTTTTTTCCGGTTGATCTGAATTACTTCCTTCCAAGTATTCCGGAACTCCGTAACAAGTCCTTCCACTTCTTCCAAAGCAGAAACATCATTTTTCATATTCGCTTCGATCAGACGCCGGTTCATGAAATCATACAGGCTCATCATATCTTTGGATACATCCGCATCCATATTCAGCGTCACCATCAATTCGCGGATAATATTTTGCGCCTTGATGATGTTCGTATTCTTCGCTTCGATATTTCCTGCCTCAATGGCTTTCTTCCCAAGCATGATGAACTTTAGGCAGCCATTATAAAGCATTAATGTAAGCTCTCCCGGTGATGCTGTATTGACTGAATTTTGCTGGTACGATTGATATGGATTATTTACCGCCATATTTAACTTCCTTTCCGACTTACCTTAACTAAAATAAGAAGCTAACGATGCACTTTGGCTGTTTGCCTTTTGTATCGCTTTTTCCATCGCCGTGAATTGGCTGTAGTAACGCGATTCCAATTTCGTTAACTTGGCTTCAAATGTTGAAATCTTCTTATCCAGCCCATCAACCAATTTCCCGATTGTAAAATTGTTATTAACATATCCGGCCTTCCCGGCTTTTTCAGTAATCGCATTCATGGATGATTCTATATCGTCCCTTAACCGTCGCGCGAGGCCTTTGTCACTCTTTTCCGACCCATTGGCCATGAACATATCATATATCGCATTCGGATCCTCACTAATGGCTGCCCGGAGCTTGTCCTCATCAATCGTTAATTTACCGCCCTCCAAATAATTTTTGGTGGTGGTGATTCCCAAACTGCTGAGATTGTTTTTTCCAGTGATCCCATCCACCGAAGTGTATAGGGATGACCTCATAGTCGTCAGGAGACTTTTTAATGTCGAATCGCTTTTTAACGTTCCGCTCTTCGCTTTTTCTTCCCACAGCTTCACTTCATCCTCTGTCATTGCCTTTTTTTGCTCAGCGGTAAGCGGGGTAAAGGAGCGATATTTCGCTTTACCCGTTTTATCTTGAACCTTTTTAATGACTTCATTGTATTTATTCACAAACTGAGTAATCGTATCCAGGATGGCATCCACATCAGCTGTTGATGAGAATGTGACTGTATCCGCCGTTTTTTGCTTTACTGTTATTTCCGCTCCATTAATCTGAAACGTATTCGAAGGCCGGGAAATGCCCAGTCCATTATAAGTAATCGATGCATTTTCCCCTATTGTGCCGCCAGTCCCTTCATTGTTACTGCTCATTTTTAGCACATTGAAGAAATCTCCGGTACCCCCTAATTCAATTTCAGGCCGATCTTTTACATCACCTGTGTTTTTAGCAGTAATGGAAAATTTCTGGGACGTTTCATCGAAAAATAGAGTCACGCCCGAGTTAGCATTAATTTTATTTATGACACTCTCTAACGTATCGTCCGCATTTAGGGTAAGTGTGTACGGTTTTTCCACTGTTGCTCCATCTTTTACTTCCGTATCAAAACCGCCATCCTTATTGATGGCCAATATCGTAATATCTTGAGGTGTCGTGATTCCCAATTCCGATAGTTTCTTTTTTGGATCGGTAACAGCTGATTTTTCCGTACTTGTCATGGTTGCTGCTTTGGCAAGTCCATTCACTTTTATATTCCCGGAAAAATCACTGGTCGAATTCACATTTCTCACTGATACAGCATCTGGATTCGATACCGTCACCTTCTTTTTAATGAAGGAAGACTGCTTTCCAACTCCATCACGAATGAGCGTATCCAATTCTGATAAAGCTGTATTTATCGAACGGTAATCATCCCGCTGCCACTCGGAATACTGCTTTTTCTGTGTCAGTTTATCCAATGGCACCCGTTCCGCCTGCATCATGCTCTTAACTAATTCATCAATGTCCATCCCGCTTGCTAAACCGCTGATTCGTACCAAAATTGATCACCCGCTTATATTTTTTCATCCACCATTATGCCGACAAACTCCGTCATTGCCGCATAGATGTCCAATAACTTCTTCGGGGGAATTTCCCTGATCGTCTCATCTGTTACATCATCCACTACCTTGACGTAATACTCATTCAGCTTCTCGTGAAATTCAAAACGAACCGCCGTATGTGTCGGATTCAGGAAGGTGTTCAAACTATCCACTATTTCCTGCACCTTTTCTTTTGAAGGCACATCAGTAGATTCCACACTTTGCTCCGAATAGGCAAGCGTATTCATTTCCCGCTGATAATATGAACTGATTCCTTCCGAGATTGCTGTTCTAAGTTGTGAGGAAAGAATATTCGTGGACAAACTCTCCAGCATCTAAATAGCCCCCAATACGTCTTTACTTTTTATATCGGTTCTTACAGTTTTATATTTAGTGTGAAGGTTTGATTTTGGTTTCAACTGCAGACATTCATTAATGATCCTTTGCTATAAAAGGGATTCTACAAAAAAAACTCCAGAAAAATATCTGGAGTCTGCAGTTTTTTTCGGATTTTAAATTTTGACCGTTGATTGGAACGTAGGGCGCTCGCTTTCGTGGGCGATCCCGGGAGCCTCCTCGGCACCATTGGACCATGCGGAGTCTCCCTTAGACACATATCTCCCGCAGGAGTCTCGTACCTTGCGTTCCAATCAGATCTCCAGAAATCTAAGATGGACCCCCAATTGCCCACACGTTTTTTTAGGGTTTATACTGTGACCGTTCACTTCCACTCCAGGCACTCGCTTTC
>NZ_JBIWES010000002.1:0-299937 GCF_044762665.1 Peribacillus sp. NPDC096622 | reverse complement strand
TTCCGCGGACGGTCCCGGGAGCCTCCTCGGCGCTTTTGCGCCTACGGGGTCTCCCTTGGACGCGTATTCCCGCAGGAGTCTCGCACCTTCCGTTCCAATCAGATCTCCAGAAATCTAAATTGGACCCCCAATTGCCCACACGTTTTTTTAGGGTTTATACTGTGACCGTTCACTTCCACTCCAGGCACTCGCTTTCCGCGGACGGTCCCGGGAGCCTCCTCGGCGCTTTTGCGCCTACGGGGTCTCCCTTGGACGCGTATTCCCGCAGGAGTCTCGCACCTTCCGTTCTAATCAGATCTCCAGAAACCTAAATTGGAACCCCAATTGCCCACACGTTTTTTTAGGGTTTATACTGTGACCGTTCACTTCCGCTCCAGGCACTTGCTTTCCGCGGGCGGTCCCGGGAGCCTCCTCGGCGCTTTTGCACCTGCGGGGTCTCCCTTGGACGCGTATTCCCGCAGGAGTCTCGCACCTTCCGTTCCAATCAACTTTGTATTAACCGTTAGATTGCTCCTTTTACCTAAGTCTTTTTTTAAATAGAAGGATTAAAACTGAAGTGATAATCACTTCTCTACTTTTGGAAGAAATTATGACTGACTATTTAATTATAGGACTTCCCCATTATTCAAATGAATCTGAGAGGGTACTAGGAATTGATATAACCCATCCAACTCATTTCACCATACACATTACTGACATCTTCATCTATGTATTTTGCAGTACCATCATACTCAAATAGGATTGTAGCCATAAGATTCCTTGGTGACATAAACGAATGGTCCCTTCCTTTTTAGGGGCAGTAATCTCTTTTTTTCCACATCGCAGTGTTCCTTACACCCTTCAATCAGTACAAAAAAAGAGCCTGACACAAGTGTCAGACCCTTTCTTGTTAGGCTAGCTTTTCAATTAACGAAGTAACTGAAGAACGCCCTGCGGTTGCTGGTTCGCTTGAGCTAGCATTGCTTGAGATGCTTGCGCCAAGATTGAGTTCTTAGTTTGCTCCATCATAGTCTTAGCCATATCTGTATCACGGACACGTGATTCAGCAGCTGTCAGGTTTTCAGAAGAAGTACCTAAGTTGTTGATAGTATGCTCTAAACGGTTTTGGTTAGCACCTAGTTTAGAACGTTCAGCTGATACTGTATCAATCGCTGTTTGGATTTTTGTGATAGCTGCTGATGCGTTTTTAGCATTAGAAACATCCAGGCCGGATTCAACACCTTTAGAATCTGTACCATTGCTTACATTTGTACCAGCTGTGAAGCCTGTACCAGTACCAGTCAACCCAAGAGCACTTGCACGCATATCACCGATTTCAAGTGTCAGGCTTTGGTTTTCGTTTGCACCGATTTGGAATTGAAGACCTGCTCCATCAGCTTTTCCTTCTGTAGTTGTGACAGTTTTGTCTGTAACACCAGTACCTTTAGTAAGATCTGCTTTTAAATCAGTATCCTCGCCTTTTGATTTCGCTACAATCTCCACTTTGTTACCAGTAACGGTAACATCGTATTTTGCATTTAAATCAGCATCGCCAGTGATTGCTGTTTCTATAGCTGTAGCTGTAGTACCCGCGTCAGTATCAAAGGCTACATTTTCTCCTAAAACATCTATAGACCCTGCTGTCATTCCAGTTAAATCAAATTCAACCTTAGCTAAGTTACCAGTAGTGGCTGAATCCTTAGAACCATTCAATAGTTTCTGAGTATTGAATTCAGTAGTATTACCAATACGGTTGATTTCAGATGTTAATGAATCCATTTCCTTTTGGATTTCTCCACGGTCACTAGTTGTATTAGTATCCGTTGATGCTTGTGTAGCAAGTTCACGCATACGTTGAAGGATGTCAGTCGTTTCGTTCAATGCACCTTCAGCAGTTTGGATTAAAGAGATAGCATCTTGTGAGTTACGGGAAGCTTGGTCCAATCCGCGGATTTGTCCACGCATTTTTTCAGAGATTGCAAGACCGGCAGCGTCGTCGCCTGCACGGTTGATGCGCATGCCTGAAGCTAGTTTCTCCATTGATTTGGATTGTGCATTCGTCGCACTTGATAATTGACGGTGCGTGTTTAGAGCTGAGATATTGTGATTGATGATCATTTATGTTTCCTCCTTGAGTCCTTAAGTCCCCACGTCCATGTGGTTAGTTACGATAGGCAGTGAATAAGTCGGCCGCCTATTTCACTGCTCATCGTTGTATACTTAATATCGACCTGCTTGGAAACATATTTAGCGTATTTTACGATTTTTTCTTGAAATACTCATTTATTCCTTCCAGAAAATTGGTTTCTGTTTTGGAGGCTTTTCTATTTTCCTGCTGGATGGAAAGGTAGATTTCCTTCCTATGGATATCGACGTTTTTCGGGGCATTGATTCCGAGTTTGATCTGTTCCCCTTCAATGGACAGGATCGTAATTTCGATATCATCGCCAATCATGATCGCTTCATTCGGTTTTCTGGTCAATACGAGCATCATTCGCCCCCCTGTTCTGCTGGAGGTTCAAACAGTCTGTGCTTTGTACGGTATTCACTAGCATTCATGATGAATTGCTTTCCGACTTTTTTTGGGCCATTCATGATGATTGGGGCCTGGAGATTCGCCGTCGTTTCATTGAAAGGGTCCTGGATCGTTAAGATGACGAAAGTAATGACTTCCAGTTCCGTTTCTATTTGCAAAGAAGATAATACCTCATCAGTAAGCTTCACTTCGTAATCATGAAACAATTCAAAAGGATCTGTTACAATGAAGGCAAGCTCTTTTGTTTCTGTCGATTGCAGGACGAAAAAGGGCGTGTCATCCAAAGCTAGCAAGCAAAACTTTTTTTCTTCTAAAAATCCTGGTATCCCGCTTTCAAATACATAAATCTCTTTCTCTGCCAATTCGAGTTCGCCATGAAATTTTGTTTGTAGAATCATCTATGTTTTCACTACCTTATTCATCCGGAAATAGATTGATGAAGTCTATTTCTAGCGCATTTTTTTGTAGAATTTCGACATCCACACTGCCTGGTGTGTATGTATGGTTCACCCTATTGATTTGAGCATCAATGATCGGTTTTTGGGCGGTTGCTTCAATCTTCACTTCCGCTGGCTGGTAGTCAAGCTTTACGCTGAATGGAGAGGGGATCCAGCCGAGATTGAACTGCTTCTCAGGTCCTTTGCTGTTTTGCCTGGCCTGATCTGCCAGTGGATTACCGCCTTTTTCAATATGCCTCAGCTCCGTCCCCTGCTGGGCACGTCTCGCCATACCCGCCAGCCAATCTTGATATCCCTGCTGCGCAAATTCATCGACTCTTCTTGATAGGCTTTTCAAATCCATGTCTTCCCTTGCTTGTGACTGATCGATTGTCAGCTTGCCTGGGGTGGTTTGAATCTCCAGGGTCGCTTGCGGCTGATTAATGGATTGGACCGCCGCCTTCTGTTCGATTTGCTGTACAGGCTGCTCTATATTCAATCCAATCTTCATTGGGGTGGATTGCAATCTGATTTGTGGAATCTGCATCATCATCACTCCTTATAGAAAAAAGCTATCCATTTAAGAATAACTTAACGAAGAAAATCCAATAAACTCGGCTGCATGATTTTTGCGCCGATACTTAATGCCGCACTATGGACACTTTCCTGGGTCGTCAAATCCATGATCGCCTTTTCGATATCGACATCCTCATTTTTCGAAAGGATTTCAGTGGCAAAAACCTCCTGCTGCTTGAGACGGTCCGTCATCAGCTCAATCCGATTCTGCCTTGCGCCAACCTGTGCCTGCATGCCTAAGAAGGTGTTTATCGTTGCGTCAAGTCCTTCCAATGTGCCGCTTACGTCCCCACCGTTTTCGAGTGCCGCGATTGTCTGGTCGATGCTTCCGCCGGCAGCGAGTGCATCACCAAAAATCTTGGAACCGTCCGTATTTATTTTAAGGGAAATCCCGGAAAACACTTCAAGGTTTATGTCCCCTGTGCCATACACCGTATTTCCATTGCCATCTTTAACGGAAGATGGTCTCACATTCGTATCCTGGCCGTTGAAAATATACTTCCCGCCGATCTGTGTGTCGCCAAGAGTTATGAGATGCTCTTTTAATTGTTTAATTTCTTCTGTAATGGTTTTCAGTTGTTCCCCTTCATACGTCCCATTGCTGCCTTGAACGGTTAATTCACGAATCCGCTGCATGGCGGAAACCGCTTCCGTAATGGCATCATCCGTGCTGTCGATCCAGTTGGTCGCCTCGGCAATGTTACTTTGATACTGCCCTATTTGATTGAGATTTGTCCGGTACCCCATTCCCATCATGGCCGCAACAGGGTTATCGGATGGCTTGGAGAACTTCTTTTGAGAGGAAACCTGCTCTTGCAGCTTGGACATCTTTTCATAACTGCTGCTTAAATTGCTCAACATATTATTGGTTAGCATCGATTGCGTTACCCGCATATTCGTCCCCTCCTATTAACGGCCTGCTGTACCCATTCCGTTTATGATTTTATCGAGCATTTCATCCATCATCGTCATCATTCTTGCAGATGCGTTGTATGCCTGCTGGAATTTGATCATGTCTGTCATTTCTTCATCAAGGGATACGGAACTGACAGACTCCCTATTTTGATTGACGGAGGCAGCAAGGACGACAGAGTTGGAAAGGTTCTTTTGGGCGCTTTGGGAATCCACCCCAAGCTTTCCGATGATACCGGAATAATAGGTGTCGAAGCTTCCCGTCAATTCGTCAGAATTTTGGTCTTTAGTCGAGTACTCACTGAACGCCTTCTTTTTAAGGTCAGCCAGGAGTTTGGCATTTTCATTATCACCGGATGCCCCTCCGCTTTTTCCGCCGGCGGCAATTTTTGTGGGATCCTTCACGATTTCACCATTCACCCAGATGCTTTGGGCGGCACTCTTACCAGGTTCAAGTTCAAAGAAGTTCATAGTTGAAGTGTTGTCATCACCTAAGGCATAACCTTGTTTATGGATGGCATTGAACTCATTCACGAAAGCCGTCGTCATATTATCGAGCTTTTTCAGCATATCAGGATAAGCGCCGCCGATCGTCCCATCAGCCTTCTTATAGCCGAAGCTTTTGATCAAACCGGATAGCTCTCCCGAGAATTTGTAATCGGTCAATGTTTTCGAACCAAACTTCAATCCGTCCACCATACCTGTCGTTTTATCATGGCTAACTTCAACTTTCGAAGTTCCCACCATCCCGGTTTGGTTAACACTGACTAGATTGATGGGCGGCACAAAAGACGAACCGTCTTCTTGCATCAATTCGATGTTGTATAGCCCTGTGGCCACATCACTGGCTCCGCCGTAATCCGTCGGAATGACGTTATTCACTTTAATGCTGACAAGCTGTGAGAGATTGTCTACGAGCACATCACGTTTATCATAAAGATCATTGGGGATATATCCATGCGGCTCCACTTTGCTGATCTGTTGGTTAAGCTGATCAATACTGCTGATGAGCGTATTGATTTCGTTCGCTTTGACGTTTATCTGATTGCCGATATCCGTTTGAACATTCGTCAGCGAGTTGTAGTAGTAGTTTAGGGTATCCGCGACCATGGCGCCCGTCGAGGCAACGACTTCACGCGCCCCCGAGTTTTCCGTATTCGCCGTCAGCCCCTGCAGCGAATTCCAGAACTTCTCCATCGTGGCAGCCAATCCGCTGTCGGTCGGTTCGTTCATGACACCTTCCATTTTCGTCAGGGATTCGCTCATGGCCCCGTAATAACCGATTTTATTGCTTTGTGTCCTGTATTGTGCGTCCAGGAAACTGTCGCGGATCCGCTGAACCGTTTCAGCTGCCACCCCTGTCCCGATTTGGCCGGCAACGCGCGGGCTGTTCAAACCGACAGTAGGAAAGCCCGACGTCTGGACCAAGTTGACCCGCTGCCTTGAATATCCTAATGTATTGGCATTGGCCACGTTATTTCCTGTTGTATACAAGGCCCCTTGAGAGGTGGATAATCCGCGTTTGGCGGTCTCAAGACCCATAAAGGTTGAAATCATTTGCTCGCACCTCCATCTTTTTTCTGCTTCTTATGCTTTGGAATCAAACATTCCCATGCCGATTTTCGCCGTTTTCCCAACCGAATCCCCATAATTCAGGTTCTGGTGCTGAGGTCTCAGAATATCCAAGGAGACATTGATGAATTGAAGGGACTGATAGATCAATTGCTGATTTAAACCGTTCCGCTCCTTCAGCTTTGCCACTTCATCAATCAATTCCGCTTTTAGCATTTCAAGGACTTCCGTTTCTTCTGGTCCTGTCAGTTCCGTCACGGTATGGATGGAGGCATGCTGTCCAGCCGTTCCATTGGCTGCAAGAAATTCCTCGACTGCCCTTTCTCGTTCCTTATCCGTCTGGCCGATCGCTTTAATATGCTTTTGTTCCGAAATCAGCAGGGCAGTAATCGCCTCGGTATCATTTGCTTTCAAAATGGCCGTTTTTCTTATCGCCAATTGATTGAAGCTTTTATGAAGCCTGATCAATTTTTCAAGCGATCCGATGATGTTCCGTGCAGACATTTCGCTGCCTCCTCCGCTCATAAATGAAGGACGGAAAATGGCTCCGTCCACTTCATTCAAGCTTTTTCATTGAAAATTCATTTCCGGTAAAAATCGATGAGACCCTTAGCCGTTGCTTGTGCATTCAATTTATAATTTCCTTTTTCAATTTGGATTTTCAGTTCATCCACTTTTGCTTGTCTTGCAGCAAGAAACGGAGATGATTGCTGCATTTCTTTTGCCGCTGAGGAAATTTCAACTTTATCCGAGGATTTGACCTTGGATTCTTTGATATTCCCCGTTTTATTGGCTTGAAGATTATAAGGGTTAACACCTGTCATACCGACGTTATTGATTTTCATATTCCAGATCCTCTCCTTCGGTCGATTTTATAAATCCCATTATGTTTCGATTCATTAACACATGAAAATGGCTCTGGACTGTGTTATTCTCCCTATCTTTATTATCGACAAGGAACGGATTTCTTTAATTGTTTGCTGTAATCTTTCCTTCGACACCCATTGTCGAACATTGTTCTCAATATCGAATATTTTAACAAATACTGCATCATGTTTCCATGAATGAATTACCCTTTTTGATCATCCTTCATGTAGTACGTACTTTTTTTATCATTTCCTTGAATTTCAGTGAGGCGCTTTTCTTCAATTTCAAATGCCTGCAAATCCGTACGCAGTGAATCGCCGCATTTGTCGCATAACCTTCCGCTCTTGATGTTAGCGCCGCACTTTTCACATGGAATTCCGAGGTTGGGAAACTGTGAAATTCTAAGCTTTCCGGTTCTCACAAATTTAATAATTAACGTTTCTTCAACGCCGGTTTCCTTAACCACCTGCATCATGGACGCCGTTCTATTTGTTTTCTTGCGAATATATGCATAAACTTTATCATATTGGGCTTCTTCTTCTTTATAACAGGCATCGCATATATCACGGAATTTCGTCATGACGAATAACGAATTACAGTTTGGACAGTTGAATACATCCATCGAGGCCCCTCCTTCACCATCACGGCGATTATTCTTCAGTACTGTATATATCGAATAATCCCGGCGATACTTTAGGATGTTTATTAAAATAAGCTTTTTCACCTAGCCAGGGTGATGGATGATACTTCTTTTGCCCCAGCCGTCATCAATGCTTTGGCTGCATGCCTGAGAGTTGTGCCTGTTGTGTATATGTCATCGATGATCAAAATAGATTTATGCTCCAGCAAATCAGATTGCATGACCTGAAAAACCTGCGGTAATGACATTCTCTCTTGACGAGATTTTTTTGATTGTTTTTCCGTATGGATTCTTGTCAAGGTCTCAAACGGATGAAGCCCAGCTAGATCTGCCAAAGCCTGTCCCTGGTTGAATCCCCGCTCCTTAAGTCGTTCATCACTAAGCGGGATGGCCGTTACCAGGTCAAATTCCATGTCCTTTAACCTTTCTTTCAAAAAGGGGACGAAAACCTCAGCTAACGCATAATCCCCCCGGTACTTATATTTAGCAATCATGTCTTTTAAGTATTCATTATAATGAAATAGCGATATGTTCTTCGACAAATAGCCTCCCCATTCCCTATTCCTTTCCCATCTTGAACAATCGAGACAGAGGTCACCGTTCATATGATCCCCTCCCAGCTCCCTTGAGCACATTGAACATGTTTCTCCGGTTATCCTATTGAGTTTCCCCTCACATCCTTCACAAATTGCCCTTGCCTCCGCCTGCTTAAGGAGGCTCCTCCATGTCAAAGCTTGCTCCATTCCTTCATCACAAACAAGACATCTATTCATCCAGCAGCCCCCTTTTCATGGCATCTTTATTCATCATTTGTATATGGTGAACCGCCTTGACCATCGCTTTACTTTTACCGTAATGAAAAAAGGTGATCGTACCGGCAGGATAAGCAAAGCTTCTTCCTACCCTCCCGGCAATTTGAACGAGCGCACTTTCGGAAAACACTTCATGTTCAGCACCGATCACGGCTACTTCCAACCGCTCAATTGTCACGCCCCGCTCCAGGATGGTCGTGGTCAGTAATCCTGGAACAATTCCATTCCTTAGTGCCATTACTTTTTCCTTTCGATCGGGGTGCCGGGAGTGGACAATCGATAATTCAGGGCACAGCCCTTGAAACAGCGGAAGGACCTGCTCCATCACTCTAATGCTTGGAAAAAACAATAGGAAGGGGATATTCCGGTTAAGGCGTTCACTTATCCATCCGTTGATTTTGGGGGGAATCTTTTTTTGAAGAAATAGTTTTTGCCAATTGCCGCTCCACTTCATTTCAGGGACGGGGATTGGCTTACGATGATAACGGGCCGGGATTATGACGGCTTTCAATTTGCCGCTTCGGTATAGCCGCTGCATCCTTTTCGAAGGTGTAGCGGTCAAGTAGATGGTTGCCGCGGATACCTTTTTCGATTTATTAACCGCATAATGCAGCGAATCATCAATTGAGTAGGGAAACGCATCGACTTCATCAACGATGATGACATCGAAAGCTTCAATAAAACGGAAAAGCTGATGGGTCGTGGAAACGGTCAGTGGCGAAAAACCATGGCGATCTTCACTCCCGGCATGGAGGGTCGTGACTCCAATGCCAGGAAAAGCTTTTTTTAACCTTGGGGAAAGTTCGAGAACGACATCGGTTCGCGGTGTTGCCAAACAAATCCGTTTCCCGGCATGCAAGGCTGCCTCAATCGCCGGAAATAATATCTCCGTCTTCCCTGCCCCGCATACAGCCCATACCAGGAATTCATCTTTTCCATTTATGGCTTCAACGACACAGTCGGAGGCATTTTGTTGACCTGCCGATAAAGTGCCCGCCCACCTCAGCACATTGTCAGGAATCGTAAATTGAATGCCGGGACCTGTCCACCTATAAAGCTTTGCACATTCACTGACCCGTCCCATCATGATGCATGAGCGGCAGTAAGTGCAATCTTGATTGCAAATCTTGCAAGGGAAAGTATAAAACAAGGTTTGATCTTTGTTACCGCAGCGTACACAGCGATAACCGCCGTTCCCGGATTGCACGCCGCAAGTTTCCGAGACATACCCATTCTTGATATGCTTTGCGAGGAGTTCTTGGGAGAAGGGGATTTCGAAGGCCAAAAGATGTTTTCCGATGAGATGGTTCTGAAGTTCCGGGGAATAAGGCGGGGAAATGCTCATTTTTTTCAAACTGAAACCTCCATTTCTTGATAAATTACACTCCCCCTTATCATTCGCTTTTAACTCCCGGATTCCTTTTTGCTCCATAAAAAAACGCCTTTCACTTAGTAAAGGCGTTACAGCTTAAATCTTATACCAGCCCATCCCCATCGAGCCTTCGCCCAGATGTGTTCCGATTACTGGACCGAAGTAGCTGATGTCGAACTCGACATTTGGGAACCGGGCTTCAAGTTCGGCTTTCCAGTCTTTAGCTTCACTTTCCCGTTTAGCATGAATGATGACGGCTTTATATTTCTCGCCGCTCGCCGCGTCTTCTCCAAGTAAATCAGCAATCCGTTTCAGCGCCTTTTTTCTTGTACGGATTTTTTCGAATGGGACGATGACTTTATCAACAAAATGGAGGACCGGCTTCACTTGAAGCAGACTGCCAATCAAAGCTTGGGCACTGCTTAAGCGGCCGCCTCGCTGGAGATGGGATAGGTCATCTGCCATGAAGTATGCCCTGACCGATGGTTTCATTTCTTCAAGCCTGGCCATGATTTCTTCTGGACCTTTACCATCAAGTGCCAGCTTTGCAGCCTCGATCACGTAAAACCCCTGCACCATGCAGCTGATTTCCGAATCAAAGGCATGAACCCTAATTCCCTCGACCATTTCACCTGCAGATACCGCTCCTTGATAGGTTCCGCTGATGCCGCTCGATAAATGAATGGAAATTAAATCATCATATTCTTTTTGCAGTTCCTCGAACTTCTCGACAAACTTCCCGATTGGAGGCTGTGAAGTGGTCGGCAATTTCTCCTGCCTCTTTACTTCCTCATAAAACTCATCCGCAGTAATATCAACTTCCTCCCGGTAAGCTTCATTGGAAAAAATGACATTAAGCGGCATCATATGTATATGTAAACGATCACGCATTTCCTTTGGTATATATGCAGTGCTATCTGTTACGACTGCGGTTTTCATAATAGTACCATCCTTATATAAATTTACTTCGTATCATATTCAACATTCTATCTGAAAATGCCTTTATTTGCATTAAATAGCTTTCTTCATTTCCAAAAATTTGAATATAATTATCCACCCAATAAAAAAATCCAGCCCTTCAGCACGCATTGCGAAATCTGAAGAGCCGGACTTATCGAACGCTTTAATTACTTCACTTCTACCCAGCCGTTTTTAATAGCTAGGACAACCGCTTGTGTACGGTCATTCACATTCATCTTCTGAAGAATGTTACTCACATGGTTCTTGACTGTTTTTTCACTGATATATAGGGTTTCGCCGATGGCCCGGTTGCTTTTCCCGTCCGCTAAAAGCTGAAGCACTTCACACTCGCGTCGAGTCAATAGGTGAAGCGGCCTCCTGATTTCTATCGTATGTACGGAATCACGATCAGTACCCTCTTCAGCTGCTAAGCGGCGATATTCTTTAACTAAGTTATGGGTGACCTTCGGATGAAGGTATGAGCCGCCTTCAGCGACTACACGCACAGCATCAATCAATGCGTCTGCGTCCATTTCTTTCAACAGATAACCTTGTGCTCCTGTTTTCAATGCGTGCTGCACGTAGTTTTCATCATCATGAATGGAAAGGATGATGACTTTTGTTTCAGGGTAACGGCTCACGAGCATTTTTGTTGCTTCGACCCCATTCATGTTCGGCATGTTGATATCCATGATAACAACATCAGGTTTATGTGTTTCAACGAGATCCATAGCTTCGCTTCCGTCATCACCCTCGGCAACAACATCAAAGGATGATTCAAAATCTAATATGCGCTTTACGCCTTCACGGAAAAGCTGATGGTCATCGATTATGATGATACTAGTCTTCAACGGCTTCTTCCTCCTAGTTTCTGTTTAATATGTCTATTCTCTATAATTTATAAATGGTAGGGAATTTGGATAAATACCAAAGTGCCCGCCCCCGGTTGTGAATCGATCGTCATTTCACCTTCCAGCAGCTCGACTCTTTCTCTCATTCCCACCAAGCCAAATGAACCTTCTTTTTGAATCGAAGAGTCAAATCCCTTTCCATCATCTTTGACGACGACGGTCACCATCTCCTTGGAAATGGACAGTTTTACTTGAATCTGTTTTGGGTCCGCATGCTTCAATGAATTTTGTACAGCCTCTTGAACCAGCCTGAATAAAGCGACCTCCATATCGGAAGGGAGCCTTTTGACCTGCCCAAGGTTGACGAAATTCAGATTCACGCCATTATTATAGTCTTCGGTCGTTTGCAGGTACTTTCTGAGGGTAGGAACAAGCCCTAAATCATCAAGCGCCATAGGACGAAGGTCATAGATGATTCTTCGCACTTCATATAAAGCATTCCTTACCATGACCTTTAAACTGCGGATTTCCACTAACGCTTCATCAGGCCCTCTCTCCCGTTGCACCCGTTCTATCAGGTCTGAGCGCATCATGACGTTTGCCAGCATTTGCGCCGGACCATCATGAATTTCACGTGAGAGCTTTTTGCGTTCCTGCTCCTGGGCTTCGATTATTTTCAGGCCGAAGTCCTGTTTGCGTTTCGCTTCTTGAAGGGCTTCCCCCACAAATTTAAGATCCTGTGTCAAATAATTCTGCACTACCGATATTTGCGAGACGAGATGCACCGCTTTATCGATTGTCTGCTGCAAACCCCTTAACCTTAACTCAAGCTCATCCCGGCGATTACGGAGCTCTTTTTCCAATTGCCGGTTAATTTGTAAATCTACTTGCAGCTTATGTGCCCTTTCATATGCATCGCGCACCTGTTCTTCAGAAAAATGGTTGAAGTGCATACTGACTTCTGAAAGCCTTTTTCGAGCAAACCTGGCTTTTGAATCCAGTGCATCGCTGTCGGTTATCACAATGGCAACCCTGATTTTCACATCATCAAGCTCTTTTGATAATGACTCGAAATCCTTTCGGCATTGTTCGCCGATATCAAAGACTTCATCCTTACTTTCACTAACAGTGCTCACCATTGTTTCTAAGATCTTGTCCAATGCTTTAGCATCAACCTTTTTTATGGACATTAAGACCCCTCCACTTAAATCAAAAGACTTAAACAATTTATTGTCTTAAAGACTATGTATATGGAAAAAAGTTCTTTCCCTTTTTCATGAATGGTTAAATTTCAGGAAACTTTTGTATGAAGTAACCTTCATGAACATATTGTACCAAAAAAAGATTAAAAATACGTTAATTTCCTTTTGTGATTTCCATAAAATGTACATATTTACTATACATCTCATAATCCAGGCATTAAGTCTGCCTATTAAAGGCAGAAAGCCATATCTATTATCCTGATACAAAATATCCTTTTCAATCAAATGGGATATTCCGCTCCATTGATTATCATATGAAACAGATGCATTTATTAAATGGCAAAATCCTTGAAATGAGAGGACACGTTAAGGTAAAGCCAGGATAATGGCACAGAACTCATTTTTTTCCTACAATGTTATTCTTTTAAGCATATATGGCCAGCTAATAACAATAACAGGCAATGAAATTAATTATAACACGTACAGCTTTATCTTATATTAAAGTTTCTTTACACATGCAGTATGTAAATGAATCGTCATTGCCACTTTTTCCGCAAAGCCTTATAATAAATCAACTAATAGGAAGCACGAAGGTGGAATAGAAATGCTCACTCAATATTTAACGGTGGCAGGTCGCGGCGAACATGAAATCGTCATTGAAAAATCCCGTTTTATTTCCCATATCGCCCGAGTCGAAACCGAAGATGCCGCACAGGCCTTTATCCAGGAAATCAAGAAAAAGCACAAAGATGCTACACATAATTGTTCAGCTTATATGATCGGGGAACAAAATCAAATTCAAAAGGCCCTCGACGATGGGGAACCAAGCGGAACGGCAGGCGTCCCTATCCTGGAAGTGCTTAAGAAAAAAGAACTGAAAGACACCGCTGTTGTGGTCACTCGGTATTTTGGCGGCATCAAACTTGGTGCTGGAGGTCTCATTCGCGCTTACAGCAAAGCGACATCAGAAGGGATAAATACCACTGGTGTGGTCATTAGGAAACTAATGCGGGTCATTTCGACAACCGTCGACTATACCTGGCTTGGAAAATTGGAAAACGAATTGCGGTCTTCCATTTATCAAATAAAGGAAATCCAATACCTTGATCAGGTCAATATCCTTGTATATGTTGAGGAAACACAAAAAGAGACATATAACGCTTGGATTACAGAGCTGACAAATGGTCAAGGCCATATCACCGAAGAAGAAATGCTTTATTTGGAAGAGGCATTCTCCTGATATACTCCTGCATATTTTTCCATTTTTATGCTGTAATATAATTGAAAAGAAATATTTATTTTACGAAATTATTAAATCATTGTAAAATTAGGTGTAATATATGACGAAATATAAACTGCAGGATTCGAAAAATAGCGATATATGTCTGATGTTCGTTATTTAAAAGGAGAAGAAAAAGATGTCTACTACTAGGCGTGTTTATAAAATTAAAAAAACAAAGAAAAAAAGGCGAAAGAGGCTTTGGTTATTGCTTGTTCCCCTGCTGGTACTTGGTCTGGGAGCTTCTACGTATGCTGCAACCCTGTATATGAAAGCCCAGAATGTATTCAATGATTCCTATGACCCTGTGGAAGCATCAGCAAAGCGAAGTGCAGCGATCGACCCGCTCGAAGATAATTTCTCGATCCTCTTCATAGGGATCGATGATAGCAAGGACCGTGACTTAAAAGGAAATTCCCGCTCGGATGCTTTAATGCTGGCCACATTCAATAAAGATCAAAAGTCTATAAAACTATTAAGCATTCCGCGTGATTCATATGTGTACGTACCAGCCAAGGGCGTAACCACCAAAATCAACGCGGCCCATGCAGCCGGCGGACCGAAAGCGACGATGGACACCGTAGAGGAGTTACTCGATGTCCCTGTCGATTATTATGTTCGCATGAACTTCAATGCTTTCATCGATGTCGTAGATTCATTGGATGGCATCGAAGTCGACGTCCCTTATGAAATGTATGAAATCGATTCACATGACAAAAAGAATGCCATCCATCTTGAAGAAGGATTACAGACCGTTGATGGTGAAGAAGCATTAGCGTTTGCACGGACACGTAAAAAGGACAGTGATATCCAACGTGGTGAGCGTCAGCAAGAAGTCCTGAAAGCCATCATCGCCAAAGCAACCTCTGCTGGATCACTAACGAAATATACAGACGTAATGGAAGCTGTCGGCGACAATATGACAACGAACCTTCAATTCTCGCAAATGAGAGGTTTCATAAAATATGTGACTACCGATAAAGGCATCAATCTTGAAACCATCAAACTTGAAGGTCAGGATTCTACCATTAACGGAACCTATTATTATCAGCTGAACGAAACATCATTAGCGAATACTAAGCTGTTGCTTCAATCCCACTTGAACCTGGGACCAGCTGAAGGCAATCAAACTGAAGCAGTTCAATCACAAATACAAGAATAAAGTGAAACCCCCACTCGTCATGAGTGGGGGTTTTTTGATGCATTCCTTACCATTTCTTATATGAAGTCACATGCTGCTGCAAGAATGGCTCTAATATGATCTAGCCCCTTTTAGTAGTTAGCAGCAAAAAAGCCACCAACCGTTACTTCAAACGATTGGTGGCTTTCCAATAAAACTAGCGAATCTAGTAATCTATTCCAAAATGATCATGGCTTGTTTTTAAAGTTGAGCATCTTGAGCAACGGCTGGTAGTTTGAATTGACCAAACCAATTTTCTCCACAAAAATCTCTATGATCAGGAGAAGTCCCGTTACAAGAAACAAAGCCCCCCACACCGTTGCAAATTGAAAGATTATTGCCACTAAGCCAAAGCAAGCAGCTAAAGCGTAAATGAGCAAGACAGTCTGCTTATGAGTGAATCCCAAGTTTATCAAACAGTGATGTAAATGGGATTTATCAGCAGCCGAAATCGGCTGTTTATTAACGACCCTGCGGATAATCGCGAAAAATGTATCCGAAATGGGAACACCCAAAATGATGATCGGTACGATCAATGAAATCATCGTAACGTTTTTAAACCCTTGCAGGGACAGAACGGCAATGATGTAACCTAAAAATAATGCGCCTGTATCTCCCATGAAAATCTTTGCCGGATGAAAGTTATATTTCAAGAAGCCAAGGGTGCTTCCAATCACGATCAATGCGACCATGGCAACAAATAGGTCCCCTTTAATAAGGGCCATAGTTGCAATTGTCACTAATGCGATCGTTGAGACACCGCCTGCAAGGCCATCCAGTCCGTCTATCAGGTTGATTGCATTAATGATGCTGACGATCCACAAAATGGTGATTGGTATACTTAAAACACCAAATTCAAGTGTATCGGTAAAGAACGGCAAATTGATGAATTCCACTTCAAGACCGCCCCATAATACGATAATGAGGGCCGCCAAAACCTGGCCCAGGAATTTGGGTGCTGCCCTTAATTCAAAAATATCATCAGCCATCCCGATCAATATGATGACAAGGGCTCCCACCAGAAGGGGCAGCTGCTGCCCAAAATCATCCATGAAAAGCAAGAAGGTAATGAAAAAACTCAAAAATATAGCTAAACCGCCCATGCGCGGCATAATTTTACTATGCACTTTTCGCTCATTCGGTTTATCGGTAGCTCCTAATTTAAAGGCCAGCTTTCCGACAAAAGGAGTCAAAAAAATGGATAATAAAAAGGCTACCAACAAGGCCCCTAACATCAAGAACCACCTCAATTCAACTAAAAATCTAATACCCGTTACGATCTATAAGAAAACCTATATATAAATGCTTATTTTAATTTTTCATCCTCAAATAAACATTATATACGTTATTGGCTAAAATCTCTATAGAAAAGTTGTTTTTTGCAAATTTTTGTAAATCCATCCCTATCTTTGTCAAGTCCCCGGATTTTTTCAATTCCAAAGCATTGCAGATGGCCAGTTTCAGCTGTTCGACATTGCCGATATCCGTGATCCAGCCCTTGCTCCGATCGGGAATCAATTCCTGTACACCTCCGACATCACTAGTGATTGCCGGAAGGCCCGATCTTGCTCCTTCAAGTAAAACGAGCGGAAAACTTTCGCTTAAGGAAGTCAGTAATGTGATGTCCCCCAACGGGTAGATTCGATCTAAATCTTCACGATACCCCAAAAAGTACACGTGATCGGATAATCCCTTTTCCGAGACCATCCCTTCCAGAGCGGATCTCCTGCTCCCGTCCCCTGCAAGGATCAGCTTCACATGGGGGAATTCCGATACCACTTCACTTAGTGCCGCAAAAGCAAATTCATGACCTTTCACCGGTTCAAGCCTTGCAGGCATGATGATGATGAAATCATCTTTCCCGAACCCGAAATCTTCTCTTTGAAACGGGAAAGGCAGTTCCTTTTCAAAGTCAATTCCATTCAGGATCTTTGTTATTTTGGTCGAATGGATTCCTTGGTCAATCAAGTCCTGCTTAAAGCGGTCGGAAACCGCCAGTATATGATCGGCATATTGAAATGACCTTACATGAAGGCCCGTAAACAATTTTCCTTTTACGCCCTGCCCTAAAAAATCATGATGAGGCGAACTGTGAACAGTAAGAAGCCATGGGCATTTAATGAGGCGCTTTATAAAAGCACCATATATATTCGCCCGCGGACCATGTGTATGGATGATGTCTATATTATTTAGACAGATAAAGTCCCTTAAAGGTTTCAAAATTGAAAGGTCATATTTGGAATGTTGCTTGAAAAGTTCAGTTTGTATCCCGGAGGACATGGCCCGCCGGTATAGTTCACCCTTTTCAAATACACCAAGCAAACACTCCTCTTTATTCAATTGGTTCAGTAAGGACATAATATGAAACATACCGCCGCCGGTTTCATTACCAGCGTTTAAGTGCAAGATTCTCATCCAGTCCACTCCTTATGTTCAGGAACGCTGCACCGTTTTCCTTAACCGCCTAACCTTTAAAACGAATCTTGGCAGCGCAAGCATCCGTTTCCACCGTGAAGGTTGCTGGATCAGTCGGTACAACCATTCAAGACGCATTTTTTGCCAGAAAACCGGGGCACGGTTCACCTTTCCCGCAAGGACATCAAAGCTTCCCCCTACTCCCATGAATAACCCTTTATTGAATAACGCATAGTGTCTGGAAACCCATTTCTCCTGCCTAGGGAATCCTAATGCAGTCAATATGATGTCAGGTTCAAGTTCCGCTATCGACTTAGGCAGGGTATCATCCTTGATATCAATGTAACCATGGTTGTATCCCACCAACTCGAGACCCGGATATAATTTTTTTACTTTCAGGGCCGCTGCTTCAATCACGTTTTCCTCCGCTCCAAGCAGATATACCTTCAGCGCTTTTTCATCAGCGACCCGAAATAATTCATTCATCAAGTCGAATCCTGTAATCCGCTCTTGTAAAGGTTGATTTAGCCATTTAGAGGCCATAATAATACCAACGCCATCCGGAGTGATGTAATCAGCCGATATAATGATGTCTTTATAATCCTGATGTTCATTTGCATACTCAACTATTTCCGGATTTGCCGTAACGACAAACGTTTTTTCCTGATTCATCAATCTTGGATAGATCATTCCATTCATGAATTCATCCATATTGCTATCAATGAATGGTATCGATAGTATCTCAACAAACTTCTCTGTCATTTTCACTTCAGCCTTTCATATGTACTATACATCTAAAGGGTGGGGTATTATTCAAGAAATTTTTTCATACACATCATAGAACGTGATTTTTGATTCAAAGGTGGTTAATCAATTGAAGTTTATAGAAAAACAATCGTTACCCATTCTATTTCTGTGCCTGCTCGTCCCATCGGCAGTGCCTCACCCTATCGCCGGTTACATGGCAACGGCGTTGATGCTCGTTTTTATCGGTATAAATAAAAAAAACCTGTTATTAATTCTATTCATTTATTTCCCTGCCCGTCCCATATTGACGGAACTGAATAGCGGCTTAAACTATACAGGTGACCTGATCATCCTCACCTTATTCATTTCTTTGCTTATTGAAAGTCTCAAAAAGAACGAATGGCCATTTTCGAAATATCATTTTACTGCGCCATTTTGGTTGTTTTGTTTAATTGGTGCCGGTGCTGCACTCATTAACGGAGTGGGAATCCTCTCCATCTTATTTGAACTCCGTGCATTGCTTATTACATTCTTGCTTCTTTACATTATCGGTGAATTAAATCTAGAAAGAAAGGATATCTTTCGCTTTTTGAAGGTAATCCTAATATTCACAATCTTACTTTGCCTGCATGGCATAGTGGAGAAAATCTTTTCACGTACGATCCTGCTTCCCCACGCATGGGAAATGTGGAATCTTTCTCCAACAAACCGGATGAGGATTTATGGGGCACCTGCCAATCCTAATGTATTTGCCTTATTCTTAAGCATCCAGTTATTCCTTAGTTTCTTTCTATTTCAGTCACTGAAAAAATATAAATGGATCGTCTTTCTGGCAGCCATCCTGCTTTCCGGAACGTTACTGCTTACCTATTCACGGGGCACGATGATTGCATTCGGGTTCGCTGCGCTTGTCTTTATGATTTGGACTAGAAATAAACCATTTCTCAAATATGCTGCAGGAGCATTTTGTCTCGGCTTGCTTCTTATTTATTACCCAGTTTTATTTGCATCAAGTAAAGTGGAGGTATCCGCATCGATTCCGATGGAAAATGTGGTAATCGGCAGCACCCCTTCTTCCGAACACGAACATGCCCTCTCCAATCGCTTTTCAGAAATGTTCTCTGATAAGACTCTGCACCAAAGTACGGAATGGGGCCGATTATATGTCCTAATCAAGGGAATTGAAATTTTCAAAGATCACCCGATAATCGGCACCGGGCTAGGAACCTTCGGAGATTCTGCCACACTTTCCTTTTCCTCACCAATCTATCAGGAATACCAAATTGGTGAAAGGATGTATACCGATAATCAATATATCCAGGTTCTGGTCCAAACTGGTGTCCTAGGCTTCCTTGCGGTTCTTGCATTCATCTTTTTCACCTGCAGGAAAATCCTGAAATCGGGAAAAGGCACTTTAGCTGCGTTCACCATCTGCCTGATGTTGGCTGCATTATTAGCAGGACTTTTCTACAATATTCTCGAAGATAAAACGTTTACGCTGATATTTTATAGTTGTTTGGGATTCTGTTTACAGAAGGACATCATTTTAAAGGATTGAAAATATGCCTACTCTTTCAAATGTCATTAAATCGGTCGGGCTCGTCACCATTATAGCAGCCATTGGAAAAGTCCTCGGATTCGGGCGGGAATCGATTATTGCCGCCTATTTCGGGGCATCATCCATGGCGGATGTTTTTTTCGTGGCAAGTCTCATACCAACCATTCTTTTTACGGCTCTCGGCAGCGGTCTTCAGGCCGGCGTCATTCCTATTTACTTGGAAAAGAAAGCGGATAACCCAAAGAAAGCGGATGAATTCATCAGTGTTTTAGGTTCTTTCTTTATGCTGGTTGCCGGAGTCCTGACCATTGCCTGCATGATTTTCATAAAGCCGCTCGTCATGTTGACAGCCCCGGGTTTCTCCGATTCAGAGCTTGCCCTGACGGAGTCACTGACCCGGATCATGCTGCCAAGTTTACTATTTTTCACGCTTTCATACATGGCGACGGGGGTCCTGAATGCGAATAAGCGTTTTATTCTGCCGGCACTCACTTCAACTGCACAAAACACGGTCATTATAGCAGCCACCGTATTGTTCGCGGCTCCCTTTGGCATTGAAGGATTGGCTTGGGGGTTTGTGTTTGGTGCAGCAAGCCAGTTCCTTATCCAATACCCATCATTGAAGAAATACGGAATCCGGCCCATCGTCTCTTTCCTGCCTCATAAAAGGCAGATCGCACAAACACTGTTCACCTTTTATCCAATCATTATCGCCGCTTTGGCGATCCAGTTGAATAGTGTCGTCGATCGGATTATCGCGACTTCGCTCGAAACCGGAAGCGTATCGGCCCTGAACTATGCGAATCGCCTGCTGTGGCTGCCATTGAGCATTGTCCTCACGCCGCTGATTACCGTATTGTACCCTTCAATCGTCGAGCGCGCGCTTATAGGCTATCAATCTTTCCTTAATTTGACCTTAAAAGGGTTGAAATCGCTGTTATTTTTAGCGATTCCGTTCATGGTCGTCATGTTAATCAGCGGAAACAGTTTAATCACTCTCGCTTTCCAACGCG
The DNA here is from genome assembly GCF_044762665.1 of Peribacillus sp. NPDC096622. Classification (NCBI taxonomy): domain Bacteria; kingdom Bacillati; phylum Bacillota; class Bacilli; order Caryophanales; family Bacillaceae; genus Peribacillus; species Peribacillus sp. NPDC096622. Next base: position 279,029 of record NZ_JBIWES010000002.1, on the reverse strand, counting down.
GGGCTTTCGATGCTTCAGCAACTGATATGACTTATAGGGCATTCCTCTTTTATTCAGCTTGCCTCCCGTTCTTTGCACTGAGGGATTATTTGATGAACGCCTTCTACGCCTTGAAGAAAACGAAAGCGGCCATGTATTCCTGCCTGATTGCCGTTTTGCTTAACGTGCTGCTCAGCTGGGTTCTGTCACGTTATCTCGGCGTCGGCGGAATTGCTCTAGCATCGGGGATTTCCATGCTCCTGCAATCTCTCTACCTTTTCGGCTACCTATGGCTGAAGACAGAAAGAACGGACAAGGCAGCTTTCTTGGATGTTTTTCAGGAAAGCGGCAAGCTTACCATCATCGGGGCCATCATTTACGGAATCGCTCTCTGGATCCATCCGCTTACGCTAACGTTGCCCATCATCATGGAATTGGTGATCATCTCGCTGCTGGTATTCGGATTATATCTCGCATTATCCATTCTTTTTAAGGTAAGCAGCCTGCAAGGGATGAAAAGGATCAGATCATCAAAGTAATACATTAGAAGAAGGAGAAGGAGTGCCAATATGAACATTTTAATCACAACGATTTTCAACTACCCTCACGAAGGAGGGCTATCGAGCCATATCACTACGTTAAAAAAGGGTTTAATGTCGCGGGGCCATAATGTGGACATATTATCTTTCTCTCAATTACCACCTTTCAAGAGGAAGATGCTCGCCCAGGCTCCAGGATTTTTATTAAATAAAGTAAAACAGGGGAGCGGCCAGCTTTTCAATGACCGTCAACGCCAAAAATTATTGGCTTCATCTATTAATGCCTTGAAAAAGAACTATGATGTCATTAATGCTCAAGACATTTTCGCAACGCTTGCCTCCATCGAATCCGGGATACCAACGGTGCAAACCGTCCATGGTTATTATTCATTCGAGGCAGTCAGCAGGGGCGCCCTTCTTCCGGACAGTGAAGAAGATTTGATCATTCGCGAGCTAGAAAGAAAAGCTTATCAGTCCGCTGCAAAAGTTGTGACGGTCGATCAAAGGATCAAAGACTATATAAATCATTTGGCACATATAGAGGCTGATACGATCAAGAACTTCATTGACGTGTCTGCTTTTAAACCGGAGATGGCAAAGCGGGAGCAAACTCGCCTGGACTTTCAAATACCCCTACATAAGAAGATGCTTTTCGTTCCGAGAAGAATGACGGAAAAGAACGGTGTCATCTACCCGCTCCTTGCCCTGCCGGAGGTGCTGGAAAACCATCGTGAAACGGTATTGGTCTATGCAGGTACAGGAGAACAGCGAAGCCGGCTTGAAGAAACCGCAGCCAGGCTCAAAATATCCGATTCCGTACTTTTCCTGGGTTCAGTGCCGTTCGAGAAAATGCATAACCTCTATGAAGCATCGGACATCGTACTCATCCCAAGCGTTCATTCCCACGGGGTGGAAGAAGCGACTTCCATTTCCGCTTTAGAAGCGATGAGTTGCCGCTCACCCGTCATTGCAAGCGCAATCGGAGGTTTAAAGGAGATTCTCATTGATGGAGAAGATGGCCTGTTAGTAGAGGAAAAAAATGAAGAAGCACTTTCACAAGCCATCTCCATTCTGCTTAATGCCCCTGAATATGCAACAAAGTTAGCTGCGAAAGCAAGATATAAAATGGAAAACGAATACTCCCACCTTTCAGCTGCCGAGCGGTTTGAGAAAGCTTATGTTGAAGTGATTAACTAAAAAAAGCAGACCCGAAGCCCGGGTCTGCTTTTCACTTTCATACCAGTGCGGAACTACGCCTTTTCATTTGCTCTTCACGGTATTTTTTCTGTTCTTGTTTAGACATGGCGTTATATTCTTTTAAGAATGCCTCATATTGCGGCATTACTTCCTTCATGGCACCGTATGCCTTTAACTCTCCATATTCAAGCCATAATGCCTTTTGGCAAAATTTCTTCATCTGACCGATTGAATGGCTGACAAAGAACATCGTTTTGCCCTTTGCCTTAAATTCGTTCATTTTCTCTAAACACTTCTCAGCAAAGTTTTTATCCCCGACTGATAAGGCTTCATCAATAATCAGGATATCTGGATCGATATGCACGGAAATGGAAAAACCAAGCCTGGACTTCATGCCGCTTGAGTAGGATTTCACCGGTTGGTCAATGAACTTACCAAGTTCCGAAAACTCAATGATCTCGGGCTCAAGTTCTTTGATCCGATTTTTATCGAATCCGAGCATCAGCATTTTCAGTTCGATGTTTTCTCTGCCCGTCAACTGATTATTCAGGCCCGATGAAACGGCAATCAAGGCCGTTTTCCCGTTAGTTTGGACATTTCCGTCCGTGGGCGGGACAATGCCTGCAATAATATTGGACAATGTGGATTTACCTGATCCGTTGACCCCGACAAATCCTATTACATCGCCCTTTTCTGCTTCAAAACTAACATTCCTCAGAGCGAAGTACTCTTCCCCATAGCTTTTGGGCAAAAGGAGATCCAATAATTTTTCCGAGTTTTTATTATATAATTTATATTTTTTCGTTATATCTTTGACAATTACCGATTTTTCCAACTTTTCTCACTTCCAGTTTACTTAAAGTCAACAAAGCGATCTCTGAACCTGACATGCAGCGAGGAACCTATCAAAAATAAGATGATAACGACTGCCCAGAAATAAAGGGTATATTCCCAATGCGCTATCAGATACCATGATTCCCCCAACAACGAAGCTCGATACCCTTCTACAATATAATATAGCGGATTCAGCTTCATGATGTTGACTATGGTAGGGTGTTCCTTTGCATCCAATACCCAAAGGATTGGTGTTAAATAAAACATGACTTTCATTAAGGACACGATTATATTATGAACGTCACGAATGATGGTTGATAATGTTGAAGTGATTAAACCTAATGAAAATAACAGCAAGACCGTCGCTGCAACATAATACGGCAGTTGCAAGATGTAGACTGTAGGGAGGTAACCTGTAAACCCTAATAGGATGATGATGACTCCCAGCAGCATGAGATGCTGATACAACTTAGCAAAGATGACATACGATGGAATGACACTCATCGGAAAGCTCATCTTGGATACCATATTCATTCGGGAATAGACGGATTTCGACGTTTGGGTTATGGCCGGGTTCACAAAGAACCAGACAACGATCCCTGCCATCAGCCACGGAAGGAAATTTTCCCCGCGATTTAAGATGATAAATCCAAATACAAACCAATAAATCGCAATCTGTATCATCGGATTGATGATTTCCCATAGGATTCCCAGGTAGTTACTGCTGTTGGCACTTTTCATCTCATAAACAGATAAACGCCTTACCAAATAAAAATGTTTGATTTGTTCTTTTAAAACGGTCAAAGCTGAACTCATAAATTACACAGACCTTCCTAAAAACACTTTTTCTACGACACGGCGTGAAGCCTGGCCATCCTCGAGTGCACAAAACCGCTCGTGAAAATGATTGATATCATTGGTATTTTCATATTTCATCGTCTTGATACTATCAATGACCGCATCAGATGTTTTGACTAACAAACCTGGTGCATTCTTTTCGAAATCAAAGTAAAACCCGCGAAGCTTGTCCCTGTAATTTTCAATATCATATACATAGAAAAGCATCGGACGCTGTAAATTTGCGTAATCAAAGAATACGGATGAATAATCGGTTATTAATAAATCCGAAATAAGATACAAATGACTAATATCTTCGTAACTGGATAAATCATAGGCGAATCCTTGAAACGCCGATAAATCCAAGTTCTCAGAAACCAAGTAATGAAGACGGAGCAAAATGACATACTCGTTCCCCAATTCCCGTTTCATTCGATCCAGATCCAGTTTTATTTCAAACTTATATTTTCCCTTGCTATAAAACTCATCATCCCTCCAAGTTGGGGCATATAAAACGATCTTTTTCTCTATTGGTATACCCAACTTCTGTTTCAATGAGTCGATTGTATCACGATTATTCCCGTTGTAAAGTATATCATTACGAGGATAACCCGTTTCCAGAATTTTAGAGGCATCGACATTGAAGGCCCGGGCAAAGATTTCACTTGAATAAGCGTTCGGTGAAATTAAATAATCCCATTTACTTGATTCGGCATGGAAATTTTCTTTATATTTATCCGTCGTTGTTCCAGGCATATGAACTTCATTCATATCCGCTGCAAGTTTCTTTAATGGGGTACCATGCCAGGTTTGCAAATAGATTGTGTGCTTCGGCTTCGGAATCCAAAGCGGGAGCCTGCTGTTCGTCACCCAATAACGGGCCCTTGTCATTTTGAGCAGCCAACTGAAAGAAAAACGATCGAGATATGGAATGCCTGCCTCTTCGAAAAGAGCTGCATATCTTTTATCTACGCTCCAGTACATTTTATATTCAGGATGGTTACTCTGCAAGTATTCGTAAATCGCCCGGGGATTACAGCTATACTGCTTGCCCAAAAAGCTCTCAAAAATGACTAGCTTCTGGTCCACTGGCAACACTGTGCCCGCCAATGAAAAAGCCATTTTATATCCTCTTAAAATAATTGCTTTAGCCTTATTTTTAACTAGCGATAGAAAGGAAGGTCTCTTTGAGGTTTGTACATTTTCATTTGACATATCCGATCTCCCTTTTTATTGATTAATGATAATTGAACCATGCTAATTTCGAACTAAAAATAAGCTCACCGAATAAAAGGGAGAGCTTATTTTTGGCGTACTTTTAACAGCTACTCCAAAGACTTTATTGCCAGTCCCAAATTATTTGCCACTGTTGTATAAAACTCCACATTTTTCTTATTATACGTCATCTTATTTTTCAGGATCCTTTTAATATTCACCAATTGATAATCATTGTAGCGAATGAACACAGTAAATAATGACATTTCCATTTTATCAATTTCATCTAAAGAAACAGTAAACTGACCTCTATTACCTTCTATTTGAACTTCGCAATTGATTTCATTGTCAATTCTTTTTCGATCACGTATCAATACAGAATCTATGTTGTCTATATCATCACCATAAATCTCAAAACTTTGGTGGTAGACATTATCCATGATGAAAGAATCCATTGCACGGGCAAGCATCGGTATCCTGACAAAGCGATATTCATCTTCCAGAAATGGAAGTTCATTGTAAACCATCTTTAATATGATACTTTTTATTGGAATCCCGCTTTAACTATTCAAATAACTTTACGAAATCCCCAATGCGATCCCCCATGAATAATTCAAGAGCTAATTTATAAATAGGCACCTTAAATTCATTCTTAAAGTCATATGACAAGTTTTTCGCAGTTTCGACAGCTTCCCTTAACATTTCTATAAAATCTTCTTTATTCTTGGATTTCACAAAAGTTTGGCTGTCGAACGTTTTGACAATATCGTACTCATAAATCCGGTTAAGGGCCGCCTTTTTCAATTCAATGGCAATGTCCTTGGATTGAATATACTTTATTATGTCAATATCCGCTTTTCTTTTTTCCAGCACATTCGTAACACGTGTTAAAGAAGAGGGATTTTCTGAAGTCCTATTGACATAATAAATAGGTTTTTTAGTAGTTGATACTGCTCTGACTTTAAAGAAAACATCAGTAAAAAACCATTTATCTTCACCGAATTTCATATTCGGAAAACCAATTTCATTTTCTTTAACCATAGGCAGATTCATCATCCTGGCCGTTGGACCCATATGATAAAAAAAGTGCGGAATATCCATTGGGGTGATGCTTCTTCTTTCTTTAATGGAAGCAAACTCACCCATGACACTATCTGCCTCAGATTCGACTTTTACCGTTTTGCCCACAACATAATCATCACCGGTTTCCTCCAGGATGTTATAGAGGCTTTCCAGTCCATCATGGGCAAGCCAGTCATCCGCGTCTAAAAAAGTTATATATTTGGATGTTCCCAATTCTATTCCAATGTTTCTGGGGGTCCCAGGTGACCCATTATTTTCTTGAAGAGTAACTGAACAGATATTTTTATATTTAGCTGTATACTCCTGAATGATTTTATTGGTAGCATCAGTCGAACAATCATCAATAATGATATATTCAATCTGATCTATACCCATGGTTTGGTTTATTACTGATTCAATCGTTTTTCTGATGAATTTTTCAGCATTATAAGCAGCAGTGACTACAGTGACTTTTTTTACTTTTCCTAAAAATTTATTCCTTAAGCCTACAGGATTATTTTTTATTGAAATATTACCGCTCTTTAAAAGTTCCCTCGCTTTTTGACGTACCAAGAAATTCATACGATTCCCTCCTTTTAAGTAGAGGTAACATAGGTGTTTCTATCAGGCAGCCAGTTACCAGTTACTTAAAAGCACAATACCCTTTATTTAAGGAATCAATCATTAAAAAATTTATCCACGATTCTCTGTGTAGCTTTACCATCCTCTATTCCACAATACTTCTCTCTAAATAAACCATATCTCTCTTTGTATTGCATGTTTATTTCATCAATATTGGTAATAGTATCGATAATCTCCTCAGTCGTTTTTAAAAATGGACCTGGTGCTTCCTTTTCAAAGTCCATATAGAATCCACGGATGTTATCTCTGTAATCTTCCAAGTCATACGTGTAGTATAAAATCGGCCGGGCAGTATTAGCAAAATCGAACATTACGGAAGAATAATCCGTAATCAATATATCAGAAATCAGGTAAAGTTCCTGGATATCCGAATAATTGGATACATTTATCACGAAATCCTCGAATTCGCTTGGAATGCTGAGATTATTACTTATAACAACATGCATCCTTAACAAAAGGATATATTCATCCCCTAGTTCTTCCTTCATTCTTTCCAAATCAAATTTCAGCTCGAAAATGAATTTATTGTTTTTCGAAGTTTGATTATCCCGGAATGTAGGAGCATATAAGATGACTTTTTTCCCTTTCGGTATCTTCAGTTTTTCCATCACAGAGTTGGCAATTATTGAAGCATCTTCCTTGTAAAACAAATCATTTCTTGGATATCCCGTTTCCAGTATTTCCCCTTCATATTTGAAAGCACTCCTGAAGGCTTTGGATGCGTATGGACTTGGTGATATTAAATAGTCCCAAGTTCTCGTTGCACCATGCACCCGATTCAAGTACCCCTCGTCTCTTCCTTGAATATTGTCTATATCAAACAGCATTTTTTTCAAAGGGGTACCATGCCAAGTCTGAATATATGTCGTTTCCTTCCTTTTGCTTAAATAGGTAGGGAAGTTTTGATTATTTATCCAATAACCTGCTTTGGCTAAATAATAATAGTATTCCGGGCTTAGACGTTTGATCAGCTTCGTATTTTTGCCTTTTATCGGCAAATTACCATTATACACCCAAACTTTTTTATATTTATTATCCCTTTTGACCAGTTCTTCATAAATATACTTGGGACTATCGGAGAATTGCTTCCCTATCCCACTTTCAAAAAGAATAAGGTTCCGGTCAACCGGTATGATCCTGGACATGATCTTATAAACTTTTTTCATGACAGGGAAATACTTTTCACTTTTCCTAAATCGATTCATGATGAGTTTTGATATCGGGTGGTTATATAATTTAATAAGTGAATTCTGATCTTTCTCTGCATGTTGAATCACTTCGAATATCCTTGAATTAGAATGGACATCGCGATATTTAATAAAACGGTTGGCCTTATCGATATACTTTTTCTTCATGACAAAATCAGTGTTGGCGTATTCGGCTAATACACCTAACAATCCATCCAATTCATCAACGATTTCACCCGGAAGATCGTTATCCAAATCCAAATGTGACGGTCTTTTCCCTATGAAACGATCTCTATCAAATTGATAGTATATAACCGGTTTATGCAGGAAACTAAAGTCAAAAGCAACACTTGAATAGTCCGTGATCATAATCGCGCTTTCTTTAATTAATCTTTGGACATCCACTTCACCCTGACTAATCACCCGAACTGGGGCATCTTTAAAATAAGACGTGAATTTCTGCATATTGGGGTGAAGGCAAAAAATGATTTCAAACCCATTATTTTTAGATAACTCATGTAACACCGGGTGATTCACCAAGTTCTGATACCTTTCAAAATACTCACTTTCCAAAAATATTTCATCGGATGTAATCCAATCCCGCCATGTTGGAATGATCAATAATTGCCGCTTTGTTAAAACATCATCCTTAAACAGTGAGTCGAACCTAGAAAGCCCGGTTGTGAATACTTCCTTTTCGTTGTACCCAAAATCCGTTACAATCATATCCTTTTCGAAGTCTGAACTAACTAGAAAAACATCCGTACTAAAACCGGAGGCTGCATTTTTGCCGTAGTTTGCCACCATATTCTTAGTGCCCATAACACCATGTTGAAGAAATACCTTAACTCCCTTAACACGATTTTTAAATTCAGATGTTCTTAATGGATATAAATAATCCGGATGATGTGATGAAATGATACGTGTCGATTCCATTGTTTTTTTAATATGATCCTTTGACTTGAAATAAAGTATATTTCCAAAGGGCTCGACGTTCTTGGCTTCCACGGAATTTTCTTCTATTACATAATACACTTCTTTTTCAGGGTGGTTTTCCCTCATATATTTAAAAAAGTGATATCCGGTATCCTGGGCTTTATAAGTTCTTTCACCAATTAGCCAAACATCCTTTTTCTTTTTAAATAAAGCCAGAAAACGCCTCCACCCCATCATCTTTTTTAAATATCGATAACTTTCTGTAGAGAAGTTAAACACTTCCAAAGATAAATTGGATGCTTTAAAGGTATAATATGGATTGACGATGGCAACTACATTATTCGAGCTGACATCGGTCTTTTTTGTAAATAATTTAGTTCTGGTGGTTGGTCTTCCGACGCGTACCATTTTCGGCTCTTCCTGATCATGTAAATGTAATTTCATGTAAATGTCATATACATCATCTTCCAAATCCGCACTGACTAATTGTTCTAAATCCAATTTCAAATCATAGATATAACGATTCAGTCCAAATTTCTTAATATTCATTTCCTTATTATGAATAAAAGATATATTTGCCTGATATTCTTTGCCACTTTGTCTTCCTCTAACTAGGCCCTCGCCTTTTATGATCGCGGAATGCTTGGTGAAGATTTGACCATTAACTTGCATGGTTTTCGAATTGTTTTTGATTTTTTCGATTTGAGACTTAATCTGAACTTTAGGGACTTTATTGAAGTAAAGAGATATATTCCCTTTATTGGTAATCGAGAATATACTTTGTTTATCTTCATAGGTGCAAATACTTAAATTGTTCGTGTATGTCTCCTGAAAACGCCCCAGACGAATTGGAAATTCAATATGAACCTGTTCGTTCACTTCTACATATTCAGCTTTATGTTCGATATTAAGTATTGTTTTTTTGCTCAGCTTTTCAACCGGAACGGCTACCTTTATATAACAGTCATAAACAGTCGGTTCATCATCTGCTAATTTCCGCATTAAATCTTTCATATCTACTTTAAACTCAAATTTAGATGAGCTCACTGATTCAGCTATTTTTATTTTTTGATCTTCGTTTTCCCTAGAATATAGCCATAGTTCTTTTGCGCAATAATGTTCTATTGAAAATTCTCCTTTTATCAATAGCATATTTTCCTCTTGCGCAATGGTCAGAACTTGTTTTAGCTTAATTTTAGGAGTTTTTTTTGCTTTCCCTTTTCCAAGAAGCTTTTTAATCATTTTAGACCACCTATAACAAATTATTTATTTAAATAAAAATGAATCATTCATTGTACTTTAAAATCATAAACTTTTTTCGGTTTTTCCTCAATATCATTAAACAGACAGAGGGGTCACCCATATATTCCCTTTGAGTCTTCTTATGAACAAAAAAAGACAATATCGGGTTGATTCATTGTCGAAAACGAACATACTAAAACTAAAAAACCGTAAAAATCATATGCATGTCCTTCCATGTTGCCAGAATGGAAAGGGAATAGCAAAAACATATCTTTTAATTACAAAGAAGTCTTCTTAATAATCAAAGTGAACGCTTTCAAAACAGGCCAACTGTTTATCCTTGCCCTTCATTAATTGGAACCATAAAATGTTAAGCGATAGATTTAGGGCCTGTAGATGACCCATCCTCTTTCCTTTATGCGATTCTTCCGCTTCACATTCACTATTAGAAAACAGGGATTCATAAAGCTCCTCTAGTTGTTCTCTCCTAAACGTGGTAAAATTGTGTGTGGCTTTTCTGATTGCAGCAAGGACAATGAAATCTGTCTTCATTCATTAATGTGAGGAAAATTATTTTTAAATACCATTCAGTATAAATCCTTACAATTATAGACACTTTATTATGCCCTTTAGTGTCATACAAATTAGTCAACATTTAATTTTAACTTAAAAATCAATATTTACAATAATCATCAATGTAAAAAAATGTGGTTTATTTGTAAAAAAATTGTGGTTTATTTGTAAAGCTATTAAGTTATAATTAGTTAGAGAATGTCATTGCCTAAAAATATAGAAAAACATCAAGCAGAATTGAAATGCTAGTTGCCTGTTTTATTGTTCCATTTCATATTCTATTAGACCAAATATATATTAATTGATTGAATAACAGTTTAAGAGTCTTAAAGGAGGAATAAAAATGAAGAAAGTAATCACATACGGAACCTTTGATTTGCTTCATTGGGGGCATATCAATCTATTAAAACGCGCTAAAGATTTAGGGGATTATCTGATCGTTGCCATTTCAACGGATGAATTCAATGCTTTAAAAGATAAAAAAGCTTATCACAGCTTTGAAAACAGAAAAATGATCCTTGAATCAATTCGCTATGTGGATGAAGTCATACCTGAAGACAATTGGGAACAAAAGAGGGAAGACATCGTTCGTGAAGGTGTGGATATCTTTGTAATGGGTGATGACTGGAAAGGCCAATTCGATGAATTATCCGAAGTTTGTGAAGTGGTCTACCTTCCAAGAACAATCGGCATTTCGACTTCCCAAATTAAAGATGACCTTCTACAAGTTACTAATGGCTAAAGAATTCGCGATAGGGATTTATCTTTTTTGTTTCAAAGTTTTATTCTCTATCTTTAAACTTTTCCCTTTATATGACAAAACGACCTTTGTCACATCATTCGGGGACAATTGCCAATATATCGCAGATGAAATGGACAAGCAGGACATTTCCGTTCAAAAGGTATTTTTAATGAAATCAAGCAGTTCTATACAAGTTAAGGACGATGGGGAAACCATCGTCCTTCCGTTTGAATCAAAAAATATCAGTGCCATGATCCGATCGATTTATCATCTGGCTACATCAAAATGGATTATCATCGATAATTATTTTGGCTTTCTTTCAGCCATTGCATTCAAAAAGCAAGTGACCTGTGTCCAAGTGTGGCATGCGGCAGGTGCCGTTAAGCGATTCGGAGCAAAAGATCCTTCCATTAAAAACCGTTCAGCCGGTGCAAGGAAAAGATTTTTTGAGGTATATAATAAATTTGATTACGTTACTGCAGGTTCGGAGAGAATGGCCGAGATTTATCAAGAAAGTTTTCAACTGCCGGCATCCCATATCCTAAGGACCGGGATACCTCGGACCGATTTCTTTTTTAATGATGAATCAAAAAGAACTGCCCGTAATGCTTTGCTGGCCAAGTATCCAGAGCTTGAGCATAAGAAAATCATATTATATGCCCCTACATTTCGTAATGACGGTTTGAACAATGGAGAGATTGCACTTGATTTGGAATTGCTCTACAGGGAACTTAAGGGCGAAAATTATGCGTTATTACTAAAATTACATCCAGCTGTAAAAGCGGAGCATGATTTACAAGATAAATTCCCGGGATTCATTTACCCTGTCGATAGTGATTTTCACGTTAATCAACTGCTGATCAGTACGGATCTTTTAATAACCGATTACTCATCGATTCCATTTGAATTCTCTTTCTTGGAAAGACCCATGATATTCTTTGCATATGATTTAGAAAAGTATGTGCAGGAACGGGGATTCTGGGAGGATTACTCCTCTTCCATGCCCGGACCCGTGGTATCTACCACAGAAGATCTCTTAAGGAAAATCCGTACCGCCGATCATTCATTAATGAAGATCGCATCCTTTAACCAAAAATGGAATGAATACTCCACGGGAAATTCAAGCAGGAATTTAGTTGATTTCCTTTTTAAATAAAACCACCCACTTCGTAAAACGAAGTGGGTTTTCTTTTTTATGGAAATTTACAATCCATAAACAGAGGTATTTTTACAGGGAATGACAAATGAAAACGCAAGACTCCACAATGTGAAAAAAGACTCATAATATAGAAAATATTGTAGATTTCAACACTCAAACACCACCAATATAAACCAGTAAAATAATACTATTTTCCCCTTGTAACAAAAATGTAATATGTTTAAACCCATTTATTTTGTTAGAATAGGGAAAAAGACATATTTGAGGTGGAAAATAGTGAAAAAAAGTGTTGTCGCATTTTCGACATTAGCCATTTTATCTTCGACTTTTGTTTCTCCTGCCCTTGCCGGTACATATACAGTTAAAAGCGGTGATAACTTAAGTAAAATCGCCCAGAAGCATAATACGACGGTAAAAGACTTAAAACGGCTTAATAACTTAAAATCGGACTTTTTGAGAATCAATCAAAAATTAATTACACCCAACTCCAAAACAACATCAAATGCTTCTTCAGTTTCCGTGAATAAAACAAAGAAAACCACATATACCATCGTTTCAGGTGATACCTTAACCAGGATAGCAAACAAGCATAACCTCACACTTGCTGAATTGATGAAACTGAATAACTTAAAATCCGATAGGATTTATGCAGGAAACAAACTTATCGTATCCAAATCAACCACCACCACTACCATTGATTTACCCGGCAGCTCCAAACCATCCAATGGTACACAGACCCCAGCCAATTCGTCTACATACATTGTGGTAAAAGGTGATACCCTTTCCAAGATCTCCAGAAAAACGAACTTGACTGTGGCCCAGCTTAAATCAATCAACTCGTTAAAATCCGATTTAATCAGAGTGGGTCAAAAACTGAAATTAAGTAAATCGGCTAGCACTGCCCCTGCAGATAAAAACGATGGCGGAAAAGTGGATGCCCCAAGTTCGGGGAACAAAGTGGCCAAGCTCGTTTCCGAAGCAAAGAAATTAATTGGTACACCATATTCGTGGGCGGGTTCCTCCCCATCAGGTTTCGATTGCAGCGGTTTCATTTACTATACATTCAAGAAGGCTGGGTATGATGTTCCAAGGCTTTCATCGTCCACATACTATGATATGGGTAAAAAAGTCACTTCACCGAAAAGCGGCGATCTTATCTTCTTTGCAACGGGTTCCAATAAATCAGTCATAAGCCATATGGGAATCTACTTGGGCGGCGGGGAATTCATTCATGCCTCATCAAGTAAGGGAGTAACGATCAGTACTACCTCAAACTCTTATTTCAAAAGTAAAATCATCGGTTATAGAAGTTTATAAGATTTACTTGCCAGACTTTCTCTTAAAGTCTGGCAATTTTATGTTAACAGATTCATAGCTTATTTATCTCTAGCTATACAATTTTTGAAACAATCGAATGATGTGCAAACGAAGGAATTTAGAATCCTTCGTTTTTTTGGATGAAAAAAGGTAAATATGCACTCTAACTACAAAAAGAAACTATTCTATTTTTGACAAAAAAAAGGTATAGTTAAAAATACCGACTAGGTACTTTTTCACACCTTCCATTTTGTGGGATGGTTAAGGGAGGAATATTAAATGAGATCCGAACATAAAAAGAAGAAAAAGAAACGCAAAACGTTTAAAATAATCGGCTTCACCCTTCTTATCCTTTTCATTGGCGCAGGTGTTTATGGCGCTTCAGTTTATCAATCATTAGCCGGTGCGATTAGCACTATGCAGGGTACAGCCCATAAAACGGATAAGCGTGTAGAGGACATCAAGTTCAAAAGCCAAGATCCATTTTCATTACTGATTCTTGGTGTGGATGAAAGAAAAAATGACTCAGGTCGATCAGATACGATGATTGTCATGACCGTTAATCCTAAAAAAGAATCGATTGAGTTATTGAGTTTACCGAGAGATACGCGTACAGAGATCGTTGGTAAAGGTATAAATGATAAAATGAACCATGCCTATGCATATGGCGGTGTCGCCATGTCGATAAATACAGTGGAGTCCTATTTGGATATTCCGATTGACTATTACGTCAAAATGAATATGGAAGGTTTTCAGGATATTGTGAATGCCGTTGGTGGTGTCACGGTCGATAATGATATGGACCTTGCCTATAAAGGATATACCTTCGACAAAGGCACAATCGACTTAAATGGTAAAGAGGCCTTGATTTATTCCCGAATCCGTAAAGAAGATCCCCGCGGGGATTATGGACGGCAAATGCGGCAACGCCAAGTTATCCAAGCTGTCATGAAAAAAGGGGCAAGCCTATCAACACTTACCAATTATGACGATATATTCGAAGCTTTAGGTAAAAACGTGGAAACCAATTTAAGTTTCAATGAAATGTTGAGCATTCAAAATAACTACAAATCATCCCTCAAAAATATTGAACAATATACACTTGAAGGTGACAATCATCGGGTAGATGGCGTTTGGTATAACATCGTTCCAGAAGATACGAAGCTTGAAGCCCAAAATCGTGTTAAAACACATTTGGGATTATAATGGAAGGAGGATGGCTTTTATCAGTCATCCTCCTTATTTACCTTTTTCTCACTTTGTTTAAAGTAATCGGAACGTATCACTTGATCACTCAGATCAATCTCCTTTTGGTCTTCTGGTGAAAATCCTTCGACCTTCCCTTCCCCATTTATTTTCATTTGAGAACCATAATCCCCTTTTAATATCAAGGCATCACCCTCTTCGCCATCCAGCATGCTCTCTCCAAAGTATGAAGTACTCTTTATATTGAACAGATCATATAGAGTGGGCAGAATATCGATTTGGCCCGCTACCTTATCAATCGTTCTCCCTTTCATACCCTCCTGATAAATGATCACGGGAATGGGCATATATTTTTCAATCCACTCTTCATCGCTAATTCTACTACCGTAATACGCTTCAACCTCGTGTTTATCTTTTAAAAATAGCCCATCATGATCTCCGTAAATGACAATCACGCTGTCTTTCAACTTCCCGCCGTCCTTCAACTTCTTCACGAAATCCCCGATTGCTGAATCTGTATAATGAATCGCTTCAAAATATTTAGTCAGGTAACTATTCTCTTTTCCAACTTCAGACTTCAATGTTATCTGTTCCTTCGGCAGTGAAAAAGGTACATGGCTGGTCAAAGTAACGAAAAAAGCGTAATAGGGGTTTTGTTTATCTTTTAAGAAATCATAGCTTTGGTTGAAAAAACTGCGGTCTCCCAAGCCCATCGAAATCATCTCATCCTGCTGCATATCCTCTATGGAAAGATAGTCATCAAAACCTAGCGAGGGATATGCATGCTGCCTATTCCAAAAGTCTTCTTCATCTCCGTGGAAAGCAAAACTTTGATAATCCGACTTCTTTAATTCCGTGGCAAGACCAGGAAAATCATTATAAGGGAACCGAAAAAAGGTCGCACCTTGCTTTAAAGGAAATAGTCCGGTATTCACGATAAGCTCACCATCAGATGAATTTCCAAATACCGTCTGCGGGTATACACGCGGGAAATACAATCCCCCTTTCGCCAGTTCATTCATGAATGGCGTGACCTCCTGCCCGGCACTGGTTTGAAAGAGCGGAAACGCCTGTAAAGATTCCACCTGGATGATAATGAGATTCTTCCCCTCCAAGGATCCAGAATGGGCATTTTCCTTTCTTTTCTTTCTATTGAAGTGTTCAGAAACTGCCTTCGTTTCTTCCGAAGACATTCCATGCCTTCCCAAGTCGGTAAAATAGGCATACGTATCCAATGCATGATGACCGATGGGACCCCAGTTTCGCAAGAAGGTATTCGCCTCATAACGCATGGTTATATCCACTTTGTCGATAAAGATATTCTTGATCGGTTTTAATCCTGCTATCATCAGGAATATTACGGCCGGCACAAGTGCCATATGCTTGAGGGGGTATTTTTTCTTCACAAATGACTCAGCAATTGGAATGCCTGTCAGAAGAAAGATCGCATCCTTCATTTCCATCATACTGAATATACTTTCACCAAGCCCATTCAGGTTGCTTTTTTGCATCCACATATAGGATGTTATAGGTGTCGAATAATAACGATAAAACCAGATGTCCCCAAGGAAAAAGGCCATGATCGAAAGAAGGAAAACTGAAAAAATGGTGCCCTTTACGATTCCATTCGAAATCCATTCCTTCAGATAAACAATAAAACCGGCAACACCGATGATTATCGTAATTATTCCAATAGAAAGATCGTTACCCATCCTATCATTCGTATAAATGAAAAGTATGGCCACGATTGAGAATGACAATAATTCAAATAGCCTCTCCTTCAATCGTTGATTCAGGTTATTCTTCATGCTCCTGCCACTTTCCTCTTCATTATTACCAAGCCTTCGTTAAGCCTGATTGCGGAAGATTACTTATAAATATTACTTAGCGTTGCCATTTATGAGAAATTGCACACAGAAAACGGCATAAATATTTAGCACTAATGACTTCCCTTATAAACAAAAAGCCTTCATCACTAAAAGGATGACGGCTTTGCTTTGGCACTCCGGCAAAAAGCTGCAGATTGCCGCAAGATCATGCGGTTGTTTTCCTACTTTCTCTTCCATTCAAAAGCAATCTTCCAACCTTCATCAGGGATTGATTCGGCCAAAATATCTCCTTCCTCGAATAAGAAACGCCATGGCATGCTTGAAAGTGCTGGTATCTCACCAAGCTCTGTGAAATCGAATGTCTTTTTTGCCAGTATTTTTCCATCACCATCAACTAAAAGTAAATCCACGATATCAAACCTGACAGCTTTCTCTATTGAATTTCGTAGAAAAGCCTCTATGATTACATCATCTTCCACCCTAGTCAGCTTCATGCCGGATATAGAAATTTGGTTCGGTTTTAATGCAGGCAGCCTTTGATGGTGGAATTTATATACATATTCCTCTTGCTTGGAAATATCCCACCCCTTATGAAACATCAGCACAGTATGAACGGTGTCATCCTGATCTGTTAACTTATATACATCTGAAGCTGCATTATCCCTTTTTCCCCATAAACTCATCGTTCCTCACCCTCCAAAGAAGCTGCATCTTCCTGATTGCTTTTAATATAGTCCATAAAACGGATGCTTATCTCCGCCTCAATTTTACTTAATAGAAGGTTGAATTGACTGAGAGCTGCTTTTTCAAACAACGTATATGGGTCCTGCTGACCATATCCGCTTAAACCAATGCCTTCCTTCATACTGTTCATTTCATCTAAATGGTTCATCCAATTTGTATCGATGTGCTGCAGCATGAATGCGCGCAACTGATTTCCCCATTCTGCATCGTCTTGAAAGATCACCAGTCTCGATTCCAATTCACCTAAAGCCTCCAACGCCTTTCCTTGAATTTGACCTTCTATATCCTGCAAATCACTTGCCTGCCAACCTAATGACAGGAAAACAAGGGATAGCTCTTCCATAAAGGCAGAGGAATCAGGCTCCGCTAAATGTTCACGGTAAGTGAGCCGAGTAATGTACTTTTCTATGTATTCAAGTAAAATGTCCGACATCCGAACAGGCTCCACATCCAGAATCCGATCCCTCATGGCATAGATGATTTTACTCTGCTCATTTAATGCATGCTCTAACTTCAATAAATGGTATCGGCTTGATTGATGCATCTGCTCTACCGTTTCCTGAACCATTTTAACGAATTTATCGGGTGCAGGGCTCAGCACCAACCCATTTTCATCCGTTTTGATTTTCTTGATATAACGTCCGATTTCTTCTTCATCATAAAAATCAAACAAATCATCTTCCAAAGAAATGATGAATTGTGTTGAACCAGGATCACCCTGCCGGCCGGAACGTCCTCTTAGCTGCATATCGATCCGACGGCTTTCGTGTCGCTCCGTACCGATAATATGAAGGCCGCCCAATTCCTTGACACCATTCCCAAGTAATATATCCGTTCCTCTCCCAGCCATGTTCGTAGCCAGCATCACTTGATTTTTTTGCCCAGCATTCGCAATGATTTCCGCTTCATCCTCTTCAGTCTTTGCATTAAGGATTTGATGTTTAATTTTCCGATTGTCCAGATGAACCGAAATTTTTTCAGATTGCTCAATGGAGATCGTCCCGATCAGGATAGGTCTGCCTCCTTCATGAATCCGTTTTACTTCCGTGACGATTTTGTTGATTTTGCTGGTTTCATCTTTATAAATCAAATCAACCTCATCAACTCGAATAATAGGCACATTAGTTGGGATTTCAATGACGGGGAGCTGATATATTTCCTGGAACTCAGACTTTGATGGTATGGCACTCCCTGTCATCCCAGACATTGAATGATATAATCGAAAATAATTTTGGACGGAAATCATAGCCTGTGTTTCATTCTCTTCGGAAATCTCCAATCCCTCTTTTGCCTCAATTGCTTGATGAAGCCCATCACTGAAGCTTCGCCCTTCCATCACCCTGCCTGTGAATTTATCGATGATTGCAATCTTTCCATCGATGACAATGTAGTCCACATCCATTTTCATGATTGCATGGGCTTTTAGCGCCTGTGTAACATTATGTAATAACTCTTGATGTTCCATTCCATACAGATTGTCGATACCAAAGGCCTCTTCAATCTTGGAAGCACCTTGATCCGTGAAAAAGGCGGACCTTGACTCGATGAAAATCCCGTAATCATCCTTTTCTATAAATGTCTTCATCATTTGCGCCGTGATCCGGTGAAGCTCGGTTCCGTCGCTTGCCCTGCCCGCAATGATTAATGGTGTCCTTGCTTCATCAATCAAGATGCTGTCAATCTCATCGATAATGGCAAATCGGTGTCCTCTTTGAACCTTGTCTTCCCTTCGATAAACCAGATTATCCCGCAAATAATCAAAACCGAACTCTGTTGCCGTCCCATACGTGATATCTGCCGCATACGCTTCACGTTTCTCGGAAGGTCCCATTTGGGAAATGTTCAAACCAACCGACAATCCTAGAAATTCATGAATCTGTCCCATTAACTCTTTATCACGTTTGGCCAAATATTCATTGGCCGTTATAATATGCACACCATTTCCGTACAGTGCATGTAAATAGCTAGGCAAAGTAGAGACAAGTGTCTTCCCCTCGCCCGTATTCATTTGTGCAATGCCCCCTTCAATCAAGACAAAACCGCCTGCAAGCTGAACATCATGGTGCCTAAGATTCAATACTCGCTTGGAAGCCTCCCTCACGACCGCAAAAGCTTCGGCTTGTATATCCAATATATTATCACCAGCATCCAATATGCTTTTAAACCTATCCTTCATTCCGCTTAATTCCAGATCAGAATATCTTTCATATTTACCCTCTAGCCTATTCACTTCTTCTACCAACTTATAAATTCTCTTCAAGTCTTTAGAACCTTCTTTGAAGAACTTTTTCATACTGGATAGCATAAGGGTTTTCTCTCCTATTATCTCAATTGAACTTTAGTGAAATTATATCAGTTAAGTATTTACTGTTTAAATTATCACTCACATTGTAATTATATAGAAATTCTTTCTTTTTTTGAAAGATAAATTACGCAAAAACCGACTGGATGCCGCTAACAGCGCTAAAAAGATTAGCTCCATCCTGAATATAAGGGAGGGGTTTTTTTATCCATTTAAACAAATAATAGAAAGACTTTCACCCAATGGAGGATTACAGATGAATAAGACATCCAGACATAAACTTGCACAGCCGCATCGTTTTGGATTATTGGTTCTTATAATTTGCTTTATTTGCATGAGTTCCCCTATTCAAGCAGAAACACAAAACACCCCCAAGAATGTCATATTGCTGATTGGCGACGGCATGGGGTTAGGGGCAATAGAAATTGCCCGGCAATTGGAATATGGAAAGACAGGTGTACTGCATTTGGAAAAACTGGAGCATGTTGCCCTGATGCGCACGTATTCCGCCAATAATTACGTCACTGACTCGGCAGCAGGAGGGTCAGCGATTGCCACTGGTATAAAAACCAACAATGAATCAATCGGTGTCGATGCCAATGGTTCCGAGGTGGATAGTGTATTGGACGCTTTTCAGAACGAAGGAAAAAAAGTCGGGATCATCTCAACCAATACGGTAGTCGATGCCACACCCGCTGCCTTTGGTGCAAGTGTGCCTAACCGCTGGACAGGTGGCGCAAATATCGCAAGGCAGCTCTTTGATAAACGAATCGACGTCATTCTCGGCGGAGGTGCCAGTTATTTCGAGGCGGAGAAGCAGAATGGCGAGGATTTAATCGCTAAATTTAAACAAGCTGGCTATGGGATTACGACGACTAAAGAAGAACTTAGTTCCATTAATGAACCGGAAAAACTTTTAGGATTATTTCACCCTACCTATATGAATTTTAAACTGGATAAAGAAGTATTACATTCTCAAGAGCCATCCTTGCCCGAAATGACATCCAAAGCTTTGGATATTTTATCCCGGGGTGATAAGGGATTTTTCTTGATGGCAGAAGGTGCGCGTATTGACCATATGGAGCATGCAGCCGACATCACTGGAATATGGAAAGAAACGATCGAATTTGACCAAACCGTGAAAGAGGTTGTAAATTGGGCAAAAAATCGAAATGATACGTTGATCGTGGTTCTTGCAGACCACGAAACAATGGGGACCTCCGCTTCTGAAACAATGGATATCACTGCATTGAAAAAAATCAGGGTTTCATCTGAATATATGTCGAAACAGCTAACATTCGATAAAAATAATGAAATCAATCCAGAAAGTGTCGTTTCCACATTCAAAAAGTATGCACATATATCCCTTACGGATCAGGAAGTCGATCAATTCATCGATAACGTAAGAAAGAATAAAACGCTAGTTTATCCGCAGCATCAAATAGATTGGGAAATCGGAAGCACCATCGCCAGGCACCATAAGGCGGGCGTAGCTGATCGAAGCACACGGGCGGCCAGTTCCACAGGAGGGCACACAGCCAATATGATCCCCGTTTTCGCCTCGGGTCCAGGCAGTGAAGCCTTTGATGGAGTCATTGAAAATACCGATATCTCAAAAATCATTACAAAGGCCGCCGGTGTTCCGTTCACACCCGGTCAGCATAAAACAAAAGAGGAATGAATACATCATTCCTCTTT
Source organism: Peribacillus sp. NPDC096622 (assembly GCF_044762665.1). NCBI lineage: Bacteria > Bacillati > Bacillota > Bacilli > Caryophanales > Bacillaceae > Peribacillus > Peribacillus sp. NPDC096622. The sequence continues at coordinate 257,789 of NZ_JBIWES010000002.1, read as the reverse complement.
TAAGATTCTCATTAACTGGATTTTTTTCGGTTTTCATTTTTATTGAGGTCCGTTAACTCAAGTTATGGCGAGGTTTGGGGGCTTTACTCGTGAGTTTGGGGCATTTACTCGTGAGTTTCCGCCTTTTACTCGTGAATTTGGGGCATTTACTCGTGAGTTCCGAATTTCACTCTGAATTCGCACTTTTCACTAGTGAGTTTGATGAATACCATAATAAAAAAGAGCAAAAAAAGACGCCATGATTGACGTCCTGCTCATTCATTTTTTTACATGTTTTTTTAATACATACCCAATTTGGCTTCCCTTTTTCACTTTGTACCACTCATCTTGTTGGGCCAAGATCGTTATGGATTGATCCCTGTATAGATTCCCAACCGTTTCAGAAGATGCATTTCTGTTTTCTTTAATATATAATTCGCTTGCTGTCACTATTCCCGTCGTCTTCCTAATCGAGATTTTCGTTGAAATGGTTTTCTGATTGTCACTCTTATCCTTAGCTGAGATTGTCACCGTATATATCCCGTTGGACATATTTTTGAAATCCCATGTTGCGGATTGCCTGCCTTTATTGAACTGGCTTTCAGAAAGGATGCCAACAACCTTACCTTTACTGTTCTTAATTTTCACTGTTACATTAGTGTTTTCATTAATTGTATACGTTATGTTCGCTTTCTCGGTACTATAGTCGCCCGCTGTATTGATATCGGTGATTTTCGGTGCCGACGTATCTTTACTGATCTTAATCGGCATTGTTTCCATACTTTCATTCCCGCTTCGGTCCATTGCTGATATTTCTGCTTCATATGTACCGTTACTTACCGCTTTTGTGTTCCAGGTTGCTGAATGGGTACCCTTTTTCATTGGTTGGTCATGGACTGGGGTAGCTAAGGATTTACCTTTATTATCTTTAATCGTGAGTGTTACCACAGCATCTTCTTTTAGGGAGTATGTGATTCCAACCTCATCACTTAAATAATCCGTTTTCCCTTTCATGCTTACTGTATTCGGTTCCGCCTTTACGACAAGATCCGTTTTAGATCCAGCACCTGGTCCATATTCCTTTTCTATAGTTGTATCAGGATAATAAAACCCCAAAATATCTTGATAGGATTGCCCTGCTTCCGCTCTGTTTTTCGCCCCAAACTGACTTAGCCCGACACCATGCCCATATCCTGACCCTTTAATAGAAATTTTGGAGTCACCGGAGGATGAATGGTCAACCAGATAGCTTTTCATCACCTCTTGCCCAACCATGCCCCTGATTTTGGAAGCCGCTACATTAGTAAGCTTAACCGTTTGCTGCAAAAGCTTCCCCCTGTCATCAACGAGACCCCTTACATAGAAATTCAATTGGATGGAACCTTTCGTTACACGGCCTCCCGTTTTTTCATCTGAAAATGTTAACAAGGGAATCTCCGTTATTTTAATATCTTTCTGCGCATATCCATTATTCTTCAGCCAAACCTTAAGCTTCGGCACAACCGTTTTATCTTTTTCCTCTACACTTGTCCACCATTCTTCCGGTTTAGATAAATCCATTTTTGAAAGGTCGATTTGCTGCTTGTCCAGCGTTATCTCCCAACTGGTTTTCGGATCAAAGAAATCTTCTTTTATAGATAAATATGCAAGGGGGTTGCCACTTGACCAAACATTTGAATTCGATTCGGTCATTCCTCCATTGCTTGAGGAAAAGAATGCTTCGATTATTTCGCCATCATGCTTGATTACCATGCCCTTTGTCTGTTCAATGGCTGAATTAGTTCGATAGTGACCGGCAGCCCCGCCATATACTTGGTAAGAAACCGTATCATCAATTATTGTGGATTGATGGCGAAGTGCATAAGTCCGGGCGGCAACCGCCTGTGCTTTTAAGGCCTCGGCATGCCATAGTGCAGGCATCTCCAGAGGGACGACGCCCTTTAGATAATCTTCCATGTAAACAGTATTGATTGGCCGGATGTAACCGTCCTCCACTGTAAATGAAAATGAGCCCTGATACGGACGGCCATTAATGGACAATGATGCATCACGTTTAACTGGTATTATCTTAAAGGAACCATAAGATCCCGTTTTCTTAAAACCTTTGTATACGGCAAGTTTATCCGACTCCACTTTCAAAGTCAGATTTTCCCCCGCCTTAATGAATAACTCTCCCCCTGATTTACGGTAGTCACCGGTTGCCGTTATTTTGACGCTGGTTCTATTCCCCAAATAATTCTTCAGTTTCACTTCCATCGTTATATTCTCTTCTGCTGCCGTTGCTTCATGAGAAGGAAATGCAAGAAAAATGATAAAGAAAGAAATAAACAAATACTTTAAACTTCTCATTCCTTTTCATCCTCACTCCTAGTCTATTTATCCTTCAAGTCTTTATCCTGTTCAATCCATCGGCATCTGGTAACATAACGGCCTGGATGATGTCACTGCTGCAGAAACCATGATTTCAGGACTACATTAGGGTGCCGGGTATACTTGCAAGTTTCTGAACTCCCTTTTTACATTCTGTATGTACGCCCCATTATCCTTCAAATCCAGCTTCATTGTCGTAACAAATTGGAATCCTCAACCAAAATAAAAGCAGGACATGGAAGAAACCAATGTCCTGCTTTTTAATGTTAAATACTTGCCCAGTCCTGTTGGGTGACTTTTTTCTTACTTCAAATACTTCTTCAACACCGGTTTCATATGATCGACAACGACATGGCTGCCGCCTCGTCCTTTTACATCTTCCATCATCCATGCCATGAGAAGTTCCGGGTCTTCTGTGTCCATGGCAACAAACCAGCCATTTTCTGTTCCGTCAGCATTTTTGGATGCCTTGATTTCAGCAGTTCCCGTTTTGGCAGCGATTTTGATGCCAAGATCAGCTATTCCATGTCCGCTTCCCTTAGGATGCTCCACTACTTGTGTCAGCATCTTGGTGACCTGATTTGCCTGGTCTGCCGATATCGCATTTTCTTTCCATATTTTCTTTTCCATTTTATCTCCTGTTATTAAGAAAGGTGCCGGGATGTTTCCTTCATTCAAGAAGGCTGAATAGGTCATGGCGAGATGGAGCGTGCTCATTTGAACTTGCGCTTGACCATAACCTGCATCTGCCAATCGTCCCTCACTGTCGATCTTGCCGATGCTCGATGCTTTGATCGGATAATCATAATTCAAAGACTCATCAAATCCGAAAGCCTTGAGTCCATTTGTGAATTTTTCCTTTCCAAGCCCGAGAGCTTTTTGGGCAAAGTAAATATTGTCTGAATAAATTAATGCCTTATCCATATCGATTGGAACACCAGGGTCTGAAACCCTTGTAATGGAATGATCTTTCCATGTCGATTTGGCCCACGTTTTCCCTTGGATATTGATCGACTCTTTCGGATCCACACCATTTTTCAAAGCGATCGCCGCAGTGATGGCCTTTATGGTTGAACCAGGTGCAAACGTCGAACTGAAGCGGTTCAGAAGTGGCTTTTTCGGGTCTTCTTCAAGCGCTTTTTGTTCCGCTTTCGTTATTCCGAAAATATATTTATTAGGATCGAATGACGGACTTGAAACAAGTGCAAGCGTTTCGCCTGTCTTCGGGTCAATTGCCGATGCCGATCCGGCTTCGTTTTTATATTGCTTGAAGATATCCTTTTGAAGCTCGGCGTCGATGGTCAATGTAATTGTTTCTCCCTCTTCAGCAGGCTTTTCAGCAATCACTTTTTCTTCGCCATCTTCGGTTTTAATGAAGATTTTACCGCCAGGCTTGCCTTTAAGCCGCGCTTCCAACACTTCCTCAAGACCTCGCTTGCCAATAACATCACTTGCGGTATATCCTTTTCCTTTTAATTTCTCCAGATCCTCGGCTGATGCCTCACCGACATATCCGATTAGATGGGCAGTAGCCTCTTTATACGGATATATACGCTCTTCCGTATTATTGACAGATACCCCTGCAATGCTCAATAGCTTTTCCAAAGTTGCGGTATTATCATTTGACATTTTCTTGATGGGCACGAAATAGCTTGGCTTTACCCATGTTTGTTTTAATTTCTGATTCACTTCGTCGGTGGACATATTGAGGATTCCAGCGACCTTTTTAACCGTTTCGGATTCGTTGGCCATTTTCTCCGGCACGATTCCCACTTCCGCTACCGTTCCATTCATGGCAAGGCCGCGTTCATTTCGATCGACAATTTCCCCCCGAATGGCTGGATACGATTCAACCGATACCTTCTCACCGGCTTCCAATTGAGGGAATATGTAGCTTTCATCCCACTTGATGTACCAATTTTCTTTCTCGCCTTCCCCTTCCTTGACAAGTGTCGCTTTATGGTCAGAGCTGACAGCACCCGCCATAGTGGACATATCAACGGTATATGAAAGGCTTACCTTTTCTCCATCTTTATGGTCTTTTTCTTCTTTTGGCTGTTTATAGTCCACCTTTAATTGGTCGGCTTCAATGCCCGTATAGATTTTTTCATAACGCTTCTCAAATTCATCCGCACTGATTTCTTTCTTTGTCTCAGGTGACAGATAATCGTACATTTTCGCAAAATCTTGTTTATTCCAAAGCTTCGTGTATGCCGCAAAGCGATCTTCCGGACTTGGCTCATCCGAGCATCCGGCCAGGAACAATACGCTCATCAACAATAAGCTGGAAACTAAAGCTAGTTTCTTCATGATTTCCTCCTAATGAATAGTTAGAATGATATACCTATAGTTTAGCAAAATATTAGGGGAATGGGGGATTTCGCATACCGAATTTCTTTATTTTTCTAATTAACCATGTTTTTTCTAAAACAAAAGTCCCGTACATCGTGTACAGGACTTTAAAGCATTCTTTTTTTTCGGCTTTTTTTCTCTTGCAGCCATTTTTTCAGGAAGATAAAGCCCAGGATGCCCGAAATGATGAGACCGCTTGTCGTTACAATGACAGCTACCCATTCGTATAAGGAGTAATCCATATACGCTTTCCATGGTAATTTCCCTTTCCAATCTTCAATATATAGATTCATTCCGAATATCCCGGAAACCACCGTATAAATCGTTAGTATTTGTAAAAGATAATTACTTCTTTTCCCAGCCAATTTATCCTGATTTTGATAAAGGTAGGAAAGTGTTTCCTTCACTTCTCTGTAGAGAGGGGCAATCCTGAAGGCTTCATCCGTTTTTTTGAAAAGCTCTTTACCGATTGCCATACTATTCACTTCAGTGAATAAGTACTTTGCAGAAAACTCAGTGATCATGAAAATCAGCTGTTCTGTATCCGATTGATCTTTTTCCACATCTATCTGGGAATGTTCATGAGCCAATTTAAGCAGTACGATCTTATAATAGAAGAAAAGCAACAATGTATAAAAATGCTGGCCGTACATTTCACTTGCCAGTTCCTGTTCCAGTTTACCTGTCGCTTTCGTTACACACGCGAAATGATACATGCTAGTTACATAATAAGTCTCCTTGCCCCACCTGTCATAAACCCTTTCTTGATAATACTTTTCTATATAATCAGGGTTTAATGCGCCTATATACGGCTCACCATCATTGTCATACCCGTTCAGCTCACTGATCCGGAATAAATCATTTTTAGAAATATCACGATTCTCAGGGAATGCCGTATAACTGATCACATACATTCTTTCATCGATGAAAAAGGGCAAACTGCCAAAATAGGTCGGATCCGCTTGTTCTTCATCCATATATTCCTCAATTGGCGGCAACAGTTCATTGAAGATGAAATCCTTCACATGTTCATACTGATTTTCCCGGCAGCCAACTTTCGTTTTTTCTTCATCATCAGCAATCGGTTCGAGGATTCGGAATGTATCGCCAAAATAGAGCACATCATTATGTGAAAGCCCTTCAGGTAAAGTAACACGAAGATTCATCATGCCAATATGAAATGGACATATGAAGATATCTATAGAGTTAATAATAAATGGGGTATTTAGATAGGGTGATTCGAAGGTACAATCAATATCCAGTTTTTTCGTGAAACGCCGTAAGCCTTCCTTCTGTTTTGCATTACCCGGAAATAAAATCGGTTCGATGTATGGCATGAAATACTTTTCCAATTTACGGTGTGAAACTTTATGTCCACCGTAAAATTGATTTTGTTGTTCCATATCTTTCAAGTTCAAAAAAACGAAATTGTCCTTAAGCAATCTTTCCACAAACTTTTCAATCATTTTTCCTTCAAGCGTAAATGGAAAAATGAACTGCTGGAAAGTTCGCTTCGTGGGATCATTCTTCACTTTCACATCCATAAAATATATTCCTCCGATTAAACTGCGATAAACACACACAGGTTTAATTCATCTTCTTTCTTATATTTACCCATGTATATACAAACAAAACGAAACATAATATAGAAATAAAGTGGGCAAATTATCCAAATACAAAAAGATCCCCCAAGCAAGTGCTCGGGGGCCATCGAAAAGAGTTCTTCAACCCTCTTCACTTTAGGGTACTAGAAACTGATGTTTCTAATGAAAAATCCGATATTCGAACCATTTTAGCATTTTTTTCAAGTATGATAAAACACGAAATTTCTCCATATTCAGTCTTTACCACTTATTATTATCCATTTAATCCTTATTTGCAGGGATTGACAGATGAAAATATAACTCTAGGAATATTACTTGATCTTTTTTTTAAATATTTTTATCCCTTTATGAGGAAATCACGTTTTAATTTAAAAAAAATGGGTAAATAAAAAAATGCAAAGGAGAGACATCATGAAATCCGATAGAAATAAACAACACTTTAAATTTTTTGAAAGAACAAATAACGCTAAACCAAGTGAAAGGAAACAAATGAGCGATTTCATCAAAAAGAAAATGAATGCTCAAAACTCTCATTTAAACGATAAAAACTCATGACATGTGGGATGTCATGAGTTTTTATCGTTTAAAATGCGATTTCATTTCCCTGAAGGTTGTGCTTCACACATTTTTTGATACCGATTACATTCAAAAAATGTTGAATTTTCTTCATTGAGGTAGCCTGATACTCATCTACAATGGAAAACTCTTTAATATAAGCGATTTTTTCTTGTACATCTGTATCTATATGATCTTGGCTGTATTCTTTTTCATCTGATTTTTGGCATGTGTACACCACAGCTTCACCAATATTCCTTGTTGCCTTATCAAAATAAAAAGAAAACACAATGGCACATTCATCATCGTAAAAAGAGGGTTGAACTTTCATATTAATATCAATCATTAACCTTACACCTCTCTCCGTTTTGTTATTTACACTATAACAAAGTCATTAAACGGAAATAGGCGTTCCAAACTACCCTCGCGTTTCTTCCACACCTACCAAATGGACCTTACACTCCCCATTCATAGATAATTATAACTATAGGAATATGCGTAAAAGAATAATCATTTGAAAATAATAATAAAAAAAACATCTTCAATTGAAGATGCTTGAATCAGTAATAAGAAGCTTCATTTACTTATTTATATAAACCTGGAAGTTCTGCGTAAAGGCCTGGTAATTCGCTTGGGACAATAACGAAAGCAGCGATGATAAGAAAAGATACGACTAATGCTTTAGTACTTTTTTTCATAGGTCATTCCTCCTTTTCTTTTAAAAAAATATTGGTTAAAATAGAAATTAATTCTATAGTTATATTTAACCACACTTCTTAAAACCATATATTTCGACTAAAGAATCTATTTAAACCGTTCAGGACCTGTACATACCGCTTACACCGATTTTTCATAACAAAATATAACTCTAGGCATATTTTAAGGAGAATCAAAATGGATTTTTTTGCAGTTGGACAAAAGATCAAAGAGCTACGTAAACAAATCGGGCTTTCCCAGGAAGAGTTGGCAACCGGTATTTGTACACAAGCACAGATCAGTAAGATTGAAAAGGGCGATGTCTATCCATATGCATCCACTCTCTATTTAATTTCCCAACGGTTAGGCGTTGATGTAAACTATTTTTTCGATATTGGAATGACCCCTAGGCTGGATTACGTGGAAGAAGTGATTTATCAATTAAAAATAGCCAGAAGAACCCGAAATTATGAGGAGATGCAGCAAATTGTAAAGGCTGAGGAAAACAGTCCCCTCTTTCTTCAGAATAAAAAGAATCATCAATTGATTCTTTGGCACAAGGGAATATACGAATATGAAAAAAATAAAGATTTAGATACAGCCATCGAATTCATTAATCAGGCCATAGCCATTACCCATACGACAGACAAAATTTATTCGGAACGGGAGCTTGAAATCTTAAGCAGCCTTGGTGTAATGTATGTAGCCGAAGAACAGTACGAAAATGCATTCGCCTTGTTACGGAAAGCTTTAGATCACTTGAAAGCCCTGCCCTTTTTGACGGATAAAACGCTTAAGACACGCCTATCCTATAATTTCGGCAGAGTGTTAACACGCCTGGGTCGATACGAAGAGTCCATTGCCTGCTGCCAAGATGCCATAAAGTGGTGCCTCGAACATGATCAATTATATGCTTTAGCGGATTTACATTACCATTTAGGGTATAATTTGGAACTCGTAGGTAACTTTGAAGAGGCAAAAGAGTACTTGGAAAAGTCAGCGTTTCTATTCAATTTACAAAAAAATCATGCCTTTGTTACATTCATCAACAAAAAGTTGGACAGTTGGAAGAATGAAATGAAAATAAACTAATTCTATATTTTAAAGCCATTCCCACGGGAATGGCTCTTCCCATTACCCAAGAATATGTATAATCCCACACTCATCATTTTCAAAACCTCTATTCTACATTTTAAATTCCAAGCCAAAATGAAGTATAATAAAGAGATGCTTCAAAAAACGCACTTTTAAAAAGGGTTCCGGCCCCTCATCACTTAGCTTTGTAAAGAGGAATGAGGATGAAGGATTCCAGGCATGGTTAACGTGAATGCCCGTTATTCCTGTTTATATCCGAACCGCTTATATTCAAGCGGATTTTTGACGATATTGACTTTTACAGGGTTTCTATGAATGTACGGCAAGAAGCAGTGATCGTTTGTTCGATTAAATGGATTTGAACGTAAAGAGAACGGCCATAGTCCGGCATTCGATAAACGGCCCAAGAATAAGCCGAGTCGGGATTTCGATAAGTTAAAGAACGATGGTTCATGATCATACAAAAATATAAATTTGGTAAATAGGGCTAGTCCCTGAAGGAGGAGAGTATGGAGCGGGAGTTGTTGTTAGTTGGGGAGCGGCTGGCGGAATTTTTGGAGGCCGGGGATCCGGAAGATTCGGATGTAGTGAATCAAGGGCTCCAGTTATACCGTCAGGGGCTCGTTGATATTAAAGAAGAAGCGGTGGATACGATTGCGGCTGAGGTACAGGAAGAGACACGATATAAGGCCAGGCTGAATCTGCTCTCCCCACAGGATGGAAGCTGTACATGTGATTCAAGGTTCATTTGCCGGCATCAAATGGCCGTTTTCTTTTCTGCATATTCTGAACACGCTAGCGTTTCCGAATGGCTGGGCGATTGGAAAGCACCAAAAAACATCTCAACTACCCAAGCACTGCAGCAAGTGAAACCGGCAAGTGAATTACTTAAACAGTCGGCGGGGAAATCCATCATCTTAGATAAAAGCTATCCATCATGGAAGCAATTCGTGAATGAGGCCTTTGCGGAACAAGTCGAGCCCCATATAGGCGAGGCTACTTATATGATTGAAAATCATATTCAAACTTACTTTAAACGCCTTAGCTCAAAAGCTCCAATGGAAAGGGAATGGAAATTACTTTATCATTTCGTTACGCAATTTTGCACGATGCAGCAAACACTGAGAATGATTCAGTTGCATAAAAGTGAGACGCAAACGATCAGGGTCTTTTATGCACTTGCCGTCGACCTGGCAGAAGAGCTGCATGAAACGGTACAGCCGCTCAGCAGGCAAGCGCGGCCCTTCGCTTTTGATCCCTTCGTTTTCAGCATCAAGGAAGATGTAGCTAAACTACTGGATGGAGGAGAAGGCCTCGAATACGAAAAGATCGACCTCTACCGGGAGATATGGAGTTACTTATTCTCTAACTCCTCATGGCGTAAAGAGGAACTGGAACGAATCAATAAAGAACTTCCCGAGAAGTATATGGGCACGACTGAGAGGACGTCCTATACCCTGGCAGCCATTCACCTATCCCTTTTGGAGAACCATGATAAACAAGCGATTGAGCTTCTTCATGAATTGAAGAAAGATGCCTGTCCATACATTTTTTATTGGCTGAATCTCCTTGCTGAATCTGACAACCGGGCACGGACCATCCCTTTCATTGAATTCATCAATAATAATGTCCAGGAGTTCCTTGCCGGTTTATCCGATTATTATAAACGGGTAGATTTCGTCCGGACCTTTACGACTTTAATTAACAGTTGCTGTTATAAATTAAAACGGACCGATTTGCTTGAGAAATTTTACAGGGCCACCCTACCGCACAGCTATTGGAACTATGCAAATTTCCTTTTTGAACAAGGACAATATAAAAAATGGGTGGAGATGCATATTTACTCAGAAATCAGCATTGACTTAATCAGCAGTGAATCCATCAAAGAAGTGGTCTCAAAAGAACCGGAACTAATCCTGCCCCTTTATTATCATGCGGTCCAGGAAAAAGTTTCTTTGAAAAACCGGCCTGCTTATAAGCAAGCTGTCCGTTATTTGAAAAGGATGCGCACCATCTATAAAAAGAGCAAAAAGGAAGACGTATTCGAACGTTATATACTTTATGTAGCGGATTCGACCAAACGGCTTCGCGCTTTCCAAGAAGAACTAAAAAGGGGTAAGCTTATCGATGTTTAATCCAGGGAAATTAAAAATCAAAATAGCCGCTCTCGAAAACGGAACTTACGCCCTTGGTGTCGTCAATGAAGAGAATACCTTCCTAACCACGAATTATATACGGAGGCTGTTATTCAACTGGGATGACGCAAGCTTTTATGGTACAAAAATGACTACGGATATAGTGGATGGAAATCAAGTATTCATTCTTGACGCTTGGGGACTTCTCAACTTTTTTGCGAGGGAAAGCTTTAACTCCTTCATAGAATGGGAATGGTCCGAGATATCCTCCCTCTGCCTGTCAGCAGCGCCCGTTCTTCATGAATCCATTGAAGCTGGAATCCCCGTACCGGATTTCACTAATCTTCAATTGGATTCCATCGGCTGGAAACTGCCGGAAGAAGTGGAAGAGGAATTCGTTCCTTCCTTTTGGGAAGAAGAAATATCTTTGGATCTTCCTCAACCTGAACTGGAAACCAACCGTACTTTTATCGAAAAGTGGTATAACGGTGCCGCTAACATGTATTTAAAAAACTATTCACCCATGCAGCATAAATGGAGTGAAGCCGTCGGGGCATTAAAGGATACACGACTTTCTCCCGAAGAATTACAGGCCTTTTTTGACAAAGACAGCTGGCAGGAATGGCTCGGTACCCTGCCCGATCCCAAACCATTCACTATAGGTCTCCGTTTAACTGAGCCTCCTGAGGGCAATGGGCCTTGGATACTCGATGTTACCCTTCGTTCCAAAAGGGATGAAAATATCATTGAAACATATACAGGAAAAAAACTGCCGCGCGGCTGGAACAAGTATGCAAGTGATGTGGTGCGTGCTACGAAACGCTGGCAACTCGTCGTGCCATGGCTTGGGGAGAATGGCCGTCTGAAAAGGGAGATTTCGGAAACGGATGCATGGGAGTTCTTGACCGATGCAAGCGAAAAGCTCCTGTTTCTTGGCGTCGAAATTCTCCTTCCATCGTGGTGGCTTGCCTTGAAGGAATCCTCATTGAAGGTCAAGGCGAAAGTGAAGAGCCAATCGAACCGCGGCCCGTCTTATGTGGGGTTAAAAGCTTTAATGGACTTTGATTGGCGGTTCTCATTGAATGGCAAAGAGCTCACTGAGGCGGAGTTCGAGGAGCTCGTCAATGAAAAAAGGCGGCTTGTCTTCATCCGCGGCCAATGGGTCAAGCTTGACCCAGCTTTCATTAAACAAATTCAGGAGCTGATGGAAACAGCCAATGAAAAAGGCATCCAACTGACTGACTTGCTGCAGCAGGAACTGTTGAATGGCGTAAATGAAGATGGCGATGACGATTCTGAAAACGATGAAATGCTCCGGATTCAATTTGAATTGAACCAGGAGCTCCGTAAAATGGTGGGAAGGCTCCGGGAAACCAAAAACATATCCATCCTGCCCGTCCCTAATGCACTTCAAGGAGATTTACGCCCCTATCAAAAACTGGGCATGAGCTGGCTCCTTTTTTTAAGGGAGCATGGTTTTGGTGCTTGTCTAGCCGACGATATGGGACTTGGAAAAACAGTCCAGATGATTGCCTACCTACTTCATGTGAAAGGCAAAGAAGGAGCCGGTAAAGAGCTGCCCGCTGCTCTCAGGGACGAACAAAAGAGTGAACCGATCATCGTCGAAGAGGATAGCGGTGTTGAGAGCAGTGATGAGGCTGAGGTCATTGCCACTTCCCCCGAATCCGTCTCTGTACAATCGGCGCTCATCGTCTGCCCGACATCGGTCCTTGGCAACTGGCAAAAGGAATTGGAAAAATTCGCACCTTCACTTAAAGTTCACCTTCACTACGGATCGAATCGTGCTAAAGGTGAAGCATTCACTAAACTGGCAGCCGATCATGATATTGTTTTAACATCATATGGACTGACCCACCAAGATGTGGCTGAACTGACCTCCATCCATTGGAGCAGCGTTATTCTTGATGAAGCACAAAACATCAAGAATGCCCAAACGAAGCAATCCAAAGCTGTCCGAAAGCTAAATGGCAGACATCATATCGCCTTATCGGGTACGCCGATGGAAAACCGTTTAAGTGAGCTATGGGCGATTTTCGACTTCATCAACAAGGGTTATCTCGGAACGCTAGGTCAGTTTCAGGAAAAATATGTGGCGACCATTGAGCGTGATGAACAGAAGGATAAAATCAAGGAATTGCAGCGTTTGATACAGCCATTTTTGCTTCGCCGTACAAAGCGCGATAAAGAAGTCGCCCTTAATCTTCCGGATAAGCAAGAACAAAAGGAATTCGTACCGCTTACCACCGAGCAAGCATCGCTGTATGAACAACTGATTAAAGATACATTCACTGATATCGAACAACTGTCTGCCTTCGAAAGAAAAGGCATCATCCTTCAGATGCTGAATAAGCTAAAGCAACTTTGCAATCATCCCGCTCTTTACTTAAAAGAGACGGAAAAGGAAAATATCATGAAGGCACCTAACCGATCAGGCAAACTCGAGAAGCTGACCGAGCTTATCGATGCGGTCCGCGAACAGGATGAAAGCTGTCTCATTTTCACACAATATATCGGGATGGGCAATATGATTAAGGAATTGCTGGAAAAACGATATGGCTTTGAAGTGCCATTCCTGAACGGGAGTGCGAACAAGAAGCAGCGTGATGAAATGATCACCCGATTCCAAGATGGGGATTTCCCTATATTCATACTCTCGTTGAAAGCAGGCGGAACGGGTCTTAATCTTACGGAAGCAAACCACGTGATTCACTATGATCGCTGGTGGAATCCAGCCGTTGAGAATCAAGCCACCGACCGTGCTTACCGAATTGGCCAACAACGTTTCGTTCACGTCCATAAGCTAATCTGCACAGGGACCCTGGAAGAAAAGATCGACCAGATGCTTGATAAAAAGCAAGCCCTGAACGACGAGATCATCAGCAGTGACAACTGGATCACCGAACTTTCCACAGAGGAAATCAAGGACCTGGTCGCTCTTCAATAACCCGATTTCACGATATGATTGAGGGCAGGTTGTTAACTTATAACGAAAAAAAGGGGGAATGCATATATGATATGCATTCCTTTTTTTTACACATAAGCGTCCTGTAACTTTTAAACTCTTGAATACCTGGCATGGTCTGGCTCGAATACGTTTATCTTATTCAAAAAAGCGATTTCACCATATAGAGAGCTGTGATCCAAATGATGATTGCAGAAATTTTATTTAATATGACAAGGAATTTTCCAGATGTATCAACCTTTTTCAGCAATCGTCCCGCAAGACATAATCCGTGGAACCAGCACCATGACACAATGATGCACGTCATGGTGAAAATCATTTTATCTTTTCCTGAATAAACAAGTGAGCTCGAACCGATTACACCTATCGTATCCAAGATCGCATGCGGATTCAGTAATGATACGGATAGAGCAAATACAATTTGCTTTTTGGTCGACATCTGCATGGATTGGGCACCTGACTGTGAGTTTGATTTGGCAAACCAAATCTGAAAGCCCATATACAATAAAAATATAACTCCAATTATGATTAATGTAAGGCGCAACCAGTCATATTGCATGACAATCAACGAAACACCTAAAATAGCTAACAAAATGAGCACTGTATCACAAATTGCAGCCGTGATCGTTGCTGGCAATGCTTTTTTTATTGTAGGTTGGATTGCTCCTTGATTAAAAATGAATACATTTTGCACTCCCAATGGAAGTATCAGCCCTAATGCCAATAATAATCCATGAAAAAATGGCCCCATACGAATACCCCCTTCCTTCATATTCAGTATAATGAATAAAACAAAGGAATTGACCATCCAATTGGTTGGCCTTCAAACCAACCAACTTATAATGAAAATAGAACATGAAAGGAATGGTTTGCGTATGTTTATCGAATGGAGACCAAACCGGTCTTCCGGCCAATCACTTCACCAACAAATAGTAGATTGGATCAAACAACAAATTACACGGGGGGAATGGCCAGTTGGTACTAAGCTTCCATCACAACGCTCATTGGCCGACTCATTTGGCGTAAACCGAAGTACCATCATCATAGCCATAGATGAGTTGATTGCTGACGGATTATTGGAAACCAAGGTTGGGTCCGGCACATTCGTTTCAAACAATACATGGAATGTGCTCGTCTCCAGCAAACAGCCTGACTGGAAAAGCTATGTTCGAAATGGCCTTCATGAACCTAATTTAAAAACGATTCAGGACATCAATCAGCATGAAACGGACACTGCCATCATCAGATTAGGCACTGGCGAACTATCTCCAGCTCTATTGCCTACAAAACAAATCGAAAAGACGTTGCGATCCACTTCTTTTGATGCGCACTCATTAGGTTATTCCGAACCCAAGGGTGATAAGAGACTTCGCCAATGTATAAGTGTTTATTTAGAAACAAAAGGGATCAACGCAAGCCCCAGCTCCCTCATGATCGTTTCTGGCGGGCTTCAGGCACTCCAGTTGATTTCAGTTGGTTTACTTCAAAAGGGATCGATGATTTTACATGAATCCCCTTCCTATTTAAATTCCGTCCACCCTTTTCAATCTGCGGGCATGCACTTAGTAGGTTTATCAATACAAGATCGTGAAAGTATCCCGACACAAATAAAGCGCATCAATGGAAGGAAAAAAGCGTCACTGTTTTATACTGTCCCAACGTTTAACAATCCAACGAATACTACATGGTCAAAAGAAGAAAGACTTAACCTCCTATCACTATGCAAAAAAGAACAGATCCCGATTATTGAAGATGACGTATATAGTGATTTGTGGTTTGATAAGGAACCACCGCCGCCATTAAAATCCCTTGATGCAGATGGCCTTGTATTGCACATTGGCAGCATGTCCAAAACATTAAGCCCAGGATTGCGTATCGGATGGATTGCTGGCCCAATAACTGTGATTGAACGTTTAGCGGACATTAAAATGCAAATGGATTACGGTTCCAGTGCACTTTCCCAGCACCTTGTGGCTGAATGGTTAGCAAATGGTCAATATTCAAAGCATTTAGAGTGGCTAAGGCATAGGTTGATAGAACGCAGGCACTTTACAATAACTCTTCTCATCAATATTTTAAGGGACTGGCTGAATGGCAAATACCTCAAGGTGGATTTTATATATGGTTAAAATTATGTAAATCCATCGTGAATCCAAACCTTTTCAAGCAAGCGATAAAGGAAAACATACTTCTTAATCCGGGATACATATACGAACCAAATAACCAAACACATTTACGGCTTTCATATTCATACGCCTCGGAGGAACAATTAGCTTATGCCATCCAATCCCTTTCAAAGATCATTCGGCGGTTGGTTTGAAATCCTGAAGGATAGGAAACACTCATGGCGAAACATCAATGGAGCTGCCTTGGCAGCTCCATCCATATCACGGATTAGCAGCTTTCATTTTTACATTCCGCTCTTTTTGCTTGATGATGAAAAAAGAATGGTGATGGCCATGATTGATCATGATATGTTCGAGGATTGCAGTAAGCGCCTCCCCCTTATTCGGCTGATATGTCCCTGAACTTTCCTCAATGATGATTTTTTCTTGGTGGGGGTCATAATTGATAGATGTTTTAGCACCTCTTTCAAAAAAAGAAAGGGTTACCTCCTGACATAGAGGAAAATCCTGATAGGGTGAATCTGAGCGGGGATCCTTTTCAAAGGGAGAATGGACGTGCTGAAGTGCATCAAAGAAACTCGGTTTCGTAAGAAATGACCTTTCGCTTCCTCTCCTTTCGAATTTCACTGTAATTCAAAGACTACTTACTTTATTGCTGGATTTCTTCTTATAATTCATAGATACCCTCCTTTTATTAGGTTCTTTATACCTAATTCTTTTATCCCGCCCCATATACCTGCCGGATAATGAAAATACTTCCTCACTAATAGATTTCCATATTAGCACGGTGAAAACATCAAAGAAAAAGACTGCAGCCCCCTTGGATAAGAGGGCTGCCTTTCGTTATTTTTTTGCTTTATTGATGTTAAAGGATTTCTTCGATTCATTTCCTGCAAGATCGGTCACCTTAAATTCAATCTTGTTGTTGCCTGTTTTAAGCGGCAGTTCCAAATCATCTATCTTTTTCTTATAGGAACGCATTTTGTATGGTTCCTTGAATTCATGATAGAATATTTCACTTCCGTTCAGGTAAAGGCGGATTTCATCGAAATTATCCTCTACCGTCACGTCCACTTTTGGATTCTTGCCTTTGAACCTCACAGTTTCCGGTACGCCTTTAACTTTTAAACCTGGCTTTGTTGCATCGACCATAATCGTCCGTTTAAAGGAAACCGTGTTATCCCATTTATCAGTCGCTTTAACCGTGAAGCTTTGGACACCATCATCGAATTTTTTCTCATATGAGAATTCATATTTATTATTCGTTTTGTTATACGTTGCAGGTACCGTTTTATTGTCGATTTTAAATTCCTTTATTTCCGACGCTTCTTCAATTTCTCCTGTTATTTTGATTTTATTTTTATTGTTCACGCTTAAGGCTTCAGGACTCTTGATCTTTACAGCTGGTGCATGATTATCGATTGGAGCCGAATCACTGGCTAATTCGGTTTCAGCCGTTTTTTCATTACCTGCATAGTCGATAGCCACAACCTGAACCTTTTCCCCTTTTACATCAGGTAGGGTGAATTGTTTAGCATTCGCCGGGAGCGGCTCTTCCATGATGGATGCTCCATCGACTTGTACATCGTAATAAGCAAGCCCTGAACCATTCAAATTATCCTTACCTTGAATGGTCAATACATTGCCTTTTTTCGAAATCTTGACTGTCGGCTTTACCGTATCGATTTTGATAGGCATTTTAACCGTCTGCCATTTTGCACCCTCGTAATCTATCATCGCTTTGATTTCAAAATAATAGACCCCATCCTTACCGAGTGCATTATTGATTTTACCATCCCATTTACGGGCCGGATCCAAGGTGTATGCTGTCCCTAGTCCGCCATCATAATAGTCCTTGCGTACATTATTCTCTATGCGAAGTTTCCGGACTGTTTTGTTTTCACCATTTAATATATTGTATTCTACCTTTTTCGCATTCCTTAAGAATGATAGGACAGGCACGAAATCATCCTGTGCACCATCACCATTTGGAGAAATCGCAATATTTTTGCCATTGAATGTTTTCCCCGCAGGGTCATAGCCAAGATAAGTGAAATCTTCACCTGCTGTCGATACTCCTCCTGCCATGCCATAGAAAGACTCTTTGTCATATTTAGTGCCATCCAGGATCGGTGCTTTGTCCCACTCCCCTTTAAATCCTACATACGGTACATTCAGTTCCGGATTCGTATCGGCTGGATCCGTCAATGAAATGAACCCTTCAACAAAATAGCCATTTGGAAAAACCTTGTCAATGTCTACAAGAGTCTGTAGGTCATCGCCAAGTACCTTTGCATCGGATATGTCCACTTTCACTTCGAATGTAACCGATTTTTTTGCAGGAACGGTAATCTTATTTGTATTTTTATTATTGATTTTAATCGAAGCGTTCTTAATTTCCTGTGCTTCCAGCTCGTTAGCGGAATAGCCCAGTTGTCCCTGGATTGAATAGTCTGTTTGGATATTTCCTTTTACATCATACTTGACTGCTTTATTGCTGAAGTTTTCAACCTTTAAAGTAAAGGCGAACTTATTGCCGATCTCCTTCATGGCAACCTTCGCTTCTTTCGTGAATGCCTCGGTCACGACTGCAGGTGTGGACAATGCGGATTGCAGCTGCATGACCCCGGCTCCCTGCCTGCGAGGCGAGTATGGGTTTTCCCAGTCAAGGGCCTTATTGACGACACCCTGATCCGTTAATGGTTTTGAAGTATTCATCATCAGGTTCTTGGCTAATTTAGCCCGGGCTGATCCTTCTAATTTAAAATCTTTATCCACTCTTTCAAGAACAAGTGCCGAGCCGCCGGAAACATGTGGTGCCGCCATAGAAGTACCGCTCATCATTCCATATTCATCGTTGTTCAGCGTCGAATAAATTTGTCCGCCCGGAGCGGTGATTTCTGGTTTGAAATCCAAGTTCGGTGCCACTCCCCATGAACTGAATGAGCTCATTTTCCCTGCTTCCGGATTTACAGCTTTTGTTTTATCGCCATTAAAGGTAATCATAACCTTTTCGCCATCTGTTAAGGCCGCTTTCAGCTTTGAACCATCCGATTTCAACATGAACAGCTGAGGAATGGTGATGCTTGGATCTGTAGCCATGGAAATATATCCGTCAGCATTATTGTAAATAATGACACCTGTCGCTCCTGCTGCCTGGGCATTTTGCGCCTTTTCTATAAAAGAAAGCGTGCCGCGCTCGATGAGGGCGAACTTGCCTTTAACATCCACTTTGGAAAGCTCCTCTGGCGTCCCAAGACCGGCAGCAACCAAGTCATGTGTTTTATCCTTCAAAGCATTGGGATGTACGCTTGAAGCCGACATGAACGGGGCTTTTCCTGCTTGACCGTTTATTTCATAAGTCGCTGCATCCAAATCCATATAGTTATTCTCCACCGATGCCACTTGTACAGAATCGTAAGCAAGTCCAGGTGAACCTGAAACGCCAATATCCGGGTTCGAGGCTGATGGGTTTGCAAATCCATTTCCAAAGTGTGCCGAGTTTCCTGCTGAAATCGACATGAGGATCCCATTATCAACAGCTCTGGATACCGCCTGCTGCTCCGGATCTTCTGCCGATACAAAGCCTGCAGTGGAGCCAAGACTCATATTCAGTACATCGGCCCCAAGAATGATGGCATCGTCAATCGCCTTAATATATATATCACCCCATGTTGTCTGCATGTCGGGATCATTCCCGAAGACCTTTAGGGCAAGAAGCTGGGCTTCAGGAGCAACCCCTTTAATGCCGCCATTCTCTTCATCTCCATTGGCTCCAGCGGTGCCTGCTACATGCATTCCATGCATGGAAGCCGCTTCACCAAGGTCAAGGATTTCTTCATTTTCATCCATGTAATTGTATCCATAAGGAACCTTCGCCGTATAATAATTGCCTAACAGATGGCTAGATTCCTTCATCCCGCTAATTTCACTTTCAGTCAGTTCGGCCTGATTCTCGTCGCTAAGGACCATATCACGGTGAGATGGGTCGATTCCAGTATCAATAATCCCGACGACCATCCCTTCCCCTTTATATCCATATTCCCGCCATGCTTCCTGGGCTTGGACAAGTTCTTTGCTATATAACATCTCGGGTTTTTCTGCAGGACGTTCATATTCATTCGCTATATGTACTTCAGCAACTTCAGGCATGGCTTCCACCTTTTTGATTTCACCATACTGAAGTTCACCGCTGAATCCATTGACGACTGTCGTAAAACTTTCAAGTTCCTTGAAAGCTATTTTTTTCTCTTTCACCTTTTTTTTCAATTTCTTCTGAGTAGCTAGCTTTTCGGACTTTAATTGTTGTTTCTTATTTTTTGATAACTGTTTAAAAAGTTTCCCTTCTTTCGAAGCCGTTTCAATTGCCGGGGCTTCCTTCATCTCTACGATGACCCTGACCTTCTCATTGCTTTTGTATTTCTTCCCCAAGTCATTTTTCTTCAGCTTTACAATACTTTCCTGATTCTTCTTACCTGCACCGCCCGAGCCAGTCGGGGGATCTGGGAGCTTGGCTGCGGAAACGCTTGCAGTAAATACTAATAGAAAGATTGCTAGAATGGACAAGCTACGTTTAATCAATGAACTTTCCTCCTCGAAAATAAGCAATTTTTGGAATATTCTTACTGAGTATAAAAGTATCACAACTTTTGGGGTGATTTTAAGAGGTAATAGTCACTATTTTCCTATTTGGAACTAGTATTTTTTTATTATTTTTCATATTTTAATAGATTTACAAGCTAAACGACAAAAAGATGGTGATGTTAAATTAACATCACCCCTTTACTTCTAGTTTTTCATTCTAGGATCCAAGGCATCGCGCAGCCCATCCCCCATTAGGTTAAAGCCAAGTACGGTAAGCATGATCGCAAGCCCAGGGAAGAGAACCGTCCAGGGGGCTTGAATGATGAACGCCCTGGAATCGGCGAGCATTTTTCCCCACTCTGGTGCTGGCGGCTGTGCACCGAGACCGAGAAAGCCGAGTGCTGCACACTCAATGATGGCAGTTGCAATCGCCAAGGTACCTTGAACGATAATCGGTGCAAGGCTATTCGGAAGGACGTGGTGAAGGAGAATGCGGCCATCCCCCATTCCAATTGCCTTTGCAGCCGTTACATATTCCTCTTCTTTCACCGTTAAGACCCGTGAACGTAAAAGCCGGCCGAATATCGGGACATTGACGATGGCTATGGCAATAAGTGCGTTGCGAAGGGAGGGCCCCAAAACGGCAACGACAGCAATGGCAAGCAAGATACTTGGAAAGGCCAGAATAATATCAAAGATCCTCGATATGATCGTATCTATCCACCTGCCATAATAACCGGCAATGATCCCCAAAAAAGACCCAACAACGACAGATCCGGCAACAGATAAGAAGCCGACCCCTATTGAAATGCGCGAACCATAAATGACCCTGCTCAAAATATCCCGGCCAAATTCATCCGTTCCGAACCAATGCTCCGCAGACGGGGCCAAGTGTTTATCACTTAGCTTTTGCCCCTCAAATGAATAAGGTGCTATAACGGGCGCGAAGATGGCGATTAAGATGAAAAATGAAACAATCCCCAGACCCACAATGGCCACCTTGTTTTTCCTAAAGCTTTTCCAGCCTTCCTTCCAGGGAGAGATGACTTTTTCCTCTGCCTCTTTTGGAGGAAGGATTGGCGAAGTATTCGTTGCTATTTCAGGCATGAGTTTCCCTCCCTATTTATACTTAATCCTAGGATCGATCGCTGCGTACAACAAGTCCACAACTAGATTGATCATGACAAACAAAAAGGCGATGACGAGAATTCCGGACTGTATCACCGGATAATCCCGAGATAGGATTGCATCATAAATATATGTACCGATACCTGGCCATCCGAAAATGTTTTCCGTCAATATGGCGCCGCCTAAAAGTAATCCTGTCTGAAGACCGATAACCGTCACCACTGGAATCAACGCATTCTTAAATGAATGCTTGTAAACAACCCAAAACATTTTCATTCCTTTAGCACGGGCCGTACGAATGAAATCAGATCTCATAACTTCCAGCATGGATGAACGTGTCATCCTTGCAATAATCGCCATCGGAATGGTAGCAAGCGCCATCCCCGGCAAAATGAGATGTTTGATCACCTCGAAAAACTGATCAACCCTGCCAGCAATGAGTGTATCTATCAAATACAGGCCGGTTATGGCCTCAACGGGATCCCTGATATTGTCCCGCCCTGTCGTTGGAAGTAAATCCCATTGAATTGAAATGATGTATTGCTCCATTAATCCCAGCCAGAAAATAGGCATGGACAAACCAATCAACGCAACCACCATGGCGACATAATCAAACCATGAGTTTTGAAACCAAGCTGATATTATCCCTGCATTCACACCTATGACCACGGCGATGATCATCGCAATCAAGGCCAGTTCTATCGTGGCCATTAAGTATGGCCCAATTTCTTCAGAAACCGGACTATTCGTTTTTAACGAAACACCAAGGTCCCCCTTTAACAGGCCCGATAAGTAATCCCAAAATTGAATGAACCAAGGTTTATCCAGGCCAAGTTCCTTTGTCATTGCAGCGACTGCCTCTTCCGTTGCTTGCTGCCCTAAAATCACCTGTGCTGGATTTCCAGGAATCGCCCGAATCATCATGAATACAATAAACGCCATTCCGAGTAACACCGGAATGAGAGATCCTAAACGTCGTACGGTATAGGAAAACAAAACAATCACCCGCCTTTTAAATAAGGGTCCTTCGAAGCGCCCTCGATCATTTTGAAATGCATTCCATAACAAAACCGGGAAGCATGCAAGACTCCATACTACCCGGTTCGTACGGTTAATTTTCTAGTGATACATTAACAAGGGATTGTGAACCAGTTGGATGTGGAACAAACCCTTTGACCGTCTTAGATCCGGCTAACTGCGGTAAAGAGTGTACAAGCGGAACCCATGGAGCTTCATCATGGATGATTTCCTGGGCTTTTCCATACAACTCATTACGCTTGGCTTCATCTGCCGTGGACTGGGCTTCGATCAGCAGTTTATGGACTTCATCGTTTGCGTAACGGGCATAGTTGTTGGAGCCGATATTATCTTTATCCAATAATGTATAAAGGAAGTTATCCGCATCTCCATTATCGCCTGTCCAACCCATCATGAAGGATTGGGCTTCACCAGCCTGCAATTTTTCTAAATATGCAGCCCATTCGTACGAAACGATATTCGCTTCGATGCCGACTTGTTTTAGGCTTGCTTGAATGGCTTCAGCCACTTTCTGACCATCCGGCATATATGGGCGCGGTACCGGCATTGCCCATAGATCCATTTTAAATCCGTCTTCAAGTCCAGCTTTTTTCAGCAATTCTTTCGCTTTTTCTACATCATAATCATAGTCTTCGACTTTGTCATTGTAGCCAGAAACGGATGGAGGCATAGGATTCTTGGCAGGCTCTGCCGTGCCTTCATAAAAATTATCAATGATTTCCTTTTTGTTGATCAAATGCGAGATGGCTTGACGCACTTCTTTCTTGTCGAATGGAGCTTTCTCAACATTGAAAGCAAAGTACCCGACGTTCATGGATGCACGTTCGAATATTTGCAGTTTTTCATCTCCTGTAACCTTACTGATATCACTTGGGTTCAACCCGTCCATCAGGTCGATTTCCCCCTTGATTGCAGCATTTAGACGCGCAGAGTTATCTTTAATGACCTTAAACGTGATTCCATCAAGTTTCGGCAGTCCATCTTGCCAATAGTCATCGTTTTTCACCACTTCAATCGTATCGCCAGGTTTCCATGATTTGAATTTGAAAGGACCTGTACCAGATGGATTTTTAGTGAAGTCGTCACCCTCTTTTTCAATTCCATCAGGACTGGCTATTGCAAATGTAGGCATGGCAAGGTTTTTCAGGAACGGCGCCTGCGGACGGTTCAAAGTGAATTCCACCGTGCTGGCATCAACCGCTTTTACTTCTTTGATAACATGACTTTCATCACCTTCAAATCCTCCGAACATGGAGGCATAGTACGCAAATTTACCTTCATCCTTACTTTGTGCCCAACGTTGAAAGTTTTTTACTACCGCATCTGCATTGAAATCCGTACCATCATGGAACTTGATTCCGGTTTTCAATTTGAATGTATATGTTTTTGCGTCATCGGACACTTCCCATGACTCTGCAAGACCCGGTTTGATTTCCGTATCATCTTCCCCATATTTCACAAGCGTTTCAAAAATCTGCTGTGTGACGATGAATGATTCCCCATCGGTCACGATAGCTGGGTCAAGACCGACAGCGTCTCCGCCTTTACCGTATATCAATACGCCGCCCTTCGCTTCACTCGATCCCCCTTTACCATCTTCTTTCTCTTTTGATGTGGACGAGGAGCATCCCGCAAGCGCTAGCGAAAGAGCCAGGATACCAGTCAGCAATAATGCCAATGTCTTCTTCATATTCTTCCCCCTTATTATTTGCGAATTTATGTATACGTCGTGTCAATTGTATAAATGACAAGCAACGTAGTGACCAGGTTTATGTTCACTCAGGATTGGTTTTTCCGTATTGCATTCTGCCATCGCCTTCGGACACCTCGTATGGAATGGACAGCCACTGGGCGGGTTTGATGGGCTTGGAACATCCCCCTGCAGGATTACCCTATCCCCCTTATATTCCACATCAGGGATGGGCACGGCTGATAATAAAGCCTGCGTATATGGGTGAAGCGGATTTTCATAAAGTCCTTCACTTTCCGTCAATTCAACTATATGTCCAAGATACATGACACCGACACGGTCGGAGATATGCCTTACCACCCCAAGATCATGAGCAATGAACAAGTAGGTCAAATCAAAATCTTCCTGCAAATCCTGCAACAGATTCAAGACCTGTGCCTGAATCGAGACATCCAGTGCAGATACCGGCTCATCGGCAATGATCAGTTTAGGGTTGACTGCAAGTGCCCTCGCAATGCCAATACGCTGCCGCTGGCCCCCACTGAATTGATGCGGATACCTTTTAGCATGGTAACTGCTTAAGCCAACAACCTTAAGAAGTTCCTGTACACGGGCCTTTCGCGCCTTTTTATCTTTAACCCCGTGAACGATGAGCGGTTCTTCCAATATTTTTTCAATAGTATGCCTGGGATTGAGGGAAGCGAATGGGTCCTGGAAGACCATCTGCATTTCACGGCGCATCTTTCTCATTTCACTTGAAGATAAAGCTGTCAGGTCCTTTCCTTCGAAATAAACATTGCCCTCGCTCGGCTCAAGCAATCGAAGCAATAATCTTCCCGTCGTAGACTTTCCGCAACCGCTTTCACCAACAAGCCCCAAGGTTTCCCCTTTATAAATGGAAAAAGACAAACCATCAACTGCCTTGACCTCTCCAATGGTCTTTCCTAGAACCCCTCCTTTAATCGGAAAATGCTTCTTTAGGTTTTCTACCTTAACCAATGTTTGATTCATGCAAGGCAGCTCCTTTCCCATCTTCATACAGCCAGCAGCGAACATGCTGACCCTCATTGAATTCCAATAGAGACGGGGTCTCATTTATACATTGCTCCATCGCATGGGAGCACCGGGGAGCAAACTGGCACCCGAGGTTGCTTGTCCCAGGTTTTGGCACATTGCCCGGTATCGAGTAGAGGCGCTCTTTCTTTATTCGCATATCGGGAATCGACTGAAGTAAACCGACCGTATAAGGATGCTTAGGGTTTTGGAAAATCGTTTGCACATTTCCTTCCTCTATCACCTTTCCGGCATACATGACAATGACACGTTCACACATTTGGGCCACTACCCCCAGATCATGGGTAATCATCATGATTGCCGTGTCTGTTTCTTTATTTAAATTCTTCATTAACTCCAGGATTTGTGCCTGGATCGTCACATCCAAAGCCGTTGTCGGTTCATCGGCTATAAGGAGTTTCGGCTCGCAAATCATGGCCATTGCTATCATGACCCTTTGCCTCATTCCGCCAGAAAGCTGATGCGGATACTCTTTGAGCAATTCCTCGGCACGGCCAAGCCCAACCAGCTTCAACATTTCCACCGCTCTATTTCGTGCCTGCTTTTTATTCCATTTTTTATGTATCCGAAGCGTCTCGACCAACTGCTCGCCAATAGTGAACACGGGATTCAAGCTTGTCATCGGTTCCTGGAATATCATCGCTATATCGTTCCCGCGAATTTTTCTCATTTTCGCTTCAGAGGCATTTGCGATGTTTTCTCCTTTAAAAAGGATTTCCCCCTCCACCTTACCAGCCGGTGAAGAAACCAGACCCATGATGGACAGAGAAGTTACGCTTTTTCCGCATCCCGATTCTCCTACAATCCCTAAAACCTCACCAGGATTGACATGAAAATCGATTGAATTCACGACAGGGATCACCCCATCGTCCGTACGAAAACTGGTTCGAAGCCCATTAACCTTAATAATTGGTTCGTCCATCAAATCACTTCCTATATATAACTTTTTTTCCAATTATATTATTGGGTTTATTATTGCATCAAAATTAAAATATTACAATATATTTTCTAAAAATTCTAATTTAACAGAATTATTTTTTATTTTTCCCTATTTACACACATTTTGGCACAAAAAAAAGACTGCTTATCTGTTTGCAGTCATTACAAGGGGGAAATCAAATAACTCGATTTTTTTGAGGGTAAATCGGGGTTTCAAGCGGAGAAAAAGCTATATTAGCTTTGGGGAATGAATGGCTGAAAAATAATTCTATATACTACTGCCAAGTTTCACTAAAAATTTCTGAAATTCTATGCATTGGTTATTCATTATGGTCATATAAATACTTTTTTTGTGTTTCGAATTGAGATCTTACATTTTCTTAAAAACAATTCTTTCTTAAAGCAAGCTAGAGTAACACTATAAACCAATATGTTCAAAATCCTTGGGCTTAACATCATTTTGTTTAGATCCGATGAATTGAACCCTCTCGGCGACCACTTCAGTTACATATACATATTTAGCCTCCTGATTTTCGTATCTCCTTGTTTGTATTCTGCCAGTTATGCCGATTATGGCACCTTTTTTACAATATTGAGCAGTATTTTCAGCCGACTTTTTCCATATGATACACTGTACAAAGTCTGCCTCATAGTTACCGACAGTATTACGGAAGTTCCGATTGACTGCCAACGTGATATTAGAAACAGCCTTGCCATCGGGTGTGTATCTTAATTCTGGATCCTTCGTAAGCCTGCCGACGAGGGTAACTTGGTTAATCATTTTTTCACTCCTTCCTCTTTAATATGCTTTAATCATACTCTTTCTTCCATCGATTAAAAAATGGAGGAAATGTTCTTATTACACCATTTTTCTTCATAAAAAGCCGTTTGGATTGGTGCAAAAACATTTTTTAGTGATTAAAATCAGGTGAAAAACGAATAGTTAACAAAATTAAATATTTTGCAAATTTTTATTCTATCCTTCATAATTTAGACAAATGTTGGGTTTTCATTTCATTAAGGGACTTTTTTTTAGTATGATATAATTACCTTTAAAAGGATTAATCGATATGTACCCTTTCAAAATTATGTTTAAGAGAGGTAATCACCGCTCTTTCTTGCAAGAAACGGAGGAATTAGATGAAATCATTTAAATTGATCTCGTTGCAAATTGTTACTGAAAATTTAAACTTGATTGATATTGCATTAACAGATGGATTGATTATAAATAAAGAAAACGATGCTAGATCATGGTTACTGGAAGCTTTTGTAGAAGAAAATCATTTCAAAGAGCTTGAACCCTCACTTCCCGATATAGACGGAGAGGTGTATATCCAGGCAGTCATTACCAAAAAGGACAATGAACCGGCTTTGTTTCAAACTGTTTTACGTACAATAAGAAAAGTGGGCAATCATTATAGCCTTTTATTCGTTGGTCACATCCAAAAAACACGGAGCAAGTATGCAGAACTCCTTCTTGAAGATTTGGTCCAAAAAGGTCTCGTCGGCGATGAACTTATAAAAGAGTTCAAGCAAAAAATCCGCTCAAAGCCTAAATTAGCAACTAATAAATAAAAACCTTCCCTTAATTCCCATCCCCTAATCGAATGCACATAAAAAAGACTGGCATAGACGGATAAGGATATTAGTCCTCTTTTGCCTAAGCCAGTCTTTCTCATTCTGTGCTAATTACTTATTGTTGTCGTCATTTTTATCAGGGTCTTCAATCAAGTCATCGGCATCATTATCGACGTTATTATCGTCGTTTTCAAGCAATCCATCATCATTACCGTTCATGCCGTTATCATCCGTTCCATTGTTATCATCTGTACCGTTGTTATCGTTCACACCATTGTTATCATCTTCTATGATGTTGTTATCTTCTTCTGGTGCGGGATTGTTGTTGTCATCATTATCCGTTCCACATCCAGCAAGGAACATAATAGATAATAAAGATCCCCCAAGTAGTGCAAAAATTTTCTTCATCATTTTTGGCAACCTCCCTTCTTTCTTTATCATTAGGTATTTTGCCCGAATGTGAAAATAACTTGCGTCCTATTTTAAATTTAAAAAGAAAATCTGCTAATTGGAATTAAACATTAAAAAATGCCGGACATATAAATGTCCGGCATTCAAAGGGAGAATAGGATCTAAAAACCACTCTTGCTTAAAAAAGCAATGCATGCTTTTTTTACGATCCTTAAACCACTTTTGGATATATGTTAAATATCCCATTTTATTTTCACGGAAAATGAATGAATTTCTTACTTGTCACCAAAAGCAAACATGATATCGGCTTCACATGCTGTTTCCCCATCAACCGTTGCCACTGCTTTCCCTTTACCCATTGACCCTCTCATACGCACTATTTCCACTTCCAGACGCAGCTGATCACCTGGTTTAACTTGCTTTTTAAAGCGGCAATTATCAATCCCAGCAAAAAATGCAAGACGGCCTTTATATTCTTCTTGCTTCAAAACGGCTACAGCTCCAACTTGCGCTAAGGCCTCTACAATTAAAACTCCAGGCATAACTGGATAATCGGGGAAATGACCATTAAAGAATTCTTCATTTGCCGAGACATTCTTCAATCCAACCGCTCTTTTCCCTTCATCAATTTCAATGATCCGGTCGACTAATAAGAATGGGTAACGATGCGGAATAATTTCCTTTATTTGTGTGATATCAAGCATACTTGTTCCTCCTATGACTTAAATATTTCAAACATAACGTAAACTCGCCCCTGTCATCTAGACAGAGGCGTAGTTGCCATGAAATATAAATCCGTTAACGACAGCAACTACTTCAAAAAAACATGGAACTACGCGCCCTTGTTCACTATATCAAAAATATGGGTCCATGTGGATTTTTGGAAAACATCCATTGCATGTCCTCCGCCAATCACACTATATCCTAATAGTGCCCCGGATAATACAGCAATGAAAATCAATCCGATAACAATGAGTAAACGAAGCCAAATTGGCAAAAGACGGACCTTGATTCTACGATTCGGTTTCGCCTCAACTTCCTTTATCTCTTCTTCAATTTGTTGTCTCATTACACGATTTTGTTCCATATAGAATGTGAAAGCTCCTTTTAAGAAAACTCGCCGACTGATTTCCCCGATACGCCAGAAATTCAGCAGCTATGCAAAATGATCGGCACGAATGATTTATCTTGTTATGAATTCATTATAACCGATTTGCTCTAATTCCGCAGGGAGACATTTTATTTACCAGATTACTTAACGGATTCCATTGACTAATCCGCTCATTTGATCAGCCATCGTTACCGCCCGGGATTGAAATTGGTAAGATCGCTGAACATTGATTAGATCCGTCATTTCTTTGGAAAGATCGACATTTGAGGCCTCCAGGGTTCCTTGACGGACTGCTGCCTGATTGCGGGAATCCCCTGTTAATGCAGTCATGATATCGTCTTCAGTAACACCCAAGGCATTGAAGTTTTTGGGGAGGCCAAGTAAATTCCCGCCTAGCCGGTCAATAAATTGCGGTTTCTTTACCGAGACAATTCCGAGCCCAAAACTCTTTACCCCATATTCTTCCGTATCCACTATCAATAAGCCATTTTCGGAAATCTTAATGTCTTTAATATTTCCCTCTATGAGGATTGGTTCACCATATTCATCAAGTACTTTATGTCCAGCAGAGGTAACGAGCACCATTTGGTCGTTAGCATTTGGAGATAAATAAAAGGCCCCATCCCTTGTAAGCCTTGTATTGACCCCATTATCGTCCTGAACGCTCACGGTGAAGAATTGGTCATCCTGGGTGAATGCGGCATCAAGGTTGCGGTCCGTCGTCTTTAAGGCTCCCTGTGAAAGCACCAATTGAGATTGGCTTATCATAGCACCTGTTCCCTGCCGGATGCCCGGTGCGGTCAACCTTCCTTTTTCCTTGGCCCCACTCGGTTGATTATTGAAACTCTGTGTCAATAAGTCATTGAAACTCGTTTGGGTCTTTTTGTAGGCTGTCGTGTCCACATTCGCGATATTATTACTTATTTGATCGATTTTACTTTGAAGTTGGTTCAGCGTATTCGTCGCCGTCATCATCGTCCGGTTCATGTTTTTTCCCCTTACAGTTCAAATTTCCGAATTTCACCTACCGTTCAATTAAAGCCTGCCAACTTCATTGACTGCTTTATCCAAACTTTTATCATAGGCTTGAAGCACCTTCTGACTCGCTTCAAAAGAACGGTATGCCGACATCATTTCTGTCATCGTTCTCGATTGGTCAACATTGGAGGATTCAAGAAAGCCCTGCTTTGTAGAAAAACCGATATCTGCAGCCGCGTATGCGCTAGGCAAATCCCCATCATCCACAGCCTTATATAGGCCTTCGCCATCCTTCATGAGCTGTAATGACGGATCATCCGAATAACTGATCCCCATACGTGCGATTTGAACATTTCCTTCTAAAATAACACCGTTTTCCGCTACTGTGAATCGATCGCTATTAAGCTGGATCTTTTCATTAATTTCGTTCAATACATAATGGCCGGAAGGCGTAGTCAGATAACCTTTCCCATCCAAGGTGAAACTGCCGTTACGCGTATAACGGATAGCACCATCACCATCCTGGACAGTAAAAAACACCGAGCCTTGCCGACCCGTTTCCTCATTGATCGGAAGGTTTTCATCAACCAGGGAAATATCCGTATTAAGCTGGGTTTCTTCCAATGTGCCCTGGTTAAATAAAGGATTCGCCTCCTGTACGTAAACACCCGTACTGAGCCCCCCAACCTGGGAAATGTTAGACATGCTCAATTTGCTCTCGGTGGGAACCGTTTTACCACCTATGCTGCTTATGAGCATTTCCGGAAAAGACCTTACACTCATTTGATCCGCTTTATACCCTGTTGTATTCGCATTGGACATATTGTTTGTGAGTAATTCCGTGCGCCTTTGCTGTGCAAGCATCCCGGAAGCAGCCGTATAAAAACCTCTTAACATTTTCTTCACTCCCCAATCTACATAACTAATCCGTTCAATTTCCCATATCTATCTTATCGGTCATGAACATCAGTATCTTAAGGAAAAGGAAAAGCATTAGGCAGAAGAATTTTTCTAGATCGTAAGCTAGGTCAGATTTAAAGGAATGGTGTTAAATTCTCGGACTAAAAGAAGAGGGCCTATTGCTCATCAGTACTAGAACTGCACGCACTTTCACTATGCCTCACGTTTGTCTGAACCTTAGACCCCTATCTTATGATGCGGATTTCCATCCGCTTTTTAGTTGAATTTGTGCCGTGGCAATTTATCCATATTATCGAGCATGATACCGGTTCCGATTGCTACACAATCCATTGGCTGCTCGGCAACGAGTACTGGGACCTTAAGTTCTTCGGCAAGAAGTAAATCAATCCCGTGAAGCAATGCTCCCCCGCCGGTTAAAATGACGCCGCGGTCGATGATATCAGCAGAAAGTTCTGGCGGCGTCCGCTCAAGTACGCTTTTTGCAGCTTGTACAATGATCGAAACTTGCTCGCGAAGAGCCTCCTCAATTTCTTCCGAATTGACCGAAATGGTTCTAGGCAATCCCGATACCATATCACGCCCGCGGATATCGATGACTTCATTACGGGATCCAGGGAAGACGGTTGCAACCTGGATTTTAATGTTTTCCGCTGTACGTTCACCAATCAGGAGCTTATACTTCCGCTTGATATAATTTAAAATTTCATTATCGAATTTGTCACCGGCCATTTTAATGGAAGAAGATGTAACGATATCCCCCATTGAAAGAACGGCAATATCCGTTGTACCCCCGCCAATGTCTACGACCATATTGCCGCTTGGTTGAAAAATATCCATACCGGCACCGATTGCAGCCACTTTCGGTTCTTCTTCAAGGTATACTTTCTTCCCGCCGCTTTTTTCGGCAGCTTCTTTAATCGCCTTTTGTTCGACACTTGTTATGTTGGTCGGGCAGCAGATTAAAATTCTAGGCTTTGAAAGGAAGCCTTTCACATTCAATGTATTGATAAAATGCTTAAGCATCGATTCTGTTACATCAAAATCCGCAATGACACCGTCTTTTAAAGGACGGATCGCGATGATGTTTCCTGGAGTACGGCCAACCATTTTACGAGCTTCTTCCCCAACGGCAAGAACACGGTTCGTATTCTTATCAATCGCAACTACCGAAGGCTCATTTAACACAATTCCTTTACCTTTGACATGTATAAGAACATTGGCTGTTCCAAGATCTATCCCAATATCTCTAGCAAACATTTCTTAAATCCTCCTTGAATATCCTCACATATAACCTACTTCTGTCCTAATTGTTTATTTTACCATATTGCATTGACACAAGTAAGTATGAATTATAAATAAACACTAATATATACTATTTTTTCCTTCTTTGCCAATATGTAAAAATTTTCAATGCCTTATGTACTATCTTTCCGTATTTTCCCATAAAAAAATCCCGGCATGGAACCGCAATCAAGGTTAAGAAAAAGCTGACACTCACTTTCGCGTCACCTTATTCATTCCCCGATGGCCCGATTCACTTCCAATTGCCGGAATGATTCAAGTATCATTTAACGATTTCTTCTTCTCTTTCAGAACGTTTGTATTTTAATTTTGTCGCTTCTCCACCTCTAAGGTGACGAATGGATTTATGATAATCCAATATATCCTTCACTTCGTTAGCCAAATCAGGATTAATTTCTGGCAGCCTCTCAGTTAAGTCTTTATGCACTGTGCTTTTAGAGACTCCGAACTCTTTTGCAATGACGCGAACTGTTTTTCTAGTTTCCACGATATACTTTCCTATCTTGATAGTTCTTTCTTTGATGTAATCGTGCACACCACTCGACCTCCCCAAATTGGATGTG
This sequence comes from Peribacillus sp. NPDC096622, assembly GCF_044762665.1. Taxonomy (NCBI): domain Bacteria; kingdom Bacillati; phylum Bacillota; class Bacilli; order Caryophanales; family Bacillaceae; genus Peribacillus; species Peribacillus sp. NPDC096622. The sequence goes on along the minus strand of NZ_JBIWES010000002.1, from coordinate 224,577 downwards.
AGAAGTGTGAAATGAGATTCGTATTTTTCGAATCGAATACCGCTGCCCTATAAACAATGAAAGATAGAATTATTCACCTATTAGATAATTTGTAATAAACGATTCCTCACCTCAAACACTCTCTTTGCATGGTTTATAACATCTTATTAGCTTGGTTAAGAATATATGCCTAATGGGACAGGAGGTTTGGATTTATTTCTGATTTTCATCTGTTTATTTTCATTGAGCGCAAATTATTTCCCGAGAAATTTGTCGGAAATTCAAAGGTTTCAGCATATTGGCCAATATTCCCTCGAAAGAAAAAAGAAGCCGTTCAAAGTGAACGGCTTCTTTTTACCAAATTTTCAGTTGTTGTCATTCGTAACGCTCTAGGTTTTTGTTTTGATTTTATTAAAAATCTTAATCTTAATTAGATTGATTTAACGAATCTTTTAAGGAATCGCTTTCTTCAGTTGTATCTTCACCAGGGACAGAGCCTTCCTCATCAGTGCCACTCTCTAAATCAGTGCTCTCGTCAGTTTCGTCAACTGCAGGCGTTTCTTCCGTGCCAGTTTCTGATTCTTCAACTGCAGGTGTTTCTTTGTCAGCTTCTGATCCTTCCACTGCAGGTGTTTCTTCTTTGTCAGCTTCTGATCCTTCCACTGCAGGCGTTTCTTCTTTATCAGCTTCGGCATCAGTTGCAGATTGAATCGCAGAAGCTTGTTTATCAACAAAATCAAGTGGGTTTAACGCAATGTTATCTTTTCTGATTTCGAAGTGGACATGTACGCCAGCCTCTTCATTGATTTGGCTTTTTCCGGCTGTAGCAATTGCTTGTCCTTGTTTCACTTTGTCACCGACTGCAACCTTAATGTCTTTAACAGATTGATAACGAGTAACAACGCCATCTTCATGCTCGACTTCAACTAAATTTCCAAGTAACGCATCATCTTGAACTTTCGTTACATTTCCACTTAAGGAAGCTTTTACATCGAAAGACTTTCCATCTTCCATTGCAATGTCTATACCTTTGTTTTGCTCATATCTATTGTTGTAGAAAACCAATGCTTCTTCTTGTGCCTTTTCATCCGCATTCACATCATAAAACTGTTTCTTGATAACCGATTTGTCCGCATCGGCTACAGGCATCTTGATTGTCTCAAGATTGCTATTAACCTCTACAGAAGGCTGATCATAGTTTTTTCCTGTTTCAGCCGATTCCTCATCTTTAGCTGAATCATCAAAACTATTTTGTAATAAGAAGGCCGCGGCTAAGATTATGGCTGCACTTGCGATATAGATTGCTGATAATGCCCAACGTTGTTTTAGTATACGTCGGATTGTGGAAGTTGGTTTCTTTTCTTCCTCTCTCATATTAATCACCTCAGCAATCATTCTGAACATTTTGTTAAAATTATATACATTCAGGAAAAATTTTTTTTGGATTTATTTTGTGGAAATGAAACCGATTTTATTCGTAGAATGGTAAAATGTTTGGTATCTCACTGTTGAAGGATGTTTAAATCATGAAAAAAGCTTTTAAACTTGTGTTAACGTTATTGCCTTTTCTATATATGATTGCCATTTGGATAATGTCGAGCAACCCAGATGATATGATTCTAGATCTTCCCTCATCCTCAATTGACCGATTTATCAAAGAGGCACTTCATCTGGTCGAATTTGCCCTTTTGTATATATTACTTGTTTCGGCACTTGCTGCAAACCAAAAACTGAAACCTGGTTTAAGCCTGTTGGCAGCCCTAGTAGCTTGCCTTTACGGAGTGATTGATGAATACCACCAATCTTTCGTCCCTTACCGCTCCTCTAGCTTAATAGATGTCATTAAGGATATCATTGGAGTAGCTGCAGTTTATTTTCATGTCCAATATCATTATTTCAAGCGTGAACGGGGCTTTTTGACCTTTATAGAAAGATTAAATGAAAAGAAATGAGAGATGGGAATCCCCATCTCTCATTTCTTTGCCGTCATCGTATTCAGCCACTTACTTGAAGACTGAACTTTGACGCCCTTATAATAATATTTCACGATGTCTTCATAGGTTTTCCCTTCCCTGGCCATTCCATTAGCCCCGTATTGGCTCATTCCAACTCCGTGTCCAGATCCTTTTGTCGTGATGACAATCTGGTTGCCCTGACGCTCCCAATCAAAATCGGATGATGTCAGCCCGAGTTTCTCACGAATCTGTTTTCCTGTCATTTTCTTTCCTCCGATATCCACTACACCTACGCGATTACCTGATGTTCTTTCAATGACAGTCCCTATTGATGTTCCCGAAGAAAGACTTACACCCAATTTTTTTTCAAAATCTGCAGTATCGACTACAACTTTATTATAAAACTTTGGTGATTCTTCTTTATCCCATGGACTGGATACACTTTTTAAATAGGGGAATTCAGCTTGCCAATAGTCCTCGGAATTCTCCGTATAGCCATTGCTGGTCGAAAAAAAAGTGGCAGTAATCGGTTTTCCTTCATAGGTTAAAATTTGACCTGCCGTTTCTTTTATGGCCTTGTCAATTTTTTGCATCTTCCATTTATAATCAGAGCCCCACTGTTTCTTCAGCTCATCATCATTCTTATAAACTTGGTGCATGACCGTATCGCTAACATCGGCACCATCCGGCAAGCCTAATCGACTTTCGCTTATGAGCTGATTGACAATATAGGTTCTCGCCGTCAACGCTTGTGCTTTCAGCGCTTCTTCTTCAAAATCTGCTGGCATTTCAGCTGCAACCACACCAGTCAAGTACGATTCAATCGGCAGTTTTTCAATCTTTTTTGCAGATGTGCGGTAAACGGCAACTTCTACGGAACTCATTTCATTTGCAGCTACCTCTTTACCCTCGTTCTTCCCTTTCTTTTCTAATTGTTCGGTCAACTGTCCACTTGTCTTATCATTTGAAAATGGAAGCACAAGCACTGCCGGAATCATGATAATTACGAATGCTACTGCAATGAATAGTACGATCATCGGTTTGATTGCTTTCAAATTCCTGAGCCTCCCTACACTTGTTTTCTCTGCTGTATAATCGTATCCAGCAGGTATCTTTACATAACAAATGTATGTCGGAGGACAAGCTTTTATGAATAGAAAAACTACAACTACTTAACTGTCGGCGATGAATCCGGAACAAGACAAAAAAAACCATTCACGGTTCAGAGATTCGAACGTGAATGGTTTTATAAGCTACTTATGCGTTTAAATCTGCAATTTTTTTTGTTTCAGCAGCAGGTACATCTTCGTTAATACGTTCCACATCCGCACCTAGAGATGCCAATTTACCATGGAAATTCACGTATCCTCTGTCAAGATGCTTCAATTCTGTAACACGTGTAATGCCATCTGCAACCAATCCAGTCAGGATGAGCGCTGCCGCGGCACGTAAATCTGTTGCAGCTACTTCAGCACCTTGAATGTTAGTTGGTCCATTAACGATAACGGAACGGCCTTCTATTTTAATATTGGCATTCATGCGACGGAATTCTTCAACATGCATAAAACGGTTTTCGAAAACGGTCTCCGTAATCATACTTGTTCCTTCGGCACGCAGTAATAATGCCATCATTTGCGATTGCATATCAGTCGGGAAACCAGGATGCGGCATTGTTTTGATGTCAATGGCCTTCAAGGTTTTTGGACCGATAACGCGTAATCCATCTTCTTCTTCAAGAATTTTAACGCCCATTTCCTCCATTTTAGCAATAAGGGAAGTAAGGTGTTCAGGTACAGCTCCTTGAACAAGAACATTGCCGCCAGTAAGAGCGGCCGCTGTCATGAATGTACCAGCTTCGATACGGTCAGGTATAATCGTATGTTCAGTGCCATATAATTTATCGACACCTTCGATTCTCATCGTACCAGTACCGGCACCTCTGACTTTGGCACCCATTTTATTAAGGAGATTCGCAAGATCTACAATTTCAGGCTCTTTGGCCACATTTTCAAGAATAGTTATACCTTCAGCAAGTGTAGCAGCCATCATGATGTTTTCGGTGGCACCAACACTCGGGAAGTCAAGATACACTCTTGCACCCTTAAGTCTGCCTTCTACCTCGGCATCAATGAAACCATTGCCGACCTTCACTTTTGCTCCCATCGCTTCAAAGCCCTTTAAATGCTGGTCGATAGGACGTGATCCGATGGCACAGCCACCAGGAAGAGCAACGCGGGCCCGGCCATTCCTTGCTAGTAATGAGCCCATCACTAAAACGGAAGCTCTCATTTTACGTACATATTCAAATGGTGCTTCTTCTAATAACTCTCTTGATGCATCTACAGTTACTTGATTGTCATGAAAGGCAACATCTGCATTTAAGTTGCGCAATACTTCATTGATTGTATATACATCGGAGAGCGTAGGAACATCTTTAATGATACTTTTCCCATCACTTGCTAATAATGTTGCAGCGATAACTGGCAAAACGGCGTTTTTAGCACCTTCTACTTTAACTGTCCCGCTAAGCCTTTTTCCGCCGCGGACGATGATTTTTTCCAAAAGTATTCCCCTCCGCGTCCATTTTCTCTATATTAATATTCAAACGTTATGATTGGTGTGCCAACTACAAAGTTCGTTCGGTCACCCAATCCTTCTGTCCGTAGCCCAAACTGCAAATTTAATTTTTCTTTTGTCAAAGGTTGTTTAAACAATGTTGAATGTGCAGATATAGATGTAAAGTTTGTTTCATGCACACTCTCAATTTCCCTTGCTTGGAACATATCTAACAGGTCTTCAGTTTTAGAGTTTAAAACCGAATTCATATTATCATTGATAGACCCTTTAATACAAGAAAAAATTGAAGGAGTTCCTATAAATAGGTCATTCACCCTGTTTTGGAACGCAGCGGTAAAAAATGCCTCATTGGCTTTCTTCCACTTTTTCCCCTTCACTTCGTAAATAACATAGGTAACTTTATCAAATTTCTCTTCCGTTGTCATTATTTTGATAGACTCGGTCAGACCTGAATCGATATTGTAAGTTAACGCCTCAGCCTTCCAGCCGGAAGCATCATCTTTCCGGTGCCATTGAAATTGAGGGTATTTTCGTTTTAAAGCTGTAACTTCGCTTTCAAACTCTTGTTTAGTTGTAATCTCTTTATTTATTTCTCTAGTGAGTACAGACCAATCCTCTATGTCTAAATTTTTATCTGTTTGTAACAGTCCCACCATTTTAACTATATCTGGTTTACTTTCTGCCACAATCGTACTATTCCCAATTAAAATCACCATCAAACCGAGAAATACTATGTATGTTAACATTTTTTTATTTAAAAAATACATGTTAAATCCCTCCCCTTTTACACATTCTTTCCATAAGGAGAGAGATCATACTTCGAGTTTTCCGACAATTGGTGACACCTTCCCCCTTAAATTGGCAGGAAGCAAAAGCGAATACAAGAGTAGAATCATATTTTGCTATAAGAAAAGTCTTACAGCTTATCAGTCATTACTAAACATATACGGAAGTTGGTTTGCAAATCCCAGGTAGTCGAGGAAGAAATTACTTACAACTGAACCGATGGCAACCGTTAATAAAATATATAATACCCTGGCCTTGATGACCGAATTGGATCTTAACATTTTATCAAAATGTAATGCCTGTAAAGCCCACCAGGTAACTGCAATGAAAAACAAGTGTGCAATTATTCCTGTTAAAGCCTGCTGTCCCATTGCTGAAAACATGTACATACCTCCTAAAAGACACCCGAATTCTATTCTAACACAAAACCCCTTCATATTTGGAATTAAAAAGGAAGAATTGCAAAATATCTTTTTAAAACTGTAAATAGAGGCTTGATCCAATGGAACAAGCCTCTGATACAGGCATTATATCATTTGCTCGAAATAAAGTCTGTAAAATCACCAAATTGATCATGAATAAAATCAAAGGCAATATTTGGCGCCACCCCGAGAAGTATGGTGCCCATTACGCATATGATCAACACGGCGTAAAGACCCGGACGAATCTTAATGACCTTTTCTGAATGAATCGGTCGGAAAAAGACCTGCACCAATAATCCGAAATAATACACATAGGACACAATGGTTCCTGCAATCATGATTCCCGCAAGGACGAAATGTCCAGGCTCGGTTATGAATGTGCCAAGAAAAATATTGAGTTTGCCAATGAAACCTGTCGTTCCGGGAATTCCAGCAAGCGACAGGATGAATATGGTGAATGCCATGGCAAGATACGGTGATTTCCTCCCCAGTCCTGCAAGAATGCTGATATCTTCAGACCCACTTTGACTGGAGAGCAGCTGAATGACTGCAAATACACCGATATTCATTAATACATAAGCCATTAGGTAAAACCAGACCGTATCCAGGAGGAAATATCCACCGCCCAATGTAGCCACCGCAACAAGCAGGTAACCCGCATGAGCGATGCTTGAATAGGCGAACATCCGTTTTAAATTTTGCTGCCTTAACGCAATCACATTTCCAATGATGATCGTCAGCCCCGCCAATGAAGCTATATAGATATTATTTTTATCCAAAAAGTCGAGCGCTCCGAACGTATCACCGGAAGCGGTCAGGAACAACGAGAGAAAAAGGCGCAGGATGATGACGAAACCCGCCATTTTCGAGATTACACTCAAAAAGGCTGCGACCGGTGTCGGTGCCCCTTCATAGACATCCGGCGCCCACATATGAAACGGTGCGGCGGCAATCTTGAAGGATACACCGACAAATACCATGAAGAAAGCGAGTCCCATGATGTACTGCAGCTGCCCATCCGTCATCCCAGCCATCGTCCGGCTCATTTCTCCTAGATTGACGGAACCGGTCACTCCATATAAATAACTCATCCCGAATAAAGTGATTGCCGTGGAAATGCCTCCGTTTATCACATACTTCATCGACGCTTCGTTGGACTTCCGATCATGCTTGCGTATTCCGACTAATATATAAGATGAAAGTGAAAGAAGTTCCAATCCAACGAACAGCGTTATCAAATCACCGCTTGAGGACATGATCATCGCTCCAAGCAAAGCGGTCAGGAACAGATAATAAAATTCCCCCCGGTGCTCCCGCAGCCCCTCTTGCGGTTCATAGCCTTCAGCCAGAAGGATGATTAGGGCCGCTCCGAATAATAGTAACAGCTTAAAAGCTTTTGCAAATGAATCTAATCGAAATGTGTCGGATAAAATACTGACTGTCTCAAAGGACAGCAGGCTAATCAGTGATAAACATGCCAAAATGATTCCGGTTAGCGCGAGCCATGCCAGTTTTCTCCGATTAAAGTGCTTCGGCCAGAATAAATCCAGTATTGAAAGAATCATGGTCGTTCCAAGGATGATGAATTCGGGCATCATCGCTCCCCAATCATAAGAAAGCATCGTGTTCCAATCCATCCTTCATCGCCCCCCTAGAGCAAGCATCATGGCTTCAATCGTTCCTTGAAGAGGCCCGCCTAACAAATTTGGGTATACCCCAACAGATACTATCAAACCGAGAAGAACGAACGCCGGCAAAAACTCCCAGCCCCTTAGGTCCAATTTCTCTTTTTCTATCAAGCTATCATTTTTCCCGAAAGTCATCAGCATGACCGCCCTCAATACATAAACAGCGGTTAATACCAGCCCGATCACCCCTATTGCCGCTAGCAACGGCTGACTCTTGAATAAGCCAAGAAATACCATGAATTCACTGATGAAGCCGGACATGCCAGGCAAACCGAGTGAAGCCATCCCGCAAGCTAACATAAAACCTGAAAAAATCGGCATCGAATTGGCCAGGCCCCCAAGCTTAGGAAGCATCGTGGTTCCCATACGCTCATACAACACTCCCACCAAGAAAAACAGCAAAGCAGCAATTAGCCCGTGTGAGATTACTTGAAAAATGGCTCCCTGAATGCCCGCTTCATTCAAGGCCCCCAGCCCCATCATGACGATACCCATATGTGAGATTGATGAGTAGGCTAAAACGAGCTTGAAATCCGTTTGTACCAATGCTAGAAATGCTCCATATAAAAAACTGAGGACCCCAAATAGGACAATGGTAAAGGCCAAGCTTTTATATTGTTCAGGAAATATCCCCATTCCAAACCGGATGATTCCATATGCCCCAATTTTCAATAAGACACCCGCATGTATCATGACTATTGATGGAGGTGCTTCTGCATGGACCCGCACCATCCAGCTGTGAAAGGGAAAGACGGGCAGCTTTATCGCAAATGCCACGAGAAATGCGAGACATAAACCATATTTCATCGAATCGGATATGGGTGCAAAAAGCGAAACACCGCCCATTGTCATCATCTGTGTCAATGCTGCAATGTTGGTCGTACCTGTCCTGGCAAACAAAATCAAAATGGCTACCAATAAAACAGCCGAACCAATGCCATTATAAATCAGAAAACTATAAGAAGCTTTCTCCCTCTCCAGAAAGCCCCATCTGCCAATTAAAAAGAAAGCAGGAATCAAAGTCATTTCAAAAAAAATGAAAAAAAGGATCAAATTTTCTGCCGTGAAGACACCGAGCATTCCAATCTCCAGGATCAAAAATAACAAATAATACCCTTTCCATTCTTTTTTTATATAAATGGATGCGATTGCGGCCAGTGATGAAATGATTGTTGTCAGTAATATGAAGATGAGACTTAATCCATCCAGCCCCAACTCAAAGTCAACCGTGAACAGCTTGGGATCATACATCTCCAAATTTCCAAACCTGATCCAATTCAACTTAATGTCAAATAAGGATAGGGCCACGCCCGAATAATATTGGCTGCATAGAAAGAACGATAGGAAAAGGGGAGGCAGTGTTCCGAAAAAGCCAAATTGTTTAATCGTCCTTTCCTCTTTTTTCGGCATGAGTGCAACCATCACTATGCCCAGCAACGGTGAAAACACTAAAAGCGAGAGCAAATAGACATTCATCTTAGATACCCCCCAGTTACTGCAAAAATCACCAACAGTACCGCAAGTCCCAGAAAGGCTATCATGCCATATTGCTGTACCTGTCCCGTTTGCAGTTTAGACCCTATTTTCCCCAATCCTTCTATTGAACTCGTTACAGTGGAAACCAGGCCACCGACAATGAACCTTTCAATATAAGATAGGAATATACTAAAGCCTTTGATTGCATAGCCTGCAGTAAAATGGTAAATCTCATCAATATAATACTTATTTTCCAAAATCCTATATACCTCGGAGTTTTCCTTGACAAGCCATTGCCGAGGTAACTTCTTTTTAGCGTATATCATATAAGCGAGGTAAATCCCAGCCAGCGATACAAGCACGGCCAGCAACATTATCCAAACGGGCCCCTCACTATGGCTGGCGCCTAGAAGAGCTTCATTTCCCTCCACAAGCCACTCCCCAAGGAAAGTTCCAAACCACGGCGTTTGGATATACCCGCCGATTACAGCAAGCAAAGCCAATGCTAGCATGGGAATTAGCATGGTGAAAGGTGATTCCTTGACCTGTTCTACTTGACTTCGTGAATCGCCTGCAAACATCATGAAAAACAGCCGGAACATATAAAACGCAGTTAAAAAGGAGGTAACCACCGCTAGACCAAACAATATATAACTACCATTCTCCCATGCTGCCATTAGAATTTCATCTTTACTGAAAAAGCCCGAGAGCAACGGAAACCCCGATATCGCTAACGTGCCAGTCAAGAACAGCGGCCCAGTCCAATTCAACTTACGCCATAATCCGCCCATCTTTTCCATATCCTGTGTATGTATAGCGTGAATAACACTGCCTGCTGCCAAAAACAGCAATGCTTTAAAAAAGGCATGGGTCATTAAATGAAACACCCCGGCCACATATCCCGAAGTACCCAAAGCAAGCATCATAAAACCAAGCTGAGAGATTGTCGAATAGGCCAATACACGCTTAACATCCTTTTGCACTATGGCAATGCTTGCAGCAAATATGGCTGTAATTCCACCTGTTATTGCTACGATCTGCATTGCAGCAAAACTGGCCATGAATAACGGAAACATGGCCGCCACCAGGTAAACCCCTGCAGCAACCATGGTTGCTGCGTGTATCAATGCGGAAACCGGAGTCGGGCCTTCCATTGCATCCGGAAGCCATGTGTGAAGTGGAAATTGCCCAGACTTCCCAACCGCACCGATAAAAATCAAAATAGCGATTAATGTCAGTTTTTCACTTGATATCATGCCTGATTGAACGGCTTGAAAGATCTCTCCATATTCAAAGCTGCCTGTTTCCCAGAATAGAAGAATGATGCCGATTAAGAGCCCTACATCCCCAATCCTGGTCATGATGAATGCCTTCTTCGCCGCAGCCTTAGCTTCCAGTTTATAAAAGTAAAAACCAATGAGCAGGAAAGAGCCCACCCCGACCAATTCCCAGAAGATATAAAGTTGTAATAAATTGGGTGCCATGACAAGCCCAAGCATGGCAAAGGTGAAGAAGCCCAGATAAGCATAAAAAATGGAGAATCGCACTTCACCCTTCATATACCCCTTCGAATATAACTGGACAAGCAGGCTGACAAGGGAAATGACCACAAGCATCAAGGCATTGAGCTGATTGATTTCGAATCCAGCTGTAAGTTGCGTCCCTCCGAAGGAAAGCCAATCTATCGATATATTATAAGTAGGTTCTTTAAATCGCTCGATCAGGACAAGCAACGATAAAACGAACGAAGCCAATGTACATATTATCCCTATAAAAGCCCCTCGTTCCCGCAACCGCCCGCCTGATAGAAGCAGAACCAGAAACGTGACGAGTGGAAAGATCGGTATGAGCCATGCGTGCTCCATCATCGTATCAAATCCCCTTCTTCATTTATATAAACCTTCAATTCTTCATAATCTCCATTTCATCGACATTAACCGTCTTCCGATTGCGATAAAGGGACATTAGTATGGCCAGCCCAACAGCTGCCTCGGCCGCAGCGATCGTAATCGTGAATAAGGAAAAAACTTGACCCGTAATGGATGGCGTTACCCCGAATTTACTGAAGGCAACTAAATTGATATTTGCAGCGTTAAGCATCAGCTCGATTGAAATCAAAACAATGACTGCATTTCTTTTCGTTAAGGCACCATACAGCCCTATACAAAATAAAACGAGTGCCAACACAAGGTAAGCCGACAAAGGAACTCCCGTCATGATTGATCTCCCTCCTCATCATCTTTTTTAGCCAGTACGATGGCACCGACTAAAGCAACAAGCAGGAGTACCGACATCACTTCAAATGGAATTACATATTTTGAAAAAAGTTCGATTCCTATTTGCTTTGTATTTTCCTCATGCAAGGCCGTTGGCTGTACAGGTATATCCAGATTGTAAATCCCCAGATACACTGCTACGGCAAATCCAGCAATCGCTGCCAGCAAGGAGAAATTCCCCCAGCCCCCTTTAGTGGGTGCATCATTTTCTTGGTGTTTTGTCAGCATGATCCCGAATAGCATCACGATCGTGATTGCCCCTGAATAAATAAGGATTTGGACAATGGCGACAAACTCGGCCGAAAGTAACATATAAATGCCTGCAATGCCCAAGAAAGTAAAAACAAGAGCGATTACCATGTGCACCACTTTTGTTAAGGTAATCAGCAGCACCCCGCCTACTATCGCGACGAGTGCCAAACCAATAAAGGCAATTAATTCACCCGACAAACTCATACTTTATTCACCTTCCGGATATTTTCATCATTTTCATCCAGCCACTCCAGGTTTTTAAATAGATGATCACGGCTATACTCGGCCAGCTCGAATTGATTCGTCATCACGATCGCTTCTGTAGGGCAGACCTCCGTACATAAATCACATAAAATGCAAATCTCGAAATTGATGTCATACGTATCGATGATTTTCCCTTTTTTCGACGGGTCCGGATGTTTCTTACCAGTTAATTGAATACAATCCGTGGGACAAATCGTCACGCATTGATTGCATACGATACACTTTTCAGGATAAAATTTTTGGATTCCGCGAAATCGGTCTGGAAGCGGAAGCGGCTCATTCGGGTAGTCATAGGTCACTTTTTTCCTCGTCAAGTTCTTTAATGTATAGGTTAAACCTTTTGCTAAACCAAGCATATAAATCCCTCGCTTTCCGACCAGCTTAAGTTTCTAAAAAAGGTTAATCAATTCTTTTATTAGTGCCGTCAAAAATATATTTGCCAATGCAACCGGAAGCAGCACTTTCCATCCGAATTCCATCAATTGATCAGCCCTTATACGAGGAAATGTTACACGGATCCAGACCAATATATAGAATACGGCACTGAACTTCAGACCGAACCAGATGGCTGCCGGAATAAAATCCAAAAACGGAATAGAATTCCATCCCCCTAAAAATAATACAGTGGTTAGCGTTGCCATTGCAAACATATACACATATTCGGATAACATAAAGAAGGCCCAGCGAAATCCAGAGTATTCAACATGATAGCCTGCAACAAGTTCAGATTCCGCTTCCGGTAGGTCAAAAGGAACCCTGTTCAACTCGGCAACCGATGCAATGAAAAACACGATGAACGCAACCGGCTGAAGAAAAATGAACCAAACCTTCTCCTGGGCTGCAACTATATCATTCAAGTTTAAACTGCCTGTTATGAGGACGATTCCCACCAGCGACATCACCAAAGGGATCTCATAAGATATCATTTGCGCGGCTGCCCTCATTCCGCCAATCAAAGAATATTTATTATTGGATGCCCACCCCGCAGTGACGATGCCGATGGTCGATATGCCGGAAATCGCCATATAATAAAGCAGTCCGACACCAATATCAGCAAATTGGAAGGCATCGGTGAACGGCAAGGTGGCAAGGACCATGAAAGCTGGAGCAAAAGCAATTACCGGAGCTAAAATATATAACGGTTTATCAGCTTTCTTGGGTATCGTATCTTCCTTGATCAAAAGTTTCAAAACATCAGCAACGGTCTGCAAGAGACCCCATTTCCCTCCAATTTGGTTTGGGCCGATACGCATCTGCATGAATCCCATGATTTTACGCTCCGAAAGGATTCCATAGGTTACAAACCCTAATACGACAAACAGGAGCAGGACTGCCAAACCAAAAAAAATGCCAAAATTCAGTAGGCTTGGAGCGGAGTGGAGAAGATCCTTGATCATTTATCCATCCACCTCCCCTAATACGATATCGATTGCACCTAATATCGTTATCAAGTTCGCCATATTTTCCCCTTCCAATAATTTCGGAAGAATTTGCAGATTATAAAACGAAGGTCTGCGAAATTTCAAACGGTATGGCTCCTTTTTCCCTTCACTCGCAATATAACAGCCTATTTCCCCTCTTGGTGATTCAATTCGGACAAATGCCTCACCCTTAGGAACCTTTATTATTTTAGGGACCTTAGCAAGGACCGGCCCTTCTGGAAATTGCTCAACCGCCTGCTCGATGATTTTCAGTGATTCTTCGATTTCTTCCATTCTACAGTGATAGCGTGAAAAGGCATCCCCCTCTTCCCTTGTAGGAACATCGAATGTGAACCTGTCATAAATGGAATATGGTTCATTTTTTCGTAAATCCCATTTCACACCTGTACACCTTAAGTTGGCACCGCTAAGCGAATACTGTAAGGCTTCTTCCTTCGTATAGATGCCCACCCCTTTAACACGATTAACAAAGATTTCATTCCCTGTCACAAGCTCATGGTAACCGGCAAGCTGCTCCCTCATATAAGGGACAAACTCGGCAACCTTTGCAATCCAGTCTTCGGGAGCATCCCATTTCACACCTCCGACACGCATATAATTGAATGTTAGGCGTGCCCCTGACAATTCAGTCAATAAATTAACGATCATTTCACGTTCTCGAAATGCGTATAGGAAAGGGCTCGTCGCACCTATATCCAGCAAGTATGTACCCCACCAGACGAGGTGGCTTGCAACTCTGCCCAATTCCATTGCGATGACCCGCAAATATTCTGCCCTTTCAGGGATCTCCACCCCCATCATTGTCTCAACAGCATGGCAAAGCACATAATTATTTGTCATTGCCGCCAGATAATCGAGCCGATCGGTATATGGGATTATTTGTGTATATTGTAGATTTTCCGCTAGTTTTTCCGTCCCGCGATGCAGATACCCAATGACAGGTGTAGCCTCTTTGATAATCTCACCGTCAATCTTGATGACAAGACGAAAAACACCATGTGTACTCGGATGCTGCGGACCGACATTGAGAAGCATTTCTTCCGTCCTTAACATAGGGCTTACACCTCCACATCATAAGGCTCATAATCTTTTCTAAGGGGATACCCTTTCCAATCATCACCAAGTAAAATCCGCTTTAAATCAGGGTGTTCATTAAAGGTAATACCTAATAAATCATACGCCTCACATTCTGGCCAATTTGCACCTGACCATAATGGGACCAATGATGGAATAACGGGAGTATCCCTATCAAGCTTCACCTTCAAGGCAACTGATTGGTTCATTTTGAATGAGTGTAAATGTACATAGATTTCCATATGGGATTCAAAATCCGTACCATGAAGTTCCGATAAATACGAAAAATCAAGCTGTTCATCGTAGCGCAGAAATTTTGCTATTGAGAAATATGTATCCGGATTAGCCACTAAAGTGGGTACATCTTTTGATAGTCTATTAATATAGTGCTCTAATAATGCCCCTTGTCCTACATGGCTTTCAATAGCAGAAACAATTTGATCGAGTTTCGACTGATTTGGGGATATTTCGCTATGGGTGTTAACTTCCTCGCTTTCCTGTACAGCTGCCCTGTTCTTCGCAGCAGCAGCAGCAGCAGCCGCTTTCGCTTTTGCCGCTGCTTTCGCCTTGGCCGCGGCCGCCGCCTTTTGCTTCGCTATTTCCATCTCGCCTTCCGGCTTTTCTGCCGCTTCTTCTTTCGACCGTTTCCGGGCCAATGCTGCTGCTTTCGCCTTGGCCGCAGCCGCCGCCTTTTGCTTCGCTATTTCCATCTCGCCTTCCGGCTTTTCTGCCGCTTCTTCTTTCGACCGTTTCCGGGCCAATGCCGCTGCTTTCGCCTGAGCCGCGGCCTCCGCTTTTTGCTTCGCTATTTCCATTTCGCCTTCCGGCTTTTCTGCCGCTTCTGCTTTCGCCTGTTTTTTGGCCAATGCCGCTGCTTTCGCCTGAGCCGCGGCCGCCGCCTTTTGCTTCGCTATATCCACTTCGCCTTCTGGCTTTTCTGCCGCTTCTGCTTTCGCCTGTTTTTTGGCCAATGCCGCTGCTTTCACCTGAGCCGCAGCCTCCGCTTTTTGCTTCGCTATATCCACTTCGCCTTCCGGCTTTTCTGCCGCTTCTGCTTTCGCCTGTTTTTTGGCCAATGCCGCTGCTTTCGCCTTGGCCGCAGCCTCCGCTTTTTGCTTCGCTATATCCACTTCGCCTTCCGGCTTTTCTGCCGCTTCTGCTTTCGCCTGTTTTTTGGCCAATGCCGCTGCCTTGGCCTTGGCCGCGGCCTCCGCCTTTTGCTTCGCTAAGTCCTCCTTTTCACTCATCTATATCACCCGCTTTCCGGTTTTCGCCTCGTAACGGATTTTTTCTTTTAATTTATTGATCCCATAAATAAGTGCAGCTGGGTTTGGGGGACAACCCGGTATATATACATCGACAGGTACAATTTGATCTACCCCCTTGACCACTGAGTAAGAGTGAACATAAGGCCCGCCGGCAGTTGCACAGGATCCCATTGCAATAACCCATTTCGGTTCTGGCATTTGTTCGTATAATCTGCTTATTATTGGAGCCATTTTTTTCGTTACCGTTCCTGAAACAATCATGACATCCGATTGTCTAGGGGATGTCCGAAAAAATGAACCAAAACGGTCCAAATCATAATGTGAGGAGCCGACACCCATCATTTCAATTGCACAACATGCCAAACCGAAAGTCATTGGCCAGAGTGAGTTACTTCTAGCCCAGCCTTTTATTTGTTCAAGTGTGGATAAAAAAATACTGTGGCGCATTTCTTCCATTTCTTTAGGGGTAAGTTCATCCAACTTCAATTCCACTTTAACACCTTCTTTTTCCAAGCATAGATTAGACCCAGCATAAGGATCACGACAAAAAACAGCATTTCAATCAATGCAAACAGTCCGAGTTCATCATAGGCAACCGCCCATGGGTAAAGAAAAACCGTTTCTACGTCAAATATGACGAACATCAATCCGAATAGATAATACCTGACATTGAATTGAACTCTTGAATCCTGAAAAGGATCGATTCCACTTTCATAAGTCGTATATTTCATATCTGTCGGTTTATAAGGCCTTAGCAGTCTACCAAGAAATAAAGCGATCACTGGTAATAAAATGCCGAGACAAAGGAAAACAAATACAATTAAATAATTATTTTGGTAAATATGCAGCTGTTCCATGTTCATCTCCTTTATGGATAAATCATGTTAACTGGGTATAATTTAAATTTGCCTGTCTTCTTTTTGGATACTGTTTTAAAATATTATGCAGGGTAACATTCTTTTAGAAGCAACGTGAAAGGAAGGGGTATGAAGCAATAATTGTAAGCGTATACATTATAACATTAGGATAAAAGCATGTCGACGAGTTAAGGATTAAAATGGAAAATACTTTACTCTATAATTCGACCTTTTTTTCCTAATTCCGATAATTCATGTCAATAATCCTCAAAAACCTTCGGGATAAAAAAAACACCTGATCTTACCACGAGTGGAAGAATCAAGTGTTTTCATCAATTAAAGTTATCGCATTTCTGCAATTTGGATTCGGTTAATGGCACGTTTAAGCGCTAAATTAGCTCTTTTGGCATCATTTGATCCATCATTGTTCTGCAATCTTTGTTCAGCACGGGCTTTTGCTGCTTGAGCACGTGCAAGATCGATAGTTTCAGCTCTTTCAGCAGATTGAGCTAAAATGGTTACCACATCAGGGCGAACTTCTAAGAAGCCACCATTTACAGCTACATAGTCTGTGTTGCTTCCATTTTTAAGACGGACAGCACCAATGGTAAGCGGGGCTACAGTTGGAACGTGTCCAGCCATGATTCCCAGCTCACCGCTTTTAGCTTTAGTGCTTACCATTTCAACTTCTGCATCATATACTGGGCCATCGGGAGTAACAACATTGACTTTAATGGTCTTCATTTCATTCCCTCCTAGGTCCCTTTAATTAAGCCATTTCTTTTGCTTTAGCAATAACTTCTTCGATGCGGCCAACTAGACGGAAAGCATCTTCTGGAAGTTCGTCATATTTTCCAGCTAGGATATCTTTGAATCCTTGGACTGTTTCTTTAACTGGTACATAAGATCCCTTTTGACCAGTGAATTGTTCAGCCACGTGGAAGTTTTGTGACAAGAAGTTTTGAATTCTACGAGCACGGGCAACGATTACTTTTTCGTCTTCGCTTAGTTCGTCCATACCCAAGATGGCGATAATATCTTGAAGTTCTTTATATTTCTGTAAAGTCGATTGCACTTGACGAGCCACTTTATAGTGCTCAGCTCCAACGATTTCTGGGCTAAGGGCACGAGAAGAAGATGCCAATGGATCAACTGCAGGGTAGATACCCATTTCAGAAAGTTTACGCTCAAGGTTAGTTGTTGCGTCCAAGTGAGCGAAAGTTGTAGCTGGAGCCGGATCCGTATAGTCATCGGCAGGTACATAGATCGCTTGAATGGATGTAACTGAACCTTTATTTGTTGAAGTGATACGTTCTTGCAATTGGCCCATTTCAGTAGCAAGAGTTGGTTGGTAACCAACCGCTGAAGGCATACGTCCTAGTAGGGCGGAAACCTCAGAACCTGCTTGTGTGAAACGGAAAATGTTATCGATGAAGAAAAGAACGTCTTGTCCTTGTTCGTCACGGAAATATTCAGCCATTGTCAAACCGCTAAGAGCAACACGCATACGTGCACCTGGTGGCTCGTTCATTTGTCCGAATACCATTGCCGTTTTCTTGATAACACCGGAATCAGTCATCTCGTAGAAAAGGTCATTACCTTCACGAGTACGCTCACCTACACCAGCGAATACCGAGATACCGCCGTGCTCTTGTGCGATGTTATTGATAAGTTCTTGGATAAGTACAGTTTTACCAACACCGGCTCCACCGAAGAGACCGATTTTACCACCTTTGATGTAAGGGGCAAGTAAATCTACTACTTTAATACCTGTTTCTAGGATTTCAACAGATGTTGATAATTCCTCGAATGACGGCGCTTGTCTGTGAATTGGATCACGACGCACCTCTGCTGTAAGTGGTTCGAATAGGTCAATGTTTTCCCCTAATACGTTGAAAACACGACCTAGAGTAACTTCACCTACAGGAACGGAAATTGGAGCTCCTGTATCAACAGTCTCTGCACCACGGGTTAAACCATCAGTGGAAGACATTGCTACAGTACGAACTGTATTATCACCTAGTTGAAGGGCTACTTCAAGAGTTAGTCCTGTACCAGACGCTGTATTTTCGATTCTTAACGCGTTATAGATCTTAGGAAGTTGTCCGTCTTCGAATTTCACGTCAACAACCGGACCCATAACTTGAGTAACGCGTCCTATATTCATCGTTTTCCCTCCTAACGTTGCTTATAACGACTATCGAGTTTATGGAACGGCCAAGCTTCGTCCGGGCCGACCGTCCCCTTAAATGATTTTATTCTAAAGCTGCTGCACCGCCGACGATCTCTGTAATTTCTTGAGTGATAGCTGCCTGACGTGCACGGTTATATTGTAATGAAAGTGAGTCGATCAATTCTTTTGCATTATCGGTTGCACTTTTCATTGCAGTCATACGTGCAGAGTGCTCACTTGCTTTACCATCTAACAAAGCACCATAAATCAAACTTTCTGCGTACTGAGGCAGTAATACCTCAAGGATTTCTTCCGCATTCGGTTCAAATTCATAAGAAGTCAATGTTGCATTGGAAGTATTGAAGTCAGCTAACGGAAGGACTTGCTTTTCCGTAACCTCCTGCTGGATTGGGCTGACATAATGGTTATAGTACATATAAAGCTCATCACACAGCTCATTCAGATATAAATTAACTGTTGATTTTGCAAGGGAGCTAATGTCAGCGAAAGACGGCTGATCGGGAACCCCAGTTACTTCAAGCTCTACGTGCATGTTACGGCTGACAAAGAAATCACGGCCAACCCTTCCGATTGCGATAATGACGAACTCATCATTGGATTTATGGCGTTCAAGAATGGTTTTATGAACGTGGCGAAGTATACTACTATTGTATGCCCCAGCCAATCCACGGTCCGATGTGATTACCAAGTAACCGGTTTTCTTAACTGGACGTGAAGTAAGCATTGGATGCGATGCATCCGTGCTTCCGTTCGCAATACTGGATACCACTTCTTGAATTTTTTCCATATATGGAACATATGCTTTAGCATTAGCTTCCGCACGGTTCATTTTAGAAGCAGATACCATCTGCATCGCTTTTGTAATTTGACTCGTCTTTTTCGTTGAAGTAATCCGAGACTTAATATCGCGTAAAGAGGCCATTCATTCTCACCACCCTTTATAAATTAGTTAGACCTTTATTATTCAGAAATAACGAAGTTCTTTTTGAATTCGTTAATTGCAGCAACGATAGCAGCATCTTCAGGAAGACCTTTAGTTGTGCGAATGTGATCTAATAATTCCGGATGAGAACGATCTAGGAACACATAGTATTCTTCTTCAAAGCGAAGGATATCCGATACAGGAATATCATCTAAATGACCTTTAGTCAATGCATAGAAAATCATGACTTGTTTTTCAACTTTGATCGGTTTGTTTAGATCTTGTTTCAGAACTTCAACTGTACGAGCACCACGGTTAAGTTTTGCTTGTGTTGCAGCATCCAGGTCAGAACCGAATTGAGAGAATGCTTCCAATTCACGGTATGAAGCCAAGTCAAGACGTAATGTACCGGCAACTTTTTTCATCGCTTTAATTTGTGCAGACCCACCAACACGGGATACGGATAGACCAGCGTTAATCGCAGGACGTACACCCGAGAAGAACAAATCGGATTGCAAGAAGATTTGTCCATCAGTGATGGAAATTACGTTTGTTGGAATATAAGCAGAGATGTCGCCTGCTTGTGTTTCAACAAATGGAAGCGCAGTGATTGAACCGGCACCTAAAGTGTCATTCAATTTTGCTGCACGCTCAAGTAAACGGGAGTGCAAGTAGAATACATCCCCTGGGAATGCTTCACGACCTGGAGGACGGCGAAGTAGCAAGGAAAGTTCACGGTATGCAGATGCTTGTTTAGAAAGATCATCATAAACCACAAGAACGTGCTTGCCAGCGAACATGAACTCTTCACCCATTGTCACACCAGCATATGGAGCTAGGTATAAAAGTGGTGCTGGTTGAGAAGCTGATGCAGATACAACGATTGTGTAATCCAAAGCACCATTTTTACGTAGTGTTTCAACAGTTCCACGAACCGTTGATTCTTTTTGACCGATAGCGACATAGATACAGATCATATCTTGGTCAGCTTGGTTAAGAATTGTATCGATCGCAACTGATGTTTTACCAGTTTGACGGTCACCGATGATTAACTCACGTTGTCCACGACCGATTGGAACCAATGCATCAATTGCTTTAATACCTGTTTGTAAAGGTTCATGTACTGATTTACGGTCCATTACACCTGTAGCAGGGCTTTCGATTGGACGAGTTTTTGTCGTAGCGATCGGGCCTAGACCATCTAATGGTTGTCCAAGCGGATTCACGACACGTCCGATTAATTCTTCTCCAACTGGCACTTCCATGATACGGCCAGTACGGCGTACTTCACTGCCTTCTTTAATGTCTCTGAATGGTCCAAGAATAACAACACCTACGTTATTTTGCTCAAGGTTTTGTGCTAATCCCATTGAGCCATTGGAAAATTCTAAGAGCTCCCCAGACATTGCATTATCTAAACCATGAACGCGTGCGATACCATCACCAACAGTGATAACCGTACCGACATCGCTTACTTTAATTTCCGACTGATAGTTTTCAATCTGCTTTTTAATCAGCGCACTGATTTCTTCAGCTTTGATGCTCATGAATTTCACCCCTATCTGTGAATATTAACCTAATAGTTGTTTGCTAAGGCGTTCTAACTTACCGCTAATCGTCCCGTCATATATGCGGTTACCGATTTGTAATTTGATGCCGCCAAGGATATTGCTATCCGTAATATTAGTAATGCGTAAATTTCTTTTGCCGATTTTTGCTGCAAAAGATGAAGACACAGCTTCCACTTCCGTTTCAGTCAATGGACGTACTGTATAGACCGTTGCATCAGCTACTGAGTTTTCTTCATTCGCAAGTTCAATGAACTCTTGTGCCATTGCTGTCACTTCATCTGTACGATGACGCTCCACCATCAACATCACAGTGTTTTGAACGGAAGAAGAAAGGCTTGCAAATGCATTTGCAATCAAAGCGCCTTTTGCATCTTTAGTCATTTTAGGATGAGCCAGGAAGCTTAATAGCTCATTATCATTTGTAAAAACTTCATTCACTATGCGAAGCTCTTCTTCAAGTTGGTTAATGAGGTTTTGCTCTTTCGCAATTTGGAAAAGGGCAACGGCATAACGCTTTGCTACTGTTATATCGCTCATTTCCCTTCTCCTGCCTCTTGAATGTAGTCATTAATCAATTGCTCTTGATCTGCTTCGGATAGTTCTTTTTCTATTACTTTAGAAGCAATGAGTACGGATAAAGATGCCACTTGCTCGCGTAATGCCGTAATGGCTTTTTCTTTTTCCTGTACGATTTCACGCTTAGCTGTTTCTTTGACGCGTTCAGCTTCAAGACGTGCTTGATTCACGATCTCTTCACGCTGTGCTTCACCTTGAAGTTTTGCGTTTTCTATAAGTTGTCCCGCTTCAGTGCGAGATTGTTTTACGATTTCACGTTGTTCTTCTAAATATTTAAGTGCTTCTTGTCTGCTAGCTTCAGCTGCTTGAATTTCATTTGCAACATGTTCTTCACGTTGAGTCATGATGCCCATTAGAGGACCCCATGCAAATTTCTTCAGCAACGCTAACAAAATGATAAACATTACTAATTGGTATAACATGTCTCCGCCATTAAAGCCATGAGACGTTGACCCAAGTACAAAGCTGCTTGTTAACACGCTTGGTTCACTCCCTTCACGAGTTTCACTTCTTAAAGCGTTCATTATATGAACTTTAGAAAACTATGCTCTTAAACTGTATAAAACAGGATTGTGGACATAAAGGAAAGGCGAAGGTTCACATGGAACGAACTTCGCCATTTTTGAACTTTTTGAAGGTTCTATTAACCACCATATACCATAAACGCAATTACTACCGCGATGATAGGCATCGCCTCAACTAAACCTACCCCGATGAACATTGTTGTTTGAAGCATACCGCGAGCTTCTGGTTGACGAGCGATACCTTCCACTGTTCTTGAAACGATAAGACCATTACCAATACCTGCACCTAGTGCTGCCAAACCAATTGCAATTGCTGCTGCAAGAAGACCTACTGAACCTGTCATTATAAATATCCTCCTTAGATTGTATCAAAATTTATTATTTTTTTAGTTCTAAATGAACTTATAATTAATGGTCGTCACTGACTTTATGAGACAGATAAACCATTGTTAACGTGACAAAGATAAACGCTTGGATACTACCGACGAAAATACTATAGCCTTGCCATACTAATGTAGGCACAATTGCACCAATAAATCCGGCAGCTCCACTAAATGCTAGGGTGCCCGCTAATAGACTCAGCAAAACTTCACCAGCATAAATGTTACCATATAGACGCAGACCAAGTGTCAAGGAGTTTGTAAATTCCTCTACAAGTGTCATTGGGTTTTTATAAGCTTTAAAGTAACCCTTGGCGCCTTTCATTTTTATAGCATAATAATGCGTTAAACCTAAAACCATGACTGCAAGAGTCAATGTGATAACTGGGTCGGCTGTTGGTGATTTCCACCAAAGCACTCCATCGTAACTAATTGCAAACGGAAGACCTAGCATATTGGACACAAAAATGTACATCAGCAAAGTCATACCAAGCAGTTGAAACTGACCACCTGTTCTCCAGTCCATGTTACTATTAATAATACCCTTAACGAAATCCATAATCCATTCCATGAAATTCTGCATGCCGGTTGGCTTCATGGCAAGCTTACGTGTACCAAGCACAGCAAGTATGAACACAACTAGACTGGCAACTGTAATCATTAGGACGTTACTCAAGTTAAAGGTAAGACCCATAAATTCTTGTAAGGGTGCTTCATGATTCAACTATATTCACCTCTCTTCCCCGCTATCGACGTATTAATTGGATGAAAAAATCTATAAAAATGACAATATAAGCTGTCATTAATCCCCATACAACACTTATCAGATGAAAATGCTCCGGAAATTCCAATGCAATGAGTACCGCTAGACCTGCGGATGCCATTCGTGTCATCGTCCCAAGAGATTTCGTTTTCTTTCCTTCATCGAGCGCCTGACTGAACTTTTTCATTTTCTGATTGATCAGCCATAAATTGTATAAACTCAAACTCGTACCCAGTATAAGCCCAGCAAAAACGGCTTGATAACTCGTAAGTCCCCATCCAACAACATAAACCGCCAGAAGAAAAATTATATATTTACTCTGCCTGTTGAACATGATTTTCATTTCTGGCATTTTTCATTTAATCTCCTGAGAAATATTTTCGTACTGAATGAAGCATTGCTTGTAAACCTAGCAAGTCCACAAAGAAGGCCAATTACTAATAGCAGCGGTTCGAATCTTAGGTTCTGACAAGTAAAAGAAGTTACCGAACAAAACTGATCCGACTATTTGAGAAAGAATCGCTGACATCAAAGTCATAGCCATTTTAGACGGCGATCATTTGACGTAAGTTGCATCCTCGCGGTTGAATTTGGTGGAGGATAGAAAACATTTCATGCTGTAAAAATCTGCATGCCGGGCTACTGAAAACCCTCTCATTTTACATCCTTTGTTAGCATACAATAGGCTAGAATCATTGTCAATGAGTGGTTAGTGAAATTTGTCACAGGTTTGTAATTATTAACGAATTGTTCACAAATTATCTTTTTTATACTATTGACATCCATTTTATTTTACTTATTGTCCTCTGTTCACTCGATAAGTAACGTCTTTTCTATCCGATCTTCCCTTCCGCCCCTTCTCGCAAAGATTATCGCTTTATACACTCCTTTAGGCGGCAAGTCCTTTTTCAAAACATCTTTTTTGATCAAACCGGAAGGAGCCGATCTGGACCAATCCAAATATCCAGCGAATTTCAAGCTATCTTCCTCATAAAGGGCAATACCGAATTCTTCTGCCCCGCGCGGAAGATACATTTCGTATCGATATGTGCCTTTCTTGTCCCCTTGTCCAAAATCAAATCCCATTATCCTTGGATAATCAGGCTCTTCTTTTACATATAAATAAGGAAGGGATATTCTTTTGGTTCCTTCCATTATAATGAGGTATCCATCAAAGACTCCCTTTTTAAGCTCGGCTGGGTTGACCTGCAGTCCAACTTTTATCCGTTTCTTTTCCTTCGGTTTCAAAGTAAGGGATTTCGGCAATTCCCAAGTGAGTCCCGTCTCTTTTAATGGAACCATGAATGAGTACTTCCTCATTTCCGTTCCGGTATTTTCTATGACTACCGTTTCATGATGCTCTTCAATTCCTTCTTTTTTTGTATACATCCCAAAGGACAATGAGCTTGGATTCAAGAGCGTGTCCGCTTTTAATGCTTCGTCGACCTGGATGCGTCCAGCCCCCTGTTCATATGTATGATACAATTGATTTACAGTTTTCCTCAATGGCTTGGAAGTGCTCATCAATGCAGATTTCACTTGATCAGGAGTCCATTCCGGGTGTTTTTGCAGGATTAAGGCGCAAGCCCCTGCAACATGCGGTGCGGACATACTTGTTCCATCCAAGGACATATATCCTTTAGGAATGGTGCTTTCAATTTCCACTCCCGGGGCCAATACGTCAGGCTTTATTCCCCACGATACGGTTACCGGTCCCCTGGAGCTAAAGTCCGCTAGCCTATCCTGCTCGTTCTTATAAACAAATTGAACGGTTTTGCTCTGCCCTTTTTCCATGATTTGCTTAAGCTGCAATCCATCTCTTCTATTAATAGAAGCAGCTGGAATTTTCATTTCTTTTTCCAAGCTTCCAGTAAAGGTCCCGCTCGTATTATTAAAAACAATTACCCCCTTTGCACCTGCCTTTTCTGCATTGGATACTTTCTGCTGAAAGGTAAGAGTGCCACGTTCCATCAACACAATCTTATCCCGAACATCCTTCAGGTCCTTTTCATTACCCAGTCCCCCATATATGACATTCTCGGAAAACGTCAGGTTCCATTTTTTAGAGCCTTGAAACAAGGTTAAATGCGATTGATGCTTTTTCGATCCAAGACCGTAAATCATGTACGGAACCCTTAAGGGAGGAGTCGATGCCCCAACGGAAATCGCTTTTTCCGCTGTACCGGGTGAACCGACGGTCCATACAGCCGGACCGGAATTCCCGTTTGATGTCACGGCAACGATGCCGCTTTCCACAGCCTTATTCAATGCAAGGGAGATAGGTAAATCAGGACCATTGACGTTATTACCAAGAGAGAGGTTCAATACATCCACCTTATCCTTCATGGCTGACTCAATAGCCTTCAATACTTGATCCGTATCTCCTGCACCGCCTGGTCCCAAAGCTCGATATGCGTAAATTTCCGCTTCAGGTGCGACGCCTTTCATTTTTCCATTGGCTGCAATGATGCCTGCCACATGAGTGCCATGCAATGTATCCAGGTCGCCTTGATTTTTGGTTTCCATCGGATCTTCATCACCATCAACCAGATCCTTCCCCCCTCTATAAGCACGTTGCAAATCTGGATGTGTATAATCGATGCCAGTATCGATTATTCCTACTTTTATCCCTTTACCGGTGATCCGGTGATTCTCCTTATCAAAGAAACCCCTGACCCTGTCTCCTCCTATGTATGGGACACTTTTATCCAACACGGCTTGATAAACGGATACTTCCGTTACGGCCTGAATTTCATCCTCCTTTTTAAGTTGTTCTATCTCATTCATTTTCCCATGAAGGGAGAATCCATTCAGGGCAACCGAATAAACATTCCGTAATTGAAGGGATGGATATTTTTCAAGCAGTTTTTCGATCTTTTTTCGTTGAAACGCCTTATCCATCGTGACAACAACCGTTACTTCCTTAGATTCAGATAGTTTTGGAAATGGCGGCAGAATGACGGATGCCAATCCCTTTTCATTTTGATAAATAAATATAAAAAGGAAAACAAACACTATGAACGTTTTCTTTCCCAACATAATCATCCCCTTAGCAGTTATCTTTTCTCAACAACCTTGGAGTATGCAAATAAAAAAAGGAAAAGCGCATGGCTTTTCCCTTTTTATGAGTCAAATCTAGTTGGCGGCATATTTATTTGCTTAAAATAGTAACGGATGGCTTCAGCTATTCGGACCGAAGCATTTCCATCCCCATATGGATTTGAAGCTTTGGACATTTTTTCGTGCACCTCTTGATCGGTGAGCAATTCATGTGCCAAATCATATATGGATTGTTCATCAGTACCTGCCAATCTTAAGGTTCCAGCCGCAATCCCCTCAGGACGTTCGGTCGTATCCCTTAAAACCAGGACAGGTACACCAAGTGAAGGTGCCTCTTCCTGGATTCCTCCAGAATCAGTCAAAATCAAATAGGCTCTTGAAGCGAAGTTATGGAAATCCAATACATCCAGCGGTTCTATCAAATGAACCCGCGGATCATTCCCGAGCACTTCGTTTGCCAATTCCTGAACAAGCGGATTTAAATGGACAGGATATACCACTTGAACGTCATCATGCTCAACAATGATTCTCTTTACGGCCCGGAAGATATTCCTCATAGGTTCCCCTAGATTTTCCCTGCGATGGGCCGTAAGCAAAATGAGCCTGTCTTCGCCAAGTCCATTTAAAACCGGATGGGAATATGTGGACCTTACAGTCGTCTTTAAAGCATCCGTTGCTGTATTTCCCGTCACGAAGATATTATCCTTCTTGTTTTCGTTCAGCAGATTCTCCTCGGCTTTGGAAGTCGGCGCAAAATGCAAATCCGCCATCGTACCTGTAAGCTGTCGATTCATCTCTTCCGGATAGGGGGAATACTTATTCCAAGTGCGCAGCCCCGCTTCTACATGCCCAATGACAATTTGATTATAAAAAGCTGCCAGACTTGCGACAAACGTCGTGGTTGTATCACCATGTACGAGAACAATATCTGGTTTAGCTTCCTTCATTACGGAATCAAGACCATTTAATGCTCTTGTTGTAATGTCAGCAAGCGTTTGCCTTTCCTTCATTATGTCCAAGTCATAGTCCGGCTTTATGGAAAATAGTTCGAGAACTTGATCTAACATTTGGCGATGCTGAGCCGTAACAGCAACGATCGGCTTGAAATATTCTGGGTGTTTTTGAAATTCGAGTACTAAGGGAGCCATTTTGACAGCTTCTGGTCTCGTCCCGAAAATGGTCATGACTTTTATCGGTTTGTTCATTCGTGACACCTCAGTTTCTTTCCTTATTTTGTGCCGAATAAACGATCTCCTGCGTCTCCAAGACCTGGAACGATATAACCATGTTCATTCAGTTTTTCGTCAAGACCCGCAATATAGATATCAACATCAGGATGAGCTTCTTTTAAAGCTTCAACACCCTCTGGAGCTGCAATCAAACACATGAATTTAATATTGACTGCACCGCGCTTTTTAATGGAATGGATTGCTTCGATGGCTGATCCGCCAGTGGCTAACATCGGGTCAACGACAATGCATTCCCTTTCTGCCAGGTCACTTGGCATTTTCGCATAATATTCAACCGGTTTCAATGTTTCAGGATCACGGTAAAGTCCAACATGTCCGACCTTTGCAGCAGGAATCAGCTTAATGATTCCGTCCACCATCCCTATGCCTGCACGTAAAATCGGGACGATCCCCACTTTTTTACCAGAAAGCATTTTCACTTTCGCTGTGCTTACTGGTGTTTGGATTTCGACTTCTTCCAGCGGCATATCCCTCGTGATTTCAAATGCCATCAATGATGCAACTTCATCCACTAGTTCACGGAATTCTTTTGTTCCTGTATTTATATCACGTATATAGGCTAATTTGTGTTGAATTAACGGGTGATCGAAAACATAAACTTTTCCCATTTAGCATCTCTCCAATTCCATTGCTTAGTTTCGCGCTTTTTTATGATTTCCCTAATCGAATAGAAAAATTTTCGTGTCTTTTAAAATTCACTTCAACCTATTTTACAGAAAAATGTTTCAATCTTCAATAAAGGTTTAGATGTCAGACCTATTTTCACTATTCGGATTCTTCTAACACAATGACCGTCCATAAGTACAAAAAAAACCGCTCCCTTTAAAAGGGAGCAGCTCCGATATTACAATGAAGGATATAATTCAAATTTGTTCGCTAATGATTCAACACGCTGTTTTGCTTCTTCAAGTTTAGCTGCGTCTTCATTATTTTTCAAAACAAGTCCGATGATTGCAGCTATTTCATCCATGTCTTCCAAACCGAAGCCACGTGATGTCACTGCCGCAGTCCCAATACGTATACCGCTGGTAACGAATGGTTTTTCCGGGTCATAAGGAATCGCATTTTTGTTCACGGTAATACCGATTTCATCCAAAACATGCTCTGCGATTTTTCCCGTTAATCCAGTAGAGCGTACATCAAGAAGAATCAAGTGATTGTCCGTGCCATCAGAAACAAGAGTGAATCCTTCTTTCTTCAAACCTTCGCCCAAACGTTTAGCATTGTCGATGATTTGTTGTGCATATACTTTAAATTCATCTTGAAGCGCTTCGCCGAAAGCAACAGCCTTAGCTGAAATAACATGCATCAACGGACCGCCTTGAATTCCAGGGAAGATGGATTTATCGATCTTCTTACCGAATTCTTCTTTACAGATGATCATCCCTCCGCGTGGCCCGCGAAGTGTTTTATGAGTAGTTGTCGTTACAAAGTCAGCATAAGGAATTGGACTTTGATGTAATCCAGCCGCAACTAAACCTGCAATATGCGCCATATCGACCATTAAATATGCCCCGACTTCATCTGCAATTTCACGGAATCGCTTGAAATCAATTTCCCGTGGATATGCACTTGCACCCGCTACGATCAATTTCGGTTTATGTTGACGCGCTTTTTCCAATACATCATTGTAATCGATACGGTGATCTTTTTCGTCTACACCATATTCAACGAAATTGTAGTTAACACCACTGAAGTTTACTGGACTTCCATGTGTTAAGTGACCTCCATGCGAAAGGTTCATCCCAAGCACTGTATCGCCAGTTTGAAGCACTGTGAAGTATACGGCCATATTGGCTTGAGCTCCAGAGTGAGGCTGTACGTTCACATACTCGCCTCCGAAAATTTCTTTCGCACGCTCACGTGCTAGATCTTCAACGATGTCTACATATTCACATCCGCCATAGTAACGTTTTCCAGGGTATCCTTCTGCATACTTATTAGTCAAGACCGACCCTTGCGCTTCCATGACAGCTTCACTCACGAAGTTTTCAGAAGCAATAAGCTCAATTTTACTTCTTTGACGCCCTAATTCCAGTTGAATTGCGTTAAACACTTGCTCATCTTGTTTTGCTAAACGATTCATTCCGTAATTCCTCCTCAAATTGTGCGTGATTCGCTTTTTAGTATTTATGTGCAACATGCCTTCAAAAAGCATGAAAAAGCCTTACCAATATCATTAGAAAATTCTACTCCATTTTAACATGTCTAATTTAGAAGTGATAGTCTATTTTTATCGAACATTAAATGTTTTTTCATTTGAAAATGTTCGTATTTAACATCGAAATTATGATAAATAGCTCTTCCACCCTATATTTCACGAGTGAAATCACCATTATATTAGCACTATAATATAAAGGATTTTCTTGTGAACCTCATCTTGAGCCTTACGATTTTGCTCGCATTCAATTAAAAAACAGCATTCCCCATCCGAGAAATGCTGTCTCACTTACCCATTAATTACAACTCTTGTTTTCATAGTTGTCCTGATAAACTGCCCGCTCCCCGCCAATCAGTTTGGGGCGGGTTTTTGCCATGGTTACATGTGCATGTCCTATTTCTTTAATGGCAGAGCGAATCGGGACCGCCACATGCTTCAGATGCATGCCAATGAATGTGTCCCCAATGTCTATCCCTGCATCCGCTTTGATATGTTCAACGACGACAGCATCATTCCATTGCTGGTAGGCGTATGTCGCCATCGATCCCCCAGCTGTTCTTACAGGTACGACCGAAACTTCTTCATACTCATAACGAATCGCGGTTTCCCTTTGCAAAACCAATGCCCTGTTTAGATGCTCACAACATTGATATGCAACCTGAACTCCCGTTTTTCCTTGAAAATCCCTCACTATGGAAAAAATCATCCCCGCAACATCGAGCGTCCCTTCAGAACCGATCCTTTTCCCGATCACTTCACTTGTACTGCAGCCGATAACCAGTAGCTGTTTCTCTTTTAAAGCTGTCTGTTCTTGAAACTCATGTAAAAGTTTCCGAAACTGGTTTCCCCATATCTCAAGCTCATTTGAAAATGTAGCATCACTTGTCATGAAAACGCATCCTTTCAATAAGAAAACTTGCTATCGAAACTCTCCAAAACCATAGAATTAGCTGTGCTTACCTTCATACTCCGCAATCTTACCGATCCTGTTTTGATGACGCCCGCCTTCAAATTCCGAAGTCAGCCATGTTTGGGCAATTTCCCTGGCAAGACCCGGGCCAATGACTCGTTCCCCCATCGCTAACATATTGGTATCATTATGCTGACGGGTCAATTTCGCGCTATAGACATCATGAACCAATGCACAACGGATTCCTTTGACCTTATTAGCAGCAATGCTCATTCCAATACCAGTTCCACAGATTAAAATGCCCCGATCGAACTCACCCCGTGCCACTTTTTCGGCAACCGGCAAAGCATAATCAGGATAATCCACCGACGTACTGCATTCACAGCCAAAGTCCTCAAATGGGATCTTTAACTCATTCAATAAATTCTTTATTTCTTCACGGATATGTATACCACCATGATCCGAAGCAATCGCAACTTTCATGTTAATCCTCCTCTAGCTTTTTCAATTGATTTTATTGTGTCACAAAATTATGAAAAGATAAAGGATGTCCATCCTATTTCCCCACAAAGAAGCAGGAAACCGATTTCGGTTTCCTGCAGTAAAATGTCAAGTGTGAAAGCGGGTAATGGTCCTGTAATGTTCATCTTTCCCGCTTCCACTATAAGTTCCACCATTGCCGATTTTTTGACATTTTCCATGACTATCGCTTGTTCGCTTGTCACAGCCGTCACTTCTTCCGCTCCAGCAGATGCTTATTCTGAAATAGCAGCCACTTCAAAAGGGACTGCCTTGATCTTACCCTTTGCATTGACGGTCAACAAGCTTAGTAATATTTTTTTACTGCAGCGGCCACATTATGTACCCAGTTTATTCTTTAAGCTTTTTTACTAACTCTTCTATTAATTCCTGCAGCTCCCTGAACGTTTCCCGATAAATGCCTTCAGAACCGCCAAACGGATCTATTATGTCTCTATCATATTCATCGCCGATAATGAATTCTTTTAAGGTAAAGGTCTTATCGATCATTTGGGGGTATGAACGGGTAATGGCCGATTTATGCCCTTCCGTCATGGTGAAGATATGAGTTGCCCACTCCATTTCCTTCGCGGATAAAGGCGTTGAATGATGATTATGCACTATGCCATTTTCAAACAATACATTTTTAGCATGTATCGAAGCATCCTGGCCTGATGAAGCATACACGCCTGCGGACTTCACTTCAACACCCGCAATATCCTTATTTTTCAATATCGCTTCTGCCATCGGGCTTCTGCATGTGTTACCTGTACATACAAATAATACTCGGATCATTTTTAACGCCTCCTTTTTATTCATTATAAGCTATCGCCCGTTTATTATAGTCAAAAAATCACTGTCATTGTTGTCCGAAGAAAAATAAAAACCGCCCCGTTAATCGGAACAGTTGAGGAAGGAATGATATGAATTCAAGCGGATCAAAAAGAGAACAATAATTTCAATCCAAATGCACACAGGATGCTTCCGCCAAGAATCTCACTATACACGCCAAGCAAACCCTGCATTTTTCTACCCAGTAAAAGCCCCGCCCACGTTAATAGGGTGGCAGCAAACCCAAAACAAAGAACGGTTAAAATCGTTTTTGCACCGTAAATCCCCAGTGTTAACCCTACCGAGAAGCTATCCAGGCTTACCCCTAACGCAAAAATGATTAAGCCTTTCCCGACAGGAGCCAGCATCTTATTTCCCATGGCACCAGCTCCATCCCTTTTTCCAGGGATAAACATCTGTATACCAAGAATGATCAACAATAGACCGCCGGCGTATGTAGCAAAGGTCCCGAACTTTTCTGAAATGAAACGGCCTGCCCCCATCCCAAGCAAGGGCATCCAAATATGAAAAACACCTACTGTCAAACCTATAAAAAATATTTGCCTCAACCTTAGCTTAAACATTCCCATTCCAAGGCCTACTGAAAAGGCATCCATTCCCAACGCAAATGCCATTAGCAATAAGGTGATGATTTCCCCAGCAAATGTATTCATTCCAATCCCCCTCGGACGTGCCTACTACATGTTATGCATGTCCGAAAAGAAATAGAAGGATAAATCAGTCCTTATTACGCATGTTCCTTGATGATTTGATGACCTGCAGCCTTTTCTAGCCGGTTCATGACCGCAGCGCCTATTCCATGGTCAGGAAACATTTCACTAAAAATGACATCGACCTCCAGCTCGTCAAACTGTCTTAAGGCATCATATAAGCCTGTCGCAACAGTATGTAAATCCGCTAATGAACCTGGGACAACCACATAATCCGCCTTAAAATCCTGTTGATGTTCATAAGCCGTTATGATGCCCACCTTTAACCCGTCAGTCCTTTTTTCATCCACAAGCTTCTGAAGGAAAGCTTGATTACCCTTGACTAAAAATAGAGGGGCCTTCGGAGCATAGTGGGTATATTTCATGCCCGGGGCTTTTGGCGCCGTTTCCTGATTCTTCAAAGCGACATCTTGCCTGACTTCCCCTATTACCGCTTCCAGCTGTTCCAGGGTCACCCCGCCGGGCCTTAAAATAACAGGGACTTCCACAGTGCAATCCAGTACTGTGGATTCCACGCCCACACCTGTATTCCCGCCATCGACTATACCTGCAATCCGGCCCAACAAGTCATCTTCAACATGTTTTGCTGAAGTGGGGCTTGGTTTCCCGGAAGTATTTGCACTTGGAGCCGCAATGGGCAAATCACTCGCACGAATAAGGCCAAGGGCAACCTGATGATCCGGCATCCTGACAGCCACTGTGTCCAATCCAGCTGTCACAAGGTTTGATAGCTGGCCCGGTTTTCGTTTCATGATCAAAGTCAATGGACCCGGCCAAAATTCTGCCATTAGCTTCCGGGCCTGTTCCGGAATCTCTTCTACAATATCAGACAACTGGTCATCGGAGGCTATATGTACGATTAAAGGATTATCACTCGGACGCCCCTTTGCTTCAAACACTTTTTTGACCGCCTCGTCATTTTTGGCATTCGCGCCGAGTCCATAAACGGTCTCTGTAGGAAAAGCAACCACTTGATTAGCCTTTAATAATTCAGCTGATTGTGTAATCTGGGGATAACTTTGTAAATTATCCACATTTTTATCCACTGACCAAATTTTCGTTTTCATCTTGAACACCATCGCCTTTTAACATTTCTTATTTTATAAAATCGCTTTAATATGAACGGTATTTTCAATTTAACGTACTAATTCCACCTAAAAGATACTTTGAAAGTATAAAAGAAGTATACACATAATTCAAGTGTTATCCACAAATTGGGGATAACCACATCGAATCCGTGGATAAGTTTGTGGATATTAATGATTAATGACAGACTTTTTTGATTTTTTGTTAATAACCCTGTGGATATGTTTTTAAAATTATCTGAATTTAAAAGAAGCCTGCTCCCTTTTTAAAATAGATCATTGAAGATTTCTGCAAACAATGACTTCACTTCCACCTCAGGCTCCTTTTCCCCTTCATATAATAGTTGACCTTGTTCATTGGATGCCGCAAGTTCAACCTTGTTTTCTTCTACTTTCCCTTCAAGCACTTCCTCTGTCACTTGTTCCTTATCTTTTACTACTGCCACTTCTTCTTTTACCTCTGGCTGTACAACCTCTTCTTTTACCGTTTCTTCCGGCACTTCCTCTTTTACGCTCTCCTCCATTACCTCTTCTTCAACTACTTCCTCTGCAACAGGTTCACTTTCTTCATTCGTTGCAGCATAAGCCGTTCCTTCCGAAGTCAGGGACCCTTCACTTTCATCCTCGACAATCGGACTTTGGCTTACAGCCGTCCCATTTGAAAAATCCAAGAAACACAATGGGGGGAATAACACACACCACCAATTTGCGCCTTCCCCTTCACCAAGTGTGATAATCACTGCTTCATAATCCCCTGCCGGATATAAATACTGCCCGTACAGTTTTGTCGGAAATTCAGCTTGTCCAAAATCCACTTTCACCGACTGCTCCAAACCCTGTTCCTTTATAACTGCCTCAGCCGTCGCCTGGATATCAGGCAGATGCGAGGTGATCACATCCCTCGCTTCATCCAATGAAGTAAGCTCCTCGACCCACTTTGTAATATCTTCATTTACCTCATCCCTAATCAGCCGTTTAACCGCTTGATCCTCTTCTGCATCACTATTGGCAAGTATCCGCAGCCGAATTGCCTCATCCGGGATCACCTTCGTATCTTCTGCACCAACCATCTCCGCTTTAGGCATATATATACTTACGATCGTTCCTATAGTTAAGATTAATAGATAAATAATGGCTAAATGTTTAGTTTTCATCGCCTTCGCCCCCTCACATGAATTAGTCTCACCATTTTCCAGCTATCTTAAACTAGTAAAAACAAAAAAAGTTGATAGCCGGAAATATAGATTCCAAAAGATTATGAGAGTGGTGATCCTAAAAAAACCGTCTCACATAAGGGAGACGGATCATTTTAATTCAGCAAAGACCATTCGATCTTTTTCATTAATGTCATTTATAATGGATACTTCTGCGGCAGGAAAGGTACGCTTCAATAAATCGGCAACCGCTTCACCCTGTCCAGCACCCACTTCAAAACCGATCAGCCCAGGCACTTTCATGATCAGGGGTAACTGCTCCATAAAACGGCGGTAAAAATCCAGCCCATCGATACCGGCAAATAATGCACGATGTGGTTCATGACCAGTCACGACTACTGACATGGATTTATGATCATCTTCTGGTATATATGGCGGATTCGATAAAAGGATGTCCACCTTTTCGTTTATGTTCATGAAAGGCAAAAGCAAATCACCTTGCATGAACTCCACTTCGGCACCAAGTGATTCGGCATTTTTCCTCGCCACCTCAAGCGATGGTTCCGCTATGTCCGTGGCCGTCACCATCAGATTTGATTTTTCAAGTTTCATCGTTATGGCGATTGCGCCGCTGCCGGTCCCAATATCAGCTAACCGGAGCTTCTGTCCCTCCATAAAAATGGCCGGGAGTTTACGTAATGTATAATAAATCAATTCTTCTGTTTCCGGTCTCGGTATGAGCACTTCTTCATTCACAAAAAAGGTCCGTCCATAAAACTCTTCACTGCCGATTATATATTGGATGGGCGTTCCCTCGGCATGCAGCTCAATAGCGTCCTTAAATTGCCTAAAATCCGCTTCACTAAGCTCCTCATGAAGGTTGGCCAGCATTTCGGAGCGAGTTTGTTTTAAAAAGTGCCGTAAGAGGATTTCCCCAGCATTGGCATCACGATCATTTTCCTTTAAAAAGGAAGAAGCCCATTTAAGGGCTTCAAACACTTTCACGGCAGAATTACTCATCTGCATTTTCCAGCCTTGAAGATTGGTCTTCCATGATTAATGCATCAACGACTTCATCCAGCTTACCTTCCATGATTTGATCCAGTTTTTGAATCGTTAAACCAATACGGTGGTCAGTAACGCGGTTTTGCGGGAAGTTATAAGTGCGAATCCTTTCGGATCGATCGCCCGTACCAACGGCAAGCTTCCTATTTTGATCATATTCCGCCTGTACTTCGCGATGGATTTTATCGTACACCCTGGCACGCAAAACCTTCATTGCTTTTTCTTTGTTCTTGATTTGTGATTTTTCATCTTGACAGGATACAACCGTATTAGTCGGAATATGAGTCAAGCGCACCGCTGACATTGTCGTATTGACACTTTGCCCTCCAGGACCGCTTGATGCAAAGGTGTCGACACGAATATCCTTATCATGGATTTCAACTTCCACTTCCTCAGCTTCGGGTAAAACGGCAACCGTGGCTGTAGATGTATGAATCCGTCCGCCTGATTCAGTTTCAGGTACTCGTTGAACGCGATGCGCCCCATTTTCGAACTTCAATTTTGAATAAGCGCCATTACCATTGATCATGAATATGATTTCCTTGTAGCCGCCAAGCCCTGTAGGACTTGCTTCAATGACTTCAGTCCGCCAGCCTTGCACCTCGGCAAAACGGCTATACATCCGGTATAGACTGCCTGCAAATAGGGCCGCCTCATCTCCGCCAGCCGCTCCGCGGATCTCCATGATTACGTTTTTATCATCGTTAGGATCTTTAGGAATAAGCAATATTTTCAGTTTACCCTCAAGTCCTTGTATGGTCTCATCAAGTTCATTGATCTCTTCTTTTACCATTTCACGCATATCCGCATCAAGTTTCTCCTCCAGCATCGCCTTCGCTTCCTGGAGTTGCTCACGAACCGCTTTATATTCTTTATAAGTCGATGCGGTCTCTTGAATGCTGGATTGCTCCTTAGAATATTCCCTAAGCTTCTTAGAGTCATTAATGATCTCCGGGTCACTTAATAGTTCATTCAATCTTTCATATCTATCTTCTACTGCTTGCAATCGATCAAACAAATTATTCACCTCATAAATTTTCCAAAACATCTGAAACGAATTGGAAGTAATCCATCTTTTATTACTATAAAAAAGTAGCTCAGTGCCCCAGCTCAGTTCACTTCTAGGTTAATTATAGTATAGGTGAATAATCAACGTCAAAGAGATTCAAAAATGTCGTTTCGTTACTTGTTTAATTTGACATCTACATTATATTGAGGCACAACCCTGTTTATCATGCCTTGTATTCGCTGCATTTCCTTATTTCTTTCTTTTTCCGTCTTGATTTTGCCTTCATCATGGACCGTAACATGTATGGTATTTCCATTAAACCAAACGGAGCCCGCCTCATAATTAGTTTCCGATTCAATCACTCCGCGGATTTCATCAATTTGCTGCCCCATGGATGGGGAATTATTGGATGTATGATGCGGTGTGTTAAGGACCTGATCTGATGGGCGTTCCGCTTCATTATCCCAATCATTATTGGATACTTGATTTAAACCATTGCCAACAAAATCCCTGCCATCCCGGGATTGATCGCCATATTCCGAATCATTATTTATCGCATTGTCATTTTGACCGCATGCCGTTAGTGCAGCAAGCAGAAAGGCCGTCATAATAAGCAGTTTTGATTTCATATTTTTTTCCCTCCATTTTGACTGGTTAAGAAGAACATTTCCTCGTTAGCCTACCCAAAATGGGGCAATATTTATCTTTTATTTCCCTTCCATGTATTGGTCATGCCACCTGAATGACTGCGACAGTTTGTCCACTTTTCCGCATAAAAAAAGCACCCTGCGATCTCATTGGATCATAGGGCACCATCATTCAAATATGTTCTTTAATACCAACAGCCTGCTTACCCGGAACTTCGTGATGATGGCGGCAGCGGGGCTCGTATGATTCCGATGCACCCACAAGGATGATCGGCTCATCATAGGAGGCCGGCTCCCCATCTATCAAGCGCTGAGTCCTGCTCGCAGGTGACCCGCACACTTCACAAACTGCCTGCAGCTTAGTCACCGATTCTGCAAGCGATAATAGAACAGGCATAGGACCGAATGGTTCACCTCTGAAATCTTGATCGAGTCCAGCCATAATCACTCGATAACCGCTGTCCGCAAGATGCTGGGCAACCCCGATAATTTCATGATCAAAAAATTGCACTTCATCTATTGCAATGATATCCAGGGGCTTGTCCAAATACTTAAAAATATCCGTTGAATGGGCAATCGGCTTTGCCATCACAGAAGAGCCATTGTGTGATACGACAGCCTCTTCCGCATAGCGATTATCAATAGCTGGTTTAAATACAGCTATTTGCTCTTTAGCAAATTGAGCACGGCTGACTCGTTTAATCAATTCTTCAGATTTACCTGAAAACATGCTTCCGCAAATAAGCTCGATCCAGCCTGTTTGTTTCATTACATACATGGAAACAGCTACTCCCTTCCACCTGTCGATCCATTGGCCATTATTGAAGTCGACCTGGCTTTGTATAAATTCTTACTTGTTTATGGAAAAGAAAAAACAGGCAAGAAAAATACTTGCCTGTTTTTTAAAAAGTCCGGCTTATTTAATACCGTATTTTTTGTTGAAACGATCAACACGTCCGCCAGCTTCAGCGAATTTTTGACGACCAGTATAGAATGGATGGCACTCTGAACAAGTCTCAACTTTGATCTCTTCTTTAACTGAACCAGTTTCAAAAGTGTTTCCGCAAGAGCAAATTACTTTTGAAAGCTTATAATTTGGATGAATTCCAGTTTTCATTCTTTTCAGCTCCTTATGCCCTGAATCATTCGAAACAGAGTTATATACTTCAAGTTGAGGGAAAAACACCCTCACATTTATTGTAAAAACACATGAACTCATTATAACAACTTAAGACTAGTTGTGCAACTGTTTGTTTCTTACAGGGTTTAAGAACGTTTTACGCTCGCTGGCCCCTTTTTCATTTCTGACATCTCTTCATCCAGCTTACTGAAAAATTCTTCATTACCTTTTGTCTGTTTTAGACGGCGAAGGAATTTCTCCGAGAAATCAGGAGAATCTGACATCGTTTTCCTGATGGCCCATAGTTTATCCAGGCGATCTTTCGGAATTAGCAATTCTTCTTTACGAGTGCCTGAGCGACGAATATCGATTGCCGGGAAGATGCGTCTTTCGGCAAGGGCACGATCTAAATGCAGCTCCATATTGCCCGTACCTTTAAATTCTTCATAAATGACGTCGTCCATTCTTGAACCCGTATCTACCAATGCTGTAGCAAGGATCGTCAGGCTGCCGCCTTCCTCGATATTCCTCGCCGCACCGAAAAAGCGTTTTGGACGATGGAATGCAGCAGGGTCAATACCCCCTGATAGTGTACGCCCGCTCGGCGGAATGACAAGGTTGTAAGCACGGGCAAGGCGAGTGATGCTGTCCATTAAAATGATGACATCACGTTTATGCTCCACAAGGCGCATGGCTCGTTCCAACACCAGCTCAGCCACCTTGATATGGTTTTCCGGCACTTCATCGAAAGTTGAGCTTACCACGTCTCCTGCGACGGAACGTTCAATGTCTGTCACTTCTTCCGGGCGTTCATCGATCAACAGCACAATCAATTCCGATTCGGGATGGTTTGTGGTTATCGCATTGGCAATTTCCTTGATGAGCATCGTTTTACCGGCTTTTGGAGGTGCAACAATCAGACCACGCTGCCCAAAACCGACCGGTGCCAGGACATCCATAATCCTGGTCGATAAGTTCTTCGGTGTCGTTTCCAGTTTAATTTGCCTGTTAGGATACAGCGGTGTTAAACCTGGAAAGTGGACACGCTCTTTAGCTGATTCCGGATTATCGCCATTGACTGCTTCAACATGCAGCAATCCATAATAGCGCTCGTTTTCTTTTGGAGGCCTTACCTTACCGGACACTTTATCTCCATTTCGCAAATCGAATCTGCGGATCTGAGAAGCAGAAATATAAATATCCTCCGAGCTTGGAGAATAATTAATTGGACGCAGGAAACCGAAGCCCTCTGAAGGGATGATCTCTAAAACGCCCTCCATGAATAGGAGGCCATCCTGCTCAGCTTGTGCTTTCAGGATAGCGAAAATAAGTTCCTTTTTGGAAAGTTTGCTGTAATAGGAAACTTTATATTCGCGCGCGTGCTCATAGAGATCCTTAAGTTTCATGTTTTCTAAATTAGAAATAGTTAAATTCATTATGACACCACACTTTTATTAATTAAACGTTTTCACCCATACTGAAAAAGAAATGGTTTGTTAGATGGAAGAAAAACCGCAATCCATGTACCCGACCAGAGTTTTCTTAGAAAGGATGATACATTTTACATGTAAAGAAGAAAATTAATTGAAGGCTTCTTGAAGTTTGGAGTGAAAGGGCAGATTTTAAATTATTAATAGTAGACCAAGCTTTATTTTACTTTTTTTATTTTAATTATTCAACTTAAATTTTTTTAAAGAGAAAGCGAGCGATGAAACCGCTCGCTTTTAAAAGTGATTTTTCAAAAAAACGCTATCAGTCGATCAAACCATTCGGTTTAATCTTAAGGCTGTGACGCCCATCAATGAATCGAACGGTACCAGATTTAGCACGCATGACTACGGATTGCGTTTCGCCGTAATGCCCTTTAAATTGTACACCGCGTAAAAGTTCTCCATCAGTCACACCTGTTGCAGCAAAAATTGCGTCATCTCCGCGAACAAGATCTTCCATTCTGAGGACTTTTCCTAATTCAAGGCCCATTTTTCCACAGCGTTCCACTTCTTCATCACTATGAGGAACGAGCTTACCTTGAATTTCCCCTCCAAGGCATTTCAAGGCAACGGCTGCAATGACTCCCTCTGGAGCTCCGCCAGATCCGAATAAGATGTCAACACCGGTAAGATCGAAGGCTGTATTTATGGCTCCAGCTACATCTCCATCGTTGATCAACTTGATACGCGCCCCTGCCTCACGAAGTTCATGAATGATCTTCGAATGACGGTCGCGGTTCAATATTGTTGCAACCACGTCTTGGATATCTTTATTTTTTGCCTTGGCTACCGCTTTCAGGTTGTCCAAGACAGAAGCATTGATATCAATCTGACCGACAGCCTCTGGTCCGACAGCTATTTTATCCATATACATATCCGGGGCATGAAGCAAGTTCCCCTTATCGGCTATCGCCAATACAGCCAATGCATTCCAGCCGCCGGATGCAACGATGTTCGTTCCTTCTAAAGGATCAACCGCAACATCCACTAGTGGCCCAAGACCAGTACCAAGTTTTTCGCCAATATAAAGCATTGGCGCTTCATCCATTTCCCCTTCACCGATTACAACCGTTCCTTGCATGGGAATAGTATTGAAAACATCCCGCATTGCAGTTGTTGCTGCATCATCCGCTTCGTCTTTCTTTCCTCTTCCCATCCAGCGAGCTGAATTTAGTGCCGCCGCCTCTGTTACGCGGACAAGCTCCATCGATAAACTTCTTTCCATTTCCGGTTCCCCCTCATGTACACTAGCATGATTTATTTATATATTAGTATAACACATTATATCATATATAGTAACACAATGAGGTAACAAGAAAAGGGATCAGCTTTTAAGCTGCTCCACTTCTTCTTGCGTCATTTCTTCACGCCAAATCGTCGCTCCCAAACCTGAAAGTTTTTCAACAAGATGGCTATATCCGCGATCTATATGTTCAAGCCCGGTCACTTCTGTAATCCCTTCAGCCATTAAACCGGCAATTACCAGAGCTGCTCCGGCACGTAAATCGCTTGCCTTCACTTTTGCCCCATGTAGTTGGACAGGACCATCGACGATGCCTGCTCTGCCCTCGACTTTGATCTTAGCATTCATGCGTCGCAGCTCATCAATATGCTTAAATCGCGCCCCATATATCGTATCGGTGACCATGCTAGAACCGCTTGCTTTTGTTAAAAGGGAAGTGAAAGGTTGCTGAAGATCTGTTGGGAAACCAGGATAAACCAACGTCTTGATATCAACGGATTTATAATTTTCTCCCGGTGAGACAAATATCTGGTCATCACCCGCTTCAATATTAATCCCCATTTCCCTCAATTTGGCAGTCAATGACTCCAAATGCTGGGGAATGACATTATCGATCAGAATCCCTTCACCGACAGCAGCGGCTAAAATCATGAAAGTACCGGCTTCAATCCGATCCGGTATGATCGTATGCTTGCAACCATGCAAACTTTCCACACCATCA
This sequence comes from Peribacillus sp. NPDC096622, assembly GCF_044762665.1. NCBI lineage: Bacteria > Bacillati > Bacillota > Bacilli > Caryophanales > Bacillaceae > Peribacillus > Peribacillus sp. NPDC096622. The sequence continues at coordinate 182,335 of NZ_JBIWES010000002.1, read as the reverse complement.
ATACGGATGATATCCGTTCCAGCACCCTTAATTTTCGCTCCCATATTGGTCAACAATGTGGCGACATCGATGATTTCCGGTTCTTTCGCAGCGTTTTCAATCACAGTGCGGCCTTTGGCCAAAACGGCGGCAAGCATGATGTTGATCGTTGCCCCTACACTAACGACATCCAAATATATGCGTGCTCCCCGGAGCTCGTCCGCCCTAAGGTAAATGGCTCCTTGTTCATTCGTCACTTGTGCGCCAAGTGCTTCGAACCCCTTAATATGCTGATCTATCGGACGGGGTCCTAAATGGCAGCCTCCTGGCAAGCCGATCACTGCCTTTTTGAATTTACCAAGCATTGCCCCCATTAAATAATACGAAGCACGTAACTTCTTGACCCTGCCATTCGGAAGAGGCATTGAAATCATCCTGCTGGGGTTGACTGTCATCTGTCCTTCATCAAAGGACACCTCACCGCCAATTTCCTCCATTAACTCTTTCAGCATCTGTACATCCGAGATATCAGGCAGGCCTTCAATCGTTACGGGAGAGTCCGCTAAAATTGTTGCCGGAATAAGGGCAACCGCACTATTTTTTGCTCCGCTGACACGAATGCTTCCCTTTAGAGGATAGCCACCGGCAATTTTAAGTTTTTCCATAATAAACTCCCTTCCACGCTAAGCACTTAGAAGCTACTTCCAAAAAGTAATATTTTACCACAAGAAAATTGCATAATCCGACAACATTCACTATCTAGTTCTTTAGTTTACACAAAAGTAGAAAATTCATGTAAAAAAAAGATAAAAATTTCTAATTTATGTTAATTTCATTAAAACAGTGCAATCTATAGCGACTTAGCGGCAAGGCATTATGCTTCTGTACGTGAATTCCAATCATTCAAGAAAGCTTCAATCCCTTTATCCGTTAATGGGTGGTGGAATAATTGCATTAAAACTTTATAAGGGATCGTTGCAATATGTGCCCCTTTAAGAGCCGCTTCTGTAATATGCATCGGATGGCGGATGGAAGCTGCAATGATCTCAGCATTGATATCATGGATCGCAAATATGTCAGCAATATCCGAAATTAAATCCAAACCATTTTGGCCGATATCGTCCAAGCGTCCTAAAAATGGCGATACATAAGTTGCTCCTGCCCTAGCTGCCAATAATGCTTGGTTGGCACTGAAAATAAGCGTGACATTTGTTTTGACACCTTGTTTTGTAAGTGCTGAAACAGCCTTCAAGCCGTCTGGGGTCATTGGCACTTTGATCGTGATGTTAGGTGCAATCGCAACAAGCTCCTTGGCTTCTGCCATCATTCCTTCAAAATCAAGCGCAATGACTTCAGCAGAAACGGATTCCTTAACAAGGCTTGTGATTTCTTTTAGCCGGTCATGGAAAGAAACTCCCTTTTCCCTTGCAACAAGTGATGGGTTAGTCGTAACACCTGCTAGAACGCCAAGTTCGTGCGCTTGTTTGATTTCTTCCATATTTGCTGTATCTATAAAGAATTTCATAAAATATCCTCCGTATGTAATCGATTTTTTATTTCTCTATTGAATTCTAATTGTTCGAAAAATAGAGCCCGGATTAAGCCTGCATCTAAAAGAAACCATTAGGGGGGAGCCCCCCAATGGGAATATTGCCTTACATTTAAAGGATGGAACCCTTTTGAAATTAAGCTTTTCCGTTTGAACCGAATTCACGAATTTTGCCGATGACCGTTTCTTTAATAGCTTCACGGCCAGGAACCATGTATTTACGAGGATCGTACACTTCAGAATCGTTATTCAGGATTTCACGAACCGCTTTTGTGAACACAATTTGATTTTCCGTATTCACATTGATTTTTGATGTTCCAAGTGAAATCGCTTTTTGGATATCTTTCAGAGGGATGCCTGTACCGCCATGAAGAACAAGAGGTTTGTTCGTTAAATCCCGTACTTCTTCCATTTCTTTATAGCCTAGGTTAGGTTCACCTTTGTATGGTCCGTGAACGGATCCCAAAGCTGGAGCAAAACAGTCGACATTCGTTTCTTTAACCAACTGTTCACATTCTTGAGGGTCTGCATATACGACTCCATCAGCGATAATATCATCTTCTTGTCCGCCAACCGTGCCCACTTCCGCTTCAACCGAAACATTGCGTGCGTGAGCGAATTCGACAACCTTCTTGGTTGTTTCGATATTTTCTTCGATCGGATGATGTGAAGCGTCGATCATTACTGAAGTGAAACCGGCTTCGATAGCTTCCTTACATTTATCAAAACTTGAACCATGGTCAAGGTGAATGGCCACAGGAACAGTGATTTTCATGTCTTCCAACAATCCTTGAACCATCATGACAGTCGTTTTAAAACCACCCATATGACGGGCAGCACCTTCGGAAACACCAAGGATGACTGGGGATTTTTCTTGTTCAGCAGCAGCTAGGATGGCTTGAGTCCATTCAAGGTTATTGATATTGAATTGACCTACTGCATATTTTTCATCAAGGGCTTTATTCAGCATATCTTTCATAGAAACTAAAGGCATTTGATTTCCTCCTACTAGTGGATGTTTATTTTTTAAAGTTAATTCTTTCTAGATATTCCCTAAAACCAAAGTAGCATACGCTTATAAATCAGAATATCTCTCCTCTTTTAGCATATCAATACATCAAAAAAACAGCAACAATTACAACTGTACCATGCCTCAAATTTTATTCCAAAAAAACACGGCCCATCTAAAAAAAGATAGCCGCGGCAATTTCCCCGTCAATAATATTAAATTTTCAAGACCGTTAACTCGATTGAATCGGCAAGTATTCACGTACGGCCTTTCTAATATCATCAATATCAAACGGCTTTGCAAAGTGTGTCATTGCCCCTAAATCCTTTGCTTCTTGAATCATGTCAAGTTCACCATATGCCGTCATGATTATGACCCGGATGTCCGGATCGACGACTTTCATCCTTTTCAAGATCTCGATGCCATCCATTCCCGGAATCTTCATATCCAGCAATACAAGATCGGGTGAATGATTATTTAGCACTTCCAAGGCTTGAATGCCATTAGCTGCTTGAAATGTTTCATACCCTTCTTTATGTAAAACCTCGTTCAATAAAATACGAATCCCGAATTGATCATCAACAATCAATATTTTCCCTGGCATTTTATCACCTCTCCCCTTCCCGATTCATCAATTAAATATATTAGCCAATTCGGCCATATTACCCGAAAAAGGGTAGTTACATAGATTGCGTTAAATCACTTGAGGTCCAACGCATTTATTCCATTCATGATTTCTATGTTCATATTCGATAATTGTAACAAAATTCCTGCTGTATGGCTAAAAGGAATTTTAATTTTTTTGTTTTTTCGACCGATTTAGTTAATTCAGCCCGTTGGACCAAAAACCCTGAAACCTGTCAATGTAAAGGAAAGTCCTTTATAATAAGTATATTATTTTTTAAAGGAGTCCCTGATCATGTTAAAAATTTTCTCGACACAGATAAGCGGTTTATTTAAAAAACTGATTGAAAATGAAGCCTTTGAAATGGAGGATGCCGGACGCCTGCTGGCTCAGGCTGCAGTTGGGGACGGTTCTGTGTTCATTCACGGTTTTGGTGAAATGCAGGGCGTCACTGCCGAGGCTTTGAATGGGGCAGAACCCTTTCCTAAGGCAAAAAGCTATGAATTAAGTGAAACTATTTCCAGGGAAGATCGATTTCTTATATTCAGCCGCCATTCAGACGATTCAGAAGCATTGATGCTGGCAAAACAACTCAAGGAAAAGGATATCCCATTTGTTGCGGTTTCTACATCAGTCCCTTCCGAAGAAGATACTCTTTTGGAGTTGGCTGACGTACATATTGATTTACGTATCCAACGGGGACTGATTCCCGATGAAACGGGAAATCGATATGGGTTCCCTACCCTCATTACCGCTCTTTTCGCTTATCATGGAATTAAATTCACTCTTGAAGAAATCATAAAAGAATATGAAGATGAAGAATGATAAATTCAGCTAAAAAAAGGGGTTCGGAAAATACTATCATCAAATGATGTTCCCGAACCAACTGACCACTTATCTAAGCGTTATATAAATTTGGTTGTAGCGTGTGTTGCGGGACTCATGCGGGAAAAGCACGTCTAAGCGGTGCCTCGAATCGAAATCAACGTACAAATTGTACAAGCCATAAAAAAAACTGTAGGCAAACTCGATTTTCTTCAAGTTTGCCTACAGTCTGAAACAGCCACATGGGCTGTTTTTTTGTTTATTAAAGATTTTTGCCGTTCTTTAATGACATACCGACAAAGTCGCGGAATAGCGGCTGTGGACGGTTAGGGCGTGACGTGAATTCCGGATGGAATTGGGAAGCCACGAACCAAGGATGATCTTTCAGTTCAACGATTTCGACTAGACGACCATCCGGACTTGTACCAGAGAACACGAATCCTGCCTCTTCCATAGCTTGACGGTAGTGGTTATTGAATTCATAACGGTGACGGTGACGTTCATAAACAACCTCGTCATTATACGCTTCGTATGCTTTAGTTCCTTCGATAAGTTTACAAGGATACAGACCAAGACGCAGTGTTCCGCCCAAATCTTCTACATCCTTCTGCTCAGGAAGAAGATCGATGATTGGATCAGGAGTATTTTCATTAATTTCAGCTGAATGTGCTTCTGGAAGTCCCAGGACGTTGCGTGCATACTCAATGGACGCCAACTGCATGCCTAAGCAAATTCCGAAGAATGGTTTTTTTGTCGTGCGGGCAAATTCGGTCGCTGCAATTTTCCCTTCGATTCCACGATCTCCAAAACCTCCAGGTACAAGGATTCCATCTGCATCTTGAAGAAGTTCTGCAACATTTTCTTTAGTTACGTCTTCGGAATTCACCCAGTCGATTTCAACATCTGCATCAAATGCGTAACCGGCATGCTTAAGTGCTTCCACTACAGAAAGATAAGCATCTTGCAATTCAACATATTTTCCGACTAAGGCGATTTTCGTTTTCTTTGATAAAGAAGTAACCTTTTTGACTAGTTCCTTCCAATCTTCCATATCCGCCTCGCCACAGTCCAATTGCAAGTGGTCACAAACGATTTGGTCCATATTTTGTGCTTGAAGCGCAAGAGGGATGGAGTAAAGTGTATCCGCATCAAGACATTCGATAACAGATTTTTTATCGATATCGCAGAATAAAGCGATTTTATCCTTCATATCTTGTGAAATCGGGCTTTCTGTACGTGCAACGATGATATTTGGCTGAATGCCAAGACTGCGTAATTCTTTTACACTATGCTGTGTCGGTTTTGTTTTCATTTCACCAGCAGCTTTGATGTAAGGAACCAGTGTACAGTGGATATACATAACATTATTGATACCGATATCACTCTTGATTTGGCGAATCGCTTCAAGGAATGGAAGAGACTCGATATCCCCTACAGTACCGCCAATTTCAGTGATGACTATATCGGCATTCGTTTCATTGCCTGAACGGAAAACCCGTTCTTTGATTTCATTCGTGATATGGGGAATGACCTGAACCGTTCCGCCTAGATAATCGCCACGGCGTTCTTTTCTCAGGACGGTTGAATAAATTCTGCCTGTAGTCACATTGCTGTGTTTACCAAGGTTGATATCGATGAAACGCTCATAGTGCCCCAGATCCAAATCCGTTTCAGCACCATCATCCGTTACAAACACTTCACCATGTTGATATGGACTCATCGTACCAGGATCCAAGTTGATATAAGGGTCAAACTTCTGGATTGTAACATTCAATCCCCTATTTTTTAATAATCTGCCTAAAGAAGCGGCCGTAATCCCTTTTCCCAAGGAAGAAACTACCCCACCTGTCACAAAAATATATTTTGTCATCTTATATCCTCCTATAGAATGTCTTCTTCCAATTCAGTTCTTCACATCATTAAATCGGAACCTGAATCGAATCTTCCGCTACATGAGCGGTTAAAAGCTAGAAACCGTAAACCAGTACAAACCATTAATCACTTAAAGGTCTTTAGTGAGAGTCATGCAGGATACATGAACAAGAATAAATTTCCTTAAATGACAGTTAACATAAATATGTTCTCTATAGTTTTTACAATTCTACGAGAAATCATTTTTAAAAATAAAAAAATGATGTCATTTATTCATTCCATCATTAAAAACAAAAACGCTCCGCTTACAATAAAAGTAAGGGAGCGATATAATTTAATCATTGTGTCCTTTTTTAAGGAGCCCAAAAATGATTCTACAAATTTCGCCTCAAAAAGTCAAGGGCGATTATTTATTTCTCATCCTCTTCATCCAAGTCAGCCAAGTCATCTTCGTCCTCATCTTCGTCCTCATCATCTTCCAGGACAAATGCATCATCTTCGATTATTTCTTCTTCCAGATCGTCGTCATCATCCACGTCATCATCCAAAAGCACTTCGTCGATGACTGGAGAACCTAGAATATCATCATCGTCGTCATCTTCATCCTCGTCCAGATCATCGATATCTTCTTCAAAGTCAAGGTCTTCGTCTTCAAGTTCATCGAAATCATCGATGACGACAGCAGCCTTTTTGGCTTTCTTTTTCTTTTTAGGTTTTACAACATGTACGACTTCTTCTTCGATTTGGTCAACCGGGTACCATGTTTTCAATCCCCAGCGGTTGTCTCCTAGTGAAGTGAAACGGCCATCTACATTTAAATCCGTATAGAATTGGGCAATTTTCTTTTCCACTTCCGCTTTGGATAAATGGTGCAGCGAAGCTAATTCACTAATTAAGTCTTTAAATGGAATCGGTTCATTTCTTTCAACTAACAAATCATATGCCATCTCTATTAAGGACATTTCCAATAATTGCTCTTTTGAGTATTGTTTTAAACTCAAATTCCGCACTTCCCTTCTCTATTCAAACACTGAATTCCGTGTTTTTTCACATAAAAAAATAATCTAAAACAGTATTTCGATAAAATAACGACAATTCCTGCTAGACATATACTCCATTATAAACAATCTAAATGGGTTTATGCTAGTTCTATATGATACTTTCACAGATTTACCTTATTGTCTATCATTCACAGGAAACCAAAAGCTAAAGATTCTTCCTTTTTTTCTTTTTCGATTTTTGACGATAGGCTGACGTAAAAAAGACAATAGTCAGGATAAAAAAAGAAATCGCACCCAATTGATGCTCATACAGCTCAAATAAAAAAATGATGGCAAGAATGTAACCTATGATCAATCCAATCATTTTCAGGTTCATTTTCTCAACTCCAATAGGGCTGATTCTTCATTTTTGCCCCTTTTCCAAATAATTATAAGGTAAAATCTTCATTTTGTTAAAAAAGACGGAAATTATTAAAAAAAGGGGCCCCTAAACGTTCGGAGCCCCCATCTTTGTTACATATTCCTTCGATATTGACCGCCTACATCATATAACGCCCTCGTTATCTGACCAAGACTGGCCACCCTCACGCAGTTCATGAGTTCAGCAAAGATATTTTCCCCATTCATGGCTGCCAATTTCAGTTTAGTCAGCGCTTCATCCGTGAACTCCTTATTTCTTTCCTGGAATGCCCGGAGATTTATGATTTGCCCTTCCTTTTCTTCCTTTGTTGCACGGGCAATTTCCATGCTGTTCACTGCTTCTTCGGAAGGAGGATTTGGATTCAAATACGTATTGACACCGATGATCGGCAACTCTCCCGTATGCTTTAACATTTCGTAATGCATCGATTCATCCTGAATTTTCCCGCGCTGATACTGTGTCTCCATTGCACCCAGCACACCGCCCCGATCATTGATGCGATCGAACTCTTGCAGTACGGCCTCTTCGACCAGATCCGTCAATTCCTCCACGATGAAGGCACCTTGCATCGGGTTTTCATTTTTTGAGAGACCATGCTCCTTCGTAATGATCATTTGGATGGCCATTGCCCGGCGCACGGATTCTTCAGTAGGTGTCGTGATGGCTTCATCGTAAGCATTAGTATGCAGGGAGTTACAGTTGTCCTGTAATGCCATTAAAGCTTGAAGTGTCGTTCTGATATCATTAAAATCAATTTCTTGGGCATGAAGCGAGCGCCCGGAAGTCTGTATATGATATTTGAGCTTCTGGCTGCGGTCGTTCGCACCATATTTGTCCCGCATGACTGTCGCCCAAATCCTTCTTGCCACCCTCCCGATAACCGTATATTCCGGGTCGAGCCCATTTGAGAAGAAGAACGACAAATTCGGGGCAAAGTCATCAATATTCATTCCGCGACTTAAATAATATTCGATGTAAGTAAAGCCATTCGCTAATGTAAAAGCCAGCTGCGAAATTGGGTTGGCACCCGCTTCTGCAATGTGATAGCCAGAAATGGATACAGAGTAGTAATTCCTGACTTTCCGATCGATGAAGTATGCTTGAATGTCGCCCATTAACCTTAAAGCAAATTCCGTAGAGAAGATGCATGTATTCTGGCCTTGGTCCTCTTTCAGTATATCCGCTTGAACAGTCCCGCGTACCGTCTGAAGCGTATAAGCCTGCACTTCTTCAGCTTCGGCATCTGTAAGGGGACGGCCTAACTCTTCTTCTTTCCGTTGAATCTGCTGATCGACTGCAGTATTCATATACATGGCCAAAATGATTGGCGCCGGTCCATTGATGGTCATGGATACAGAGGTTGAGGGGTGGCAAAGATCAAAGCCTTCATACAGCTTTTTCATGTCATCCAACGTACAGATGCTGACTCCGCTTTCCCCTACCTTTCCATAGATATCAGGCCGGTGATCAGGGTCCTCACCATATAAAGTTACAGAATCGAAAGCCGTGCTTAGCCGTTTAGCAGTATCATCCTTTGATAAATAATGAAAACGCCTGTTGGTTCGGTCTGGCGATCCTTCACCGGCAAATTGCCGCTTCGGGTCTTCCCCTTCACGCTTGAATGGAAAGACTCCCGCTGTGTAAGGAAAGAAGCCCGGAACGTTCTCACGGAATACCCATCCCAAAATCTCTCCATAATCCACATATTTCGGCAGTGCCACTCTCGGGATCATTAAACCTGATAAACTTTTCGTTTTCAGCTTTGTGACGATTTCTTTATCCCTGACTTTCGTTACAAACTGCTCCCCTGCATACTTTTCTTTTAAATCCATCCAACCAGAAAGGATTTTTTTAGATTCAGGTGATAAATTCGAAGCGGTTTCCTCTTTCAGTTTTTCTAGGGAAGCCACCATATCGCCGTCGTTATCATTTTCCTTAATTGCATCAATTGCTCCTTCAAGCTGGAAAAGCCTCCGGGCAATACGCACTTGTTCAGCCGCACGCTTATGATACGATCTGACCGTATCACTGATTTCGCGTAAATAATACCGACGGTCAGTGGGAATGATGACATTTTGCTTATAAACATCAGCTTCTTTGGAAAAGGCCGTACTCCAAGCCGTCCCTGATTTTTCATTAAGCTTTTCAATCAGTGCAGCGAATAATGCATTGGTGCCTGGGTCATTGAATTGGGAAGCGATTGTACCGTACACTGGCATTTCAGATGGATCTTGATCAAAAAGCGTACGGCTTCTTTGATATTGCTTTTGAACTTGGTTTTTTGCATCCTCGGAACCTTTGCGCTCGTATTTGTTAATGACTATCAAGTCTGCATAATCAATCATATCGATTTTTTCAAGTTGCGAAGGTGCACCGAATTCACTCGTCATTACATACATGGATACATCGCATATTTCGGCAATTTCTGCATCTCCCTGACCAATTCCGCTCGTTTCAACGATGATTAAATCGAAGCCAGCTGCCTTCACGACGGAAATGGCATCTTTTATCGCCAAAGACAACTCACTTTTTGAATGGCGGGTGGCTAGGCTCCGCATATAAACACGCTCCGAAAAGATCGAGTTCATTCTGATCCTGTCACCAAGCAGGGCACCGCCCGTTTTCTGTTTGGTCGGGTCTACAGATAGAATGGCAACTCTCTCATCCGGAATTTCGTTAATGAACCTTCGTATCAATTCATCAGTCAATGAACTCTTTCCAGCGCCTCCAGTCCCCGTGATTCCCAGAACAGGAACCTTCTTTTCGGAAGTCTTGATCTGCTCAAAAAGACTCTCCACAGCTGCCGCCGATTCCTGTGAAACATCGAGTCTATTTTCGGCAAAGGTAATAAATTGGGCAATGGCATTCGTTCCCCCAGCAATCAATTCATCAAAACGTTCCTGTAAAGATGGTTTGACTGTCGAGAAATCACACTCCTCCATCAAAACGTTTATCATTCCTTGAAGCCCATATTCCCGCCCTTCATCAGGTGAAAAGATACGGGCAATCCCATAATCATGGAGTTCTTTAATTTCCCTTGGGATGATAACCCCGCCACCGCCGGCAAAAATCCGAATGTGCCCGGCTCCCTTTTCCTTCAGCAGGTCATACATATATTTAAAATATTCCACATGTCCGCCTTGGTAAGATGACATGGCTATGCCTTGGACATCTTCCTGGATGGCCGCATTCACGATTTCTTCCACCGAACGATTATGACCTAGGTGGATAACTTCCGCCCCGCTGGACTGTAGGATTCTCCTCATTATATTGATGGATGCATCATGTCCATCAAATAAACTCGAAGCTGTTACGAATCTAATATGGTTCTTCGGTTTATACACCTCAACTGTACTCATTTAGCTCCTCCTTATTGAAACTTATTTATATCAGTGCTATTTGGAACCCGATACATTTTGAATCAATAATTGCGTCTGCAGTTCAACATACTCTTGAAGCGTATACTGTTTATGCAAAGCCCATCTTCTAAAACTCCACATCTGTCCCTGTACGAAAATGTTATGTGAAACAAGGCTTATTTGTTTTTCCGTTAATGATAGCTCCCCATTTTCGACACATTTCGTTATCACTTTTTCGAACATGCCCACCATCCGAAGTTCTTTGTTCAGAACATATGGTAAAGCATCTTTCGTCAAGGCTTTCACTTCCTGGTACATGACAAGCACTTCGTCCTGCATATCATCCATCACTTTATAAAAATAGGCGATCGTCAGCTTCAAACTTTCAAGTGTCCCATCACTCTGTTCTATTTCCTTCTGAAGCTTTTCCTGGACTTCATCATAGATAAAGTCACAAACGAGATATAATATATCTTCCTTGGTCCGGATATACTCGTATAACGTGCCAATGCTAAAGCCTGCCGCTTTGGCAATTTCCCTGGTAGTCGTTCGATGAAATCCCTTTTCCTTAAAAAGGGTCACCGCCCCTTTAATCATTTGTGTACGCCTTTTTTCAACCAGCCGCTCATCCTTTACAGATGCAAGAACCTCTCTTTTTTCCATTTTCAAACTCCTTTTTAAAGCCCATCAATCATTTTTCAAAGACATTCTGAAGAAATTGAAAAGGGAATTCCGGTAAAGGCAGTGCCTCATCGGAAAACCACATTTTCAACCCTATTTAGTAACCATCCGTGAGATGACCAGCTTTTGAATTTCCTGTGTACCTTCGTAAATCTGGGTTATTTTTGCATCGCGCATATACCGCTCCACTGGATAATCTTTTGTATATCCATAACCCCCGAAAACCTGCACTGCCTCCGTCGTCACTTTCATTGCTGTATCTCCAGCAAAAAGTTTGGACATGGCCGACTCTTTCCCATAAGGAAGGCCCACTGATTCCAACCAGGCAGCCTGATAGGTTAATAGCCTTGAAGCCTCAACACCCGTTGCCATATCCGCCAATTTAAAACCGATTCCTTGCTGTGCAGAAATTGGCTTGCCGAATTGGACGCGCTCTTTTGCATAATCAACCGCAGCATCCAATGCACCTTGGGCTATGCCTACAGCCTGGGCAGCAATTCCATTACGGCCGCCATCAAGCGTCATCATCGCGATTTTAAAGCCTTCTCCTTCTTTTCCAAGGAGATTTTCTTTAGGAACACGGCACTCATCAAAGATGATTTCCGTAGTCGGTGATGAACGGATTCCAAGCTTCTTCTCTTTTTTACCAACACTGAAGCCTGGGAAGTCCTTTTCAATGATAAAAGCACTCGTTCCTTTTTGTTTCGATTCAGGATCTGTTAATGCAAAGACGACATATGTATCTGCAATCCCGCCGTTCGTAATGAAGATTTTTGAACCGCTGATAACATATTCATCACCCACAAGCTTTGCAGTCGTTCTCATACCGCCGGCGTCTGAACCTGAGCTAGGCTCAGTCAGGCCATATGCACCGATTTTTTCACCCTGTGCCATCGGGCGAAGGTATTTTTGTTTTTGTTCTTCAGTGCCAAACTTATATATTGGCCATCCTGCAAGCGAAGTATGGGCTGATAAAGTCACCCCAGTTGAAGCGCAAACGCGGGAAAGTTCTTCAATCGCTATGCAATACGCTAAGTAATCACTTCCAATTCCGCCGTATTCCTCAGGCCACGGAATCCCAGTCAATCCAAGTTCAGCCATTTTATCGAAGATCTCACGGTCGAATCGTTCTTCTTCATCCCTCTCGGCAGCAGTCGGAGCCACTTCATTCTGGGCAAAGTCGCGCACCATTTTCCTGATCATTTCATGTTCTTCCGTTAGTTTAAATTGCATGGCAATGCCTCCTAAATTTCTCGTAATTAAAGATTTTTACTGATGACCATCCTCTGTATTTCGCTGGTACCCTCATAAATTTCAGTTACCTTTGCATCCCTGAAATAGCGTTCGACCGGATATTCCGTTGTATATCCATAGCCTCCGAACACTTGGACTGCTTCTATGGCCACCTCGACGGCCGTCCTCGAAGCGAATAGCTTAGCCATGGCAGCCTCTTTACCGCAATTCAATCCCTGCGAGCGTAAATACGCCGCACGATAGACCAATAGCCTTGAAGCTTCTATGCTCGTTGCCATTTCGGCCAGTTTGAAACCAATTCCTTGCTGTTCTGCAATAGGTTTGCCGAATTGTTCCCTGCCTTTTGCATATTGGACAGCATGTTTCATGGCACCCTCAGCAATTCCCAGCGCTTGAGCGGCAATCCCGATCCTTCCAGCATCCAAGTTGGCCATGGCGATCTTAAAGCCTTCACCTTCTTTGCCAAGGAGATTGGCTGTAGGGACTTTCATATCCTCGAACGTTACTTGCACGGTGCTCGAGCCATGAAGGCCCATTTTACGTTCATCTTTACCGATGATTAAGCCTGGCGTCCCTTTTTCTACAACAAAAGCAGAGATTCCCTTACTTCCCTTTTGAGGATCGGTTGAAGCAAAAACAATAAACACATCCGCTTCCCCGCCATTGGTGATAAAAACCTTGGACCCATTTATTCGATATTCTCCGCCTTCCTTTACTGCCACTGCCTTCGATTTCAAACTCGCAGCATCGGAACCTGAGCTTTGCTCGGTCAAGCAAAAGGCTCCTAGATTTTTACCAGCGGCTAACTTAGGCACATACTTTCGCTTCTGCTCTTCCGTTCCAAAATAAACGATTGGATTTGTGCCAACAGAAGTATGAACGGATAGTATGACACCGAGAGTGGGACTGACTTTGGAAATCTCATTGATGGCAATGATGTAAGACATGAAGTCCATACCCGCGCCACCGTATTCTTCTGAAATCGGAATTCCCATCAAACCAAGCTCACCCATTTTTTGCAGAACCGTTTTTGGAAACACGCCTGTTTCCATTGCCTCGATATGAGGAGTGATCTCATTCTCCGCAAAAGCGCTTACCATTTTCCGCATCATTTCATGTTCTTCGGTAAACTTGAACTCCATCCTTCATCCCTCCCTAGATGCACATCTTTCTATGATTAGTTATATTCATAAAAGCCGCGTCCTGATTTCTTGCCTAGCCACCCAGCTTTTACATATTTCCTTAACAGCGGACACGGTCGGTATTTATCGTCTCCCAGTCCTTGGTGAAGGGTTTCCATTATATACAAGCATGTATCCAGCCCGATGAAGTCAGCTAGCGTAAGCGGGCCCATCGGATGGTTCATTCCCAGTTTCATTACGTCATCGATCGCCTCTTTAGTAGCGACGCCCTCATAAAGTGTATAGATGGCCTCATTGATCATCGGCATTAAAATCCGATTCGCTACAAAACCTGGAAAATCATTGACTTCCACCGGCACCTTATTCAAGGATTCAGCCATCTTTTCAACTTCTTTATAAACTTCATCCGATGTTGCAAGGCCGCGGATGATCTCAACCAGCTTCATGACTGGAACTGGGTTCATAAAGTGCATGCCAATTACCTTTTCCGGCCTTTTCGTGGCAGCGGCTATCTCGGTAATCGGAAGCGAAGAAGTATTGGATGCAAGAATGACGTGCCGGGGCGTGATTTCATCCAACTCGGCGAATATTCTTGTTTTTATTTCCATGTTTTCCACTGCCGCTTCAATCACTAAATCTGCCGCAGCTGCATTTTTCAAATTCGTTGAAGAAGTTAACCGGGAAAGGATTGCATCTTTCTCTTCGGATGCCAGTTTCCCTTTTTCTACCTGCCGGGATAGGTTTTTCGCAATAGTCCCTAACCCCTTTTCTACATACTCATCTTTTAAATCGTGTAAAAGAACTTCATAACCGCTCATTGCACAGACCTGGGCAATGCCAGATCCCATCTGTCCCGCACCAATGACCATCACTTTTTGAATGCCCATGAATATCCCTCCTCATTTATCTATGAAACTATCATCCTTGTTTAGGCACTTCTATTAAAACGGCATCTCCCTGACCGCCGCCACTACAGATCGCTGCGATGCCCAATCCCCCTCCGCGGCGTTTCAGTTCATGCATCAGCGTAATGATGATGCGGGCACCACTCGCCCCGATTGGGTGGCCTAACGCTACAGCCCCTCCGTTTACATTCACTTTCCCCGGCTCGATGTTGGCAATTTTCCCACTGGCCAGTGCAACCGCTGCAAATGCTTCGTTCACTTCAAACAAATCAATTTCCTCTATCGATTTACCTGTCTTCTTCAGAAGTTCATTTATGACCAGACCTGGCGTTTTAGGGAAGTCCTTTGCTTCCACTGCCACTTCTGCATGAGCTAAAATATAGGCAAAAGGCGTTTTCCCTTCTTTTTCCGCACGTTCCTCACTCATCAATACGAGTGCACCTGCCCCGTCATTTACACCCGGTGCATTACCTGCCGTAATGGTCCCCTCATTATTGAAAGCTGGACCTAGTTTAGCCAGCTTCCCGGCAGATGTATCTTTTCTTGGGGCTTCATCATGTTCGATGGTAATTGGTTCGCCTTTTCGGACCGGCACCTGTACGGAAATGATTTCTTCTGCAAGAATGCCGCCATCGATTGCTTTTATCGCTTTTTGATGACTCTCGTAAGCCCAGCCATCTTGTTCCTCACGGGTGATTTCAAGATCCGTGGCAGTACTGTTTCCGTAAGTCCCCATATGGACGCCCGTAAAACTGCAGCTAAGACCATCCGATATCATCGTATCCTTCAGTTCTCCATCACCCATCCTTAGGCCCCACCTTGCTTTCGGGAGGATATAAGGAGCATTGCTCATCGATTCCATTCCGCCGGCAACAATGATTTCTTCTTCACCTAAGCGAATGATCTGATCAGCCAATGTGACACTGCGAAGTCCTGATGCGCATACTTTATTAATGGTTTCCGTTTTCACTTCCCAAGGCAATCCAGCATGACGTGCTGCCTGGCGGGACGGTATTTGGCCTTGGCCTGCTTGAAGCACATTCCCCATGATGACCTCGTCTACTTGGCTGCCTTCAATCCCTGCCCGAACAAGTGCCTCTTTGATTGCTATTCCACCAAGTTGTGATGCAGTCAAACTGCTAAGACCACCGCCGAATTTACCAAAAGGTGTTCTCACACCGCTAATAATCACTGTTTTCGCCATCATTATTTCCCCCTATAAGTAACATTGATTGAACGCTCGCTCAATTTGGAGTTAAAAAAATAGTGTTGTAAGCGCTTAATATTATATTATATTACACATTTTTCTCAAAAATGAAAATATTTAGTTTGTAAATATTGAAAATATTGCCTGCTTCCAGTTGATCCATCTCATTTAGAAGAAGCAGGCAATTCCATTTAAAATTAAGAGGCAATCGATTTATTTTCACCAATGACCGCTTTTTCGAGTAGTTCAGCTACATCATACGTTTTAACATTTTCCTCAACTTCTTTTGCTTTCGTCCCATCAGATAGCATGGTCAGGCAATAAGGACATCCTGAACTGATCACTGTTGGACTGACGGCCAGCGCTTGTTCGGTACGGGCCACATTAATGCGGTTTCCTGTTTCTTCTTCCATCCACATCAAACCGCCTCCGGCTCCACAGCACATACCCTTCTCACGGTTACGCTCCATCTCAATAAGTTTCACACCTTCAATGGATTGCAGGATTTCACGCGGCGGGCTGTAAACTTCATTGTACCTTCCCAAGTAACAGGAATCGTGGAATGTAATCGTCTCATTCACCGGATACTGAGGCACCAACCTGCCTTCACTGACAAGCTTCGCCAACAATTCAGTATGGTGATACACTTCCGCTTCCAAGCCGAAATCCGGATACTCATTCTTAAAGATATTGTATGCATGCGGATCGATCGTCACGATTTTCTTTATTTCATTCTTTTGGAATTCTTCTATATTTTTCATTGCAAGTTCCTGAAAAACAAACTCATTACCCAATCGACGGGGAGTATCCCCTGAGTTTTTCTCCTTATTTCCGAGAATTGCAAATGTGACGCCCGCTTCATTCAATAATTTAGCAAAGGAAAGGGCAATCTTCTGGCTACGGTTATCGTACGACCCCATTGAACCTACCCAGAATAAATACTCGAATTCTTCGTCTGCCTTTTTTAATTCCTTCACGGTTGGGACGCTGACATCTTCCCGAAGGCTTCGCCAATCTTCTCTCTCTTTACGGTTCAATCCCCAAGGGTTCCCTTGACGCTCAATATTCGTCATGGCACGCTGCGCATCGGGATCAAGTCTGCCCTCTGTCAGCACTAGATAACGTCGCATATCGATGATTTTGTCGACATGTTCATTCATTACCGGGCATTGATCTTCACAGTTCCGGCATGTGGTGCAAGCCCAAAGTTCTTCTTCCGTAATGACTTCGCCAATCAGGCTCGGACTGTAAGCTTCTGTTGCTGCAGCTGACTCCTGCGCCCCCTGCGCGGCACCAGCCAAAGCAATCTTATTTCCCTTCGTATTTCCAAAAACAAAAGATGGCACCCATGGCTGCTTCGTTGTAACGGCAGCCCCCGTATTTGTTAAATGGTCACGCATCTTGATAATGATATCCATCGGGGACAGCATTTTACCGGTACCTGTAGCCGGGCACATATTCGTACAGCGACCGCACTCCACACAGGCATAGAGGTCCACCATTTGATATTGCGTCAAGTCCTCGATATATTTGGCACCGTAATATTGATTGCCTTCTTTGTCGAGAATCTCTTCTTCCAGATCAACCGGTTTCAATTTCCCCGGATTGTCCAGGCGATTAAGGAATACATTTATCGGACCGGCAATCAAGTGAGCATGCTTAGATTGCGGGATATAAACAAGGAAAGATAATATGATCAGTAAATGCAGCCACCAAGCTACATAAAAAACGACGGTTGCCGCTGTTGTTCCCATCCAGCTGAATAGATATGCGATGCTCGATGCGACTGGCTCTGACCAGGTTGCATCGTGTCCATGCCAGATCATTCCCATTCCATTCCCCAGTAATACGGTGATCATGATACCTGTAATGAAGATGACAACCAAACCTGCTTTGAAATCCCTTTTCAAGCGAACGAGCTTTTCGACATAACGGCGGTATGCCGCCCATAGGATTGCAACAAGAACGGTAAGCGTCACAATTTCCTGGAAGAAAGTAAAGGCCGGATAAACAGGGCCAAACGGTAAATGCCACCCCGGCCTTAAGCCTTTAACGAAAAAGTCAAGTGCGCCAAATTGCACTAAGATGAAACCATAAAATAACAAGGCATGAATGATCCCGCTCTTTTTATCTTTAAAGAGCTTCTTCTGTCCAAATACATAAACCCCTATTTTGACAAGACGATCTTTCACACGGTTATCGAATTCCACTTTTTTGCCAAGTTTTATATAAGCAATACGAGTCTTTATCAAATAGACAAACAAACCGGCGGCGTAAGCGGTTACAATCAAGAATGCAACTAAGTTGATCCACAGTAAACCATTCATGCAGTCTTTCCCCCTCTTTAGTAAATTGCAAAATGCCAGGTACCATTTTGGGAAATTTGGCATTTTTCTGAAATTTGATTAATTCCATTATATAATGAATGAGCATTCAGTCAACTTTTTTCTTTTAAAAACTGTTTAAATTTTCTTCCCCTTAATTATATAATTCGACAATTCCATGCATTACCCTTCTGCATTCTTAAAAAATGAGGACCCTTTCCCCGCTTTTTAATGATTACTGACAGGGAATTAGAGCCAAACTAAATATAATCATTTAGGGGGGATTTTTTTTGAAGATAATCACTACGATTGCCTCTATATTTTTATTGATCTTCTCTTGGTGCTGGGTTGATCTTAAGGTAGGGCATAAGCGTTATTTGAAGCAGGCAACCAACATTAAATATCCGCCTCGGAACAGCGAAATGACTGTATTCACATCAGGGAAAATCCTGTTTGCAGATTTTATGAAGGAAGTCAGGCAAGCTCAGGATTCCATCCATATCCTTTTTTATATTGTAAAAAATGATAAATTCAGCAAGGACTTTTTGAAATTACTGCAGTCAAAAGCGGAAGAGGGTGTGGAAGTGCGGCTTTTAGTCGATTGGATAGGAAGTAAAAAAATGCCCCGTGAAACCATTCAGGAGCTGACTAAAAGCGGCGTTCATTTTTCTTTTAGCTTTAAACCGAAACTCCCCTTCCTTTTCTATACCATACAAAAAAGAAATCACCGTAAGATCACGGTGATAGACGGAAAAATCGGCTATCTTGGCGGCTTTAATATCGGTAAGGAGTATATAAACCAAGGGGAGAAGCTGAACCCATGGAGAGATTACCATTTAAAAATGACCGGGGAAGGTGTAAAGGACCTTCAGGAAGTCTTCCTCACGGATTGGTTCCATGATACAAACGAGGATTACAGAGGAACACCTGCCTATTTCCCGACATTGACTCCCGGTACGCAGGCACATCAGTTTGTCGTCACGAATGGCAGTGATCTTGAACAGGCACTGACACGCATGATTCGGCAAGCCACTAAAAAAATCATTATCGGGACTCCATACTTCATTCCCAGTGAAACTTTATTTCAAGAATTAAGGGAAGCCCTTGCACGCAATGTTTCCGTTACGGTCATCGTACCTGAAATTTCAGACCATCCCCTTGTCAAGGAAGCTTCTTTTCCCTACTTTCGGGTACTTATAAAAGACGGGGCTGAAATCATGCAATTTCAAAGAGGGTTCTACCATTCTAAGGTGATACTGATCGATGATATAATGTGTGATATCGGTACGGCTAATTTTGATAAACGCAGTTGTTTTTTAAATAGTGAAATGAACTGCATCGTTTATGACCGGACATTTATAAAAGATGTAGAAAAGGAATTGGCAGTGGACCTGGCCGAATCCAAGCCGCTAAATGGGGACGCTCTTTCCAACATGGATGTAGTCCGTTCAGCAAAGGAATCGCTGGCTTCCATCCTTTCTCCTTTTCTTTGACATCCGTTTGCTCAAGGAGAAAAATAAAATGAAAATAAGATTTGGATTCGTATCCAATGCCACTTGTTTATGGGAAGCTTCTCCGGCTAAGACAATTACTTTCAAGCGATATAACACACTTGGCACAGAGAAAGGAATGGAAAAACTCCTTGATGTGACAAGGCAGAACATTGAAAATACCTTAAGGGTCCTTCAATATAACACGGCACACCAAATAGAAATATACCGGATGTCCAGTTCCATTGTTCCTTTAGCCACACATCCCGAAATAGAATGGGATTTCGTTACTCCTTTTAAAAAAGAGTGGAAACAGCTTGGCGATTGGGCTACTGCACACAAGATGAGGATCAGCTTTCATCCCAATCAGTTTACGCTGTTCACCAGCCCTAAGCCGGAGATTACACAAAATGCCGTGAGAGATATGGAGTTTCATTATAAAATGCTTGATGCAATGGGCATTGCGGACACCTCTTTCATCAATATCCATGTCGGTGGAGCCTATGGTGATAAAGAGTCCGCACTTGTAAGGGTTCATGACAACCTTAAATCGCTGCCTCTGCACGTCAAGGAAAGAATGACTTTGGAGAATGATGATAAAACCTATACAGCATCTGAAACCCTGGGCGTATGTAAGAGGGAAGGCATCCCGCTTGTATTCGATTATCACCATCATCTCGCAAACCTTTCAGATGAGCCGCTTAACGAGCTTCTCACCGAGGTGTTCACCACTTGGAATCAAGCAGGGACGGTACCAAAGATTCATATTTCATCCCCAAAATCGGCAGGTGAATTCCGCTCGCATGCAGATTATATCGATTTGGACTTCATCATGCCCCTTTTTAAAGTGCTTAAGGATCTTGGCCAGGACGTGGACTTCATGATCGAGGCCAAGATGAAGGATCGGGCAATGTTGCAGCTGATTGAAGATATGGCTAAGATTCGTGGTGTAAAAAGGGTGAGCGGCGGAGCCGTCGAGTGCTAATTGACCAAAAAAAGCGGCTGTTTCGCTAGAAACAGCCGCTTTTTTCCATTACATTTTTTCCGGTGCCGAAACCCCGATGATGGCTAATGCATTCTTTAAGGTAATTTGGACGGATTTAACCAGTCCTAGACGCGCCTTACTTCTTTCCATTTCTTCAACATCCAGAACCTTATCTGCATTGTAGAAACTGTGGAATGTAGAAGCCAGGTCGAATATATAATTAGTCATACGGTGTGGCATCCGTTTTTCGGCTGCTTCCGCTATTGCCTGCGGGAATTCACCTAATTTCTTCAAAAGCTCCACTTCTTTTTCAGTAGTTAGGGCTGAGAAATCAGTGACTCCTTCATAGCTGACCCCTTGTTCAACACCTTGGCGTAAAATGCTGGAAATACGGGCGTGGGCATACTGTGCATAATAAACCGGGTTTTCATTGGACTGTGATACCGCAAGATCCAAATCGAAATCCATATGGGTATCCGCACTCCTCATCGCAAAGAAATAACGTGTTGCATCCAGACCCACTTCATCAATAAGGTCACGCATCGTAACTGCTTTACCGGTACGCTTACTCATCTTCATTTTCTCGCCATCCTTGTACAGATGAACAAGCTGGATGATCTCCACTTCAAGCTGCTCGCGGTTGTACCCTAATGCTTCGATCGCTGCTTTCATACGCGGTATATAGCCGTGGTGGTCTGCACCCCAGATATTGATCAGCGTTTCAAAGCCTCGCTCCAATTTATTACGGTGATAGGCAATATCCGGTGTCAAATATGTGTAAGACCCATCCTGCTTAATAAGCACCCGGTCTTTATCATCGCCTAATTCCGTAGAGCGGAACCATGTAGCCCCATCTTCCTCGTAAACATGGCCCCTGTCCCTCAACACTTTGAGTGCCTCATCAATTTTACCATCTTGATAAAGAGATGTTTCGGAGTACCATACATCGAATCCGACACGGAAATTACCCAAGTCCGTTTTCAGTTTTTCCATTTCATATTTCAAGCCGTACTCACGGAAAAATTCAAAACGTTCCTTTTCATCTGCATTTACATATTCATCCCCATATTCACTGGCAAGCGTCTTACCGATGCCAATGATATCTTCGCCATGGTAACCGCCCTCCGGCATATCTTTTTCAAGACCAAGTGCCTGGAAATAGCGAGCTTCTATGGAGATGGCCAAATTATTGATTTGGTTTCCTGCATCATTGATATAGTATTCACGTGAAACATCATATCCTGCTTTAGCGAGGATATTACATAACGTATCACCTACTGCTGCACCACGGGCATGACCAAGATGGAGATCACCTGTCGGGTTCGCGGAAACGAACTCCACTTGGATTTTTTCGCCTTTACCAAAGTCACTTTCCCCATATGCTTCATCCACTTTCAAAATGACAGGAACCAATTCTGTCAAATAGGAATTATTCATGTAGAAGTTGATGAAACCAGGTCCTGCTATTTCAATTTTTTCGATGGATGCTTTTGAGTTATCGAAGTTTTCAATGATTGCCTCTGCTATCATCTTTGGCGCTTTCTTTGCAATCTTGGTTAATTGCATGGCCATATTCGTGGAATAATCCCCGTGTGACTTATCTCTTGGAAGTTCCAATACAACATTTGGAATCTGCCCTTCCGTTGCTAAACCAGCTTTAATGACTGCCGCTTTAATCTCTTCTTTCAGTTTTTCCTGTACCTCTTTTACTATATTCATGCGTTATGCTTCCTCCTTGTAGGAAATCGTCATCTCATATTGACCGGGTTCGCTTCCCTGCATATGTAACGTATATTTAAGGACTAGTTTCCCTTGTTTGGCCTGCTCATCCCATTGATGATGTATCTTCTTCGCGGTCGTCCGTAATCCTAACCTGCCATATATACTTTCATAATGTCCATTTGTCGCTTCCTGCAGGCGGAAAAGCTGCCTCATTTTAATGGCACCATTCCTAAGCAGGATCGTTTCATCCGGTTTGTGCTTGATGGTAGTTTGTGTTTGACCGACTTCATTTTCCTCTTTATATTGCAAATATAAATCTGCACCTTTATACATTTTTGTACCAAATGTGACCAGCTCATACGTTTCCGTTTCTGAGCCGTGCTTGATTTTTGTCTGTAAAGTCACTTTAATAGCATGCTTATCTATATCATGAAGAGTCAAAGCTACACTTCCTTCATCATGTCGTTCTTAACTTTATAAGTATAAATATTCTTCAAGGAAGTTTCAACTTGGAGCGGAAAATAAAGTGTAAATCCAAAAATGTGAGGATAAACTGTCGAAATCCTGTTGTTGCAATTCATTTGATTTTAACGCAATAATGACTCATTGGGGCGGAATGTTCAAAAAGAGTCCTTAGATGTAAAATCCTTTTCCTGAATGGATAAAAAAAGACCATTCCCGCTAAAAAACAGGAACAGTCCAAGTCTTCTATCATTAACCTTTTTGAACCCAGCCTAGAATCATTTCACGAATCAGCTTGCTCGCCGTGTTCGCAGTTTGCTCGGATGGATCATAAATCGGTGCCACTTCTACTAAATCGCAGCCGACCACATTAATTTCAGACCGTGCTATCTCATGAATCGAAGCTAAAAGCTCTTTGGAAGTGATGCCTCCACAATCTACGGTGCCTGTTCCCGGCGCGTGCGCAGGATCAAGAACATCGATGTCGATCGTCACATATACAGGACGGCCAGCTAACTGCGGCAATACTTCTTTGAGAGGTTCAAGAACTTCAAATTTAGAGATGTGCATGCCATTTTCTTTTGCCCATTGGAATTCTTCCTTCAAACCGGAACGAATGCCGAAAGAGTATACATTTTTCGGGCCGATAAGTTCTGCGGATTTACGGATGATGGACGCATGGGAAAGCGGCTCTCCCTCATAATCCTCACGTAAATCTGTATGGGCATCCATATGGATGATGGCCATATCGGGATACTTTTTGAACATGGCTTTGATGACAGGCCATGTGACAAGGTGTTCCCCTCCCATACCTATTGGGAACTTACCTGCATCCAACAAGCTGTCGACGAATTTTTCAATCATATCGATACTGCGCTGCGGATTGCCGAATGGTAATGGAATATCTCCGGCATCAAAGAATTTAACTTCCTCTAATTCACGATCTAAATACGGGCTGTACTCTTCCAAACCAATCGAAACTTCACGGATCCGGGTAGGGCCGAAGCGAGAACCCGGACGGAAACTTACCGTCCAGTCCATCGGCATGCCGTATAGCACAGCTTCTGATTCCTCAAAAACAGGGTGGCTTTTAATGAATACATTTCCTGAATAGGCTTCATCGAATTTCATTGTCCATGCCTCCCTTATTTCACTAAATCTTGAACGAATTTAGGCAGAACGAAAGCTGCTTTATGAAGTTCTTTTGTATAATATTTCGTTTCTATTTCATGGAAACGGTCTTCAGTCACTTCTAATGGATTATATTTCTTCGATCCGATCGTGAACGCCCAAAGGCCGCTTGGATACGTCGGGATATTCGCTAAATACAGGCTCGTGATTGGGAATATTTCTTTCACATCACGTTGTACATCGCGAATTAAGTCCGCTTTAAACCAAGGATTGTCGGATTGCGCCACAAAAATCCCGTCTTCTTTCAAAGCTTTGGAAATCCCTGCATAAAAACCTTTTGTGAATAAATTGACTGCAGGTCCTACAGGTTCAGTTGAGTCAACCATGATCACGTCATATTCATTTTCACTTTTGGCGATGTGCATGAAGCCATCCCCAACTTGTACGTCTACACGCGGATCTTCAAGCATGCCTGCAATTTCCGGCAGGTATTTCTTTGAGTATTCGATAACTTTCCCATCGATATCCACCAATGTAGCTTTTTTTACGCTTGGGTGTTTAAGGATTTCACGGATAACTCCTCCGTCCCCTCCTCCTACAACCAAAACGTTTTCTGGATTAGGATGGGTAAATAAAGGAACATGGGCTACCATTTCATGGTAAACGAATTCATCGCGCTGTGAAGTCATTACCATGTCATCCAGCAATAGCATATTGCCCCACTCTTCCGTTTCAATCATATCAAGCTTTTGAAACTCAGTTTGCTCCGTATGTAAAGTACGATTCACTTTCATCGTAATACCAAAGTTCTCTGTTTGTTTTTCAGTAAACCAAATGCTCATTTATTAACGCTCCTTTTCCATTTCATATTGTCAGTCACCTTATAGGTTCCCCAAAATCGGTATAGTCATTAGCTAGAAAAATTATAGACGAATCTAGCAGAATTGCAAGATAAATTTCTTAAATGCAGTTCTCATGTTTAAAATTTTCTTTTTTTTCCATAATAGTAATAGATAATAGATTCTTACCTGATAAGAGAGGTGAAAGCAATGGAATTGATCCCAAGCGAACGATTTAAAAGGACAACTAAATATGTACGGGCCTTCATTATCCTTGCCACAATCGGGCTGACAATACTCTTTGTATTGCTTCTCTCTTTACTGATTTATGCAAAAATATTAGGTCCGCCACCTTTGGTCGTGCCGCAGTCCACTCTCTATTATAGTGATAATGGAAATGTGATCGGTGAAACAGATAATGGCCAGAAACGTTATTGGGCCGGAATGGAGTCGATTTCACCACAGCTCATCAAAGCGACTGTCGCCGTCGAGGACCGCCAATTTTACACGCATTATGGATTTGATATAAAGCGGATCGGCGGTGCCATCCTTGCTGATATCAAGGCAATGTCCAAGGTCCAGGGTGCAAGCACCATTACCCAGCAGTATGCCAGGAACCTGTTTCTTGGGCATGACAAAACGTGGTCGCGTAAACTTAATGAGGCCTTTTATACGATACGTTTAGAAATGAACTACTCCAAAAAGGAAATTCTAGAAGGCTATTTAAATACGATTTACTATGGCCATGGCGCATATGGAGCCCAAGCTGCAAGTCAGTATTACTTTGGCAAGGATGCCAAGGATTTGACTCTTCCTGAAGCGAGCATGCTGGCCGGAATACCAAAAGGGCCGTCAAACTATTCTCCATTGGATAACTTTGAAAAAGCGAAATCAAGGCAGAAAGTCGTCCTTCAAGCCATGAAAAGCAAAAACTACGTTTCAGGAAAGGATATCGCGGAAGCGCTGCGAACATCCCTTACATTGAAAGGAGAACATGGAACGGTCACCAAGAAGACCGCTCCCTATTTCCAGGATGCCGTCAAGCAGGCTTTAAAATCCCAGCTTCATTTAGATGACCGGACGATCGAGCTTGGCGGGCTTAAGGTCTATACTACACTGGACGAAACCCAGCAGGATGCTGCCGAAGAGGTCCTTTCCAATACCATACCCAAATCTTCAGGCATTCAAGCCTCGATAGTGGCAATGGATCCGGATACCGGGGAGGTCCGTGCACTGGTTGGAGGGAAGGATTACTCCGAGTCGCCATTCAATCGGGCTACACAGGCCGTTCGCCAGCCTGGTTCAACCATGAAGCCATTGCTATATTATTCAGCGCTGGAGAATGGTTTCACACCATCCACCACCTTAAAAAGCGAGACAACTACATTTTCTTTCGATGATGGTCACTCATCTTACACACCGCATAATTACAACCATCAATATGCGGAAGGCGAAATCACGATGGCCCAGGCCATTGCTCTTTCCGATAATATCTTCGCCGTAAAAACGCACTTGTTCCTTGGGGAACAGTCATTGGTCGATACGGCGCGTCGATTCGGAATCACGGCAAAGATGGATGCGGTCCCTTCCCTGGCACTCGGTACGTCAGGTGTTAGGGCGATTGAAATGGTGAACGCCTACAGCATTCTGGCTAACGGCGGCAAGAAGGTTGAACCCGTGTTTATCAAAAAAGTTGAAAATCAAAAAGGTGAAGTGATTTTTGATGAAAATGAGAAACCGGAACAGATTCTGGATGAGGACAAGGCATTTGTCATGACCCAGATGCTTACAGGTGTTTTCGATGAAACGTTAAATGGCTATACGAAAGTGACCGGCAGCACCATCAGTTCCCAGCTGACCCGCCCATATGCGGGCAAATCAGGCTCCACCCCGACGGATAGTTGGATGATCGGTTACACGCCGGAGCTTGTAGCAGGAGTATGGACTGGATATGATCAAGGCAAAAAGATCGAGATCCCTGCTGAAAAAGGCTATGCAAAGAAAATCTGGGCTTCCTATATGGAAAAGGGCCTGCAAGGGAAACCGGCAAAATCGTTTAAGGAAACCGAAAACGTAATCGGGGTGAACGTGAATCCCGTAAGCGGAAAATTGGCCACAAAGGATTGTCCTGTCTCAAGAATGACTTATTATGTTAAAGGGACCGAACCTGTCGAATACTGTGCCGAGCACTTTAAGGGTGAGAATCCGAAACATGCCCCAAAAGAAGAAGAACATAAAAAGGCCCCGTGGTATAAGAAAGTCTTAAAACCTTGGGGATAACGAAAAACCCCCGAAGCCTGCAGCGGCTTCGGGGGTTTTTCTGTCCTAGTTTCACAGTGACTAAACTGCTGTCTTTAAGTTTACTGATTTTATCGCTTTCCTACAAGTGCATTTTTCACTAAACTTAACATTTCATCCATTAAACGAGATTCAAACCGTCAATGACTCCTTCAGCTGATCTGAAGAACGCTCCCACATTCCCGCATCATGGTTTCTCAGGAAATCTGCAAGCACACGTTTTGATTTATCGTCCATGTCCTCAACGATGATTTTTCGTTTTAGCGATTTATCCATCCGGTTAACATGCTCCGGGAGCGATTTGTAACCGCGTCTAATTGACCTGTCGACCGTCATTTCACATGCTGTCACACCTGCATAGTGCGGACCGTTTTGAGTGGCTTCAATGGTCACCCAAACAAGCCAATAAGGTTTGGCATTCGGGACTTCCTCTTTAGTCTTTAAAAACTTGATCCCTTTTTCCACTGCACTTCTTGCATGCATCGCACCGATATCGACCTCTGCTTCACCTGCATCCACATCGATGATGACCGGGGAAATATTATCGAGCGTTAATACCCCTGCTCCATATCCGCCATGACCTTCTGTTGGGTCGTTTTTTATAATATTGAAGCCTACCTTTTTCTTTGGTTGTTCTTCCATGTTCGTATCCCCCTTTATTGTTTGTCATTCCTTATTATTGGTTAAAAAAACAAAAGTGAAAAAAATTGACTCAAGATGCCTCCTACAAATTCTCTACCAGTATTCAAAATCGGGCTTATTGTAAATTGGCTCAACGGTGTGATGATCAGGATCAAAAAAATAAGCGAGCCGTATTGTTCATACTGGGTCATTTTTGCCCGCAAGTCTGCTGAAACAAGATCCTGAATGATCCTATAGCCATCGAGCGGCGGAAGCGGTAACAGATTAAATACAAATAAAAGGACATTTAAATTTATGAGTATATTTAAGAAAGGCTCGACGAAAAACGGTAAATCAGGTCCAACGCCTGCGGCAATCAACCCGTAAAAAATTAAAAACCCTAGCATTGCAACAATCAAATTACTGAACGGACCGGCAAAAGAGACGAGCACTCCTGCCAATTTAGGGTTCTTGAAATGAAAACGATTGACCGGTACAGGTCTCGCCCAACCAAATCCGGCTATTAATATCAGTAACGTCCCGATCGGATCCAAATGGGAAATCGGATTTAATGTGACTCTTCCTTCATTCTTGGCAGTAGGGTCACCGAACTTATAGGCCACATAAGCATGGGAAAATTCATGGACCGTAAATGCGATTAACAGTGAAACAATGACATACGGAAGCTGTTCCAAAGGATAAGCCAAAAACCGTCCTATTTGTTCAAAGAATTCCATCGATAGCTTCTCCCCCAATGTTTATTACCGTTAGTATACATCAAAAGTTCAAGAAGTGAAAAAACTCTGACTTCCGTGTCTTGCAATTCTTTTTCCATTGTGAAACACTACAAGATAAGAGAGGAAGGGGGGAAAAGATATGCCATATGTAACAGTCAAAATGCTTGAAGGCCGTACAGACGAACAAAAAAAGGCTTTAGTCGAAAAGGTGACTGCAGCCGTGACGGAAACAACTGGAGCACCAGCTGAAGCCGTGACGATTTTCATTGAAGAAATGTCAAAAAATCATTTAGCAGTAGCCGGTGTCCGTAAAAGCGATTTATAAGATTTACATAATTGGGAAAAGCTAAGCCATCAATTCGGCTTAGCTTTTGTTTTTAACTGCTCAATATATTCATATGCCTCATCAATTTCTTCAAGCGTATATTTTTGTTTGCTTTTCAGCGTAAAAATTTTCTCGGTGACTTCTTCTTTTTCAAGCGTGTCGAAGTATAATACCGTTGAAACCAGTTCCAAAAACCTGGCATTCTGTTCGTTCATATCCTGTAAGCATGCCTCAAGTGCCGGCATCTCCACTTCCTGTATGGATAGGAAATCCTGGCCGGCATCCGTTATCGAATAACAATATTGATAATAGCCTGCTTTTTTTTCCCTTACTTCATTCAAGTAGCCCATTTCGCAGAGCTCTTCAATCCGTAAGGTCAATTCCTCCGAGTACGGTCCATAAAAATGAAACTGAAACTTTTCATGAAATGGGAAGGAAAGCTTCTTCGCAATATAAACGATTTTTTGTAATTTTTTCCGACCCGAGATTTCACCGGCAGTAGAAATTGCATTGATTATGTTTGCATGATCCTTAAACAAGGCTCGTCACTCCTCACCAAAAATGTACCACTTCAATCCGATAGCTCCAAAAGCTTACGAATCTGTTTTTTTATATTTTTCTTCGTAGATTCATCACGCAATAAATCCGCTGGATAATACAACTTATGATCCGTTCTTCTTTTCCCTGAAATTGCATCGACAATTTCGGATTCACGTGATAATTCACGAATTTCGCCATTATTTTTAAGCAAGTGAATCGGAAGTCTCTCCTCTTCCTCACCTGGCCGGTAAAAATCATACGGCAGATCTGATGAGGAATCGACGACAAGATAATAATCCGGATCGATGCCTGCCTTCTTGAATAGCGTCCTTAATTCCATCAATCTGTTCATTTGACTATTCGATGGATGGAATTCCACATATTTAAATAGTTTACGGTTAACGAAGCGAGTGCATAAATCTTTTAAAATCGAATCGTTTTCCCCTTCCCATGCTTCGAAATAATAGAGCATCACCGATTCATCCATTTTCAAATAGTCCGTTAAAGTCACTTCTCCCTTGAACAATGAATAAAAATGGTGCGGTTCTTGAGCAAACTCATAACCGGATTCATATAAATGTTTCGCTCTATGTAGAATCTTGGTAAGTATGACTTCCGCACTTCTCGTAACTGGATGGAAATAAACCTGCCAATACATTTGGTAGCGACTCATGATATAATCCTCAACCGCATGCATCCCGCTTTGCTTTATGACGGCATGTTCTTCCCTTGGCCTCATCACACGCAAAAGCCTTTCCATATCGAAATGACCATAACTCACGCCAGTGAAATAAGCATCACGCTGTAAATAGTCCATTCTATCAGCATCGATCTGACTTGAAATCAGGCTGACTACTAATTTCCCTTTATAGGTTTTCGCAATGACTTCTGCCACTTTTTTTGGAAAATCACGCCCAACTCTAAGGAGGATCTTATTCACTTCCGTATCGCCGACGATTATCTGCTGTGTGAATTGCTCATGATCCAGATCAAACACTTTTTCAAAAGAATGAGAGAAAGGACCATGACCCAAATCATGCAGGAGGGCTGCGCACAAGGATAGTAACCGTTCCTCTGGTTTCCATTCCTCCCTGCCCTCGAAAACATCATCCACGATTCTCCGGACAATCTCATATACTCCAAGCGAATGGCTAAGCCGACTATGTTCCGCACCATGAAAGGTTAAATAAGTCGTTCCCAGCTGTTTAATCCTTCGAAGCCGCTGGAATTCCTTCGTCCCTATTAAATCCCATATAACCCGGTCACGAACATGTATATATCGGTGCACCGGATCCTTGAATACTTTTTCTTCTTGTAATTTTTCGCCGGAATATTCCATGAACTACCCTCTTTTTCATAATCTCGATGCACTCATTATAGCGTGTTTTGACAAAAAACCCTAACTTCCACCTTGCTAGAAAGAGGGGTCATTTTGTAAGAAAACGGAAGTTCCAGTCTGGTTTTGTCTCGAAAATAAGGAAATAAAAAATCACCGCAGTGTGTCGAACCTGGGTGATGATTACTTGTTCCATATATCATAAGAAACAATCCACTCTAACTATATATCATGGATCCTACTTTAGTTTTTTATTGATTTTATCTAGTAACTCATCTTCTGTCGGTGCAGCAACCGGACGGTTATTGACAAAGGCAAAAGACTTCTTTCTGCCAGGACCGCAATAGGATTGGCAGCCCACTTCAATTTTCGCGTCGGGATCAAGCTTTTCAAGGCGCGGGATCAATGTTTTTATGTTTACCGCCAAGCAGTCATCGCACACTCTGAATTCATTGGACATCCTCCGGTCACCATCCTTTCCATGACAAACTATATTTCATCCATTTATATGACTAAAGGGTATTTTACCGTTTCTACTTATGAATATCAAGAGGGCTGGATGATGTGAAAAGGATGTAATTAATCAAAAAACTAGTATCCTTTTAACCTTTTTGTATAAAAAATCCAGATTTTGTCCAAAATGCTAGTAGAACACTCCATAAATCACTGCCACACGATATTTTATATAGTTATTTATTTTAAAAGTTACCAGAAAGGGAGTATGTAGAAATGAAGGTTCGTCAAGATGCCTGGACAGAAGAAGATGATTTGCTTTTGGCAGAAACGGTATTACGCCATGTGCGGGAAGGCAGCACTCAGCTTAATGCTTTTGAAGAGGTAGGGGATAAGTTGAATCGCACCTCTGCAGCATGCGGATTCCGCTGGAATGCAGTTGTCCGCCATAATTATGATAAAGCGCTATCACTCGCCAAGAAACAGCGTAAGCAGCGGCAAAGGATTCTTGGAAAAGATCAAGGAGGGAAAAAACGGCTTCTTTATACACCGCCGTCCCCAACGATTTCCGACATAATGGTTCCCCATGTACAAGAAGAGGAACTAGAGTTGAAATCCGAAGTAGATACTACCAATTATGAAGCAGCAGAGGAATTCGTTGTGGCAGAAGCCCTCGCTCCTAAGACACAGCACACACCAGTATCTTTGGAAACGGCCATCAGCCTTGATACCGTCATCGCCTATTTGGAATCCATGAACGGGCGCATGCTTCAAGCTGAAGTATTAAAAACCGAAAATGAAAGATTGAAGCTTGAAATTAAAGGGCTGAAAAAACGAAACGAAGATTTGGAGAATAAAATCAGCCACCTGGAACAAAACAGCGGCTTAATGCAGGAAGATTATGAAACTTTGATGAATATCATGAATCGAGCAAGAAAGCTGGTCTTGTTAGAGGAAGAGGAACGTCCGGCCACTAAGTTCAAGATGGACCGGAATGGCAACTTGGAAAAAATGGCCGAGTAATAAGATAATGTGGGGTTCTGTTATATAGATCAACCACATGCCAGAGGCCATTTCCCCCATGTTTATCCGAAAAAGGGAGCCAACAAGGCTCTTTTTTTCATTGTTTCAAGAAACATGGAATAATATCTCCTATCATACAGTCCTTTTACAGTTTCAGTGAATGCTAAAGTCGTATTTACTGAAAAAAGCCGTTCCTGACTTAATGGAACGGCTTTTTTCATTTCAATCCTTTAATGCATCGAATACTTTATCATTGCGTTCCACCACTCTCGTCAAGTACGCCTCATACAACGGCCATTCCTGAACGGAAAGTGTGTCAGAGAATATCCTTTCGCTATGTTCCTTCAATACTTGAAGGAATCTGAGCATCACGTCTTGAACACTCAATTGCACACCCAACAATTCGGTTAGGGAAGCCATTACCGAGGGGACGATATCAGGATAAGTGAATTTGGTTTCTGCATTTCCTTTAGCTGCATCATAAAAACCCTTCACGAGACTGGCACGCTCAGCCCCGCTTCCATTGACACACAAATAGATTTGCACCGCTACGCCATTGCGGATCCTGCGTTGGGATATACCGGCAAACTTTTGCCCATTTATACTTAAATCATAACTGCCAGGACAATAGGAACCGACGATTTCCCTCGCCTCCATCTTGACTGGAAAATCGGAAAACATCAATTGGACAAGCTTCCACATCGCATCATATCCACGATTGATTTCAATTTTCTGCTCGTTTTCAGGAAAAATGAGCGAAAAGTTAAGGACCCCCTCATCCAGAACGACTGCTAGCCCTCCGGAATTCCTCACGATGGCCTGAAAACCATGTCCTTCCAAATGTTCCAAACCCTTTTTAAGAAAAGGCAACTTCGTATCCTGTATACCCATGACTATGGTTCGGTGGTGTACCCACGCCCTGGCTACGGCCGCTGATTTACCTGACCCTACGGAGGCGCAAAATGTATCATCCATCGCAAAGGACTCCAGAGCAGGAAACTGAGGTCCAACGGAAGATTGATCAATAATCCTCCACTCTTGCTGCATTAATAATGAATCTGTTTCACCCATATGAATCTCCCTCTACATTTAATCCTCAAGCTGCCTATTGATACTGCGCCACAAATCCCTGTGCCGCTGTAATGACAGCCAGTTTATATACATCCTCTTCACTGCATCCCCTCGAAAGGTCATTCACCGGACGATTCAGCCCCTGAAGGATCGGGCCGACCGCTTCGAAGCCACCCAAGCGCTGGACCATCTTATAGCTAATGTTCCCTGCTTCGAGACTTGGGAAAATAAAAACATTTGCATCCCCCTGAATAAGGGAATCCGGTGCTTTTTTCCTTGCTACCGAAGGAACGAAGGCCGCGTCAAACTGAAATTCCCCATCAAGAATGACTTCAGGGTCCATTTCTTTTGCCAAATCGACGGCATCAACCACTTTTAAGGTCTCGGGGGATGTTGCCGATCCCTTTGTCGAAAAGCTCAGCATCGCCACACGCGGTTCGATATCGAACATTTGTGCAGTCTTCGCACTTTCTATAGCAATTTCAGCCAGGTCCTGGGAATCGGGGTTTATATTGATCGCACAATCCGCGAATACATATTTTTCTTCATCCCGTACCATGATGAACACTCCCGAGGTTTTTTGGACGCCTGGTTTTGTTTTAATGATCTTTAAGGCTGGACGAACCGTATCGGCAGTCGAATGCGTTGCGCCACTAACCATTCCATGTGCCAGTTTCATATGGACGAGCATGGTTCCAAAATAGTTCTCATCCATTAAGATTTCGCGTGCTTGTACATCGGTCGCTTTACCATCACGGACCTTCACGAACGCATCAACCATTTCATCCATCATGATATAATTCTTCGGATCATATATTTCGATTGCATCAAGGGAGATTTTTAGATCTTTTGCCTTCTCTTGAATCAACCCGATATCCCCGATCAATACCGGTGTCACCAGTTTAGCCTTGGCAAGCCTGCCTGCCGCTCCCAAAATCCGTTCATCCAACCCTTCTGGAAAAACGATCTTTAAATTATGCCCCATAATTTTCGATTCCAATATTTCAAATAAATCGCTCATTGGCTCTTCCTCCTTTTAGATACGTTTCCCCCATTTTTTCTATATTTAACCATCCGTTAAAATCCATTGTCGTCTTCTTTTAAGAATACTCCAGCAGCCAGGTAAATTCCAGCCATCCGCAAATTTGAAAAATGCAGAAACACCGAAAAACAGTAGTGGTGTTTGCGGGTTGATATAAATTTCCTTATACTGAAACTATGTTATATTAAAGTTATAATAAGACTTAGGAGTGATCGTAATGAGTGAAGCAGCACAAACACTGGACGGCTGGTATTGTTTACATGATTTCCGTCTGATCGACTGGGCTTCTTGGAAAACGTTATCAAGTGACGAACGCCAATTGGCCATCTCAGAATTCCAAGGTTTACTGGATAAATGGAATATGACACAAAGCGACAATGAAGGCAGCCATGCCCTATATTCCATCGTTGGTCAAAAAGCGGACTTCATGCTTATGTTTGCCCGCCCAACCATGGAAGAATTGAATGCAATCGAAAACGAATTCAACAAAACGAAGCTTGCCGAATATACAATTCCCGCTTATTCATACGTTTCTGTCGTGGAATTAAGCAATTACTTAGCTGGCGGAGATGGTGAGGACCCTTACCAGAACCCCCATGTTCGTTCCAGACTTTATCCGATACTACCAAAAGCGAAACATGTATGCTTCTATCCAATGGACAAGCGTCGTGATGGCGATGATAACTGGTATATGCTTTCCATGGAAGAGCGCAAAGGCTTAATGCGTTCCCACGGCTTGATTGGCCGCAGTTATGCCGGTAAAGTAAAACAAATCATTTCGGGTTCTGTCGGTTTTGACGATTATGAATGGGGCGTGACTCTGTTCGCAGATGATGTCCTTCAATTTAAAAAATTAATCTATGAAATGCGTTTTGATGAAGTGAGTGCACGTTACGCTGCATTTGGTTCTTTCTTTGTCGGCAATATCCTGCCTGAAGAAAATGTATCTTCATTCCTATACGTATAAGGCTGTGGGCTTCCGGTTTTCCGGAAGCTTTTTTTGCGTCCGCTCCTTTTTATTTTCCCCTGCTGTGGAATAATTCCAATCCTCATCCCATACATTTTCAATAGTGATGAATTTATTTTTTCACAGTCCCATTCAGCTTCAGGAAAATCGATCAAGGCAAGTCCTGACTCCAGCGAGGTGAAGGAACGTTACTTCTATTCATTAGCCGGCAAGAGGATATGGCTTATATCATGAACGGCAGCCGTTATGTATCGCTTAACATTCATTGTGGTTTTTTAAGCCACCCGGGGATTGTCCAGAAAACATATACAATACTACCGGTCGCTATAAATCGCACTGTTTCTCCCAGTCCATACTCTCGGATTGTCCAAATTCCACAGCATCAACTAAACCTTGAATTCAGGAGGGAATGCAATGTCACAAAATAATCCTTATGGTAATTACCCGTACGGAGGAAGCCCTTATTACCCCTATGAAAATAATGAGCCTGAACTAAGGCAGCAGAATCCTAACCAGCAGCAAGGATTCCCGCAGCAAGGTTTCCCGCAGCAAGGTTTCCAACAACCACCATACCAGCCACAACAGCCCACTATGGCAGGCACGCCACAACAAATGCCGATGCAGGTGAGTCCAGCCACTACCGGACCGCAGATACCTGGCATGCTTCCGGTCGAACAATCATACATCGAGAACATCTTGCGTTTGAATAAAGGGAAATTGGTCACTGTTTATACAACGTTTGAAAACAACAAGGAATGGAATGCCAAGATCTTCAAAGGAATCATTGAGGCTGCAGGACGCGATCATTTAATCATAAGCGACCCTCAAACGGGAAAACGATACTTAATCCCGATGGTATACTTAGATTATATAACGTTTGATGAAGAAATCGAATATGAATATCCATTTGGAGGCGCTGGGCTTGCCACCTATTCGCCAAGGTGAAGAAAATCCACTAAAGAAGAGCCTCAGAATCTATTTGATTCTGAGGCTCTTTTTAAATTGGAATGACTTTTTCCAAAAAAGGCTGACCTAAGAAGATCAGCTCAGTTTGTAGACAAAAGAGGTTCGGAAAACATTTTTTCATCAAATGATGTTCCCAAACCAACACCTTCAACTCATCAGGTATGGTTTCTATCTATATGTTATAACAAAGTTGATTGGAGAGAAAGGCGCGAGACTCCTGCTTAGAAAAGCGAGTCTAGGGAGAAGACCCCACAGGCGCAAGCCTAGGAGGCTCCATGAACGCCCGCGGAAAGCGAGTGCCTGTAGAGGAAATCAACGTCCATATTGTACAAGCCATAAAAAAACTGTAGACAAACTCTTGATTTCTTCGAATTTGTCTACAGTCTCAGCTGATCTAAGACAATCAGCTAATTCCATTACAAGTATTTATATGCAGCAATGATCATTAAGACCCAAGCGACCAAGAATGAAACCCCGCCAAGCGGTGTGATGGCACCAAGGACTTTGATTTGCGTAACGCTTAGAACGAATAGGCTTCCGGAAAACAGGATAATTCCTATTAGCATAAGCCAGCCGGACCAGTTGATCAGCGGACTAGAAATCTTCCCAGCCAATAAACCGAGTACCAATAAACCCACCGCATGGAACATTTGATATTGAACAGCGGTTTGCCAAGTTTCCAAATATTTATCAGGAATTTTCCCTTCCAGTCCGTGTGCACCGAATGCACCTAGTGCCACAGCAATAAACCCATTCAATGCACCTAAAATGATGAACAGTTTCAATGATTTCGCTCCCCTTCCCTAACTTAAAAATCGAACAAGGACTCCCCATTGGCCTCATCCATTTTAACCGGCTCTACATTCGGTGTAGCCGACATGACGGGCTGGGTCAATGTGATTTGCTTCGGTATGCTGATGTTCGCAGCCTTTTCATCAACCATCACTTCACAAAGGGACTTAATGGCAATTACATACCCCTGCACCTTATCCTCTGAATTAGCCTGTTTCGCTTTTATAGCAAGCTCTTCGATTTTATCTAACATTTGTCTTGATGAAATATCCAACTTTACCACCTCGTCTATATACAGGTCAAAACTATCATAACTAGCATAGCAAAAATCAGAGAAGAATACACCTTGCATATTTCCTACCTTTTCATTGGCTTGTCTTTAAATTTCAAGCATGGCTGTCCTGAAGAATGGAAAACATCAAGAGAAGGCTGGTTTGATGTTTTGAATTGAAAAGCACGGCAGCCCTTTGGAAAACTGGGATCCCAAGTTATATAGAAATGGCGGCACGCCCTACAATTCACCCGTTTCGTTTTCTTGCCGATATTATCGGTTCGGGATTTTCCAATCAATTGGGGATTCCCCCATTTCCATCAGCAATTGATTTGTTTTGGAAAAAGGTCTGGTGCCAAAGAAACCACGGGAAGCCGACAGCGGACTCGGATGTACGGACTTAATGATTTTATGGCGGGTTTCATCAATCAAAGGCATTTTGGTTTGAGCTGGTTTCCCCCACAGGATGAATACAACCGGTTTCGGACGGTCATTCAATAGGCGAATAACTTGATTCGTAAAGATTTCCCACCCTTTTCCGCGGTGTGAGTGCGCCTCTCCCTCACGGACAGTCAAGACGGTATTCAATAGAAGCACTCCCTGTTTTGCCCACTCGACCAGGTAACCATTATCCGGAACCTCATAGCCAAGATCAGTGTGTAACTCTTTAAAGATATTTCTTAAAGAAGGTGGGATGCGAACCTCCGGCTTAACTGAAAAACTAAGGCCATGCGCCTGACCCTGGCCATGGTAAGGGTCCTGTCCAAGGATGACGACCTTTACATCTTCAAAAGGGGTATAGTGAAGTGCATTGAAAATATCGTCCTGATCCGGATGAATGACTTGCTGACTGTACTCTTGCTTTATAAATCCCCATAGCTCCTGGTAATATTCTTTATTGAATTCCTCTTTCAATAGAGGCCACCAATCATTTGTTAAAAACTGCTTTGCCATCTGCCACAGCCCCTTTCCACTTTTTGAAACTACTATATTATATCAAACTTCATCGCCTTGCCTTTTTCCATAGATTACGATTTATGTTTCTATATACCCCAAAAGTGGGAAAATAGAAAGTTAGCAAGCAATTTAACCATGTTGGAGGCTTCCCTATGAAAAAATGGTACAAAAGAAAACGATTTTATCTGCTTGTCAGCATTTTGATCGTCCTTGCAATCGTCATTGCCTATAACAGCTACAAGCCACTCCCCGATGGCATTTCTTATGAAGGGAAGGTTCATCATGTCGAGGATATCGATTTCATCTATGACCTTTCCTATCACGATGAACAAGGGAATCTGCAACATGAGCAGCGAATTTTCCAAACCATAAATCAAGCCATAGAGGAGGCTGATTCTTATATCGTAATCGATATGTTTTTGTTTAATGCTTTTTATGATGAAAAGATAAACTTCCCGAAATTAACCGAGACACTGAAGGATAATCTGGTTGAACAGAAGAAAAAGAAACCTGACCTCCAGGTTATATTCATTACTGATGAAGTGAATACTTCCTATAATGCCTACCATTTAGAGGCATTGGAAACGATGAAGAAAAATGGAATTGATGTCATTGTTACCAACTTAGACCG
Organism: Peribacillus sp. NPDC096622; assembly: GCF_044762665.1. Taxonomy (NCBI): domain Bacteria; kingdom Bacillati; phylum Bacillota; class Bacilli; order Caryophanales; family Bacillaceae; genus Peribacillus; species Peribacillus sp. NPDC096622. The sequence continues at coordinate 143,523 of NZ_JBIWES010000002.1, read as the reverse complement.
CCTCCGGGATCCGAATCCTCTCTATTCAGGTGTGTATCGGACCTTTTTCCAATGGTTCGGTGAAAGCGGGAAAGGCTGGATTGTCAATCCAATGGCTAAAAGCGCACCAAAGGTCACCTTGCGTTCCTATCTTAGACTGATGAATATCAAAGCCAATCACAGAAAAGTGGTCGCGACTGAAAAAACGGCCATCATCTCATCCGCCAATCCTCATGACGCAAGTGGATTCCATTCCAATATTGCTTTCCAGATGGACGGGAATATCATCGGCGATTTTGTTAAAGCCGAAGAAGCCGCTTCGAAATTCTCGGGAGGACCAAAGCCATTTCCTGAGTTCAAGGAGACATCAGCAGATAAAGGACCGATATCGGTACAACTGCTAACGGAAGGAAAAATCAATAAACATGTCCTAACGGCAATTAAGGATGCTGAAAATGGTGACAAGATCCATCTTGCCATGTTCTACATTGCCGATCGCGAGGTTGTCGAGGCATTAACGGATGCAGCTAAACGGGGTGTGAAGATTGAAATGATATTGGATCCGAATCAAAACGCATTCGGAAGTGAAAAAATCGGGCTGCCCAATCTTCCGGTTGCCGCCGAATTCGAAAAACTGGGGGATGAAAACATCTCGATCCGCTGGTACAAAACAGATAAAGAACAGTTCCATACAAAATTGATGATGATCCAAAGGGCTAATGAAACCGTTATTCTTGGAGGATCGGCTAATTATACTTCACGCAATCTAGATGACTATAATCTTGAAGCGAATGTTGAAATCCATGCTCCAAATGATGCGGACGTTTCCAAGGATGTCGATAGCTACTTCCATAGACTCTGGACAAATCAAAACGGAACATACACGGTGGATTACAGTGAATACCAAAAGAAACTGCCTGTCTTCAAATACTTGACCTACCGCATACAGAAGGTATTCCGCTTCACCACTTACTAAATATTCTTCGATATAAATGTTTATCAGTGCCCAAATGAGGTTATATAATACTATAGCCAACAAATAACTGTAATAAGCAAGATTCCATTTACCTATATTCAAGAGAATCTTAATAAAATTCAAGGAGGAGTTTATATGTATCAAGTACATGTAGTGGAAAACGGTTTACAAGCAAAGGAAAAAATCGATGAATTAGTTACATCAGGTTATACGAAAGACGATGTATATTTATTTGCCCATGATAAAACCCGTTCTAAACACCTTACCGAGAATACAAATACAGAAGGTGTAGGCATGAAGGAACAAGGTTTCCTTGATACCGTCGGAAATCTCTTTAAATCACGCGGAGATGAACTTCGTAATCGAATGAGCAACCTTGGCCTTAGTGATATGGAGGCAGAACGTTACGAGGAAGTGCTTGACGAAGGAAAAGTAGTCATCGTTGCTTCCAAACCAGATAATAAAGACGGGGTTACACACTAAAACCCGATACCATTACCCTATATGGATTATAAAAAACGAGGCTCCTTAACCGGCTGCCTCGTTTTTTATAATCATTATCCCAGGATGCTTTGGTACGCAGCCTTTGCATGGACCATGTCCTTCGTACCGTGAATCAACGCCCGGCCATCCTTGAAAATGACGATACGTTCCCCAGCTTTTTCACAGGAAAGAAGAAATGGATTGAATTTCACCAAATAACCGCTGCCGTCCAGATCTTTGGCTAATTTCTCGAGTTGCAGTTCCAAAGGTTTTGGCGGTCTAACCTGTACAGTATCCCTCCCGCAAAGAACAGCCGTTTTCGTTGCATTTTCCATTGTTAAAAAGGGGTATGTCCTCTGCTCTCCGCATGAGAGACAATCTTTCTTTTTCGCTTTTGTCAATTTAACGGTTTGGTATTGATTTCTCCACAGATCAAAAGAAACAAGTGCAGGCCGTACCGATTCCCAATCTTCAACAAGGATTTTCAAAGCTTCGGCAGTTTGGTGTGCCACTACCATCGTTACAGCTGGTGATATGATCCCTCCTGTGTCACAGGTCATTCCTTGAATCGGGATCGCTTTAAGCAAACAGTGCAAACATGGAGTCTGCCCGGGAAGGATCGTCAAAGTCATCCCTACGCTCCCAACACATGCCCCATAAATCCACGGTATATGAAGCTTTTGTGATAAATCATTAATAATCATCCGTGTCTCAAAATTATCGGTTGCATCCAATATCAAATCAACATCACCAACCAGCTGTTCGAGGTTCTGGGCAGTTGCGTCCATGATGATGGCATTCACTTCAACTTCATGGTTGATATCAAATAAATGACGCTTTGCCGCTTCTGCTTTTGGCAGTTTCTCCGCGACATCCCGTTCCGTATACATTTGCTGGCGCTGTAAATTACTGGTCTCCACATAATCCCTGTCGACAATGGTAAGCTTCCCTACTCCTGCACGAGTAAGGGCCTCGGCATTAGCAGATCCCAAAGCCCCTGCACCAAGAAGCAAGACATGCTTCTTCATAATCTTCAATTGTCCCCCTTCACCAACGGGGGCGAATAAAGTCTGCCTTGAATATCGCTCTTTCACCGTGAATCCTCCCTTCCGGACGCTTTTAGCCACCACTTACTGGCGGAATGAATGCAACTGTATCTCCATCAGATAAAATCGTGTCATCATCGGCAAATTCTTCATTGACCGCTGTCATCACGGTTTCAAGACCCTCCAATTGAAAATCCACCTTCATCTTTCCTTTTAGCTGGGCAACACTCATTCCATTTCCTTCTATAGTAAGAGTCTCTTTGCCTAGCTCATCTTTCAGTTGGGCAAATAAAAGTACATTAATCATCAATATCCCCCTCTTCCGGTTTCCCTGATGGATATGGAACGGTTTCCAACTGGTTTCCTACCCATGTCTCCCCATCTTCCCAGTGTTCTTTTTTCCAAATCGGGACGATTTCTTTAATTCTTTCAATCGCATACCTGTTCGCCTCATATGCATCATTTCGATGTGGCGTACTAACGGCAATAACCACTGCGATATCCGTGATTTCAAGTTTACCTACACGATGGGTGATCGCCGTTTCTGCATCAGGCCAACGCTCCTTGATCTCAGATCCGATTTGCTCCAATTTCTTGATGGCCATCGGTACATACGCTTCGTAAATTAAGAAGAGAGTCTTTTTTCCTTTCGTCATTTCCCTCACTGTACCAATAAAGGTCGTGACGGCACCTGCATTTCGACTGACTACTTTATCAATCACTTCCTGGATGACAATCGGTTCTTTTGAAATATTATAATTCATGTCTACCATCCTTTATATATAATTCCGTTTGATCAATATAACCTGCCTCTTGATAATCTTCCTTCGTATTCATATTGAAAAAAATGTAGTGAAAATGTTCAGGATTCTCGCGATATAACTTAAAGTCGGTTTCTTTCATGATTTTCACCGAAATCTTTTCCAAGAATAGACTCATTTTTACTTCATGTTTTAATAAACACTCCGTCAGTACAGGAAGACACCTTTTATGGTAAACAGCAAAAAGCGGTTGGAGCCTTCCATTTATTTCTGGAATGACAGCATCGAATTCAGGTTCATAATGGGAAATGATATCCTTTATGGCATCTGCACTCACAAACGGCATATCACACGCCGCAAGGAACTGAAGTTCCGTTTTCGATGAGGTCAACCCTGCATGCAATCCGCCAAGAGGTCCTTGATCTTTATGTAAATCCTGAATTAGCGGAAGTTGCAGAAAATGATATTCTTCAAATGTATTCGTAATGACCATAATGTTTCCTGACACCTTTTTCAATTCGGATGCCACTCTTGAAATGTTCACAACGCCGCCTATGGTCAAAAGTGCCTTATTCACTCCCATACGGCTTGATTTCCCACCAGCTAAAAGCAACATTGTCCATTCCATAAGAATCAACCTCCCTTTTTTGGGTTTAATCCAGGATCGAACGGTAAAGCTATACTAAATGTATCTCCACTATACTAAATATTTTAAATCAACTTTGAAAATAATGACACTTCCACAAACTTCGCTTTTCCTACCAAAAGGTAGAAGTAGGATCCGAGGCTAAAAATGCTGGCTGCCCATCCATTCAATTCCCTTAATTCGAGGTCCGAAAAATGACTTATGCGAGGCGATTGCACTTCCTTCTCCAAGACACTCATATTAGGCTGAAAACTAAGTTTTACATAAAAGAAATTTTGGTATATTCTAAAAATAGGATATTAACTGGTATGCTGATAATATCGATATCTAATTCTCCTGAGGAGGTCACATAATGACTATGAAAAGAGCTATGACAGTTGCCGGGTCTGATTCGAGCGGCGGCGCGGGACTTCAAGCAGATTTAAAGACATTCCAAGAATTCGGCGTTTACGGCATGTCCGCTTTAACGACAATCGTGACGATGGATCCGAAGAATGGCTGGGCCCATAATGTATTCCCTACACCGGTCGAAGTTTTGGAAGCCCAAATCGAAACGATTCTATCAATCGGCATTGATGCCATGAAAACGGGAATGCTTGGATCAGTGGAAATCATTGAACTTGTTGCCCGTAAAATAGATGAGTTGAAGCTGGACAAAGTCGTAATCGATCCAGTTATGGTATGTAAAGGCGAAGATGAAGTATTGCACCCTGAAACGGCTGTAGCTCTGCGAGAACTGCTTGTTCCACGTGCAACTGTAGTCACGCCTAACCTGTTCGAGGCCGCTCAGTTAGCGGGAACTGCGCCTATCAAGACGATTGATGATATGAGGGCTGCAGCTGAAAAGATTCATGCGCTTGGTGCAAAATATGTCTTGATCAAAGGCGGTAATAAGCTGGATCATGATAAAGCCATAGACCTTTTATTTGATGGACAAGAATTTGAAATCCTTGAATCGGAAAAAATCGAAACGACCAATACACATGGTGCCGGCTGTTCATCTTCTGCAGCCATCGCAGCTCAGCTGGCTGAAGGGAAAAGCCCTCGTGAGGCTATCCTCATTTCTAAAGACTTCATCACCGAGGCGGTTCGCCATTCTTGGAAGATGAATGACTATGTCGGTCCGGTCAATCATGGTGCATACCATAAATATGGAATTGCTGAAAAAACACAAAAATAAAACATCAAGTTTAAAGGCCGCTCAAATTCATCGAGCGGCCTTTTTCGCTTTTTTTGTTTTTATTTAGTAAAATAGAAAGAAGGAAAAGCTTATCTAGCCGCCCAGTTAAGGAGGAAATTATCGAATGAAACCAATAGACCGTACAGAGGTGCAAAATGCCATTGATTCTTTCGCCGGACAAGATGTATATCTTCACCTTGAAACGACAAATGGTGCCTATGCCACTCATGTAGATGAAGCTTTCTTTTCGGCAGGTGCTTATATTCGTAACGCTTTTATACAGTATGAACATGGCAAGATAGTTGGGGATGGACCCTACCGCGTCGGCTTGAAGCTTAATATTGGCTGGGTATATGCAGAAGGCGTTAACCATTTCGAAATGGATGAACAGGGGAGGTTGCTATTGGCAGGCCTTGATTTTTCCGGAAAGCTTGCTGTCTCCATGCAGCTCAGTCCCACTCCCTTTGAATGATGACAACTTTCTTGATATATATCATATAATTCCGATGATAACTCCCATTCACCGATAACCATACTCACTGTAAGTAGAACGGAAGGAGAAATATACCTTGGAAAAAGAACGCCATGTATTAGTTATATTCCCACATCCCGATGATGAAGCCTTCTCGGTCTCCGGAACGCTTGCCCTTCATAGAGAAGCGGGCACTCCTGTCACCTATTTATGCTTAACTTTAGGAGAAATGGGACGTAATTTAGGAAACCCTCCATTCGCAACAAGGGAATCGCTCCCTAAAATTCGGAAAAAGGAATTAATCGATGCAGCAAATGCGATTGGCATCCAAGATTTACGCATGCTTGGATTGCGTGATAAGACAATTGAATTCGAAGATGATGAAAAGCTGACTTCATTATTTACCGATGCCATCAATGAATTGAATCCTTCATTGATCATTACGTTTTACCCAGGATACAGTGTCCATCCAGACCATGAAGCGACAGCACGGGCTGTAGTTCGGGCCGTGGAAAGAATGGAAGAGAAAGAGAGACCTAAACTTCATTGTGTCGCCTTCTCGAATAACTGCATTGACGAATTGGGACAGCCTGACATCATTCATGATATCTCTGCCGTCGAAGAAAAAAAGGTAGCTGCATTCACTGCCCACCGTTCGCAAACGCAGGCAATGGTGATCGATTGGAAAGAGAAATTCGAAAATCAGGATGCAGATTTCCTAGACTGGATCCGCAAAGAAAGATTATGGACCTATAAATTCCAAGAAAACCGCCAATAAGGCGGTTTTCTTTGTTTATGGCATAAAAAAACGCCTGTGGATTACAGGCGGAGAAAAGGGGGATACTTTGGAAAATCAATCATAATATAAGCATCCCCAAAATTCTTCATTTTATACAATCATATTTAAAAAAGTTAGGCAGACAAGCGTTCCTCATGCTGCATTTTCGTTCTTGCCGAGGCTTTTTTTCCATGTGCCAAGAAATAAATGCCAATAAGCACAAATGCCAAGATCGACATTCCCATGAATAACCCTTTGAACCCTGTAAATGGAATAAGGAATCCCAATAGGAATGGGCCAACACCAATACCGAAGTCATACATTGTATAAAAGGTGGATGTAGCTAATCCCATCCGATTTGATGGGGCTTCCTTGATGGAAATCGCTTGACAGCTTGATTGGAATGTACCGTACCCCACTCCGATCAAGGCGCCGGCAATCAGAAGCGTGATACCATGATGGGATTGACTCAGGATGACCATACCGACGGCAAATAGTAAGAGCGATGGGTAAATAACTGCATTTTCCCCCTTCACATCAAACATCCGACCTGTAAACGGACGGGATGCCAAAAGGAAAACAGCAAAAACGACAAAGAAAAAGCTTGCCGCATCCATTAAATCCATTTCCTTTGCAAAAGACGTTAAATAGGACAAGATGCTCGAATAGGTAAATCCGGCAAATCCGATAAAAATGGAAATGGGCAGTGCCCTTTTTTCAAAGTAATCGCTGATCTTAAATCCTTTTTGTGGTGAAGATCCGCCCTTTTCCCCTTCAGGCACATTCATGAATAATGATGCAACTAAAGAAAATGCGGCAAATAAGGAGGCTGCATAGAAAATGATGGAATAACTGAAATGCTGTGTTATCAGCAATCCAATGAACGGACCGAATGCCATTGCCAAGTTTGTGCTCATGGCAAAGTAACCTGTACCTTCCCCGCGTCTTTCATTCGGAATGATATCTGCAGCAATCGTTCCAGTTGCCGTAGTGGCAAGGCCAAACGCAAAACCGTGAATAAGCCGATCGATCAATAAGAGGGATAAACTATTCACCAAGAAATAGCCAATGGATGCAATCAGGAATAGAACCAACGAGCCAAGCAACATCTTTCTGCGGCCGATCTTGTCAATTTTTTTCCCTGCAATCGGTCTGACAAGCACAGCCCCCAGAACAAAAATACTTGAAGCAAGCCCTGCTTCTGCTTGCGACGCATGAAAATTATCCATCGTATAAATGGTCAATGTCACCATCAAGACATAAAAAGTTAAAAATAGAAAAAAGTTCGCAGACGAAACAATCAGAAAGTCTTTCGTCCACAATTTCGGTTTGTGATTCATTTCAATCCTTCTTCCTTACTATTGTTTTAATTTTTCCTTTAGGAAAATCAACGTTCGCAATGTTGCCTCCCGGTCTTCTTCAGCCAAACCGCTCATTAATTGAAGTTCAAATTCTTCAACTACCTTTTTGGCCTCTTGATAAGTCCTTAAACCTGACTCCGTTAACTGTATTCTCCGTTCCCGTTTATCTTTTCCTGGGACTTGTTCAATCAACTCAAGTTCTTCCAACCGGTTTACCGTCCTTGTTACCGTCGGTTTCTCCACATCTAAATAAGTGCTTATTTCAACAAGCGTAGAACAGCCAAACTGACTTAGATAATATACAATCGACCATTGGGAATGATAAAGATCAACCTTGGCCAATTGTTCATTTAACTTTTTCGTAAAAGACCTTGAAAATTGTAAGTTATGATGAAAAAAACCATTTTGAAAGGACAAAGATATTCCTCCTGTAAAGTAGTTACCTAGGTAACTATACACCTACTCATTAAAAAAGTCTAGCCCTCAAGATAACGAAAAAAGTCGTATGCACACTGTATCCTCAGCTTCTCCATCACTTCCGGGACAAAAAAATCCCCCTTTCAGGAGATTCAAGCTTTTCTGTGAGTTTCGAGCAAATACTCGTGAATTTGGACGTTACTCGTGAGTTTCACGCTTTTACTCGTGAATTTCGCGCTTTTACTCGTGAGTTTCACGCTTTTACTCGTGAGTTTCACGCTTTTACTCGTGAGTTTCACGCTTTTACTCGTGAGTTTCGCGCTTTTACTCGTGAGTTTGGGGCCAAACACAAAAAGTAAACCCCGCTATTAGCGAGGTCCGAATATATGCTTCTTTTCTTCTCATTGATAACATCAAGGCATATTTAACCGAGATAGCGGCAAACGATATAGCTTATCATCCTTTTCATCAGGATTTCCTCGGCCGTCCGTATTGTTGCTTATGAAATAAAGGGATTCTTCATCAACGAATACATCACGTATCCTTCCTGAGCCCGTGATGATATTAGTCAGTTTTCCGCTCTTTACATCATAACTCTTAAGCGCTTCGCCCCTTAAGGCTGCAAAATAGAGCTTTCCGTCAAAATAGGCCATGCCTGAAGGAGCCCATGTATTTTCACCGGAATGAATCAATGGTTTTACCATATCAGGTTTTTGCTCATCGCCCTGTATCTCTGGCCAGCCATAGTTCTTACCCGGGTCAATTTTATTTAATTCATCGTGAGCCGAATCTCCGTGCTCACTTTCATACAACTGTCCTGCTTCATCCCAAGCCAGACCTTGTGGATTACGGTGACCGTATGAATAGACGTACGAATTCCCGAAAGGATTATCTTTCGGAATGGTGCCATCCAGGTTCAAGCGCAGAATTTTCCCGCCTAAAGAATCTATGTCCTGTGCGATCTCGGACTTTCGGGCATCACCTGTCGTTGCATATAGCTTATCATCCGGTCCAATCTTGATCCTGCCGCCATGGTGGAAGTCCCCGCTTGGTATTCCGTCGATTAAGGTCTCCATCTCCTGCCATTTATCATCACTTTTTTCTAAAACGACGATGCGATTGATGGATTCCCCGCCCTCTTCATAAGTATAATAAGCGAAAGCTTGCCCGCTCTTAGAGAAATCGGGCGCTAGTAAAAATCCAAGCAACCCAGCTTCCGCTTTAGCTGACAATGTCCTTTTAAGGTTGACCTTTTGCCGTGTCATCCTATCCTTGTCCCATTCGACGATGGTTCCTGTCCGCTCTGACACATACATTGTGTCCCCATTCTTCTGAATCGACCACGGGGCCTGCAGGTTCGTTACCAACACATCTGGATCTTCCCCTAAAGTGCCCGTCACTTCTTTGTCAGGATTCGGCTGGTTTTTGCTATCGTCATTATTCATGTTGCAACCAGTTAAAAATAATGTAGCCATAAGGAAAAACAAGAGCAATTTTTTCAAAGTCTTTTCCCCCTTCGATTCATCAGTTTAATAGGCTGACTGTTTAAGTACCTTTAAAATGGCCTCCGCGACACCGGATTCATCATTCTTGCCTGTTACTTCATCACACAGCTTTTTAATTTCGAGAGGGGCATTTCCCATTGCGACAGACAAACCTACCCGTTCAAACATGGATACATCATTATAATTATCCCCAATAGCCATCGTTTCCTGCATCGAGCCGAATTTTCCTTTCACATATGTTTCAAGTGCCGTACCTTTTTGAGCTGTTTCACTCATGATTTCCACATTTTCACGTCCCGATGAAGTGACTGTAACTCCCTGTCCTTCCAATTTGGAAGCAATTTGATTTAATAAAGTTAAATCCTTTGAAAAGCTGAGAATTTTATAATATTCCTCATTCGAACGGCTGAATAACTCGGAATAATCGGAAATGGAAGTTACCTGTCCAAGCTGTAAACGCTGCTCCGCATATTTTCGCATACTCTCAGGGTCAATGTCCGAATTGGCTGTAACGAATACATCAACCAAAACAGATATTGCGTTTTCATAGTCTTTAGAATAAATTCCCTGACTCGTATATATTTCGAAATAAATCTCTTGTTCTTCGAGGAATTCAGCGACCATTTTAGCAGTGGCAGCTGACATTGGATTGGAGGCGGCAACCTTCCCTTCCTCCGTAAAGAGGGCAGCACCATTTACACAGATGACAGGGCAAACGATGCCTGCTTCAGCTAAAGCGAACCTCGCTTCCACATAAGATCTTCCAGTAGCAATGATCACATCCACTCCCTCGCTTTGCGCCCTCTGGATTGCTTGTTTATTTTCCTCACTGACCTTTTGCATTTTGTTTAGCAATGTTCCGTCCATATCAATCGCAATCGTCTTTATCAATCCAATCGGCCCCTTTCAATATAATCCCTATTTTAACCGAAAGAGCGTGGATAAACACGTTTAACAAACCCGTATATATTCTTGGTATGGTTTCAATCCTTATATGTATATAAACAAGCTGCACCTAATTAAGGTAGGTGCAGCTTGTTTTCTTAATGTAGAATCGTTTTTCTATCGACATCTTGTGCCCGTTCAGTAATCTGTTCATTGATGTCTTTTTGAATATCATCGATGGCTGTAAAATCCATTGCTTTTACATAAATCTTTTCGAGTTCGTCATGCAGCTCTTTTGCCTTAGCCAGATTTGCTGTAGCCTCATTCATTTTCGACCGATACCTGGTGGAAACATCCTTTAACTGATCGGCATATATTTCATCTGTTCCTGGCAGGATGGCCGTTTTATATATATCAATGATTTCGTCCCCCCCACAACTCGGGAAATATTCATGAGGCGATGTGCTGTCAAAAATGGCGATCCCCACCTCCCGGACGATTACCATGTCCAAGCTATGCGGATCGAAACCACAATGATATATTTCCACATCAAAGCCCCTTTGCTCCGCAGCCTTTGCAATCTTCTTCAGCATCGTTGATTTCCCGGAACCTGGACGACCCTTTAAAAAGTACCGTTTTTGTATTCCCTCAGTAATATTGGGGATGAAATCAACTGCACCCGTTGGTGTAGCTGCACCTAAGAATCGGTGACGAACATCCGACTTCTTATTAAGGACAATATCCCTATAAAAGCCTTCTATCAATTTATTGGTCAACCCATTCAATTTTACGAAATCAATATTTGACTTATAAATGTCTTCCCATTCATCATGTATCTTTAAAGCTTCAGCGAATAGGGCATATGCTTTCTCGAAACTCTTGCTTCTCGCATTCGTCAACTTTATGATGGCCGCTCTTTCGGAAGCCAGCTGCTGGGAATCCCAGGCAGCCCCAAGATTGACATATTCCTCAATCGCCCCTGGTGCCTTCGGCTCAATCACATGCGGCGCAGTCCCATCCACGATACCGATTTTCAAAGCCGGTATGATTACTCCATCAATGGAATCATTATCGGACGAACAATGTAAATACTCGATGTCATAGTCTTTATCCAGCCATTCTTGGCCGATTTTTTTCATAATGGTCGATTTACCGGAACCAGGTCCGCCTTTTAATATGAATAATCTTTCCAGACCTTTTAAATTTGAATCATATAAACTATAAAAACCTTTAGCCGTATTGCCTCCAGCAAAATAATTCATCACTTTTCCTGTCACTTTCACACTCTCCCTCACAATAAAGATGTGATCTTCAAGACAGCGTATGAAAAAAGGGCCTAATAGGTGAATACCTAAAGGTAAACAATTTATTTTATTAGGGCTGTAGATTCCGCTTGTGTGACTTCCAGGAATTCTGACGGTTTTAAAACGATTTGTGTACCGATTTTCCCTCCACTTACGATGATTTCAGTCAGGTTTACTGCACTTTCATCGATAAAGGTCGGGTATTGCTTTTTCATTCCGATCGGGGAACAGCCTCCCCGAATGTACCCTGTGTATTTTTGCAGATCTTTAACCGCAAGCATTTCAATTTTTTTTGCACCTGCGGCCTTCGCTGCTTTTTTCAAGTCTAGTTCGGTGGCTACAGGAATGACAAATACGTAAAGTTGCTTCGGTCCGTTATGGGTAACAAGCGTTTTAAAAACGGTTTCTGGCGCCTTTCCAATCTTGTCCGCAACAGTGATCCCGTCAATTTTTCCATCGCGGGCATCATAGCTTATCATGCCATACTCTATACGTTTGTTATCAAGAATTCGCATTGCATTCGTTTTACTGGCTCCCATAAGAAAATTCCCCTTATCGTTTTCTACCATCTTACCATTTTAATTACCAGGCAAAAGAAAAGCACAGCGCTTATGCATCTGTGCTTTAAGACTGTAGACAATTTCGAAGAAAAGCCTGTTTGCCTCAGTTTTTATTGAAAAAAAGTTCCAGTTGTTTTCAGAAATCAGCTCTCTTTTAAACAACCAGAAACACAGTGCTTATTCATCTTGCTTCCCCTAAAATCATTCTAAATGACGTCTTTGGAAATCGGCTATCCTCTTGTAGTCGCCTTCCAATTGCCTGCTCACGGATAAATAAATCGACATCAATTCTTCATACACTTTAACGTTCTCTTCGATCGGGACAAGTTCATTCGTTTCACCAACCATACCCTCAACCTCATCAAGGCTTTCGATTTCACCTAAAGCATATAATCCAAGAACTGCGGCACCTAAGCTCGAACTCTCAAAGCTTTCGGGAATTGTCACATTTTGATTGAATATATCAGCCATGATTTGGCGCCAGAGCTTCGAACGGACAAATCCGCCGCTTGCATGAATCTTCTCGGGAGCACCAGTCAATTCCTTTACAGCAATAAGGACACTGTACAAGTTATACATCACACCCTCCAGCACTGCCCGGACCATATGGTCACGGGTGTGATGAAGCGCCAGTCCAAAGAAGGAGCCCCTTGCATCGGCACTCCATAATGGTGCCCGTTCCCCAGCCATATACGGATGGAATATCAACCCATCAGAACCAGGTGCAATATTAGAAGCCATATCCGTCAGAATCTCATAGGAGTCCTGTCCCGAAGCCTTCGCTTTTTCGATTTCCACACGGCCCAATTGATCGCGTGCCCATCGGAAGGTGATTCCCCCATTGTTGACCGGTCCGCCGATTACCCAATGATTCTCGGTAAGGGCATAGCAGAATGTCCTGCCTTTGGGATCGGTAAGCGGCCTGTCACTGACGGTTCTTACCGCACCGCTCGTTCCGATTGTCACTGCCAGAACGCCTGGCTTGATTGCGTTTTGACCTAAGTTGGCAAGCACGCCATCACTCGCGCCAATCACAAACGGGGTCCCAGCATGAATGTTCATTTTTGCAGCTAATTCCTCACTTAAGCCTGAGAGGATATGTGTTGTAGGGACAAGCGTCGGCAGCTTGTCCGCCCCAATTCCAGCAATGGTGAGTGCCTCTTGATCCCACTTCAGTTCATTCAAGTTGAACATGCCCGTTGCAGAAGCGAGCGAATAATCCATCACATACTCATTGAAGAATTTATAGATGATGTATTCTTTTATTCCTATAAATTTGTCCGTTTCGTTAAAAATCCCTGAATGTTCATTTCTTAACCACATTACTTTCGTGATTGGCGACATTGGGTGAATGGGGGTTCCCGTCCTGTGGTACAATTGCATCCCTTGTTCCGAAGCCTTCAATTTCTCCGCATAGGCAACACTTCGATTATCTGCCCATGTAATGCTATTCGTCAGCGGGCTGCCGTCTTTACCCATTGCGATCAAGCTATGCATCGCCGAACTGAACGATATGAAGCCCAGTTCTTGCTTTTCAATTCCGCTTGCAATCATGACCTCGCCTATGGCAATGATGACCGCTTTATAAATTTCTTCGGGATTTTGTTCCGCAACGGAAGGAGTTGGACTGTGCAGAGGATATCCCCTTGAACAAGATTGGATAACCTCCCCCCCTTTTGAAAAAAGAACAACTTTCGTACTCGTCGTGCCAATATCGATCCCCATCATATAACCTGAATGTTCCATATTTACATCATGCTCCTTTCTCTTAAACAATTGAATTCAATAGTAAGATTAGGATAAGTGAAACGACTGATATAATCATTTCCATAGCCGTTCAAGACTTTAACGTCTGTGCGACTGCTGATCATCCAAAAAACTCTGCACCATTCACGTGTGATGGAGTTAATGAGCCTGAACCGATTGCACATATAACACCAGGACAGACATGAATTGGTTTAGCTCTACTTTATTAAAACCTCTAGCGCAACCTAATGTAAAGAATGAAACCATGTGGGCGATGATCGGTTTTCCAATGAAATCAATCCAATCATTCAATATTGAATCTTCACCAAACACAGCACCGAAAGCTCCAATCAACATTAAAAAGACAAGATCGGCAATAAAATCGTGAAAAGGTCATGCCGAAACCTGGGAGCCAGCGGTTATGTTTATTGAAAAATTGTTTCACTGCCCCCGGGTGCCTGTACATCCATTCTTTTAGCTATGCAGGAGCCAAAAATGCGACCATAACATGCAATTCCGATTTTCAAAAGAAATTACACCGTTCTTTTTCCAATCGTATAAACGATTGGAAGCACGAGCCCAACATCGAAGATTACGGGCAACGATCATCATCGCCCAATGGACTTTCTGTTCACTGAACTTATCAAAAGGGATTCGCCACCCGACTCGGCCATCATCTTTCCAAGCGTGGTACCTAATACCGACAATGAGTGCTTTCTAACCTACCCCTGTCTGAACAGCATCTGCAACATCCCGAATATCCATACCTGCGATGGTCCCTAAAATGACAGAAGCGAGAAGTAACGCAATAAACGGGTTCCATTTTACTTTGGCTATGATAGCGAGGCAGCAAGCCTATACATTCAATAATCCACTCTAAATCAGGATAGGAAATCCATGAAGGTATGATCTCAATGAAAAAAGCATCGAACCCGTTCATTATGAACTAAACTCGATGCCTGATTCAGTCATGAAATGATCATCCACCAATAAAAAGAGGACCGGATCTATGCTTGATTTCTTCCTCCAATTGTTCAGGATAAGCAATGAGGAAGCAGGTGGATGGTCCTGATGATTTTTCAATATCGACTTCATTACTTATAAGCACAGAAACACCTTCACCACTTTGAACCAGATGCTCCCATTCATATGCAATCCCTTTTGAGCCGACTGGAAGTGCTTTAACACCTTCCATTTCACATAAGCTTTTATATAAAGATAATGGCGCGACCCAATCTTGCTGTTCCATTACTTCCTCTCCAACGAGCGGCCTGCCGATCAGAGCGATTTTCCGTAAGGGCTGTTGCTCTTTAACACGTTCATTCACTCGTTTACCGATCACCATAATACCAAGTGCTGATTGAAGGAGCGGCATGTTACTTTCTGTGCTGCCAGTGATGGGAAGATCGTCCATTCCCAATTCATTCAGCCCCTTCCTGACACCCCTGGTCAAGTCCTCCCAGGCTTCATCACCGCAGAAATTATTTAGAACGACGGATACGGGTCTTCCGCCAACGCCTAGGCATTCCATGACGGCAACCCGAAAGGAATAATATCCAACGACCTCATAAGGGACATGGACAAGATCTTTTTCCTTCAGCCCGATCCCGCCGCTATTGTCACTTGAGACAATCAATGAATCTGATTCGGAAAATGGTAAAATCAATGAATCACTCATTCTGCGAGTCCATCTTTAAAAATCATTTTTTTCAAAACAGGCTCCAAGCGCGGCAGTAAAAGGACTGCTAATACTACATTTACCGCCGTCGCCACCGTTAATCCCGGAACCAATAACGTGTAAAAACCAGGGCTGATCAGAAATGCGAAAGGCAGGGCTAAAACGAAGGCATTACTGATAAAGAAGAGGAAAAATGCGCCTACTTTTTTTCCGTTTATATATAAAATGCTAAACATCCATGTCAGGACAGCCATTTCGACCATGATCAAAAAGTGGAATGGCCCAAGTGTCATGCCGCCGATGAACGCTGAAATGATATGACCAAGCCCAGCAACAATAGCCCCCGATACCGGGCCAAGTATGACAGCCGCCAAAAGGGCCGGAAAACTATCCAAAGCGATGCTTCCGATCGGTGAAGGGATTTTAATCATTGCCCCTACCGCCGATAAGGCGATGAATATAGCAATTGCACTAATTTTTCTTACGTCCATGTTTACTCTTTTTCCTTTCTTTTCCCTCCCCGGAAGACATTTGCGCTGCGGATATATTCCACATCTTTCACACCAAGACGGAAATTGATCACACGTGCAACAGCAAAGAAGTAATCCGACAAACGATTTAAATATTGAAGTGATAATGGTGAAACGGCCGCACCCGACTTGATCAATGAAACGACCAATCGTTCTGCCCTTCTTGTCACGGTTCGGGCAATGTGAATCGTTGCAGCCGCTTTTGAGCCGCCAGGCAGGATAAACTTTTCCAGTTCCGGCGCTTCAAGTATGAAGGCATCTATTCGTTCTTCCAAATAGGTAATGGCCTCATCCGTCAGCTTTTGTGGGGCTTTCTCGGAAACGGTTGCCAAATCTCCTCCACAGTCAAATAACTCATGCTGGATTTTCTCTAGATCGGCCAGTATATCCGTGAATATCTCAGGATCCAATTCTGTCACCGCAAGACCGATATAGCTATTCACTTCATCCACCGTTCCATAAGATTCAACACGAATGTCATCCTTGTCAAGCCGACCTCCGATTACGCTTGTTTGTCCCTTATCCCCTGTACGTGTATAGATTTTCATCCCAATTACCTCCTCTACTTTATTCGCTGGTTAATTCCATACCAGATGATATCAACGCGCTTTGATATGGATGCTACATCTTGAAAGACCCATCCGCAGGCATCGCGCCATCTGCGGTCCCTTGCTTCCATCGGGACAATTCCCTTGGAAATATCAGAACCGATCACAATGCAGTTGTGTTCATCCCTTTCTTTCTCCCATATTCGCCAATCAGCCATGATTTCCTTCCATCTTTTTCGAATCGAATCTGAATCCATCTTTTCTGCATCTTGTTGAATCCATGCATCCAACCCTTGCAATACAACCGTCCTGCCTTGAAAATCAATCAATTCCGGCTGTTCTTTTCGATAACCGGATAACCAAAGGACATCATTTTCCAAACCATACAATTGCTTTACCCATTTCGTTTTCCCATTATAGGCGCCTCCTGTAACAAAGTGCAGCGTTCTCCCCTCCTTAAGCTGTTCCGGTCTTCCCATACCAGCTCATATCCCCTGCCATGGGAAATTCCCCAATCAAAAAAAGACTTTCCCTTCGGGGCATAGCGGACCAATAAATCACGTATTACCCCTCCATGCGTCATTAGGGCAATTCGGTTCTCCTTACAGGCAATCAATTGTTTCCAGCCATTATTCACACGTTCGGAAAATGCCGGATAACTTTCACCCCCAGGCACCAATGCCTCCATGGGACGTTCCAGCCAATTAAGATAATCTCCATCTGTCTTCAGCTCATGATACGTCCGCCCTTCCCAACTGCCGAAGTTCATCTCACGGAACAAAGGGTTTTTTATCGGAACTGCATTTGGAAACAGTAGACGTGCAGTTTCCACACAGCGGGGCAAATCACTGCTGTAAATTTTTTCATACTGCGGGTAAGAGCCCCTAAGGTCCATTATTTCCTTTTCTCCTTCGGTACTTAATGGAGAGTCCGTCCAGCCTAAATAGGCCTTTCTTTCATTTGCTACTGTCAGCCCATGGCGAAGTAGTGTAATAGCCACAATATCAGCCATAACCAAAGCTCAACCCCTTCCACGGATGCCCCCAGTACATCCCCCGTTATCCCACCGAACCAACTGAAGATTTTACGTTTTATATAAACCAGGAAAAACACCGCAGCCAGACACATGATGAAAAATAAGGTGACAAGCTTAAAATCGATGACCCAGGCAAACGCCAGACTTACAAGGAGGTACAGCCAATAAATGGGCAAACTGCTTTTCATCACTGCACTTTGGAAAAAGGCACCGAGCCCCTCTTTTTTAGCCAGCGGCATCCGGATGAGTAAATACCCCATCACACATTTGCTTAAGAGCGGAAGGGCTATGATCAAGAAGTATGTCCATTCATTTACCCTTTCGACAATTTCATAGATAAATATGAACCGGGCGGCCAATAGGACTATGACGGAGATGACACCGAATGCACCTGTCCTGGAATCCTTCATGATTTCCAATCGACGCTCTTTATCCTGATAGGAAAAAAAAGCATCACTTGCATCGATCCATCCATCGAGATGCAAACCTCCCGTTAATGCCATGGTCAAAAACCAAAGGAAAAAGGCAATCGAAAGCGATGACAATGGGGTCCATTCCACAAGTGCATACAAAACACCGCCCAATATCAAGCCTAGCGCAAGACCTACTAATGGAAAGGTTTGAATGGCACGGTGAATATATTTCTTCTCCATCGGAAGCTGTTTCTTTATTGGAAAGACCGTAAAGAACTGCAGGTTAATTAAAAATCCGATCATTGTGCTCATTCCTGCATGCACCCTTTCTTCCGCAATGGAATTCCCGCTTCTACAAGATAGGCTTCATCGGCCAGCCCGACGATCGTTTGATGAAGCAGGCCCAGTGTTTTTCCGTATATATGTAGAAAATCATCTTGGAAAATCGGTTCCTGTACCAATTCATTGCTCACGACTATTAAACAATTGGATTGTTTCCTTATCTCATTGATTCCGGTTATTATTTTTGAAAAAATGCTATCTAAAAATTCTTCTTCAAGCGGAATGCCAGGGCCAAATAGTTCGTTATCAAGCAGGGTTGTCAGACAATCGAGCAGAATTATGGAATCCTGATCAATATCCGCCCCTATTCTTGTAATATCCGTTGCGTATTCGGAAGTCTTCCACGCAATCGGGCTGCTTTCCCTATCTTTCCGGTGCCTAAGGATGCGTTCACCCATCTCAACATCACTGACTCGGCCACAGGCAAGGTAATGCAAGTTCCCATCCACCTGGAGTGCATACTCCAGGGCTTTTCTTTCTGCGAAGCTGCTTTTTCCGGAACGGACACCTCCGGTTATAAAACAGAGCTTTGCTTTCTCCACTGCCTTACCCCCTCCATCAGTGCTTCGTTATCATGTTCACTCTTCACTGCAAACCGAAGCCACCTTCCATCCAATCCCGGAAAATTATGGGTATGTCGCGGTACGATTCCTTTTTTCAGCAAAAAGGGGAAAAGGGATAAGGATTCATCTTTCACCAAATAAAAATTAACTGTGCTATCGGAGACTTCCAACCCTTGCTCCTCATAAAACCGGAATAGTTTTTGCTTTTGCCAGGCAATATAGTCTCTTGTTTTTCTCATATAGGCTTCTTCTGCAAGACAGATTTTCCCTACTTCAAGTGCCACGTGGTTGACGCTCCAATGCGGTTTATAATTTCTTACCCGTTTTATGATGTCAGGTGACGTAAGCAAATAGCCTAGTCTCAAACCTGGAATTGCAAAGATCTTAGTCATTGATCTCAGTATGAGTAAATGTGGATAAACATTGATTAAAGAAGCATAACTAAAGGCATCTTCCGTAAAATCATAAAAAGCCTCATCCAGGACAACCAGGCAATCCGCTTTCTGGCATTCAATGATCAATTCCCTAACTGCATCCCGCTTAAATGAAACACCCGTCGGATTATTAGGCGAACATAAGAAAATTGCATCATATTCGGGTAATCGGGGAATCAATCGTTCCAAGTCCAATTGCCACTCAGGAGCATCAAGCTGGTGGAAATCGACCTTACATCCTGCTGCCAAACAAGCTTCAGCATATTCCGCAAATGCCGGCTGAACGATTAGCACCCTTTGATTGGCTAATCCGTTCGCTACCAGCATGATGATTTCAGCACCACCGTTCCCCATCAAAACGGATTGCTCAGGAAGTGCTTCTTTTTCTGCAATTGATTTTGTCAGTTCAATGGCATGCGGATCTGGGTATTGAAGGATTCCTTCGAAAAATCCAGACCACTGTTCCTTTATGCCTAAAGGCGGACCCAATGGGTTGATGTTAGCACTGAAGTCGAGAACCGATTCAGGCATATCGATTTCCAGCGCTTCATAAAGATAATGAGGATTAGAGCCATGAGAAGGTAATGTCAAGAATAAGCCCCCCTAGCCATAGCATCAGTAGAAATAGAAAAGATGACCGATGCATGATGGTAATCGTTTTTGGTATATGTTTTGCTTCCAACCGAACAAGCGGAACTCCCATCCTCGCACGGTCGGAAACAATTCCTTTGTACATATTCCGGCCTCCAAGCTGTATTCCCAAAATGGCAGCAACGCCCGCTTCACACCACCCGCTATTCGGGCTTGGATGTTTTTTTGCGTCATTGAATAATATCTTCCATCTGGCACCGAATCCATGATGGCCGGATTTCGAGCTCAGCAACATCAAGAATCCGGTAAGGCGGCTGGGAATCCAATTGACGATATCATCAAGCTTGGCTGAAGCCCAGCCGAATTGCCCATATTTATCATTTTTGTACCCTACCATGGAATCGCAGGTATTAATCGCCCTGTACACCATCGCGAGCGGCGCTCCCCCAATGGCTGCCCAAAATAATGGTGCTGTAATCCCATCACTGGTATTTTCCGCTACGGTTTCCACGGTGCCCCTGACGATTTCGGATTCATCAAGATCAGCAGTATCACGGCCAACGATATAGGAAAGCTTTAGCCTCGCTTCAGGAAAATCCCGTTCATTAAGCGGAAGGCAAACATCCATCCCGGCTTGCTTCAAGCCCTTCTGAGCTATCGTAGTGGAAATGACAACAGCTTCCCAAAGGATACCTGCAAGCGGATGGATGAGATAAGCCAAATAAACGGTAAGACCTGTAATCAATAACACCGCCGATAAGACGATGATCAACATGGAGAGTCCTTTCCGTTTCTTATATGCCCCTTTATTGAATGCCAGATCCAACTTGCTGATCATCGTTCCTATCCATTTGACTGGATGCGGCCAATTTGGCGGATCTCCAATTAATAAATCAAGGAAAAATGCCAGCGTAACTGCAAAAAGATGATGATAAATCATAATTCCTCAATCCGTTTCCAATTATTCGTCAATGCTTCCACAGTACAATCATATACACCGCGACTGATCAGCTTCCCTAACGGAGTGATGGTGCCTGCATATTGAAGCTTTGCTCCTCTTTGGGTTGCCGCAATCAAAATGCTGTCTGTCGATGTTCCTGTTGCACAAGTATTTGTCACCTTATCCATGACATGCAAATCATGAAGCGCTTTTACTTTTGCCTCGGTCGCAGTCACTATGCTGTGGATATATGCCTCTTCTGCCAAATGCCCATTTACGAATATCCATGTATTTATCGTTCCTGGAGCGGAACTCCAAGAATGCCGGTCAGCTAATGAAGCGTCGATGGCATTCCCTACACCCGCCGTCACAATGATAAAAACCGAGAAATCTTCAGTTCTTAATAGCTTGAAAGCAACCGTATCGAGAAAGACAGCTGTCATCATCCCTACCGTTTCCTGAGGTTCAAAACCATGAGTTGTTAAATAGTCGGCCATTTCAACATGATGATCCTCGCAATCATAGCCATGATGGACGTGCCTATTCACAAAATATTTATGCCAGCCCGTCCCCGAACCCGTCACTCCGGAAGACATCGTTCTAAGCGGGATTGGAGAATTCAATTGAATCATCTCAGATCCGACTGTCAAATAAGAATCATCAATTTCCAACGGGATAGTATCATGGCCATGCTTTTCCGGAACGATGAACATCTGCGGTTTCGGAAGGGCGGGATGTGGATGTTTTTCGATCGTCGTATGATATACACCCTGAATCCGTTCCTGTTGGAGCACTTCATTCGGTACATCAACAACCTGAATCTGCCCTTTCTCAAGCAGCATAAGCCGATCACAATATAATCCAGCCAAATTCAAATCATGAAAAATTGAAATAACGGTCAACTTCTGCTCTTTTGCCATTTTCCTCATTAAATCAAGAAGATCTTTTTGATAGGAAAGATCCAAATGGTTCGTAGGTTCATCCAAAAAAAGGATTTCCGGCTCTTGGGCAAGGGCCTGTGCCAGCAGGACCCTTTGTCTTTCCCCTCCTGATAATCGATCAAAATGAAGATCCTGAAAATCAGCTACTCCCGTTTGTTCCATTACCCGCTGGACAGTCGATTCATCTTCTGCGGACCAACTATGGAACCATCCTGATTGATGGGCATATCGCCCAAGTGAGACCGTCTCTTTTACTGTATAGGAGAAAGCTAATGAGGAATGTTGAGGGAGCACGGCAATGACCTGTGCAAGTTGTTTTGACGAATAATCCTTCAAATCCCTACCGCTAATCCGTACGCTTCCGCCTTTATAATCGAGCACCCCGCTAAGCATACTTAAAAGCGTCGTTTTCCCGCTGCCATTAGGACCAAGAATCCCGAATAATTCCCCTTTATGTACATCAAAAGAGACAGAGTCCAAAACAGCTTTGTTGTGATATCCGCCTGTTAACCCTTTTACTTCAAGCATCCGTTTTTACCCTTCTCTCCGTCTCTTTAATAAAATCAGCGCAAATGCAGGTGCCCCGATAAGTGAGGTGATCACCCCGATCGGCAGTTCCGATGGGGCTATGATCGTTCGTGCTACAAAATCCGCCAATATTAAGAATCCGCTTCCTATCAATAATGACAACGGAAGCAAATGTTTATGGTCAGGTCCCCAAATCTTTCGGACTAAATGAGGAATGACCAATCCTACAAAACCAATCGCCCCTGAAACGGCAACGGCTGCCCCTGTCAATGTCGAACCGGCTATCAGGATCCACATTTTCCGCCGCTTGACATTCACACCTAAGTGTTTTGCCCGGTCTTCCCCGAAAGTCATCGCATTCAATTCACTTGTATTCATGATCAAGGTCAACGAACCAATGATAAAAAACGGCATAATGATTGCGATATAATTCCATCCGCGCATAGAAACGCTTCCCATCAGCCAGCCGATGATTTGTCTTAATTCATCACCCGTCAGCGCAATCATCAATGAAATGAAGGCACTTAAAAACGAGCTGAAAATGATTCCCGTTAAAATGATCGTTTCCACTTTCATCGATCGATCCATTTTTTTTGCAAAAGTCAATACGCAGAGCATCGTGAGCACTGAGCATAAGATGCTCAATGCCGGAAGAGTATATAAACCGATGAATGGCAGTGATATATTCAAGAATATTGTCAATACGGCGCCGACCGATGCTCCTGATGAAATACCTAATGTGTAAGGATCAGCGAGCGGGTTCCGGAGCAGTCCTTGAAAAGCCGCACCCGCAATCGCAAGTGATGCCCCAACCAAACCCGCAAGCAATACACGCGGCAAGCGGATGTTCATCACGATATTCGTCAGCATCACATCCGGATCGGCAGAAATCGGCAAGTGGAAAATCTCCTTGCCGATTATTTGTAAAAGTACGGGAATCGGTACTGACACCGAACCAAAGGAAATGCCTATCGTCATTGCGAATAACAAAATGAACAACGCAATCAAATAAGCCAACGTCCATTTAGTTGTCAAATTGGTTCGGATAGACTGATTTGGCAAGTTCCTCTACTCCCTCTATTAAGCGCGGACCGGAACGGGTCACCAAGTCAGAATGGACATCAAAAACTTGGCCATTTTTAACAGCATTTACGTCTTGCCATCCTTTTCGGCCCGTCACTTCACTTACTGAATCTTTCGTATAATAACCATACGTTGTAATGATGACATCAGGATTTGCAGCAATCATCGACTCTTCATCAATTTTTGCCCAACCGTCCAAATCAGCAGCAGCATTATCCGCTGAAATAATATGAAGCATCTCATTCATGAAAGTATTTTTTCCAGGTGTGTATATTTCCGGTGAAGGCGAAACTTCCACTAAAACGGTCTTCCTATCCTCTTCCTTTACGGATTTGGCTTTTTCCTGGATATCCTTGAGCTTCGTTTTCATATCCGCAACGATTTCATTTGCCTTATCATGTTCTCCCGTTGCCTGTCCAATCATTTCAATAGACTCATAGACTTGGTCAAAGCTTTGTGCATCATTGACTACGAGAACATCTATTCCAGCATCCTTAAGCTGCTGTAAACCCTCATTTGAATTATGGGCACTTGATGCATGCGCAAGAACAAGGTCAGGCTTCATCGAGACAATCAGCTCCGTGTTCATTTCCATTCCGCCAACTTTTTCAATTTCTTTCGTTTCTTCCGGGTAGTTATCATTGTCGGAAACACCAACGACCTTTTTTCCCAAACCAAGTGCAAAGACCACTTCCGTATTACTTGGTATCAACGAAACGATTTTCTTCGGCTTTTGTTCTATCGTTACTTTTTCCCCAGTTGCATCTTTAATCGTAATCGGGAAAGCTTTGTGTTGAGCATGGTTCGTTTGCTGCTTTTCTTTTCCTTCATCAGCAGCGCCACTGCAGCCGACCACCATGCCTGCAACAAGCAACATCAACAATATCAGACCAAAAATCTTCTTCATTTTCATTCCCCACAATCTTTTCATTTAATTTCTTCCACCTAATAAAGAAAACGCAATCCTGAAAGATGCCCCAAAACGAAAAGCACCTCCCGTTAACGGAAGATGCTTGCATGGCAACAATAATCAATACGGACTCTTTCTTAGGGTCTGCCACACACCTTCCCATCCGCGTAGGTTACAGGTGTACGAATTCTGGCAGGTCTCCTGGCTCATGGTCATCGTCAACGGTACCTTCCCATATCTCATACAGTGGTACACAGCCGTCAGCTCCCATATACAGTGGCGGGACCGCGCTGGCATTTCACCAACTTCCCTTTTAAGTCATTAAGACACCAAAATCGTTCATATGTATATAATTTTCACTGCCTTCATTATACACCATGTAAGAATCGATTATTATATGATTTTTCTGAACGAATACGAAATGACCCTTCCACCTTCAATGCTTTGAAGCATTTTCAATCAGTGACGCAAACCCTTCGACTGATAACCCGGGTGAAATCCGAACTCGATGCAGGGCACGCATCCCTTGGTCCCTTGAAGCCCCCCAGGTTCGGTAGTGACTGCCATCTTGTATCAGCTTCTTCTGACAGCCTGAGACTCTCTTCGTTATACAGGGCAACCGGATAGGAAAGCACTGTCGTGTCCTGGTCGGGGATATGGTTGAATAACTCCTTCGACTGAACCATTTCCGCTTCTTGCTGCTCTGCCGTCATGCGGTTCAGTTCCAAATGGTTGATGGTATGGCTTTCGATCGAAATCCCAGCCTTGCTCATCTCCAACATTTGATTTTCAGTCAGGTGATGACCTTTATCAACGGACTTCCCGATCATGAAGACATTTGCTTTCATATCATTTTCTTTTAATATCGGGAAAGCCTCCGTGTAGTTATCTGAATAGCCATCATCAAAAGTAAGCCAGACACACTTCTCACTTGGTATCCGATTCCCGGTTAAGAAGAGGAATGCTTCTTCAGGGGATAATGTATAGTAACCATTCTCCCGAAGCCAAGCCATCTGTGATCGGAATTCCTCCCTTGGAACCCGAAGGCCATTACCTTCAGAAATACTGTGATACATCAATATCGGGAGCTGGACCGGGGACTCGCCCGTTACCCAGTCTCCCGTAAGATTTGGCCCTCGGATCTTGCCCGGTCACATCCACAGCTGCTTCGGCCACTTCAATGTCATCTTCAGCAATCAGTGCAGCCGTCTTTGTGCCTAGCCCCTCTAAAATCCCTTTTGAACATCCAGGTAAAATCAAATCCCCACAATGCAACCATCCATTCTCCTGATTTTAAACTAGTGGATAATAAAGCATTCCATTTAATGAAGAAAAGGGAAACTCGGGAACTTAGCGGCCTGCTAAACATTTTGAGGATTTTTTTTTTCATAAGTATGTGCTATTAGCTTGAAAAGTTTGCCTATAAGAAATATAATAAATAAGTCGTCGACTTTTATATATGTCCCAGTAGCTCAGCAGGATAGAGCGACAGCCTCCTAAGCTGTAGGTCGTAGGTTCGATTCCTATCTGGGACGCTAAAGTTTATAAGCCCTGTTATAATGCGGTTCTTCCGTGTTGTAGCAGGGTTTTTTTCTGTTAATATAAGAACAAGTTATTTTATGGACAAAGTAACCACTGATTTATCAAGCCATGTAGCTATCAAAAAATCCGAATAATACAATGCATGTTATAGTAATAAGAAGTTTGAATTATTACGTTTTTTGATATATACCAAAAATACTGGATTTCAGGATATAATCCTGTCTTTTTTAAAAATATATGTTTTAACTTGTCCCATCCGGGTATACAAATACTGTAAGACATTCTCACCAAAGGAGATGATAGTGCATGATGAGTACAATCAGAAGCCAATGGAACAAAGAGAATGACGCAGCGGTGTTTAGTCCCGGTGATCAGCGTTAGAGTCAATTGAAGAGTTGGATGATAATCAAATATGGGAATTACTAGTCTTCTCATCCAAAGGAGGATACGATCATGAGTATTTACAGCCTATGGAATCAAGAGAATGATGAAGCAATTTTCAGTCCGGGTGATCAAAAGCCATTCAGTACGCTCATACGAGTAGATTCGGATAAACACACACACACTGACAAAACACTTGAATATGAATTACATGGCACCGTACTGAATGAAATTTAACTGAAGCATCGATATATGGGGAAAGGGATGGAGCGCTCGCTCCATCCCTTTCTGCCGCCTTGTTAGACTTCATCAAGCGGCAACCTTATTGTCAGGAAAGACGTTCCTGCCGGCAAGGACTTTGCCCAGACCTGTTCCATGCATATAACCCCATAAAAAAGCGCCCTTCACCATGGAGTTAAAGGTGAAGGGCGCTTTTCTTTTATTTATCGAATTTCAGTTTCGCCAAGGCATCTGCCAATGCAGTATTGATCGGCTCTTCTTTATTTTGCTTTTTCATATAATTGGATACTTCATTTTTGGATACTTTTTGATTTTTATTCTGCCCTCTTCGTTTATTGTAAGAAGAAAGTTTTTCGTGAAAACCGCATTTACAGGTGAATGTCTGTGCTTCACCTTGACCGCGCATTTCCATCTTTTTATGACATTGCGGGCATCTGGCATTTGTTACACGTGAAACACTTTTTTTATGGCCGCATTCACGATCTTGGCAGACAAGCATTTTTCCCTTTTTACTATTCACTTCAAGCATCAGCTTGCCGCAATCAGGACATTTCGTTCCTGACACGTTATCATGCTTGAATTTTTGATCACTATTTTTGATTTCATGGACGATATTTTTGGCGTAGGAGCGCATATCACCGATGAAAGCCTGTTTTGGCAGCTTTCCTTTTGCTATCGCAGTTAACTTTTGCTCCCATTGAGCTGTTAAAGCTGGAGAACGCAAGTCTTCAGGTGCCAATTGAAGAAGTTGTTTTCCTTTCGAGGTAACATGAAGGCCCTTTCCTCTCTTCTCGATCAGGAAGCTATTGAACAGTTTTTCTATAACATCCGCACGTGTTGCAACCGTTCCAATCCCGCCAGTTTCACCAAGAGTCTTGATGAGCTCTTTGCTTTCCCCTGCCATGAAACGGGCAGGATTCTCCATTGCCGAAAGAAGCGACCCTTCATTGAATGGTTCCGGCGGTTTCGTTTCACCCTCTGTTTGTTTCACAGCCGAAACGGTTAAACTGTCACCTTTTTGAACGTTCGGAAGCAGCTGCTCAGCTAGGCCATCTTTAGCTTCTTCCTCATCGAATTGGTGATCATAAACTTCCTTCCAACCTGACTTCAGGACGACCTTCCCTTTTGCCATGAACGTCTCCTGTCCCATTTTTGCGGTGATGGTCGTTTGTTCGTATTCAAAAGGCGGCATCAATACAGCAAGGAACCTTTTAACGACCAAATCATAGATTTTCGATTCTTTGTCGCTCAGTTTTCCCGGCAGCGGCGTTTGCTCAGTGGGGATGATTGCATGGTGATCAGAAACCTTGCTATCATCCACGAACGATTTATTGGTTTTAATCGGGCTGCGCAGGATCCTCGATGCATACTGGGCATATGGTTTAATGCTTACAGCCTGTAATCTTTCTTTTAGCGTATCAACCAAATCCGTTGATAAAAAACGTGAATCCGTCCTTGGATAAGTCAAGACCTTATGGCTTTCATATAATCGCTGCATGATCGATAACGTCTCTTTCGCCGAATAGCCGAATTTCTTATTGGCGTCCCGTTGAAGTTCTGTTAAATCATATAAAGAAGGGGCAAAACTTTTCTTATGGGACTTGTTCACTTCAACCACTTCTGCACTTTTCCCCTTAACGGCTGCAAGGACCTTTTCTGCCTTGTTTTTATCAAATGTGCGGATATCCTTTGATTGGGCATCTTGCCAGACGAGGCGCAAATTGGGTTCTGCAATTACTGAAACGCCATAATATTTTTTAGGCTGGAATTGTTTTATTTCCTCTTCTTTTTTGGCAATCATCGCAAGTGTCGGCGTTTGGACCCTCCCGCAAGATAACTGGGCATTGTGCTTGGTCGTCAGGGCACGTGTCGCGTTCATCCCAACGATCCAGTCCGCTTCCGCCCTTGCTACAGCTGAGGCAAATAGGTTTTCATACTCCTTGCCATCCTTCAGATTTTTAAATCCATCTTTGATCGCTTTATCCGTTACAGAGGAAATCCAAAGCCGCTTGACCGGCTTCTTCACATTCGCTTTTTCGAGAATCCAGCGTGCAACAAGTTCCCCTTCACGGCCTGCATCCGTTGCAATGATGACATCCTTGACATCCTTGCGATTCAATTGTGTTTTAACCGATTGAAATTGTTTTCCCGATTGCTTGATCACGACCAATTTCAAAGTAGGCGGCAACATGGGCAGGTCCTCAAGGCGCCAAGTTTTATATTTTTCATCATAAGATTCCGGATCTGCATGGGTGACCAAATGACCCAGTGCCCAAGTGACGATATACTGATCGCCTTCAAAAAAGCCATTCCCCTTTTTCCCGCAATTCAGCACTTTTGCTATATCTCTGCCGACCGAAGGTTTCTCGGCCAGTACGACTGTTTTACTCATAATAACATCCTTTCGCTTTTAAACTGGTTCCTCTATTATCTCACATAATTTATGACAGGGCGATAATGCTCCAAGGAGCCATTGGTTCACTATTAAGGAATTCCAGTACCCACATATATGTAAATTAATAGATTAGATAGCAATCCCGTGCAGATTTTAGTATGATGAAACGTAGGGATTTTTTCAAATTAATTGGGAGGTTCAATATAAAATGAGCTTACTTTCTATAGATAAATTAGCACATAGCTTTGGCGACCGTACCTTATTCAAGGATGTATCCTTCCGCCTGATGGCCGGTGAACATGTTGGCCTGGTCGGGGCGAATGGTGTCGGGAAGTCAACGATGATGAATATCATTACAGGACAACTCATCCATGATGAAGGCCGGGTCGAATGGACACCTGGTGTCGAATATGGCTATCTTGATCAACATACGATACTTTCAAAAGGTAAATCGATCCGCGACGTCTTAAGGGATGCATACTTGCCTTTATTCGAGCAGGAAAAGGCACTGAATGAAGTTACGGAGAAAATGGGTACGGCCACTCCGGAAGAACTGGAAGAACTCTTGGAACAAATGGGTGAAATCCAGGACAAGCTGGAAGCCGGCGGTTTTTACAACCTGGATATTAAAATTGAAGAAGCAGCACGCGGTTTAGGGTTGGATGCAATCGGCTTGGACCGTGATGTCTCTGCCCTGAGCGGCGGACAACGGACAAAGGTTTTATTGGCGAAGCTACTATTGGAACAACCGCAAGTCCTGCTGCTCGACGAGCCTACCAACTACTTGGATGTGGAGCATATCCGCTGGCTGAGCAGCTACTTAAAGGAATACCCGCATGCATTTCTATTGATTTCGCATGATACCGAGTTCATGAACGGCGTCGTCGACGTCATCTTCCATCTTGAATTTTCTAAGCTGACCCGTTACACGGCAACTTATGAAAAATTCCTTGAGCTGGCTGAATTGAATAAAAACCAACATATTAACGCATATGAAAAACAGCGCGAATTCATTAAAAAGCAGGAAGACTTCATTGCAAAAAATAAAGCCCGCTATTCAACGACCGGCCGGGCGAAGAGCCGTCAAAAGCAATTGAATCGCATGGAACGTATTGATCGTCCGGAAACTGCAATGAAACCTACCTTTGACTTTAAAGAGTCACGTGCGAGCAGCCGTTATGTCTTTGAAGGTGAAGATCTGGAAATCGGATATGACCGCCCATTGCTTCCGAAGTTATCCATGACCATCGAACGGGGAGAAAAAATTGCCGTGGTCGGCTGTAATGGAGTTGGTAAATCCACTCTATTAAAAACGATTTTGGGTAAAATCGATCCTCTAGGCGGTAAAAGATCACTTGGGGACTTCCTTTTTTCTTCTTATTTTGAGCAGGAAGTAAAAGCAGGCGATACGACGCCGATCGATGAAGTATGGAATGCATTTCCGCATCTGGACCAACCGCAGGTACGTGCGATTCTTGCCCGTGTCGGTTTGAAAAACGAGCACATTACACGTCCGATGAGCCATTTAAGCGGTGGGGAACAAGCAAAAGTGCGCCTTTGTAAACTCATGCTTACCGAAAGCAATTGGCTGTTATTCGATGAACCGACCAACCATTTGGATGTAGTTGCAAAAGAAGAACTGAAACGTGCATTGAAAGAGTATAAAGGAACGATTGTCCTCGTATGCCATGAACCTGATTTCTATGAAGATTGGGTTACAAAAGTATGGGATGTAGAGGAATGGTCGGCCCAAAATTAATTTTCGGGGATGTCGCAGAAGCGGCATCCCCTTTATTATGAAATAAATAAAAAGCTGACTGAAAAGGCTACTTCAGTCAGCTTTCTTTTCCTCAACATGCAGCCTTAAACTCGTTCCGCTACCAAGGTATATGTTTTCGGAAGCCCAATATCATGGATTTTATGATTCGGTTCTTCCTCGAGCACTTTAATAACGAACCCTGATTGACCTATTGACGTTATAAGTTCCCCGATTGTCCATTTACGCTGTATAACTTTTGAAAGGCTCCCTTTTTCCTCATCCGGCATATGCTTCGAAAAAGCCACCTCATTGTTTTCGATTGCCGGAGCGAAATAGTTGCCTGTGATTTTATGTTTTTTACCATTTGAAGTAATGAGCTTTGTTGAAATCGGATGAAATTCATGCAGTACGAATCGGCCTCCAGGTTTCAGCATCTTTTTAATTTTTTTAAATAACGGCTGCAGATCTATTAAGTAATGAAGCACACCGAGCTCCATTAAAACCAAATCCTGATTCCCTGATTCATGCTCGGATGATAGGGAAAGGACATCCGAAACTATATACTCGATGGAGACATTGGCCCCACTTGCCAGCTCATTTGCAAACATTGCGTTTTCCTGGGAAAAATCAACAACTTTCACTTCAGCTCCCAATATGGCCAGTGCAACTGCCTTAACACCATTCGATCCCATCAAATGAGTGATTTTTTTACCGGATATTTCCCCCATATATTTATAAAAAGGGTGCAGTCTCCATTTTGGGTTTTGTTTGATTTTTGATGCCAATTCAACGGGATCTCCATAACGATTGACAAGCGCTAAATAATTATTCTGGTTCCACGCCTGTTCATTTTCCGCTGTGAACCCCTTCTGCTCGGCTGATAAGTAAGCATGAATCTCTGCACTGAACTTTCTCATTTCTTCTTCGTATAAATAACTGTATAACGACCTGCACCAAACCTCCAAATCCCCCATCTTTATGGACAAACGATAAGGGTCCGTTTTAATGGTCGTGTTAAACCGGCAGCGAACAGTGACGGAAACCCCCTCAACATCCATTAGAAAGAACGCAGTCTCAGGACTTCTTTCAGGCTTTGTTGGCGAGTACCCGGAAAAAAGCTCTAAAGCCTCATTAAAGACATCCCATTGTACATCCATGTCGATTTTCTTATAATCATCGATATTCACTCCTTGTACGAATAGCGCAGATCGACCTGTATATTGGTAGGGAATATTAGCTTGTTCCAATATGGTCGCCATTAATGTGATTGTATGATAATAACTTGCCTTCATATGTACCTCCTTAACATCAAAAGAGCATGACAATTATTCTTCTATAGCAAATTTCAAACCGGTACTCGTAATGGCAATCAGCTGTTCATCATGGCGGTCTATGCCATAAACGAGTAATGTAACAAGCATATATATGGCCCTGAACCGGGCTAAGCTCTCTGTTTCCTTTTCGATTTCACCATAGATTTCGAAAAAAGCCCTGCGCACCTCTTTTGGGAAATAACTGTATAAAAAGGAGAAATCAATGGCTGGATTCCCGACATGAACATCTCCCCAATCAATGATACCTGCGAGAACCCCTTCGTCATCAAGTAAAACATTCCGGATATGAATGTCTCCGTGAACGAGTGAAATCGGATGCTGAACATCCAATTCGCCCAAGGTTTCAACAAAATCCTTAACCGCATGCGCCTGTTCAAAGTATCCTAGCTTTAAAAGATTCGAGACATTTTCCATTAGCGATATCTTTCGGTAGGATACATCAAGCCTCATCATTCCATCAGGCTGCACACCTAAACGCATGGCCCTTTCGACAGGGAAACTGTGAAGGACCTTCAAAAAATGGGCAAACCTTTTTGCCGATTCGACCTTATTTGCTTTTGTTCCTTCGACAGGCAAGTGTCCCTTCACCATTTTATAACCGGTAAAAGGATAAGGATACAAAGTACTTGGTTTCCCAAAAAAGATTGGTTCAGGGATAGCAAGGGGAAAAGTGCCTGCAATGGAGGGCAAAAGCTGATTTTCCACCTGAATCAACGTAACTGCAATAGGGCGGCGGGGGAAACGGAATACAAATTGCCCATTGATTTGTATGACCGTGTTATCGAAACCCTCCCCAAGTTGCTTGATCTCTTTCAACTCAATTTCCGGAAACTGCAGCATGATCAATTTCCCTGCCAGCTCCAGCGAAACTGGATATTCTGCCAACCAAGGCTTTTCCACTCCCGTATCCCCCTTTTACCGGTTTCTCCCTCTATTGGGGCTGCTTCCAGATCTACCTCTAGGATTACTCGCCCCTTGTGTACTAGTTGATCTACGGCTGTCTCTTTGATCTCTTCGTGGATTGTCACGCTTTGGTCCACGGCTGTCTTCCGAGCGGCCACTCCGAGGATTCTCTCGCCTTGGTCCGCGGCTGTTTTCCGAACGGCCTCCACGTGAATCCTCACGTTTGGGTCCGCGGCTGTTTTCCAAACGGCCTCCACGTGAATCCTCACGTTTGGGTCCGCGGCTGTTTTCCAAACGGCCTCCCCGTGAATCCTCACGTTTGGGTCCGCGGCTGTTTTCCAAACGGCCTCCCCTTGGTTTCTCCCTCTCGAATTCACGATTGTCCGCTTGATTTACAGAACGGTGACTGCCTCGATTCGGTCCTCTCGTATCGATCCGTTCCCGATGGCGCCTTCCCCCTCCCGAACGCGGGCGGCGGGTACCCTCATCAGAAGAGTCTTCATGACGCTTCCTTTTTTGCCTCACCTCATCGGGTTGGAACATTTTCACTCCTTCAATCGTCCTTCTTTCGATTTTCATGGAGATTCCTTTTTCAATATCGCTTAAAAGCTGAAGATCCTTCGTTGCTATGAAGGTTACAGCCAAGCCATTCTCACCCGCGCGGCCCGTTCGGCCGATTCGGTGGATGTAACTTTCTGCATCCTCGGGAACATCATAATTAAACACATGGGTCACGCCTTCTACATCAAGCCCTCGTGCAGCAACGTCCGTCGCCACTAAATATTGAAGCTTTGCGTCTCTGAATTTTTTCATGACACGTTCCCGCTTTGCCTGTGAAAGGTCACCATGAAGCTCTTCAGAATTGAATCCAGCTGCCTTCAGTGCATCATTCAAAACCGAAACGCGACGTTTTGTACGGCAAAATATGATCGCAAGGTATGGCTGTTCTTCTTTGATCATGTTGATTAGTGAAGACTGTTTGGCACGATCGGTCGTCTCGATGACAAGCTGCCTGATTTTCTCGACCGTTACTTGCTCAGCCTTCACAGCGGCAGTTAATGGTTTAGTCATGTAGCGTTTTGCCAATTGATGCACCTGTTCAGGCATCGTCGCTGAAAAGAGCAGCGTTTGGCGCTCCTCTGGAAGCTGTCCCATGATCTCTTCCACTTCTGGTAAAAAACCAATATGAAGCATTTGATCAGCTTCATCAAGCACAAGTGTTCCAGTTTGTGAGAGATCGATGGTGCCTCTTCGTAAATGATCTAATAACCTGCCGGGCGTGGCGACCACCACGGAGATGTTTCTTGTCAGCTTTTTCATTTGCTGCTCGACATCCTGTCCGCCATAAACTGCAAGTACATGAAGTCCTTCGATTTCATCAGCGAATTTTTTCAATTCAGCTGTGATTTGCAAAGCCAATTCCCTGGTTGGCGTGACGATCAGTGATTGTATGTGGGATGCGGCGGGATCGACTTTTTCCAGGATTGGCAGCAAAAATGCCAAAGTCTTCCCCGTTCCCGTCTGTGCCTTCGCGATGACATCCCTTCCAGCAAGGATATCTGGTATCGATTTCTCCTGAATCGGGGTGGGGGCGGATATTCCGACTTGCTTTAATATCTCATTAATCGCCGGGCTGACGCCAAGGTCGATGAATTCTGTCATGTATGGGCCTACTTTCTGAATTTCTTCATTTAATTGACTGATAAATCCACTTTAATGGTAACAGCTTCGTTCACTTCATGTCATTATCCTTAGTCTAAGCTATTTGTTAGTATATCATTATCTATTTTCGAGAAAACCTGTACCTTAAAATTTTTCATCCTATTGTACTTTAGTTATTTTTCTAATATAATTTATAAGATTTATTATCATCGAGCTACTTACTTGAAAAAGGGTAAGCATCTCCTCCTTGTAGATTTTTGCAAGGATTTTTTGTATAGAAAAAAGGAGTGACCGCATGTTTAAATTAAAAGAACGGAATTCAAATATTAAGACGGAAATACTTGCGGGGCTTACAACCTTTTTAACACTGGCCTATATTATCGTTGTAAACCCAATGATCCTTTCTGATGCCGGTGTTCCATTCGACCAGGCATTCACAGCAACCATAATCGCAATAATAGTCGGCACCCTATGCATGGCCCTTTTAGCCAATTACCCAATTGTCATAGCACCGGCAATGGGATTGAATGCTTATTTTGCATACTCGGTATTGGGAACCCATGATATCTCATACACAGTTGCCTTCTCTGCAGTCTTTGTTACGGGCATCATCTTTATCCTTTTATCCCTAACCTCTTTCCGCTCAAAATTGATCGAGGCCATACCAAGTAACTTGAAGCATGCAATCAGTGCCGGAATCGGGCTTTTCATTACCTTCATCGGACTTCGTTTGTCAGGTGTCGTAACACAGCATGAATCCAACCTGGTTACCCTTGGAAGCTTCAGGGATCCCAGTGTGGCACTTACATTGGTTGGTCTGGTCATAACGATCGTGCTGATCGTCCGTAATGTACAGGGAGCGATATTCATCGGAATGATCGTGACAGCCATAATCGCTTTTTTTACAGGCCAATTGGAAATTGACGGCCTGGTCTCCACCCCTTCCTTACCTGAAGGAATAATAGTCGCCAATCCGATAACATCTATCGCCGATGTTATTAACTACGGGCTTTATGGCGTCGTCTTCTCCATTTTGCTTGTCATGCTATTCGATACGACCGGTGCTTTATTAGGCATTGTCCGTCAAGCTGGATTGCTGAAGGACAATAAGCTTGAAAAATCCGGCAGTGCCTTCTTTGCAGATTCCGTCGGCACTACTGTCGGCGCCATGTTCGGTACAAGCCCGACAGCTGCCTCGGTTGAATCATCAGCTGGTGTAGGAGCGGGGGGCAAGACCGGTTTAACAGCATTGGTAGTGGCCATCCTATTCTTAATAACCGCCTTCTTCAGCCCGCTGATAGGAGCTGTCTCAAATGTAGCGGCAATCACGGCACCTAGCTTGATCATCGTGGGAAGCATGATGATTAAGAGCATTAATGAAATTGACTGGACACACTTTGATGAATCATTCCCAGCCTTTTTGGTCATTGTCGCCATGCCTTTAACATCAAGCATCGCCAACGGGATCGCACTCGGATTCATCGCCTACCCCATTTTAAAAATGGCAAGAGGCAAATTCAGTGAAGTGCATCCGTTCGTGTACATGTTTGCTGCTCTATTTCTTTATCAACTGATTTTCCTAGCTTGATCATCTCATGAAGGGCACCATGGGGTAATAAAAAGGAGTGTTCAATTACGTTAATTGAACACTCCTTTATTTGTTTACGTGCAATTATTTTATAACGTTTTCTTTCTGCATACCTTTAATCACACTTGGACTCTAACTGCCGTGCAATTATCGGGAACGGATGTCAAAACAACTGCATTTGCCCCCACTTTCGAATTCTTGCCAATTCGATGCCGCCCAATATTTTAGCGCCCACGTCAATATATGCATAATCATAAACCTCAGGAGCAGCGTTTGTTTTAACTTCCCTTTATTGGCCAATAACTGAATCGCGGTGCCTGTTGTGGGACTGCAGACCTCGCTTGCCCCAGTGGCAGTTGACTGAAAGGAGATCTAATTTTACAAGGGGAGTGAGATTTGCAAATGTACGATTAATTCGACAATTTTTCCATATAAAAAACCTTCAATCGATCATGGGTAAACCGGATTGTTATTGAGGAAAAACAAACCTTCCTGCGCCATTATTGAAAAGAGAAGGAATGTGTCCGGCGATTACAAGGGGGGTAATCTCTCACTCGAAAGAACTTCCCCGAAGTTGGCCGGGAAAAGGCTGCAGCTTGATATACTCTTTTTTTTGTGTCATTCCTTATACCCCGCAAAGAAAAAGGAGGATATCCAACTTGTCGCCGGATATCCTCCTATATGTTCATTCACTGGTTCATTTGATCAAGAAAATCACCCAGGAGATCGTCGAGATTTTCCTCTTCCGGTTCGGGTTCTTCCTCTTGTTGTTCGGGTACATCCAAACTCCAATCAAAGTCATCCAGGTCTTTCTTAGGCAGTTCTTTTTGAACCTGCTCGGCTTCCTTTTCTTCAGGCTCGGCCTGCACATAAAATTCCTCATCCAGTACATTATTGTTCAAAGAGGCTAGCAAGGCCGTAGCGCGTAAAGGATCGGATAAAAGGTGGTACATAATCGTTCCAAGCATAGCTTCTGAGTGGGAATGCTTGAGCCAATCACGCTGAGATTTGCTTAGCTTGTTCGGCAGGGGCAGGGCAATCATTTCCCGATCCTGATGGGTGGATTGCCCGACTCCATCGAGAACATACTCTGCAATTTTACTGGAAAAATTCCTTCTTTCCGTTTCCTTCAATTTCTGCAGCTGTCTTAACGTATAGTCTGATACATCCGAAGGGATACGAAAAGTGATGGCTTGTCCTCTTTTAATTTCAGAAGAAGCTGTTTTTTTCATTCTCTCACCTATTTAGCGGAACCCGTTCTTTGCTCTTTCTTCTTTTGCTGTGACTGGTTCTGTTCCTTTGCATTCCGGCGATTAAAATCCGAAATCAATTTATAATAGGCGTTTGCCATCATCCAAACGCTTTCCCGCTCATCTTCGAAAAAGTCTATATTGTAGCCATCGAAATTTTGATTCAATGTTTTCAAGTAGTCTTTCAGGACAATCGATCCCCCGCCTACAAAATAGCAGATTTCCGTTTGTGAATTTTTTTGCCATACGTTACGCAGGTGGCGATATTGCTTTTTGGCCAGTTCTCCCAAAATGCGATCAACGATATCATGGACGCTTGTCCGGCTTCCGCGAACCATAATATGATTGCGATCATTTTTCTTCGTGATGATTTCGACGACATCGCGCCTACTATCCAGCTCGACACCATGTTTCTTCCTGATTTCCTCACGGATCGATTCAAGGGCTTCGGCTACTCCCAAATTGAATCCTTGTGCTTTATCATCGTCCACTTTACGATTTTTAATGACCGCGATATCTGTCGATAGTCCACCGATATCCTGAATGAGGATTCTTCTATCGATCAATTCACGGTTAATGATATTCAAATCATTATCCATGACCAAATTTATGTATGCTGCGAAGCCCTCTGGATAGACTTTCACTTCATCGAATTTGATATTAACCTTCATGCCTTGGTATTTAGGGGTAATTAAAAATTCGACCTGATGGACAGATCCGAGTAATTTCGAACGATACCCGACGTCTTTTCCCTCTTTAACCTCACGAAGAGGCAAGCCTGTTCCAAGCGTATAATTGGCTTCCACAACATTATTCACTTTTTTGAATTTATCATTGTTCCCCTGTTTGGCCGCGTCTAATGCCAGGGCCGCAAAAAGCATGACCAATGTTTGATCTTCTTCTGATTTACTGCTCCCCATATCCAGTTCTGAAGGATTATCGCTTTTTGTCGCCAAGTTTCCAACACGATAAATAGCATTATTATCTTGAAGGGCTGGTGAATGAACTCTGATATGAATCCCTTCCAATGGGTTTTTTTCATTAAGTTCCTCAATCCCGATGACCGGACGATCCTCTATGTCTTTTGCAATGACGTTCGGTATATAAAGTTCAGACTCTAGCTTTCCAAAAATAGCCTTGATAGCATCATTTCCTACGTCTACTGCTGCGATTCTAGAACTCATCTAAAAACATCCCCTTTTTAATAGAAAAAAATTTAAGTGAAGCTTTCCCTTTAAGAATAGGAAAAGTTGCCACGATAGTCAATCCTTCATAAGTTGTAGCTATATTTGTCGAATTGTTTTCAAATTGTTTACAATAGGAACAAATGTGTATACACCTTATATATAGCCATGTGTACGTGTTTGTAAACATGTACACATATTTGTGTACAAACTATCTCCTTTTGTTTACATGTATACTTAATTGTAAACAAACCAAATAATGTATTTTTTTATCTTTCTTCTTATAAAAAATAAGCGTATAAATAGCGGATTTGGGTATGGTAATAAATGGACGATTCACTAATGAACTGTAAGGAGGTATTCAAATGACTGAAAAAAATACAGACCTTCCCCGATTTCCAGAACCTTATTGGCGCAGTGCGTTGACTTTCCCTTCTTTCTCTAAACTAGATACAGATTTAACCACTGATGTCTTAATAGTAGGCGGCGGAATCACTGGAATCACTTCTGCTTATCTACTGGCTAAACAAGGTGTTAAAGTCACACTGATTGATGCTGGTGTAATCCTTAATGGAACGACAGGACACACTACAGCAAAAATCACGGCCCAGCATGGCTTGATATACGACCAATTGATCACTGACCATGGCGAAGAGAAGGCCAAACTTTATTATGAAGCCAATTCAGATGGTATGAAGCTAATCAAAGACTTGGTAGAAGAACATTCCATCGATTGTAATTTGACTGCACAGGATGCCTATGTCTACGCAAATACTGATGAATATAAAATCAAAATTCAAAATGAATTGAAAGCCTATCAAAAACTTGGCATTCGCGGGGATTATGCCGAGAATATCCCTTTCTCCATTCCTTGTAAGGCTGCTGTGATAATGAAAGATCAAGCACAGTTTCACCCATTAAAATACTTAACGTCCCTCATTTCGACTATTCTCGATGCAGGAGGCACAATTTATGAACGGACAACGGCAATGAAGATTGAAGAAGGCGATCCACCAACCGTTCTGACGGATACGGGACATTCCATCAAAAGCAATCAGGTTATCGTCGCCTCCCACTTCCCTTTCAATGATGAAATGGGCTTATACTTTGCCCGTGTTCATGTAGATAGGTCCTATGTACTCGGTATCAAGACTGAACAGGAATATCCAGGTGGGATGTATTACAGTGCAGACAGCCCTACCCGCTCCCTTCGCTATACGGAATTGGACAATGGGGAAAAACTTATACTCGTCAGCGGCGACGGTCATAAAACAGGCCAGGGCGTCCCGATGATCGAGCATTATGAAGCACTGAAGGACTTCAGCTCCCGGTATTTCGATGTGAAAGACATTCCCTACCGCTGGTCGGCACAGGATATTGTGACACCAGATAATATCCCCTTCGTCGGTCCAGTGACACCCAATCATCCAAACGTCCTGATAGCTACCGGCTATGCGAAATGGGGAATGACGAATGGATCGATTGCCGCCACGATTTTAACTGACCGGATTTTGCAAAGAGATAACCGGTATGCGGAATTGTATGATCCTGCCCGTTTAAAAGGCGTGAAGAATATTCTCCAAGATAATGCTGATGTGGCGAAGCATCTGATCAAAGGAAAATTGGCTGTCAATCATAAAACGCCTGAAGACATAGGAATTGATGAAGGAGCAATCGTGAAGGTGAATGGAGACAAAGCTGGATGTTACCGTGATCATGATGGCCAGCTTCATATCGTTGATTCCACATGTACACACATGGGGTGTGAAGTTGCCTGGAATAGCGGCGACCGTACTTGGGATTGCCCATGCCATGGCTCCCGCTACTCCATCGCAGGTGAAGTGTTAAATGGCCCTGCTGTCGAACCATTGAAAAAAATACGCTGATGGTCATCGTGATTTTATCTAATATTCGACTGGGCCCGCCGTATTCCTTATACTGAAGTTACTGCATGGTTGAATGATTGCAAATAACTCTGAAAAGGATTGAATTGAACATGAACGGTAAAAACCGGAAAGATATTACCCCAGGTACATCTGTGGACATTGTACTTAAAGCAGATCAACGCAGCGGAAAACTGACAAGCGGCACTGTAAAGGATATTTTAACTAATTCAAGCACTCACCCTCATGGAATTAAAGTAAGATTGACTGATGGCCAGGTTGGCAGGGTTCAAGTCATTCATAAGTAATGTGCACTCGGTCCAGGCCGAGTGTTTTTTTTGTGATCATTCGACCGAATTAATGGCGATGGGGATATTTCAATCATGTTTCCCGAACATAATTCGTACAATAGGGGTGAGATTATCTCTTTAAAAAGGCTGGTGTCAAAATGAAACAAGAATACAATGCCCCCGATAGTGTTCATTACCGTAACGATGAACATATATTGAAAGTTTCCGGCTCAGAGACGCTATCTGCTGCTCCGGATCAAGCCACGATCACCCTTGGAGTCATAACAGAGGATGAGGACCCGCAAAAGGCCCAGCAAGCCAATTCCCAAGCAATCGCAAAAGTCATCGCAGCACTTAAATCCACAGGCATTCCCGAAGAGCAATTGAAAACGAGTGATTACAGAATCGATCCACAATATGATTATATTGACGGGAAGGAATTGTTCAAGAACTACAAAGTCCAGCACATCATACAAGCCCAAACGACCGACATCGAGAAAATAGGCAGCATAATCGACACGGCCGTCAGAAGCGGCGCCAATTCAATCACCAGCATCCGCTTCTCCTTATCCAATCCAGATGCATTCTATAACCAGGCACTTTCTCTCGCTTTAAAAAATGCATATGAAAAAGCACTCTCCATGGCTCGAACGCTAGGAATCTCATTGAACCCAGTCCCTAATAAGGTTGAAGAGTTATCTGAAACAGCAACTCCAATGCTATACCAAACAAGTACCTTTGCAAAAATGGCGACTACCCCGATTCAGCCTGGTGAATTGAACATCACTGCCTCAGTAAGGGTGGAATACACGTACTAGCACTCACTAAATTCCATCCTAAAAACCCCCCTTGGCAGCCCAAAGGGGGGTTTTTCGCTTTAAAAGACTACCGTTTTATTTTCATGAACAAGGACGCGGTCCTCCAAATGCCATTTAACGGCACGTGCCAGCACCCTGCGTTCAGCTGAACGACCGATTTTCTTCATATCCCCGGCAGAATCACGATGGTCCACACGTTCAATATCCTGCTCGATGATTGGACCTTCATCCAAATCATTCGTCACATAATGGGAAGTCGCCCCAATCAGCTTAACGCCTCTGTCATAAGCTCGTTCATAAGGCCGTGCTCCAATGAAGGCAGGTAAAAATGAATGATGGATATTGATGATTCTGTTCGGATGGGCCGCTACGAAGTCCGGCGTCAATATCTGCATATACCTGGCTAAAACAATAAGGTCCACTTTGAATTCTTCCAGAAGTCCCAACTGTTTAGTCTCCACTTCCTTACGTATATCCTTATTTGCAGGAATGTAATAAAAAGGGATGCCCATCGATTCGACAATTTCCCTCGTATCCTCATGATTGCTGATGACCAGCGCAATGTCAGCCAATAAATCCCCGCTTTGCCACTCCCATAGCAATTCCAGAAGGCAATGCGGTTCCTTCGAAACGAAGATTGCCGTCCTCTTCAGATCACTCACATGATTAAATGTCCATTGCATCGAGAATGCTGTCGAAACTTCCTGGAATGCCAGTTGCATATCCGCTGCCTTGTCATTCAATCCTGGACAATCGAACTCGATCCTGGTGAAAAAGGTACCGCCCTCAGGATTCATCGAATACTGACTCAATTCAACAATATTTGCATCATATTCTTTAAGAAAAGCCGTAACTGTTGAAACAATTCCAGGCTGGTCCGGACATTTTATAATCAAACGTCCTCTATCTTGATTTCTTTCGCGAAATTCCTGTAACTGCTCTTGCACAAAGTTGCTTACCATTTTCCCAACTGCCCTTCTTCTATTTTGCTATATTATACTTCAATCCATGGGCAAAATTAAAGTCAGTCAAACAATTCGGGATTTTGTTGGCGGCCAATATTGACCTTTTTTAAATCCTCCACAGTTTTACCCCATCCCATTCACTAGATACGGTTTTTCATCTGTTTTTCTCTTTCGATAGAGTCTAAATCATCATCCTGAATTGTTTTACATTCGTCTCTAGAGTTGAATCTAGCCGAAATCTCTTACTCTTTTAAATGATTATTGTCATTATTTCTAGAAATTACCGGTAATTTGGAAGGAAATGAAGGCAAAGGCCGAGAACCTTTATGAAATGCATAGTGAAGGGGGATTCTTGAATGAAATGTCGGCATGATCTGGACAACCTTTTTTATTTCAGTTTTATTTTCCCTAGTTAATAAGGTTATTCACTGCCTCATAAGGGTATAGACCATTCTATTAGTTTTTTTCAAAGGGGGAAATGAAATTATCATGAAATCATCATTTACATTCATTGTATCCATTCTGGCTGTTCTTGGACTTCTGTCCGGCTGTGCTGAAAAGGACCAGCTGGAGGACGGGAGTAAGCTGATCAATGAGGACCAGTTTGTTTTCGCTGCCTCAGGTGAATTCAAGCCATTCAGTTATGTCAATGATGACATGACCGTAACCGGGTTCGATATTGAAGTTGGCGATGCAATTGCAAAGGAACTCGACCTAGAACCAGTGCCTAAACGGATAAAGTTCAAAGGTATCGTGGAAGGTGTCAAGACCGGCCGGG
This sequence comes from Peribacillus sp. NPDC096622, assembly GCF_044762665.1. NCBI lineage: Bacteria > Bacillati > Bacillota > Bacilli > Caryophanales > Bacillaceae > Peribacillus > Peribacillus sp. NPDC096622. The sequence continues at coordinate 99,915 of NZ_JBIWES010000002.1, read as the reverse complement.
CAGATGCCGCGGTTGCCAGTCATACAATCAATGAACAACGAAGTAAACATGTCGCCTTCTCAACCCCTTATTACTACTCAGGTCCTCAAATTTTCGTCCGTTCGGATAGTGATATTAAAACGGTTGAAGATTTAAAGGGTAAGGAAGTTGCAGCTTCTAAAGGCTCTACGTACGCAACCACAGCAGAAAAATATACAACCAATGTAAAAACCTATGACAGTGATATCACCGCCCTGAAGGCATTGAGCGGAGGACGTCATGATGCCGTGATCACCGACTTCGTAACCGGCAAGGAAGCGACCAAGGAAGGTTTCGACATCGAAGGAAGGCAATTGATCGAACGAAGCGAGCAGGCCATCGTACTGCCTAACGACAACCCTCAGCTGCTTGCACGCATCAACGAAGCACTTGAAAACCTCCGGGAAGATGGAACTCTTGCGGAAATCAGCAAAAAATACTTTGGTGAGGACATCACAACTAAGCCTGAATAAAGATTGATAGAAAGGGAGTCATTACATTGCCAAGTTTTTCACATTTTTTAGATACATTATTTAGCTCCTCGGACGTATTCATCCGAGCCATGCTCCTCACTTTGGAACTGACGGTAGTTTCCATATTGGTAGGTATCGTCATCGGGTTGCTATTCGCACTTTTAAAAATATCCAATATAAAAATTCTTACATGGATTTCAGATACATATGTATTCCTGGTACGTGGAACACCTTTAATCGTACAGATATTCATACTCTATTTCGGTATCAGCAATCTCTTCTTACTGCCGGACTTCTGGGCGGCGTCACTTGCCCTGGCCTTCCATAATGGAGCTTATATCTCAGAGATTTTACGTGGTACGATTCAATCCATCGACAAAGGCCAAATGGAGGCAGGACGCTCCCTTGGCATGAGCAATTCGCTTACCTTAAGGAGAATCATCTTGCCTCAAGCCTTCCGCCGCGCATTGCCGCCGCTTGGCAACCAATTCATCATCGGACTGAAGGATTCATCACTGGCAGCCTTCATATCCATGAATGAGCTGTTTAATGTGGCGACTACGTTAGGCTCGAATAATTTCGATGAAATGACTTATTTATTGATTGTAGCGGTCTACTACTTGATTCTAGTGGCTTTCCTGACCATTATCGTCAATTTATTCGAAAAGAAACTGTCCATTAGTGATCGATAGGGGGAATTGAAGTGGAACAAAAAGAAATGATTCGGATAAGGAATTTAAATAAATCGTATGGAAACCTGCATGTACTTAAAGATATTGATATGAAGGTACTCGATAGCGATGTTGTCTGCCTGATCGGACCAAGCGGCTCCGGAAAAAGCACCCTGCTCCGCTGCTTGAATTATTTAGAGAAGAAAGACAGCGGCCAAATCCTCATTGAAGGAACGGAAGTCAATCCGGGTACCCATGATATTAATAAAATCCGCGAGAAAGTCGGAATGGTATTTCAGCATTTCTACCTGTTTCCTCATATGACCGTACTGGAAAATGTCATCGAAGCACCGACACACGTCAAAAAGGTCCCTAAGGCCCAAGCAATTGAAGAAGCAAAGGCATTGCTTGCCAAAGTCGGTTTATCAGATAAAGCGGATGTCTATCCAAGCAAGCTCTCAGGCGGCCAGAAACAGCGTGTTGCCATCGCCCGCGCCCTAGCCATGAAGCCTGATATCCTGCTCTTTGATGAGCCTACCTCGGCTCTGGATCCCGAACTTGTCGGGGAAGTTCTTGCCACGATGAAGGAACTTGCCTTGGAAGGGATGACAATGGTAGTCGTTACACATGAAATGAGCTTTGCACGTGAAGTCGGGGATTGGATTGTCTTCATGCATAATGGGAGGGTGGTCGAAAGCGGACCGCCAAAAGAATTCTTCACCAATCCAAAAGAAGAGCGTACAAAAGAATTTTTGCAAACGACAGTCTTTTGATTTTAATTCTAGAATCTGTCTGCTAGCGAGATTATAAGCAATACAGGCGTGAATTCCTGTATTGCTTTTTTTGAATGATAAAGGATTTATTGGTTTCTTTACTATCCAGTTAGGTAGTTCCCTAAATTACATGATCAAAGTTCCAGGGATATTTCCCGCTCTGATTGTACAAACTAAATACTTGATGAATTGTTTCAGATAAATCCTGATTCCGGCTCGAACATGGAAAAATATCTGTATTTATGGTATATATACAGGTAAAATTAAAAGAAGTATATAAATGAAAGAGGTCGAATTCAGTTGGAAAATAACTCTTCGAATTTTATTAAAAATATTATAAAAGATGACCTAGAGTCCGGAAAACATGATCATGTCATCACCCGCTTCCCTCCTGAGCCGAACGGATATTTACATATCGGGCATGCCAAATCAATCATTTTGAATTTTGGGGTGGCTGATGATTTCAATGGGAAAACCAACCTTCGTTTCGATGATACGAATCCATTGAAAGAGGATATTGAGTTTGTCAACTCCATTAAGGAAGATGTAAAATGGCTCGGTTACGACTGGGATAACCTTTTCTTCGCTTCCGACTATTTTGATGAAATGTATAAAAGAGCTGTGCTGCTCATCAATAAAGGACTGGCATATGTGGACGACCTTAATGCCGACCAAATCCGTGAATATCGCGGAACGCTGACAGAGCCGGGAAAAGACAGCCCCTACCGCAATAGAACCGTCGAGGAGAATCTTGAACTATTTGAAAAGATGCGCAGCGGTGAATTCGAAAACGGCGCAAAAGTATTGCGTGCAAAAATCGATATGAGCTCACCTAACATTAATTTGCGTGATCCCGTCATATACCGTATTTCCCATACTGAACACCATAATACCGGCAACAAATGGTGCATCTACCCAATGTATGCCTTTGCCCACCCAATTGAAGATGCCATCGAGGGAGTCACACACTCCATTTGTACGCTTGAGTTCGAAGATCAACGCCCTCTTTATGACTGGATCGTTGAGAATTGTGAAATGGAAAGCAAACCAAAACAATATGAATTTGGCCGTCTTAACCTGACCAATACAGTAATGAGCAAGCGAAAACTGAAACAACTTGTCGATGAGGGCTTCGTGGACGGCTGGGACGACCCGCGGATGCCTACTGTTTCAGGCTTGCGGAGACGCGGGTATACACCCGAAGCTATTCGTGCATTCTGCCAAGAGATAGGTGTCGCGAAAACAAGCGGTGTCGTAGATTCTCAAATGCTTGATCACTTCGTACGCGAAGACTTAAAGCTGAAGGCTCCAAGGACTATGGCTATCCTGAACCCGCTTAAAGTGGTCATCACCAACTATCCGGAAGGCGAGATAGAGTGGCTGGATGCTGAGGTCAATCCGGAAGTTCCGGAAATGGGTACACGCCAAATCCCGTTTTCACGTGAAATATATATCGAACAGGACGATTTCATGGAAAACCCTCCGAAAAAGTATTTCCGACTTTTCCCGGGCAATGAAGTCCGTTTGAAACATGCTTATTTCATTAAATGTGAAGAAGTGATAAAAGACGAAGCCGGTAATGTCATTGAACTTCGCTGCACATACGATATTGAAACGAAAAGCGGATCGGGCTTCACTGGCCGTAAAGTGAAAGGTACATTGCACTGGGTCGAAGCTTCACAAGCCGTTTCAGCAGAATTCCGCAACTATCAGCCTCTAATCTTGGATGAGGAAAATGATGAAGAGGAAGAAAAATCATTCTTGGACCGGGTAAACCCTGATTCTATAGAAATTTTACAAGGGTTTGTCGAGCCTAACATGAAAGATGTTAAGCCTCAGGATAAATTCCAATTCTTCAGGCATGGCTATTATAATGTTGATTCAAAACTCACTGCGGCCGATCACTTGGTCTTCAACCAAATCGTCGGGTTGAAAAGTTCATTCAAGTTATAGAATCGCGAAAAAGAACCAGATTCCTAGCGGATCTGGTTCTTTTTCATTTTCTGCACCCTTATATCATTTTTTTGTAAAGTTTGATCCCTTGCTTGGAAAGGGCCTGTTTAAGAGTACTATGTGTCGAAACCTGATTAAAATCTAGACCTAACTGAATCGATGTCTGGGCCACTTCAGGACGAATCCCGGAAATGGTCGATTGAATGCCTAACAGGTTCAGGGTACTTATCAATTGATAGATCTGTTGGGCAACCATCGTATCCAAAAGGGAGACTCCCGATAAATCGATGAATAAGTGTGTGATATTTTTGCTAATGCATTTGCTTGGAGTCCCATTCAAAATTTCCTTTGCCCGATAGGTATCGATTTCACCGATTAACGGCAATACCGCAATGGCATCAACAATGGGAATGACAGGTGCGCCCAGTTCATTAATCAGCTCCTGCTGAGCTGACAAACGTTCTTTTGTCAAAAGGTAATACTGCTCAGTGAACTCACGGTTCAATTGATCGAAGGCACGATTAATAAGCCGGCTCCACCGGATGATTATTTCTTTCGTTATCTTCGTATCCATGAGCATATAATCAGTGATGAATCCCCAATATGTTTCCCGTACCTTATTAAGCGCTTCCAACACTTCGTAAATGGGTGTGTCCGATTCAACCCTGCTCTTCGCAACAAGTGCGGCCCACTGCTCCATCGTTTCAATAAAGGCAGTTTTATCTTCAAGTAAAGCACTTGTCACTGTCTTGATGGTCAATGTATTCTGTTCCCTAAGCAGCTTTTCGATTTCTTCATCAGAATCCATTGAATAGATGGAGCCAGACTGCTTCTCCCTTAAAGCCAGCCAGTTTTCCGTAATCTTGGATGAGTTATCAAGGATATATCGATATAATCTTTCATCTATTGTATCCATTTGTGTTCCCCTATCTCACTAGTTATTTCATTTTAAATAGAATTAATAAATCTCCATATCCCGCTTTTTCCATTTCATTTCTAGGAATGAATCGAAGGGCTGAAGAGTTTATGCAATATCTCGTGCCTTTAGGACTTGGGCCATCAGGAAAAACATGTCCAAGGTGTGAATCGGCATCCCTGCTGCGCACCTCGGTCCGGGTCATTCGGTGGCTGAGATCCATTTTTTCATTGACACTTGCCGACATGATGGGCTTCGTGAAGCTTGGCCACCCACAACCGCTATCATACTTATCCCGCGAACTGAATAGAGGCTCCCCGGAAACGACATCCACATAAATGCCTTCTTCAAAATGGTCCCAATAGGCATTATCGAAAGACGGCTCCGTGCCATTTTCCTGGGTGACATGAAACTGGCTCTCCGTTAAGGTCTTTTTAAGGTGTGCATTATCCTTAGGCCAATTTTCTTTAATGAAAGCATCCCGTCCTGAGCCTTTACGATACAATGCATAGCGAAATTGATTTTTCCGATAGAATGCTTGATGATATTCCTCAGCATCGTAAAATTCCCCCGAGGGTAGAATACCCGTAACAATAGGTTTCTTAAACCGCCCGCTCATCATTAAATCTTCCTTCGATTGTTCTGCCTCCTGTTTCTGACGTTCATTAAGATAGAAAATGGCTGCATTGTATTGCTCTCCCCTATCCGAGAACTGTCCATCGTCATCCGTAGGATCGATTTGGCGCCAGAATATATCTAATAACGTTTTATAGGAAATGATTGATGGATCGAATACCACTTGAACCGCTTCAACATGATCAGTCGCACCGGTAATCACTTGTTTATAACTAGGAGCGGCAAATTTACCGCCTGTATAACCTGATGTCACTGAAATGATTCCATCCATTTCATCAAAGGGGGCAACCATGCACCAAAAGCAGCCTCCTGCAAAGATAGCTGTTTCTTTTCCATCCATCGTCATCCTAAAACTCCCCTTTCACGCCTGTCATTTTATGTATTATATACCAGCAGGCCAAACACCTTCAAATTCAAAAATTCTATCTTTGCGTAACAAATATAAAAAAGGCACTTAGGAGTAAACCCAAGTGCATTTTTGTGTTAGATCCGTTATTTAAAGTATCACACTTACAATGATCGCTGATAGGATGCTGACAAGAGTCGCACCGTATAGCAGCTTCAAGCCGAAACGGGCTACAACATTTCCCTGTTTTTCATGAAGTCCTTTGACTGCACCGGCAATGATTCCAATTGATGAGAAATTAGCGAATGAAACCAAGAAAACCGAAACGATCCCTATCGTCCTTTCGCTCAAGGCTGCTGATGCTTCCCCTAAGCTTAGCATGGCAACGAATTCATTGGTTACCAGTTTCGTCGCCATGATTCCGCCAGCAGTCACGGTTTCTGAAATCGGTATACCCATGATAAAGGCAAACGGTGCAAAGATATACCCCATGATGTCTTGGAAGCTGATGCCGAAGATCATGTCGAATACGCTGTTGATCCCTGCGATTAAAGCAACGAAACCAATTAACATCGCTGCTACAGTGATAGCAACCTTGAACCCATCCATGATATATTCTCCAAGCATTTCGAAGAAAGACTGCTTCTCTGCCCCTTCTTCAACAGGGAGAATATCCTCTTCATCCGTTACGGTATAAGGATTGATGATGGATGCGATGATAAATCCACCGAACATGTTAATAACGATTGCCGTCACAACGTACTTTGGTTCAATCATCGTCATATATGCACCGACAATCGACATCGATACAGTTGACATGGCTGATGCACAAAGCGTATACATGCGAGATGGCGGAATGGCGCCGAGTTGTTTTTTCAAGGTTATGAAAACCTCGGATTGGCCTACTATTGCTGATGCAACCGCATTGTAAGATTCCAATTTACCCATCCCATTCACCTTACTTAGAACGAATCCAATCCACTTCATGATGAACGGAAGGATCTTGAAGTGCTGTAAAATCCCGATTAATGCTGAGATGAAGACGATAGGAAGAAGGACATTTAAAAAGAAGGGCGATGCTCCTTCGTTTACAATCCCGCCAAATACGAAGGTGATCCCTTCATTTGCCCATTCTAAAAGTTTTCCGAAACCATCGGCAATCGAATTGATGATCACTAAGCCAAACTTCGTGTTTAATAATAAATAAGTTAAAACAAGCTGAATGACCACCATGAGGATGATCGGTTTAATTTTAACTTTCTTCCGGTCACTGCTGACTAAGATAGCTAGTCCAAAAACAATAAGCAGTCCTATAATTGCAATCAGAAATTTCATATATTCTGCCTCCACTAAGGGTGAATTTAATGTTCGTGCATTAATAGTAGGATACCCTCAAAAAATTTATGCAAACGTTTTCTCTTTCATCCAAAATACATGTACGTACCTCTCCAGAAGTCTATATTAAACTAATATTTTTTTAAGTGCAATTATTATTTCACTTTTTAAAATAACAATTAGTGACAATAATGGGTTTCGTGAATAAAAAAAGAAGGCTCCCCTTCTAAAGGAACCTTCTCCTTCCCAATATCGACTATTCAGGCAGCTTTTTTCTGGATATCACCGTTGTCGCTAATCCAGCGCCTCCAATTACAAAGATGATGATGGATGCGGCCAAGCCACCTGCACCTTGATAAAAGTCGATGAATTTCCCTGCAAAAGAGTCTATGCCTTGGAAACCGCCCCCGCTTGGCATTTCTCCTGGAGTCCCGGAACCATTAGGCCCCCCTTGTGGAGTTCCCTGCATATCATTAGTTGCCGTTTCCGAAGATGGATCATCTGTCACCGTACTGCCATTAGCCGATTCTGTAGTGCTGCGGTCGGCAGGCTGGCCCATCGCCGCCTGTCGATTCATGGGTTCATTTCCGCTGCCCTCCACATACATCATGATCCCGATGACTGCTTGGGCCATTAAGAGCACCGAAGCCGATATCCCAACCAAAAAGTGTAACCTACCAAGTCTTTTCATCAATGGTTTTCTCCTCCGAAAGTTAATGTAAGATGATTATCTAAAAAGACCCTTAATTTTTCCTTAAGCAGCAAGGAAGAATTAAGGGTCTTTTTCGTATTGGATGGTACTAATTTTTTCTTTGATTTCTCGGAAAAGTGATTTCAAAACGGGTCCGTTCATTCTGTTCACTTGTAACCTTGATGTTCCCTTGATGTGTGTTTACAATCCATTTGGCTATGGATAGACCTAAGCCGGAGCCTTCATTTGCCGAACGGGATTGCTCCACTTGATAAAAACGGTTAAAAATCAAGGGGAGTTCTTCCTGCGGAATGCCTTTTCCATTATCCTCTACAGTAAGAATGATGGATGAAGCATTCTTGATGCAGGATAGGGTAATCTCCCCGCCTTCCTCGGTAAATTTCATGGCATTATCGACCAAGATCACCAATAGCTGATGAATTCTCTCTTTATCCCCATGAAACACTACCTGTTCAGGGGCGTGGCTAATGATTGATTTCTCTTGAAACGAAGCTATATCCGTATACTGTTCCACAATATCGATTAGTAAGTCATCAAGGAAAAAGTTCGATTTCTTGACCTCCATTTGATTCGAATCCGTTCTGGTCAAGGTCAAAAGTCCGTTAACAAGCTTATTCAATCGCCGGACCTCTTTCGAAATGATGGATATATCAACGGCTTTTTCCTCGATGGTCGCGTTCGGTGATTGAAATAGCAAATCAGCCCGCGATTGAATGACAGCAAGCGGCGTTCGAATTTCATGCGAAGCATCCGAGACAAACTGCTGCTGCTGATCCCAGGATTTCTTGATTGGGATCAGGGCCCGTCCTGCCAGAAGATAGCCTGCACCCACCGCCACTAGACTTCCAATTCCTCCACCAACAAACAATATGAGCAGCAAGCGATCGAGCATTTCTTTTTCTGTATCCACATTCCTGATGAATTGTATGGTCATCTCTCCATACTCCGTATCGACCTTGGTGGAAAGGGCACGATACGTCGGCCCATTCACCGATATTTCTTCAATCTCATCAAATTTTTCAGGGTAAAATTGTTGTTCATTAACCTTGAAAAAATGGTCTACACTCAGTCTTGGCTCAATGATCGTATCATCCGGTCCCCAAACGATGACACTCGGTCCCGGTCCTAAGAGAAACTCACCTTGCGGACGTCCGCCTGGCATGCCGCCATTATTGAAATCCCTGTAATCCTGTTCAAGTGAATCATTGACATCCTTATAGATCTGGTCTTCCGTATAGAAATAAATCGTTCTGCTTAATATGGCTATTAAGACAATGAAGACGATCGAATTCAATAATGTTAGTTGAAGCCGTGTTTTTTGGAACATGATGATCCCCTTATGGTTGTTTTAGCATATAACCAATACCCCGAACGGTTTGAATATCTTTATGATAATTGAAAGGTTCCAATTTTTTCCTAAGATGATGGATGAACACTTCCACAATAGCAATCGTCGTATCTGAATCAAACCCCCAAATGCGGTCGAAAATCTGCTCACGGGTCAATATTTTCCCATTATTTTGAATTAGGTATTCCAGTAATTCAAACTGTTTCAAGGTCATTTTAATGACCTTTCCATCAACCAAAATATCCTTTTCTTTTTCCAATAGTTCAATATTACGGTATTTCACATGCTGCGCAAGCGATATAATTCCACTCCTTCGAAGCAGGGCACGAATCCTCGCCTTAAGTTCCGGTGCCTGGAACGGCTTGACCAAATAATCATCGCCACCCATTTCCAATCCCCTGACACGATCCTCAAGTCCATCTTTTGCCGTCAAAAACAAGACACTTGTATCTATTTTTGCTTCCCTGATTTTCCGTACGATTTCAAATCCATCGATTCCCGGAAGCATTACATCCAAAATGATGATATCGTATATACTTTGCTGAGCCATGAATAGCCCATCTTCCCCATTATCCGCTGTATCCACTTCATATTCATCCGTCAAAATCTGTCGGATCGATTCTAATAATGAAAGATTATCTTCTACCACCAAAACCTTCATGCAGGATACCTCCCAACCGCCTGAATTGTGATATATATGTTGATTTTATCCTTTTTCATATGCAAAAGAAAGCGGGCTTTTTAATCGCCTGCTTTCTTCAAATTGAATGTTCATTCGTGACGCAGTGCTTGGATTGGATTTAACCTGGATGCCTTATTGGCAGGAAATACGCCAAACATTATCCCGATTAAAATGGAGAATAAGAAGGCAAACAGTGTTACCGACCATGAATAACTAATCGTTAAACTTGAAAAAACTGAAATCAATTTTGCGATTCCCAAGCCAATTCCAACTCCCATCAATCCCCCGAAGCAGCTCAGGACCATCGCTTCAATTAAAAACTGAAGAAGAATCGATTTCCGATTTGCCCCAATTGCTTTTCTGATCCCGATTTCCTTCGTCCTCTCTGAGACGGAAACCAGCATGATATTCATGATCCCGATTCCGCCAACCAGTAACGAAATACTGGCAATCCCGCCAAGCATGAGTGTGAACGTATCCGACACGGAGCTCATTGTATCCATCAGATCTTCTTGATTGGACACCGAATAGTTATCACTCTGTTCCGGGAATGATGTGGTCATCGTCCCTTGTACCTGGTACATCGCCCTATCCATGATATTCTCGTTCTCCGCTTTTAAATAGACGGTTCCGATTATCGTACTGCCTGTAGCCCTTTCGGCAGTGGTGATCGGGGCAATGATTACATCATCCCCGCTCGATCCCATTGAAGTGCCTACCGATTTCAGCACACCGATCACGCGATAGGAAACACCGCCGATAAGCACGTTCTGGTCCACGGCTTTTTGATTTTCAAAAAGCGTGTTGGCTGTATCCGCCCCCAGGACAACGACCTTGGAGCGTAATTCCGTTTCCATATCCGTCAAAAACCGGCCTTGACTGAGCTCCAGATCCCTAACTGATAAGTAGGATGAAGTTGCACCGGTCATTGAAACCTGTGCCGTAGCTTCTCCATTTTTTGCATAAACGCGTCCGGTGACCACAGGCGCCACTTCCGATATCCCACTCAGCTCTTTAAACTGTTCAATTGTATCCTCCGTCAGCTCCACGGAGTCGGTATCCGTGACACTTACCGTTATCAAGTTCGTTCCCAGGCTATTGATCTCATCCTGAACGGACTGTGAGGAACCCTGCCCGATCGCAACCAGGACGATTACGGAGGCAACTCCAATTATGATCCCAAGCATGGTTAAAAATGCCCTGACTTTATTGGTTTTGATACTGCGTATAGCCATCTTCATGGATTCGCTCAGGTTCAATCCAATCACCTCCGTTTTCAAATAGCTGACCATCCTGTATCCGGACGACACGAGTCGCTTCTTTAGCCACTTCCAAGTCATGGGTGATAAGAATGATTGTTTGTCCCTTTCCGTTCAATTCTTTCAGCATACCCAGCACTTCTTTACTCGTTTTACTATCCAGCGCCCCCGTCGGCTCATCCGCCAATAAAACGGGAGGATTACCGGCAAGTGCCCTTGCAATCGCAACTCTTTGCTGCTGACCGCCCGACAGTTGGGTCGGCAGATGATTCTTCCGGTCACCAAGGCCCACCATATCAAGGCACGCATTGGCCACTTCTCTTCTTTCCTTCACGCTTGCCCCTCTATAAACCAGGGGAAGTTCGACATTCTCCAACGCTGTCAGTTTTGCTAACAGGTTGAAATTTTGAAAGATAAATCCTATTTTAATATTACGAATGGCAGCTAACTCATTATCCTTCATCTTTTCCACTTCTTTACCATCAAGAAGATATTCACCTATGTCAGGCTTGTCAAGGCAGCCAATCATATTCATGAACGTCGATTTCCCTGACCCAGAAGGACCGATGATCGAAATGAAATCGCCTTTATCGATTGTAAGACAGACATCTTGAAGGGCCTTAACCGTTTCACCGCCTAATTCATATGATTTAGACATGTTCTTGATTTTTATGATGGGTTTCGCCATTTTACTGACCTCCCTTGCCACTCGGCATTCTGCTACCGCTTGGCATCCCACCGCTTGGCATTCCGCTGCCGCCCTGAATTCTTATCTCGCCTCCTTGGCCTCCCCTCATTCCTTCGCCGCCGCTGCCAGTGGAGCTTTCATTGATGGTGATAGGCAAGGAAACAAACTGTCCCTCTTCAAGACCCGAAGTTATTTCAATATACCTATCGTTGCTGATTCCAGTCTCAACCACTGTCTTTGTCTTTGTACTGGCAGCTCCTTCAGTTGTACCGGATTGTTGTATATTCACATATTTCTCTTCACCGTCGATTTGGACTGCTTCAATCGGAACATATAAAGCATCTTTTACACTATTCGTCAAAATGCTCACCTCAGTCGACATCCCAATTTTCATATCGCCGGGTTTGTCAATTTTGATAGTGACATCGAACGAAGAAACTCCATTCTCATATGTACCTTCCTTTGCCACACTAGTCACTTCCCCCGTAAACGTTTCATCTTCAAAAGCACTGGCTTTAATTTCAACCGTTTGTCCTTTTTTAACACTTGGAACATCCAATTCATCAACACTGATCGTGGTTTTCAATTTTTTATAATCCGTAACATGTGCCAACACTTCACTGCTTGATACACGATCTCCTTCTTCAACATCCATTGTTGTAACGGTACCATCGAATGGGGCCGTTATCGGGTCACTTCCATCCGTGAAGGTAATAAGTTCATCACCTTTCTCAACCAATTCATTCTTCTCTACAAGGACTTCGTCCACTTCACCCGTTACGGAAGAAGTAATGTCCTCACTATTGATTGCGGCGACCGATCCGGAACCGCTTATTTGAACTTCAAGATCTCCCTTTTCAACTGTAGCCGTCACCGATTTCGCAATTACAGGCTCAGCATTGTCCTTCATGAAAAACCAAACGCATCCCCCAATCGCCAGCACTAAAACCGTACCTATCATTATCAACTTTTTCATCACTTTTCTCCTTTCAGATTCCCTTCGTTGAAACCAGTATCGTGAAAGAAGCTTAACTTTTCCTTAATGATCGTCGGTTTTGATTTCATAGTCGTTCGTTGATGTCTCCCTTTACTTTTGCTTTTCACCCATTTCCTTCTTTAAATAATTAACACTATGTCGAACGAAAAAAGTTTTATTTTAGGTTTTTAAATTTACAATATATTCTGAAAAATATATACTGATACTGTTATCAGAAAAATTGGTAATGAAAACCAAACCAATAGTAATGAAGGGGGAACCAACTTGGCATCAAACGATTCAATCGCTAAGGAAACCAAGGTAAGCGCTTCCGCGGACTACACCAAGATCGTCCAATCACAATCATTTCAAGAACTCCTAAGGAAAAAACGCAATTTCATCGTCCCACTATCCATCTTTTTTATGATCTTTTATTTCACCTTACCCATACTAACTTCCTATTCTAAAGTTCTTAACTCCTATGCTTTCGGGACAATCAGTTGGGCCTGGGTTTTTGCCTTCGCTCAATTTATCATGACCTGGACCTTATGTATCCTCTATTCCAGAAAAGCTGCGACATTTGACCAATTAGTAGAAAAAATCGTTAAAGAAGCGAAAGGATAAAGGTGAATATACCATGAATATACTTGCTTTTATATTATTTCTAATGATTGTCGGGTTAACATTGGTCATTACTTATTTTGCTTCACGGCGCACCAAAACGACCGCGGACTTTTATACGGCAGACAGCAGCCTTACTGGATGGCAGAATGGCTGGGCCATTGCGGGAGATTATATGTCCGCCGCCTCATTTTTGGGAATAGCCGGCATGGTCGCACTCTCTGGATTTGATGGTTTTTTCTATAGCATAGGTTTCCTGGTTGCGTATCTGGTCGTTCTTTATATCGTGGCCGAACCGCTTCGTAACCTTGGCAAGTATACATTGGCGGACATGATCGCTGCCCGTTTCAATGAAAAGAAAGTACGCGGGGTTGCTGCCCTTAACACCATTTCGATTTCAACCTTTTATATGATCGCCCAATTAGTCGGTGCAGGTGCCCTTATAAAACTCTTACTTGGAATTGATTATTTATACTCCGTCATCATTGTAGGTATTTTAATGACCGTATACGTCGTATTTGGCGGTATGACGGCCACAAGTTGGGTCCAAATCGTTAAAGCTGTTTTATTGATGGCAGGTACATTCATCATCTCCATCATCGTGTTGGCGAAATTCGACCTTAGCGTGATCGAGATGTTCAGGCAGATGAAAACAGCCACTCCTTTGGGCGGGGATTTCCTTAACCCCGGAAACAAATTCAAGGATCCTTTGGATACTTTATCCCTTAATTTAGCGCTTGTACTCGGGACGGCTGGACTACCTCACATTCTCATCCGTTTCTTTACGGTGAAAGACGCCATCACAGCCAGAAAGTCAGTGGTATATGCCACTTGGATCATTGGCATCTTTTATATAATGACCATTTTCCTCGGCTTTGGGGCGGCAGCCTTTGTTGGATACGACAAAATCATTACCGCTAATGCGGCCGGCAATATGGCTGCTCCGCTGCTTGCCGAAGCCATTGGGGGTGACTTCCTGTTCGCCTTTGTCTCTGCAGTTGCTTTCGCTACCATTTTAGCGGTTGTGGCAGGTCTCGTCCTATCGGCAGCATCTGCTTTTGCCCATGATTTCTATGGCCACATCATCCGGAAAGGTCAAGCCACCGACAAGGAACAAGTCGTTGCTGCTCGTTGGGCATCCATCGGAGTATCCGTCCTCTCCATCATCCTTGCCTTATTTGCCCAAAACATGAATGTCGCCTTCCTTGTTTCACTTGCCTTTGCCGTCGCTGCCAGTGCCAATCTGCCCATCATTGTCTTCACCGTATTCTGGAAACGTTTTAACACGGCTGGGGCTGTCACGGGCATGTTAGTTGGACTGGTCAGTTCTTTATTGCTCGTATTCCTAAGTCCCAATGTCTGGTCACCGGTGGAGGGAGCGGCAATATTCGTTGGGGAGCCATTATTCCCACTAGCCAACCCAGGCATCATCTCCATCCCGGTTGGATTTATCGCAGCCATCGTTGGGACACTTCTGTCAAGCAAGAAAGCTGATGCCAAAAAATTCGACGAAATTTTGGTTACTGCCAACACTGGGATGAAAGATCCTATATAGGCTGAATTCATTATTATTTTAAAATATTAAAAAGAGAAAGGAGATCAGGTTTCGGCCTGCTCTCCTTTCTCTTTATTCGGAACATATTCATCAGGAAGATTCCCGCTAACTTCTCAATCTTAACTTCCTTCTATTGTACTTAGTTACTAACTGGTTCATGACTTCTGCAAAGATCAGCCCCATCGCAATGGCACCAGCCAGCATGAAGACCTTGGCTGCCAGCTGAACGGCGACATAAAAATCATTTCCGACAAAATGCTTCATCGCATCATACGATAAACCTCCAGGCACGAGGGGAATGATTCCCGATACATTGAAAATCGTGATCGGCGTTTTATACCTTTTAGCAAAATACTGGCTGATGACCGCAACGATAAATGCAGCCGCTAATGTTGCAATGATGCTGTTTATCTCATTTTCAACCAGAGCAAAGTATAAGATCCACCCCAACATCCCTACGAAACCACATTGAAACAATGAATTTTTTGGTACATTGAAGATGAGTCCAAAGGCGGCTGAGGCAATGAAACTTGTAATAAGCTGTGCAATCATCATTCTTCCTCCCCTAAAATCATAAGAAAACAAACGCGGCCGATATTCCTGCCCCAATGGCTAGAGCAGTCAACCCTGCATCCGCACCCTTGGATAAACCCGAAACCAAATGCCCTGCAATTAAATCCCTGGCTGCATTCGTAATTAACAGCCCTGGCACAAGCGGCATCACCGCTCCGATGATTATCGTGTCCAAATTACTCCCAACTCCAATCTGGACAAAGAACATAGCTACCAATCCTACGACTAAAGAGGCGATGAATTCAGCAAAAAAACGAACTTCCAGTAACCAGTGCAAATAAAGCAGGCATGAGAATCCCATTGCTCCAGCTATACAGGACCAGAGGAAATCACTCCACTGTCCTTGGAACATGATTAAAAAGCAGCCGCTCGCTATGAATGCAGCAAAGACCTGTACCCACATGGGATACCCCATCCCGGCCTTTTCGATTTGTTTTAACCGTAAATATGCTTCCTCCGGTGTCATTTCCTTGCTGGAAATCCTTCGGGATATACTGTTAACCAGTGTTACCTTATGTAAATCTGTAGATCGTTGGGAAACTCGGATCAATTTTGAAGCTGGGTGCATGCCATCCAGCGAAAAAATAATTCCAGTAGGGGTCGAAAAACTGTGTGATTCACCGCACCCAAACGCTGCAGCGATTCTAACCATCGTATCTTCCACCCTTGATGTTTCCGCTCCGTTCTGAAGCATGATTTTCCCCGCAAGTAAACATACATCTATAATTTCATTGTATGGTAAACGATCATCCATTTTATCCTCTCCATTACTTCCTGCATGAGTTTCTCTCAATCACAGATAAACGATCACACCAATTTAAATCCACCTCATAATAGCCCAATTCCTGTGAAAAGGATATAAAAATATTACCTATTTAATTTAACATTTCCATTAACCTTCACTACTATCTCCTTAATACCATTATTCCCCTTATTTCCTGCCGAAACCATTTAGTTATCAGAAAAAATACATTCATGACCATAATTAAAAGGAACGTGGGCAGGAACCTGCATCCCCTTTTTCCTATCTGTACGACTATAATCCCTTTTGAATGAAGCAATCCACGGTTTCATTAAACAAATCGCTTTCTTCCATGAACGGACAATGGCAACTATCTTCAAAGATTACTAGTTCTGAATTCGGAATGTTTTTATGCAAATGCTCCCCTGCTGCTACAGGAATGACTTTTTCATGCCTTCCAAAACAGAGAAGTGTGGGAACATTGATTGCTGGCAAGAAGTCACGATAGTCCACAATCGATTGGTCAAATAGAATGCTGCTAGCAATGGATTCCGGCATTTTGGTCACTTCCCCAAGCATCCAGCTTGCATCCTCTGCAGATAATTCATTGTTGAACATGGAAGCAAGGAATCCTTGCAAAAATGGGGAACGATTCGTTTGAATTTCGGTCATGAAGGCAATCAACGTGTTCATATCAAATGCACCGATATTAAAATCGGGCCACTTGAAATCAGAGGCCAATTCATCGACGATCACAGTTGAATGAATATTTCCCTCACCGAATTGCTTAAGATAATCCCAAACGACAAATGCCCCCATCGACCAGCCTACAAGTATGACATCCTTTAATCCCAGTTCACCTATGAACGCATGAAGATCTTTTGCATAAAAGGAGACCGTATTTCCGTAATGAACATGATTTGACTGGCCATGACTTCTTAAATCAAGTAAGATCGTTCTATATTTTTCTGAAAAGTACGGCAGCTGCCTTTTAAAGAACCGGCTGCTCATCCACACACCATGGATAAAAATAATCGGTCTCCCCTGGCCCTTTTCTTCATAAAACAATCGAACGCCTTCTTCCACCTCAACAAATGCCATCCTACCCCTCCTTCTCGATATTTCGCCATCCATTCTCCATTATTATTTATTGCATTTCTTCTTTTAACATTCCTTCCTATAAAAAAATATTGTCAAACCTGATTTTAGAGTTGATAATGAAGTATATTTTTATTGATATCTTCATCCTGAAAGGACGGAATTTAAATGAAGAGCTTTATCAAAAACTATCGATCCTCTTTAATACTGCTCACTGCGATTATTATCGGTGGGATAGCGGGCGTGGTTTTCGGGGAGAAAACCTCGGTCATACAGCCGCTAGGGGACTTATTCTTAAATCTGATGTTCACGATCATCGTCCCATTGGTATTTTTCAGCATTGCTTCAGCGATTGCCAATATGAGCGGAATGAAGCGACTCGGAAAAATCATGGGAAGCATCGTTCTCGTTTTCCTGACAACAGCCGCTTTAGCTGCCGTCATTGGATTTATTGGGACAACCATCGTCAATCCTTTGGAAGGCACAGATACGACAGCCATTAAAGAACTGATGGAAAACAGTTCCCCTGAAGAGACCATCGAAGAAGTTTCTTTCTTCAGTCAACTGGTCAACACTGTAACCGTTTCCGATTTCCCAGAACTGTTCTCCAGAAGCAATATGCTTCAGCTAATCGTTTTCTCAGTATTAATCGGACTTTCCACTGCACTGGTCGGTGAGAAAGCAAGACCGATTACCGAGTTTTTGACAGCGGGTACAGCTGTCATGATGAAGGTCGTCAAAATCGTCATGTACTATGCTCCAATAGGACTTGGTGCTTATTTTGCAGCGATTATCGGGCAGCTTGGACCGCAGATTTTAGAAGGCTATGCCCGCACTTTCATTCTATATCTAGTCTTGGCCTTGATTTATTATTTCGGCTTCTTCACTTTGTATGCCTTCATCGCAGGCGGGAAAGATGGAGTTAAACTTTTTTGGAAAAATGCCCTGACACCATCCATTACAGCCATCGCAACTTGTTCAAGTGCCGCGTCCATTCCAGTCAATCTGGAATCAGTCAAGAAAATGGGCGTGCCTAAGGATATAGCGGAGACTGTCATCCCACTCGGAGCCAACACTCATAAAGATGGTTCGGTATTCGGCGGTGTATTGAAAATCGTTTTCCTATTCAGCTTATTTGGAAAGGATATGACAAGCATTTCAAGCATTTTAAGTATACTTGCTGTTGCCTTTTTGGTTGGAGCCGTTATGGGTGCCATTCCTGGGGGCGGCATGATTGGGGAAATGTTGATTCTTAGCGTATTCGGCTTCCCTGTTGAAGTCCTGCCTATCATTGCCGTTATATCCACGATCATCGATGCTCCCGCTACATTGCTTAACTCAACAGGAAACACGGTTTGTGCCATGCTTGTCACAAGGCTTGTTGAGGGGAAAAACTGGTTAAAACAAGCATTCATTAAAGAAAAATCAGCCGTATGATTCTTATAACTGACTGGCTCCTGGTTAAAACAGGAGCCAGTTTTTTCATTTCCACGACTTTCTTTCAAACAGTTCTTTAATTGACAAGGGGTTCCTTCCCCTTACATAGAATTAAAGATTGAAGGAGGGAATGGAATGTTAATGAAATGCATATGTTTAGCTAACTAGAAGAGCAATAATTTTATAGTTTCCACTAAATCTTTAGATTTCATAAAGTCCACTCCTTTTTAAAATAAGTTCTGCTTTATGAGTATTTTTCCTTTTCTTCCTCTTTTTATTATTTTTATAAACTTATAATATAACAAATTATCCCACTTATTACACGTGTGTTTACTCTTTGAAGTTTACAATTCTTCAATGCAAAACCCAATTTTTCTGTTTAACCGCGAACAGGAAAATAAAGAACTAACGAAGGAAATTCATTTCATTTACTTGGAAAGCAAGGGACGGTATGGGGCTCCAAAGATTCATGAAAGCTTATTAACCAAAGGTTTTCCCCCAAGTCTAAGCGTGTTCAACGTTTAATGAGCAAGGCTAGAATTCTTTCCATTACTAAGCTAAATTTATTTTTAGTATAATTTTCAGGGGTAAATGGAAATTTCCGGGAAATCACCACTGTATTTTCCATAATGAACCTGAACAGGGGGTAAAACCACAAGTTTTGAAAAGCAGGATTAGACTGGTCTATAGCTTTGAGGCTATTTTATAGACAGGAAATATATATTAGTTTTTTATGGTTTATGATGTAGGTTTTTAAATTGTTATAATTATACTTCTTTAATGGGGGAAGATTTGATTTTTGTAGAATATTTCTTATTTAATTCTTACGGACTTTCGTTGGTCGTCGTTTTAAGACAGAAATTCAAAGTTCAAACCTATAGAGAAAGAACGAACCTTGTGGTATTAAAGAGTTCGTTCTTTTTTTCTACATATATTCTAAGATGAGAACCTATATCTTACGTTTAGTTAGGATAACATGTCCTATAGTAGCTAGAATGATACCTATCACAATATTTTGTATAGATAAGCTAGTTATTTTGGAAGATACTTTCATATCAAAGGAGAAAGACATGACATTATATACTGGGAATAGATTACTTTCCATTGTCCAATACTTCATTGCTATATATCCTACTATCAATAGTAAAGGGAAAATGATATTTCTAGACAACACCATGAGAGTGAAACCTAAGTAACTATATAATATAGTTTGGGGTATATATATAATGGATATATCCATTATAGAAATATCTGGATACTTTAATGTAATAGTAACGAGAAGTATAAAGAACCCTATTAGAAAGAAAATAAAAAAGCTTGTTACTCTTATGATTCCGTGAAAGAACGATGATAGTGGATAGCTAAAGAGCACCTCAGATGCTCGATCTTCATAATAATCGAAGAATAAATACATAGACCACCATGCTGCAAAAGGACAAATAACAAATTCAATTAAATTTGACGTATGTCTAATCACATCTACACTTGAAGAGAAACTAACATAGATAATTCCCAATAAGATAACAAGTAAGGGTGCATAATAAGATACACCCATAGATTTAATTTCAAATTGCAAATCTAACTTTTTAGCAGAGTTCACTGTTATTCCCCTCTCCTAGTGAGATACAAGTAAGCATCTTCAATAGTAGGGGAAACTTCCGTTTGTTCCTCCTGTTCTTCTATAAAGTAGCGTACAAGGCACTTATCCTCTTGTTGCTTAAGAGAAATTACTTGATTCTGAATAGAATCTGCCTCTTCCAAAGTTAGAAGCTCTTCCTTAATTTTCCCTTTAACTGTTGCCTTTAAGTCTTCTTTTTTTCCTGTAAAGATGATTTCTCCCTGTTTTAAGATTCCGATATAGTCACATGTCATTTCTACATCTTCAACTATATGAGTAGAGATTAATATAGTTCGATTTCTCCCTAATTTTCTTAATAAATTTCGAAAACGTACACGTTCTTCGATGTCTAGTCCTACAGTAGGCTCATCAACAATTAATAGGCGAGGGTTTCCGAGTAAAGCTTGAGCAATTCCGACACGTCTAAGCATTCCTCCGGAGAGTTGCTTAATTTTCTTTTTCTTATGCTCTTGTAGATTCACTTCCTGAAGGAGTGAATCAATCTCTTTTTTTGCTTTCGATTTTTCGATACCCTTTAGGACAGCTAAGTGGAGTAAACACTCCACTACTGTTACATTTTTATATAAAGAGAAATGTTGAGGTAAATAACCGATATAAGAACGAACTACATTTTGATCATTCCACGAAAGATCGTCATTCATTTTAATTTCTCCACTATCAGCTGGCACTAAAGTTGTTAAAATTCTCATCAATGTAGTTTTGCCGGCACCATTTGGTCCTAATAGTCCGAAAGAACCTTGGATATCAAATGTTAGGTTTTTCAGAATCTGTTTATTTTGATAAGATTTATTGACTTCTTTTAAGCAAATGCGTTCCATAATGTTCTCCTCATTTTGAATTTTCTTCTTCTAGAACGTCATATAATTTATTCCATTTTTGAGAAGTTGAATGTTGAATTAAAGAATACCATTCTTTATATACTGAGCTTTCAGGATTTAATGAATCCTTGTTTTTTAGCCATACGTTGACTTGCTCTTTAACTTTTTGTTTAGTTTGATTTTCTACTATTGCATTACTAATATGATCTAAATAAGACTCTACGCCCTCATTAGGAAGTTGAAGGGTATTATTTAGAGATCTCCCATATACATTTGAGAATAAAATATTAAATTCAAAATCTTCTTTATGAGATGATACTTTAGTTTTTGCTAATACTAACTGAGGAGTAAAGTCTCCTAGATGATTAACTGTAAAGAATGGATCAAAAGGATATTCTATATGACTGAATCCCCAAATTAAATAGTCATTATTCCACCAAGTTCCTTCTCCCAGCATACCATCACTTATGTTTTGATTTGGAACAAAATAAATGGTGCGAGGAACAGTGAGATGATTATCCTTTAATGTAGTTTTCATCACCTTTGTAACATCGTTTAGATAGTTGTAAATGCTATCTGTATGCTTAAATTGTGATTCCCAAGTATTAGGGAAGATATATGTCACATTATTATCAACCTTAGATGATAATTGCCCAGATAATAAAGAGATACCATCGGTGGAAGTTCCTTCCCAAGTTCCTTCCTCTGTTTTTGTTAAATTTGTATATAATTCTTTTGCACCGTTTACCTTAAGATGATACTCTTTCTGATCGTTAGGTTGATGAGGTACTCGGTGTATGAAATGATATTTCGTTACAATCTCAAAGGCTGGAAGGGAATTTTCGCTTGGTAGCCAAGGCATATAATTTGGTAGATAAACAGCTTGAGAATTTCCAAAGTAGAGATTAGATTGTAATCCTTCATAGTTAAATTCTAGTATTCTATTGTCATTAGGTTTCCAAGTATTGTCTTCAAAATATAAAGTGACCGAGTCATTTTTTTGTTTAAATTTAACCTCTTTCCCATCCATCTTTACTTGATGAATATGTAACTCATGGAATAAGCCAAGTTTAATTTGTTTAATATCTTTTGTAGCTGTGCTAATTGCTTGTATTTTAACTGAAACATTGAGATTAGCTTTAGTACTTAACTCAATATCGTATTTTTTAAAACTAATAGGATTCCCAAATGAATCATTTACTGATATCTTATGTTCTCTATAATATCGATTTGTTGCATCGTCATCATCGGAAAGAACCTGAAGTGGCTGTAGTACATACGCAACGGAACCTACTAAGATAACTAGCATAGGTATTATAGAATATTTCAATTGTGATTTAGATATTATCATTCTCTTCTTCCATGTGAATAAGAATAGAATGGTTAACAATGAAATGATTAACAGCTTCTTATCCCAATGAATGGTATCTAATGAGAAACCGTATAAACTGTTATAAGCTCTGGTCATGTTAGGTTCTCCCAAGTTTAGAATTTTATCAATTCTAAATTGGGAAGGTATTTTTCCTTCTGTACGAAACACGACGTAATTCATAGGTATAGTGAAGACGTAGATAACAAGTGCTATTAAATAAACGAACTTTCCTCTTATCCAAAGAGATAATAAATTTCCTAACAAGAACATTATGAAAGAGGACAATCCCCAATATAACCAAATATATTTTAATACCGATAAGAAATACGTTTTATTGTTAAAATCTTTTGTGAAAAATAAGTACAGATAAACAGCAAATAACAATACAGTAATTAACACTACTGAACTAAGAATGAGTAACCATTTTGCAAGTGTCTTATATAAGACTGCATTCTTTATAATGCTAAAAGTTTCATAAATTTCTTCTTTTTCATCAATTTTAGCTAAATATATACCAATAAATAAATAGCAAACCATGAGAGCTAAAACGAGAGGATTAGCACTTAATATGTAAGGATCATTTAATGAGCTATAAACGAAAAATGTAAATGATCCGTAAATAAGAATACCTATGAATAATATAGGAACAACCCATGTACGGGCTAATATTCTAAGATAAAATGTATAACAATTTATTAGTTTCAATGTCTTTCACCCTTTCAAACTAGTTAAACAAAGAGACAATGTAAAATTAAAACATATATTGGAAAATAAGTAAATAAATTAAGGATTATTTATACAATTTAGGATTTTAGGGGTATTATGATTTACGGGTTAATTATCATGGTTCATCTACATAAATTGTATATTATTTGGATTTTTATTTTTTGTAAAATTACGGAAATGGATTTTGACTTGTTTTTTATTCTCTTTTTATAAGGGATATATGCTTAGATTAATAATTTTTAATCGGTTTATAAACACTAAATAAGGGTGAATTAGATGTATACTTTGAGAACAACAGAAAAAATAACCCATAAAATACAAAAGAGTATTTTTCTTCTAAAAATGTTTATAATTGGTTTAATTTAATGTAAATTATAATTCGGAGGTGTGACAAACATGAAAAAAAATAACAAAAATGGTATGTTCTTTGGCTATAGTAGGTGCAATAAGTACTACAACTGCTTATGCTGCTACTTCATCTGTTAATGTAGGTGGCAGTAATATAGCCCCAACAGGAAAAACGATTTCTGCTACTAACATAGGACATACTGGAGAAAATTTCGGAAACGTGACTTTTGTTTCATACGCTAAGAAAGTAAGAGCTTATCAACTTGATCTTACTATTAACTCAGCTACACTGTATGCTGGGGATGATTTTGTTAGATATGCTTCTCCTGGTAGTGGAAAATACTATGTAAAAGCAAAAGTAACTGGTAGTGGAGCATACTATGCAAGTGGAGTAAGTTCTGTTTGGAGTAGATAATATCTAAAAAGTACTTTCTAACATAATGATTTCTATTTATTTTTTTAAAAGGTATTATTCTTTTACTTAATTAATTTAAAAAAATGAAAGCTACCATTCTAGGTAGCTTTCATTTTTTTTATTAACTTGACCTTGGTATTTGGGTTGAATTTTTTCGAAAAATTATACTACAAAATTCACTTCGCGGTACAAAATTTATATTCATGGTAGAATAGCCACAAAAAAAGATATATCAGAATAAAAATAGAAAACAAAATAAACGTTTTACTAACGGGATGGAAGTAACCGTACCTATTCTTCTGGAAACGTCTTCATTTTACTTCGAATCTTGGTAGTTTTCATGTGTAGAAATAGGCCTGTTCATACTCTTGTTAGCCGATTCTGAAGCAAGCATTTTTCCTTTCAAGAAAGGATTGTTCTCGATTTTTTCAAACCGTGATCGGTGCTGATATACACTATCCAATTCAAAATGGAGCATTTTAATTTCTTCTTTACGGTTATTCAGCGTTATCTGAATTTTTTCAAGAGGGACCACTTTATTTCCGTTCTCTTTATTAATTGGCCTTCTTACTATCCAGCGCGAAATGAAATGCGCTACGTAAGCTTCCAAACAGCTATAAGGCTTGTGAGAGCTTGACACACAAAAGCATAGTGATGGTCGATTTCAGATTTCCCAATTCCTGATGGATTTTCCCACGTGCCTCTGATTTTTCTCCAGGATTCCTGGATATGTGGAGTGATGTCGATACTGCATTTATTGAAACTCTTTTTCCCGTATGGAAACCAAGCTTTTCCTGGTAGCCATGGAGCGTTTTTTCTCGTGCAGTGATTTGTTCGTTCCTTAGCCTCGACATTTCAAGCTCGGCTTTTTCCTTTAAAATTCGATTTCCCTTAAGTTTAAAGGGGTTCGTGAAACAAATTCATCGATGATGTTACCTATTCCGGTCCACTTATCATGCTTACCTACTATGCAGCCCAGTTTTGCATCGCTTACAGCATTCGCAGGAAACCTTCCTTTCATTTATCGAAAGGTTTGAAAAGTGAACGGACTATCCAGTGAATTCAATGGCCAAGCGTTCCACATGAAACATTTTCAATATAAAAAAGGCATTCACAGTTCTGCTTGAACTGTGGACGCCTTTTTTTATCCTTTAATCTTCTTGATGAAGACTACTTTTAAATAATTCCCTTCCTTATACTCAGGAATTGTTTTAAAATCAGCCGGCAATGAGAATTGTTCCACGATCTCATACTTTCCATTCATTTCCTTGAAAGCAACATCAATGAAATTCTTGAATTTTTTCATGTCGAATGTACTGCAATTAGTTGAGGCGATAATGACCCCATTATCTTCCGTAATGGAAATGGTATCCTTCAATAAATTCGTATAGTCTTTTCCAGCACTGAAAGTAAACTTCTTCGATTTGGCAAAGCTGGGCGGATCAAGGATGACCATTTCAAATTTCAAAGCTTTCTTCACCGCATATTTAAAATACTTGAAAACATCCATCACCACGATATTGTGAGCTTCAGGATCTATGCCATTCACACTGAACTGCTCGATCGTCTTTGGTAAACTGCGATTCGCCAGGTCGACACTCGTTGTTTTAGCAGCACCGCCTAAAGCGGCAAACACGGAGAATGCCCCCGTATAAGAGAACATATTCAACACCGTTTTCCCTTTTGCGTATTCATCCCGGATTTTCCTTCTGACATCGCGTTGATCAAGGAAGACACCGACCATTGCCCCATCATTCAGATAAACAGCGAAATGGACTCCATTTTCCTTTACAAGAAGCGGAAATGCCGGCTGTTCGCCCGTGACAAAATCGTCTTCATCCACGTACTGCCCTTTTGTATCAAAGCGTTTCTTCTGATAAATCGATTTGACCTCGACCGTTTCCTGCAATGCTTTAATGATGTAGTCTTTAAAGGAATATATTCCTTTGCTATACCAGCTAATGACATAGTGACCATCATAATGATCAATGATTAAACCGCCAATTCCATCACCTTCCCCATTAAACAAGCGGAAAGCTGTAGTCTCCCCATCTTCAAAAAAAGACTTTCGGAATTCATATGCTGCCTGGATTTTGCCGTTAAAGAAAGATTGATCGATCTTTTCATTCTCCCTTCGGGTCAATACCCAGCCATAGCCCTTATTCTGTATACCATAATATCCTTTTGCCAGAAAGCGGTTGTTCTCATCCACCAAGCGCACCAAGGCCCCCTCTTCCTGAAGGTCATTAAGATTGGCTATCGACTCTTTAACAATCAAGGGAAAACCCTTGCTGATTTTACTTACGAACTTAGCTTTCACTTTTATATCTATTTCTTTTCCCATCTATATCATCCTATCTTTGCAAATGCTTTCCTCCCCATTTTACCCTAATCCCCTTATAAATAAAAACCAGCCCGGTTCCTTAACCTGGCTGGTTTCCAAGAAAACTTTGATTATGAAACTTCCAAATGGAGATCGCCTGGCTTAACTTTACCCATCATCTTCAATACACGATGTAAGGCAAGTGTGATCACAGCTGGCAATACCATACCCACTGCCACATAAACCAAGAACGTGTATAACCCCTGACCGGTTATGATGGCAATCGGGGCAATCATTGAACTTAACCCCATGCCGCCAAGTTCATACGGCACTTGAAAATTGAATGCCAAGGTAGCGATAGGTGCACAGATGATTGCCGCCACAAAAGGCGGAACTACATATAATGGTTTTTTGATTAAGTTAGGAAATTGAACTTTTGGCGTAACGACCATCTGTGCCAGGAACCCGCCCATATCATTATCTTTATAAGACATGACAGTGAACCCGACAAACTGAACCGTACATCCGATTAGAGCTGCAGCACTGGAAACCGGATCCAATTGCAGGGCAATCGCCAGTGCAGCGGAAGACGCCGGTGTCATCAATAATATGCTCCATACCAAGGCTATAACCATGGAACCGATTAAGGGAGAACCCTCGACCGCAGCCGTGGTTTGACTGCTTATCCATGTTAGGAGCGGAGTCGTGACAAGAGCCAGGCCATATCCCGAAACTCCACCGACAAGAACTGCCCCCATAGGGATGGCCATGATGTCCAACTTCGTTTTGCCGATTAGGCGCTTACCTATATATGTTGCAATTACCGCTGCCAAGACAGCACTTAGTGGCTGACCCGTAACAATCGTGAAGGCACCTTCAGCCGTTTTGTGAATGGCAGCACCTCCAACAGCACTTGAAGCCATGGCGCTAAAGATAATTAATGAATTTCCTCCAAGCTGATATGCGATTCCTGCTCCTAAAGCTGGTGCTAGCAAGACCTTCGCGGCCCCGCCAATTGCCAGGAAGACCTCCCAACCTAAATATCCCCCTATGGATTCAAACAATAACCCGATCCCTAATGTAACCAAAACAGCGTTGGCTATCCCTGTTGATGCCTTGTACATTCGATCGCTGATGTATTCTTTCCTGCTCACTCTATCTCCACTCCTTATTAATTATCAGAATATTCAATTTAGGAAAATCGAAAAAAAAAATAAAGGTCTTCTTTTAAAAAGCCTATTAAGTATATCGTACTACTACCTAAATGTCTGTTAATGTCTGTTCGTATAATAACATGAATTTTCTGATAATGTAAATGATATTTTTATTCTAATAAAATAAAAGCGCTTTCAAAAAATAAAGGTTTAACACATTACTATCAAATAAAAGTTAATAATTTATTATTCCAAAATAAGTTATCCCCTTTTAAGGATGTCTACATGGAGACATTTCGGTACATTTGCGACAAAAAAAAGAACCCGATTAAGGATTCTCTCACTAGCTGGATTTATGCTTTTCTTATAGATACCCATCCTATTTTTGAAAACCTTCCAATTTTGCAAAAGTGTCCTTCAAATATTGGTAAAACAATTTCTCCGTTGGCATCAGTTCCCTATCCGCCGGAACGATGACCCCTACAGCCCTGGTTACAGCTGGATCCTCCAGCGGCAATTTAACCGTAAAACGCGGCAAGCTATCAATCAAGGAAATCTCAGGTATCAAGGTTATACCCAGACCTGCTGCCACCAGGCCTTTTATGGCATCAGTATCTTTCCCTTCAAATGCCACTTCCGGTTCAAAGCCATGCAATTTGCAAGCTTTCATAACGAGATCCCTTAAAACATAACCCTTTGGAGATAAGATGAACGGATTTCCTTGAAGCTCATTCAAGGATAGTGATTTCTTCAGGGCCAAAGGATGGCTTTCTGGTAAAAGGGCAACTAAGTTCTCAATAAACAGCGTTTCACCTTTGATTTTCTTTTCATTCACCGGCAGCGGACCGATCAAGGCCATGTTAATGTTACCTTTAATCACAGAATCTATCAGGTAGCGATATGAACCTTGTTTCAATGTGAATTTCGCCTGCGGGTAACTTTCCCTGAAGTCGGAAATGGCCCTTGGCAATATATAAGAAGCTAAACTGCTGGGAAAGCCGATGCGGATTGTCCCTTTTTCCGGATCCAGACTTTCAGCCATCTCACGCTTGGCACGATCGATAATATCCATAGCTTGTTCCATATGAGTTAAAAATGTATGTCCTATAGGCGTCAATCTAATCTTTCGGCCTTCCCTGATAAATAAGGGCACACCCAGCTCTTCTTCTAAATTGTAAATTTGGCGACTGACAGCAGACTGGGCAACATGCAAATCCACTGCCGCTTCCGTCATATGTTCACGCTTTGCCACTTCAATGAAATATTCGATTTGCCTTAATTCCAATCTAAGCTCCCTCTTTCATATCAAAACAGCATGTTATTTATCTAATATTCAGATTGTTTATTTCATTTTTAAATTATACCATGAAAGTATCATATAAAAACCGATAGACTTACCCTATTTAATATTTTATGACTTTATCTTAAGGAGAGAGAACAATGACCACTTCACAGGAAGTCGAGCATGAGGAATTGCAAGTTGCCAGAGAGTTCGTAAGTCAAGTATACGCACAGGTAAAGGAACGTAATCCCCACGAAAGTGAATTCCACCAAGCCGTAAAGGAGATATTCCTATCATTGGTCCCGGTTTTTGCAAAACATCCCGATTATATGAAAAGCGGGATATTGGAAAGGCTTGTTGAACCCGAAAGAATGATCACCTTCCGTGTCTCTTGGGTTGATGACCTGGGAAATGTTCAAGTCAACCGTGGTTTTCGTGTGCAATTCAACAGTGCAATCGGACCATTCAAAGGCGGACTACGATTCCACCCCACTGTCAATTCCAGCATCATAAAGTTTCTTGGTTTCGAACAAATCTTTAAAAACTCGCTTACTGGCCAGCCGATCGGTGGGGGTAAAGGCGGGTCGGACTTCGATCCAAAAGGAAAATCGGACGCGGAAATCATGCGTTTTTGCCAAAGCTTCATGTCGGAACTATCTCGCTATATCGGCCCTGATACAGACGTACCGGCTGGTGATATCGGAGTCGGTGCAAGGGAGATCGGTTACTTGTTCGGTCAGTATAAAAAGATGCAAGGCAGCTACCATGCCGGTGTTTTAACCGGTAAAGGCATAAGTTACGGCGGAAGCTTGGCCCGTACAGAAGCGACTGGATATGGAACGGTTTACTTTGTCGAAGAAATGCTAAAAGACAAAGGGTTACAATTCCATGGCAGCACTGTCGTTATTTCCGGATCTGGTAATGTATCCATTTATGCCATTGAAAAAGCTACACAGCTAGGCGCTAAAGTTGTTGCATGCAGTGACTCCAATGGCTACATATATGATGAAAATGGCCTGAATCTTGATACAGTTCGACGCCTAAAAGAAGTGGAACGAAAGCGTTTAAGCGAGTATGTCGATGCGCACCCGGAAGCTGTATATCATGAAGGAAGCTACGGCATTTGGTCTGTACCATGCGACATCGCACTGCCTTGTGCCACACAAAATGAAATCGATGAAGAAGCAGCAAAATTACTGATCAAAAATAATGTGAAGGCAGTCGGTGAGGGTGCTAATATGCCTTCAACCCTTGAGGCCATTGAAGTATTCCTTAATAATGGCATCCTTTTTGGACCAGCAAAAGCAGCCAATGCAGGCGGCGTAGCCGTGTCTGCACTTGAAATGGCCCAAAACAGTGCCAGAATGCCTTGGACTTTCGAAGAAGTCGATGCCAAGCTGCATGAGATCATGAAAAACATCTATAAAAACAGTATAGAGGCTGCAGAAGCATATGGTGCGCCTGGCAACTTAGTTGTCGGGGCCAATATTGCCGGATTCCTTAAAGTGGCGGATGCGATGCTGACTCAAGGTATACTCTAGCAATCAGTTGATTTAATGGGCGGTTCCGAGAAGGGGCCGCCTTAAAAAAATGGACTCACTTACCTATACCCTCTTATTCATATCAATTCAAGCTGAATATCCACACTCAGATAACATCAATGAGATCGAAACATTTCTTTCTTACTACAAAAAGAGTGCCGGAAAATTTCCGGCACTCTCATTTTTTGGGAGACAATCACTCTTTGGTGACCAATTTCAATGGAACGGATATTGTGTCATCCACTTTGTCGCCTTTTAAGATCTTTTCAGCCGCATTAACCGCTTCTTCACCGATAAGTGCCGGTTGTTGGGCGATTGTAGCTTTTAGTTCACCGTTTTCGACTGCTTTCAATGCATCATCATTTCCGTCAAAACCAACGACGATGATGTCTTTACCTGCCGCCTTGATTGCTTCAATGGCTCCTAGTGCCATTTCATCGTTATGGGCGAACACCGCTTGGATGTCTTTATTTCCTTGCAGGATATTTTCCATTACGTTAAGCCCTTTTGTCCGGTCGAATTCCGCAGTTTGGCTAGTCAGGACATCTAACTGCTTGTCCGCAATATTGTGGAAACCATTCCCGCGTTCACGAGTTGCGGATGCTCCGGATACCCCTTCAAGTTCCACTACTTTCGCTTTTTCGCCAAGCTCTTTAACTAGATATTCTGCAGCCATTTCCCCGCCAGCCACATTGTCGGAAGCGATGAACGTTTCAATGTCACCTTCGTCTGAAGAACGGTCAATCGTGATAACGGGAATGCCCGCTTCATTTGCTGATTGAACCGCTGAAGATATTGCCGCAGAGTCAGTTGGATTCACAAGAAGGACATCAACCTTTTGAAGAATTAAATCTTCAATTCCGCTGATCTGTTTTGCCGTATCATCTTGGGCGTCTACAACTGTGACTTTCATACCCTTTTCTTTTGCTTCTTTTTCAATACCATCTTTTAAGGAAACGAAGAATGGGTTGTTTAAAGTAGAGATGCTGACTCCGACTTTCACGTCTTTCATGGAGTCTTTCTTTTCTTTTTTATCATCTTTAAGACCAGAATCCATTGAACAGGCAGCCAAGACCATTAAAGAAAGAACCATGATGATCGATACTATTTTTTTCATTGATTACACCTCTTCTTATGATTTTTTACGGTCAAGCAAGACCGCGATTAATATAACTGCACCTTTTACCACTTGCTGGTAGAAAGAGGATACACCAAGTAAATTCATGCCGTTATTCAAGGTACCTATGATAAGGACACCTACCAGCGTACCGAACAACCGCCCTTTACCGCCTGAAAGGCTCGTTCCACCCAGCACCACGGCTGCGATGGCATCCATTTCATAGGATTGTCCTGCCGTCGGCTGTGCCGAATTCAGACGGGATGTTAAGATGGCACCAGCGATTGCCGCCATCGTACCGGCCAGACCATATATGGCCACTTTGACTCGGTCAACTTTAATCCCCGAAATACGGGAAGCCCTTTCATTTCCGCCAATGGCATATGTTTTACGGCCAAAGGATGTTTTATGAAGCAGGAACCATAGGATCAAGAAAGCGATGACCATCACAACGGCCGGTACTGGAAGTCCCAGGAAGTAACCTCTCCCAAGCATCTGGAACATTTCAGAATCGCCAATTCCAGTAATCGGCTTTCCATCCGTATAAACAAGCGTTAATCCCCGGAAAATAGTCATGGTGGCCAGTGTCACGATGAAAGGGGCCATTTTTCCCTTTGAAACGAGAATCCCATTGATTACACCCATTATTGCACCTAGTAGAACGCCTACTAATATTGCTAAGATCGGATCTATTCCCGAGACCATCATACCAGCCATAAGAGCGCTGGATAGGGCTAAAATGGAACCCACGGACAAGTCGATGCCGCCTGTCAATATGATAAAGGTCATTCCAAATGCAATAAGTGCATTAATGGAGGTCTGACGCAATAAATTCAAAATATTATTCGGTTCCATGAATGATGGATTTAAAACGGTTATTACGATAAATAAAAGTACCAGGGCGAGTAACGGACCAAATTTTTGCCAAATCCCGCTTTTCCCTGTAGCCTCAAGTTTCATCCTAGTTCCCTCCTGTCGCCAATGCCATAATTTTTTCTTGCGTCGCTTCCTGCTTTAACAATTCCCCAGCAATCTCACCTTCGTGAACTACAAGGATTCTATCACTCATTCCAATGATTTCCGGAAGTTCTGATGAAACCATGATGATGGCGATGCCACGCTCCGTCAATTCATTCATCAATTCGTAAATTTCACGTTTGGCACCAACATCTATGCCCCGGGTCGGTTCATCCATAATTAAAACTTTAGGGGAAGTGCCGATCCATTTGGCTATTACCACCTTCTGTTGATTTCCTCCGGATAGATTGCCAATGACCGTTTCAGCAGAAGATGTCTTCACGTGAAGTCGCTTAATCATCATTTCGGCAAAGTTCATCTCATCTTCCGTTTTTACGATTCCGCTAGGAGCAAAACTCTTGAGATTCGGCAAGCCGATATTTTCCCTTACAGAAAAGTCCAGGATCAATCCCTCTTCTTTACGATTTTCCGTAATGAAAGCCAGGCCGTGTCGAACTGCATCCGTTGGTTTTCGTATGGAAACTTTTTTGCCTTCAATGGTGATTTCACCGCTGTCTATTTGGTCGACACCAAAAAGGGCGCGCATTATTTCTGTTCTGCCTGCTCCCATTAATCCGGCTACACCGACAATCTCACCTTGCCGAACCGCGAAATGGATATCTTCAAAAAGCCCCTTTCTAGTTAAACCTTTCACATCAAGGACTATGTCGCCGGCATTCGCTTCACGATGAGGAAAACGATCCTCCAGCTCCCGCCCGACCATTTTCTGGACGACTTCATCGAAATTTGTATCTGCAATTCTTTTCGTATCGACTGTTTTTCCGTCACGCATTACGGTGATCCTGTCACAAATGGCGAATATTTCTTCCATTCGGTGAGAAATATAAACAAGTGATACACCCTTTTTGGTAAGTCCCTTCATCACTTCAAAGAGCTTCTCTATTTCTCTATCAGTTAAAGCGGCCGTAGGCTCGTCCATGATGATGACTTCGGCATCCGTCATGAGCGCCTTGGCAATTTCAATCATTTGCTGTTCCCCGACAGAACAGAATCCGGCTTCCTTATCAAAAGGAAGGGAAATATTAAGTGTTTTAAAAATCTCTTTTGCACGCGCTTTCATTTGTTTCGTCTTCAGGACACCGAAGGCATTCACCATTTCCCTTCCGATAAATAGATTCTCCAGCACGGTCATTTCTGGCCAAATATTCAATTCCTGACGGATAAAGGCCATTCCCGCCTCTTCCGCTTCCTTTGAATCCTTGAATGAGGTTTCTTTACCGTTAATCTCAATCGTTCCTTGATCTTGTTTATGCAGCCCGGTCAAAATGTTCATCAAGGTTGATTTTCCCGCTCCATTTTCCCCCATTAGTGCATGTACTTCCCCAGCCTCTAAAGAAAAATGAACACCTTCCAATACCTTGTTTTGACCAAATGCTTTATAAATATTGTGCATTTCGATTTGCATGCTCATCATCTCATTTCTTTAAAAGAATACTCCAGACTGCAATATGCAATTTGAATATGGCGTCGTCTCCCCGGTCCGGATAATTGCTTTCGCGTTACTTGTCAGCCTTTTAAAATCCTCATGGGAAACATATTCAATCGCTGAACCGAATTGCTGCTCCATGTATTGATGCTGTTCCGGGTTTTTATCCTTCACTTCTGTGGCAGCGATAACTTTTTCAACAACCATATCTTCGTGAACCGCCCGGACGACATCCTGAAATGATGGTGTTCCAGGCGTTAATGCTAAATCTATCTTGCATACTCCGGGTGGCACCGGCAGCCCGGCATCACCTACGACAATATAATCGGTATGACCTAGGTCAACCAGGACCTTGGCTATTGAACTATTGATGATTCCTTGACGTTTCATGCTTCAAAGCCCCTCTCGACCTCTAACCTTTGCGGCATGCCGCCTTGAGCGCCTAATTTCGTCACGGAAATGGAAGCTGCCCGGTTCGCGAATAACAAACATTCGTCAAAACTTTTTCCTTCTGCAACAGCCACCGCAAAGGCAGCATTGAATGTATCCCCTGCGCCTGTTGTATCCACCGCTTCCACTTCAAAGCTTGGAACAACCTTTTCTTCATGTCCGTCAAAATAACGGACGCCTTTTTTTCCTTCGGTAATGAATAATTTATTGGGATATTCAGTCAAGACTTCCGTTCTATCTCTCCCATTGAAGAGTATCTCGAATTCATGTTCATTCGGAGTAAGGAATGATGTCTGTTGAATGACAGCCTCGCTTAGCTTCC
The DNA here is from genome assembly GCF_044762665.1 of Peribacillus sp. NPDC096622. NCBI lineage: Bacteria > Bacillati > Bacillota > Bacilli > Caryophanales > Bacillaceae > Peribacillus > Peribacillus sp. NPDC096622. The sequence continues at coordinate 65,132 of NZ_JBIWES010000002.1, read as the reverse complement.
GGGCGGGAGCTGGGTTCAATAGTAATCTCTTTTGAAGCGTGTTGCACAAGTCAGCCAGATACTCCACAGTTTCCTCAGGTATTTCTTGCTGAACCATCACGATATCCGATCCCTCTATCACCTTTTTCGCCTTTTGTACATATTCAGGAGTAATGAAGTCATTTGCACCTTTTATGAAAATAATGCTGTTATCACCTTCCGAAAGGGTAATATGTGCTGTTCCGGAAGCTGAACCTGTAACCGGTTCCACATAATCCGTGTTTACATGATTCTTTTTCAGATTTTCTAAGATGATCTCTCCATAGACATCATCTCCTACACATCCGACCATCGACACTTCTGCACCAAGACGTGCCGCTGCAACAGCCTGATTGGCTCCCTTTCCTCCAGGAACCGTGATAAAGGACTCTCCTAAAATTGTTTCCCCGGCCATTGGCCGCTTGGCTGATGTCACCACTAAGTCCATTGAAGCACTTCCCACCACTGTAATTCTAATCATGTCTTCTCCGCCTTCCTTCTCGTTGTTTGTCTCTCCACAAAAGAAACAGGGAGCTTTTTATGTGTTACTTCCATTTTTTCTTGATTGATCCTTTTAATTAGCATTTCCGCCGCTTGTGCCCCCATCTCATAGGCTGGCTGCCGAATTGTCGATAACGGCGGGTGCAATAACGCTGTGAAGGAGATATCATCATAGCCGATCAATTGTATGTCGTCCGGTATCCGTATTCCCCGTTTTAAAATCTCCTGGAGTGCTGCGGCTGCAACAATATCATTGCAAGCAATGATTCCATCCGTTTCCGGATATTGCTCGAAAAGCTGCTTCACGCATGTTTGGCCGCCCTGAAGAGTTAGGGGTGAATCCATGACTTGTACGTTCACTTTTGCTTCATTCAATTCTTCCAATGCTGCCATGTACCGTTCATATACAGGCTTTATTTCGACTGGCCCCCTAATGAGGACGATATTCGTACTGCCTCTATCCAGCAATACGCGTGCTGCCAGCTTACCGCCTGTCTTTTGATCGGAATAAACAGCCGGTAATTTCTCTGCTGTACGGTCGAGAAGGACAACTGGAATATCGAGATTATCGAAATTCTCATTGGCTTCTTCACTAGTTGAAGCAATCATGCCCACTACATTATTTTGCAGGAAAGTGTCAATATATTCTATTTCTTTATCTCTCTTTTCATCACTGTTTCCAAAAATCAACCGATAACCAAACTGCTGCAGATAATCCTCGACACCTCTTGCCATTTCTGGGAAGAAAGGATTCGTAATGTCCGGCAAAATCAAACCAACCAATTTGGATTTACGTTTGTAGAGAGATCTTGCCACTTCATTCGGTTTATAATTCAATTTTTCAACAGCTGCCATGACCACCTTTTTCGTGTCCTCATGTGCATAACCACTGCCATTCATAACTCTGGAAACCGTTGCCACAGAAACTCCAGCTTCCTTTGCCACATCCCGAATAGTTGCCAATATATCACCCTCAATGCTTTTGTGTAACCGTTTACACATAGCTTAGCACCAATTTAAATGAACGGCAAGCCCTATTCCAAAGATAATTTTTAGGGAATTTGAACCAAGGAGGATAACACAATCCTTTTTAATGTGATATTTGTTAATGATTATCGCACTCTATCATCTCGGCAATAGTTTTTACATCCTCATTACCTCATGATTTGATACTTCTATTTAATACAAACAACAGGAGTTCTATCTGTCAGTTACAACAAAATTGATTGGAGGGGCGTACAAGACTCCTGCGGGAAAAGCGCGTGCCTGGAGCGGAAATCAACGGTCAATTGTAAAAGCCATAAAAAACAGTAGACAAACTCGATTTTCATCGTGTTTGTCTACTGTCTGAAACTGGCTCAAAATTCTGAGCCAACTTTAAAGCGTTTTTGCAGGTAACTTTTCATAAAGGGCATTATTCACATGCCCAAACTCAGATGCATGCGGACGGTCTTCACCATCGCTATATCCATATTGAAGCATCCGATTTCTATTCAGGCAGAGTTTCGTTAATTTTGGCGCAAAGAAATTGAATGTATCGAAACGATCCTGTAACATAGGGAATTTTTTCTGATGTGTAAGGATTGTTCGAGCGACGCCTTCCCAAAAAGCATTCTCATCCAAAAGGGACCTCTTCATCAAAAGTGTTGACAAGTATCGGAAATGACAGATGAATAGTCCCGTGAAAATGAATTGAACCAGCCCCTCTGGAGTCTCACTTCTTAATACTTTCCTTAAATCATCAGGAAGGCTGCTTAATTCAGGAAGCGGCTGATCACTGACGTTTACATCATCTACAAAATCCTTGATGGCCAAGCGGTGAGGCTTGTAATCCTTCAAAACTAAAATGGTATTTTGACCATGCGGCGAGAAGACCAATCCATATTGATAGATAAAATGCAATAATGGTGATAGGATGACTTCGAATAATTGAGCTGTCCAGGCTTCTGCAGTCAATCCCGATTTTTCTATAAGGCTTTCCACATATGGTTTACCTTTGCTGTCCACATGTAAAAGGGACGCAAGCGTAATGGGCTTCTCGCCTTCTTCCATATAACTGTAAATGCTTTCTCTCCAAATCCCCCCCAGCATCTCTAAATATTGATACGGTACATTCTCTAGCTTGGAATAATACGGGTGATCAACATTTAAACTGGCCACTTCACCAGGAAGCACTACTTTGCATTGTTCTTTCAAAAATGAATCATTTTCATAAATGTTCTTTATATACGTTGTGATTTTCGGGGCAATGACCGTGCGTTCAGCCGGCAATCCACGGTAGACTAGCGTATTTAAAATGCTCATCGGCAGCTTGACGTGGTGTTTATCCTTTTTCGATACATTAACGAATGTCCGGATGGATTGTTGCGGCAAATACTTATCAGGACCATTTCCCAAAGCTACGATCAGCCCTTTAGCCAAATCATCGGTAAAGTTCTGGATGATTACATTCTTCCACTGCCATTCATGAACTGGGAGGTAGTAATAGTTTTCTGCGTTCAGCCCTTTTTCTGTCAATATCTTTGCAAATGATTTTTGGGTTCCCCCATCCAGTTCATTCTCCATCAATTGCTTATAGGATAACGTTTCGACTGAATTGAACTCACCCCTCGTTTTATGGATGGCAATCCAGGATAACTGAACTTCCTTCTGGTTTTCTGGAGCGAACTTCAAATAATCATCATAACCGAAACCGATCCTTCCCTTGTTATAAGCAATCCAAGGGTGACCGCTCATTTCTCCTTCAAGTAATGCATAATCCAGTTCGACTAAATCATCCGCATCTTGTTCAGGTTTGGATAGCAATTGGAGATCCGCAAGCAGCGTATGATGGAATTCTTTGATTAAATGTCCTGTTGTTTCTGCAGTCATCCCAATTAACGGCTGGATGTCCAAAATGAATTGAATAGCATCTTTGGCCTGTGTAAAACCTGCCGCTTCACATACCTGGATCGATTCGGCATGTACTTCATAGCTGTCAAAAAGACGGGGCGACGCTAAAAACCGATAAGATTTTCCCTCATTCACCATTAACTCATATAGATTTCCTGCTGCGTTTTCGTTCAGTACTGCTGGATGGATCATATCTTCATACATATACTCAGAAATCATCTTGGCCAGCAGGTTTTGGTTTACTATCGACCAATTATTTTCTGAAACTGCCTGTTCCACTTCATTTATGAACTGCATATAATTCTCCCCTTCCCTTTTCTTAGTAAGCCATCACGGGTGTTTTTACACGGAATGACTGAAATGCACCCTTTGGCTTCGATGGATAAACTTCTTTACCTGCCAATTGATTGATGATAATCGAGTTTCTGAATGCCCCCAAGCCTAGATCCGGAGCACCCACACCATGTGTATGTATCTCGCCATTTTGGATAAAAAGGTGATTCGGTGTAGAGATGGCCGTTCCTACCTTATAGTCTTTCGTTATTGCAAGACGCCCCAAGTCATCGCGGACTAAATGGTCCTCCATGGTTTCAAGGAATGCCGGAAGGGTTGATTTATAGCCCGTCCCAAAAACAATTGCCTCTGTGTCAACATCAAATTCGCTATCTTCTACCCACTGTCGGCATTTCAATTCCCAGCCATTTTCAGCGGGGGTAACTGCCGCAACTTCCGTCATGGCCCGAAGTTCAATGGATAGTTCGGCATTTCCAATCGATTTTTCATACATCTTGTCAAAAATCGCTGCAATTGTCGTAGCACTGATCCCTTTATACAATAAATCCTGTTTCGGCAGGATTTCATCCTTCTTTTCCTGCGGCAGCCGATAAAAGAAATCAAGGTAATCTGGAGTGAAGTATTCCAACCCGAGTTTTGAATATTCCATAGGGAAAAATCCCTTGGATCTTGTATACCAATTTAGCTGGTAGCCATATTCCTCCTGCTCATTAAGCAAATCCAGAAAGACCTCGGCTGCACTCTGTCCAGATCCGACAACCGTTACGGATTTTTTCTTTAAGACGTTTTCTTTATTCCGTAAATAATCGGCCGAATGCAGGATGCTCTCTCCCATATATGGCTGAAAGGCCGATGGAACAGTCGGGGAGCTGCCAATTCCCATGACTACATGACGGCTATAATAGACTTCGATCTTTTGTGTTTGTACATCCCTTACACTGATTTGATAGCAGGGTTCACCTTGATCCCCTATATATTCAACCGCCTCCACCGCTTTTCCAAAACGGCAGCTATCAAGTTGATTGGCAGCCCAGCGGCAATAGTCGTTATATTCTTTTCGTGGAATCAAGAATTTTTCAAGGAAGTAGAAATGATAAAGCCGATCATGCTGCTGTAAATAATTCAGGTAACTATATGGGCTTGTCACATCTGCCATGCTAACTAGATCGGCAAAGAATGGCACTTGCAGAGTCGTCCCTTCCAACAGCATCCCTTCATGCCAATTAAATTCCCGCTTTTTCTCAAAAAAGACGGCATTCAACTCCGGGGTTTTCTCCAAAAGGGCCGCAAGTCCCAGATTAAAGGGACCAATCCCTATCCCTACCAGGTCATAGATAGATTGTTGCTTCTCCATAGTTCCACTTCCTCTCGAAATTCCCCCGTGTGCATGACATAAGCAATGCTGTTTTGTCAGGGAGTTCAATCTCTTTAATTGGGGTAAACCCGCATTTTTCAAATAAATGGATCATCTTTGCATTCCTGATATCCGGTTCAGCCATCACTTTGTTAGTGGTTGAAGTCAGTAGTTGGAATTTCACCATTGCACGTAAAAACGGCAAAGCCAGTCCTTTTCCTAGATAATCCGGATCACCAATGAGTAAATGAATGCCTTGATCTCCCTCTTCGGATTCATAATAACCTTCGATGATATCGCCTTTTACCCAATACGATTCCCAATAGCTCATGGGAATGGAGTCCAGACAGCCTAAATAAAGTGTTTGGTGTGTATCAGCCAATGCCTTTTTTAAATGAACAGCGAATTTTTCTTTTGTGAAATTCAAATTCCAGTAGGGTATCACATGATCTTCATGCATCCATTTATGCAGTGTATTCAAATCCCTCTCAAATTCAACTTTGACAAATGAAAGCTGTTTATTGCAGTCCTTGAGCATTTCTTCATAACTATTTTTCATGGACGGCCATAACCCCCTGCGCGAACGGATTATCAATCGTTGTATAAACGGATTGTGTCTCAAGTGAACCAACAAGCTCATCCATATCATGGAATCGTGTCAGTAAATTAGCCTTACAAGTTAATTCCCGGTCATGAAGCAACTTTGAAACAACTCGATTCAGCCCTTCATCTTCGCTATCCCTGCTGCATGTTTCCAGTTGTTCCTGAACGAGCTGTAACAGTTTGTTCTCTGATACTAATCCTTCCGTTCCAAAATTATTGATTAAGCCTAATAAGTGATTAAAAAAGAAATAGTATTGCAGTCTTTCTTCTGCGACTTCATCAGAACAAATCGTGAAGCTTTTTTCACTTAGTTCAGGCAGGATCTTCAGCAGCCTGTCCACTTTGGACTCACAATAGTAATACCCTTGATTATCACGATAATAAAAAGCGGCTGGATACCCATCTTGAAGTTGAATGATGGAATTTTGTTGATGGGCTTCCAAAACGATTCCATACTCTTCGAATAGCCAAAGCATCGGTTTCAATGTCATTGACAGATAGGTTTTGAACCAGTCCTTACTAACTTCTTCGGTACTGCGGTCTTCATCAGCTGATAATTTGCGGATGATCGCTCCAAGTCTTGATGGTGCCCCATATGCATTATCCTGACATAAGCCGGCAATCAGGCTTGCTTGTTTATCGTTTTCAAAAAAAGGATTTTCCCGGATATCAACATCGAATCCCGATTCTTGCTCGGTCGTTTTAATCGTTAAGTAAGCAGGGTCCTTGATGATACGGAAGGAGGGATGCCGTTCTTTTAGATCGTCGCCCACTTTAGAATCTATTAATTTTGCAATTTCGACACCACGATCTAGTTCCTTTTGCAGATTTGCACGTAAGGAATTCGTGATTTTAACCGGAACTGAAAATTTGTACATATATCTCGATGTGGCACTATATACCGTTCTAAATGAAGAGGTGGCAGTGAATTTTTTCCCAAGCGGTCCTGCATAAACTAGTGTTCCTTGCTCGATTAGCCTCTTGACCTCTTCTTTTTCGATAAGCACTTTTGCCTGGAGCGGGTGTGCCGGGATGATGATATACCGGCTTTCCTTTTGGCAATACGTCCGTCGGAATTCACTGGATATCTCCAAGTCACCGGCTAATTCCTGTTTAATGATCTCACTTGCCGATCGGACTTCACTGGAATCCTGGATGACAATCGAAGGTTCTGCCAGGAAGTAGTGCAGCTGAAACTGACCTTTTAATTCGGGGGAATAGATCCATTCTTCTTTTTCTGAAATGCCTTGCTTGCTTTTCGGTGTCGGGTGGAACAGGTGCCCGAATAAAAGTGACTGCTCTGCTTCGATGTAGGTGAAATCGGGACTTTGAAGGGCATCGACGTCTTCCGTCCTGGCTTCAACATACCGTTGAATATTTTGGCTGCTTAGGATGACACGCAGCATCAATTCATCTTCACTATCCGTCCGGCCCTGCTCATTCAATAATTCTTTAGAAACAATCGAGACCATTGTCACGTAATCTAATTCATGTACTTGTTTGGATCCCGTTTGATAGTAAACCGGGAAGTGGAAAATATGACGCCCCGTTTCCGACCAGTATTTAAGCGGAACAAGCAATGCAATATCTTGGGATATGAGCTTACTGACCATCAATGAATCCGGAATGGACCCTCCCAAATTCGGCCAGTTCTTCGTTTCATCTAAACTGCAATTTCCGGTTTCCCGGAAATAGCAATTCAGAAAGCTTTGCATCGTCGCCCTTTCAGCTATTTGCTTACCATTCATCTTCATTCCTCCATCATCTTGAACATTTCACCTAATACTCGAATTTCGTCTAAAATGTCCTCTATGTGTTCAAGCCTTGTCATTGGATTCAATAGTGTCATTTTTAAATATACCTGTCCTTCAAAACGTGTTTTTGCTAAAAATGCCCGTCCGCTTTTCAGTAATTCTTGCTGAATCTGTTTATTTAATAGATTTACTAACTGATCACTTTCTCCTTCGGGATTATAACGGAATACAACCGCATTCAATTCAGGATCTTTATTCAATACTGTGAATCCTTCCTCTTTATCGATCTTCACTGCCACCTCACGTGCAAGGTGACAAGTATAATCGATCATTTCGGCAAAGGTATCCAGTCCAACGACCTTCAAGGACATCCAAAGCTTCAGTGCATCGAACCTTCTCGTCGTTTGAACCGATTTATTGACTAAGTGAACCATGCCCTCCGCTTCATCTTCCTGTGGATTCAAGTAATCTGCGTGATGCTGGATATATTGAAATGAGTTGCTGTCAGAGACAAGAAAAGCACCACAACTGATGGGTTGATAGAATAATTTGTGAAAATCAACCGTAATCGAGTCGGCCCGTTCAATTCCGCTGATTAAGTCTTTGTAATCCTTACTTAGAATCATCGCGCCTCCATATGCGGCGTCCACATGCAGCCATATCCCATTCTTCCTTGCAGCTTCGGACAATTCGTGTAATGGATCGATTGAACCAAAATCCGTTGTCCCACAAGTTGCAACGATGGCAAATGGCAGTAAACCCTGTTTCTCCAAAAGCAGCAATTGATGATTTAATTCGTCCATGGACAAACGGTGATTTACATCCGTTTTAATCGTGATTACAGCCTGTTCACCAAGCCCCAACTGTGCCGCCGACTTCCGAACCGTAAAGTGGGCAGCCTCAGAGCATAAAATCCGCAATTTATTCGCCTCGGCCGGCAAGCCCTGCTTTTGAACGTCAACACCCCAGAAACGCTTACAATAAGCGTCCCTTGCCAGTAGCAGGCCCATATAATTAGATTGGGTTCCACCGCTTGTGAAAATCCCATCCGCTTGTTCCGGTAACCCTACCTGGCTGCACAGCCAATCTATTAAACGTTCTTCAACGAAGGTTGCCGACGAGCTTTGGTCCCATGAATCCATGGATTGATTCAACGTACCAATAACCATTTCGGCAGCAACGGCAGGTATTAATGTCGGGCAATGCAAATGTCCGATACAAGCAGGGCTTTGTACATTGATGCTGTCATTAATTACAAACTCTGCCAGCTCATCCGCCACTGCTTCCATTGACTCCCCTTTTAGGGAAGCGGGGAGCAGCCCGCTTAACCTTGCTTCGATTTCATACGGTTTTTTCCCAGAGTATGGTGAATTATTCCCTTTTAAAAAGTTGGTCAGCTTTTTTTCAATGATTTTTAATGACTGGCTGTAGTTATTGAAACCTTCTTCGTTATTCAAGAACATCTGAGAATAAGCAAAGTCCGTTTTATTTATCATTTCGATCATTGATCATTCACCCTCTTGCAACAGCTGCACGAACAGCTTGTTCAAAAATTGCAGTGGCCTCGCGAAGCTGGGATTCCGTTACGATCAATGGAGGCAAGAACCTCACTACACTTCCATGTCTGCCGCCAACTTCCAGAATCAGCCCTCTTTGAAAACATTCCTGTTGAATGGCACTGGCAAGTTGCGAATCAGCGGGATGGCTTCCATTAGCATTTTGCGGTTCTTCATGATCGATCATTTCTACACCGACCATTAATCCACGGCCCCTGACATCGCCGATCTGCTTAATATCTTTTTGCAAATCTTTAAGAATATCCTTTAAGATTTCCCCCATTTTAGCGGCATGCTCCACAAGATTCGTCTCTTTCATGTATTTTAAAGTAGCTGTTCCTGCTGCCATTGCCATTTGATTTCCGCGGAACGTACCGATATGTGCACCTGGTGACCATAGGTCCAGCTCTTTGTTATAAATCACCACCGATAATGGAAGACTTCCGCCTATTGCTTTGGATAGTACAAGAACATCCGGAACGATACCTGCATGTTCAAAGGCAAACATCTTCCCTGTACGGCCGATACCTGATTGAACTTCGTCGATAATTAGCGGAATGCCCTTCTCTTTCGTTATTCTTCTGATTTCCTTAAGCCATGGAATTGGAGCTGGAATGGAACCTCCCTCGCCTTGCACTGCCTCCAAAATCATCCCTGCGGGTGCCAATAATCCTGATTCGGGATCATTCAATAGATTTTCGATATACTGGCTGCTGATTTTATGGCTTTCTTCTCCGCCTATTCCGAAGGGACAGCGATATTGATAGGGATACGGCAGGAATTGCACATCTGGCATTAACCCTTGTATTTTTTCCTTTGGTTTTGTATTGCCGCTGATTGACATGGTTGCATGCGTTGCCCCGTGATAAGCTCCTTGGAAAGATAAAATGCTCCTGTTGCCTGTCGCTGTTTTGACCAGTTTAAGTGCTGCCTCGATGGCATCTCCGCCAGTAGGACCGCAGAATTGGATTTTTGCATTTTTCCTGAATTCCTCTGGCAGGCATTCAAAAATTTCATCGACGAACTGCTCTTTGATCGGTGTCGTAAAGTCCAATGTATGTAAAGGACGTTTATCCTTAAGAACTTTTTCCATTGCTTCAAGCACTGCCGGATGATTGTGTCCGAGCGCTAATGTTCCAGCCCCGGCAAGAAAATCAATATATCGTTTTCCATCCATGTCTGTCAGGTAAATTCCCTCTGCTTGATCGATCGCCATGGGTAATCTTCTAGGATAAGATCGGGCATTTGATTCCCTTGTATTTTGTTGTTCCAGTAGTTGGTCATTTTTTGTAAGCATGTTCGTTATCATAGTTAACCTCCATGTATTGAATTGATTGAGAATAATTATCATTATCGTGTAACCTATTCTAATGATAATGATAATTATTCTCAATGAGTAAATTAACTCATTTTTCTTCTATTAAATTCCAATAAAATTAAGAAAAGGTTAAAACTGGGGCCTGATCTCTATTTATCTATTGAATATAAAAATGTTCTTAAAATTTTATTAAGATTCTGTTAATAAGGTGAATGCATCCAAAAATCAAGGAAAAGGAGGAACAACAATGAATGGTTTAAAGGGAAGGCGGGAACTCAAACATGCAATCACCAAAGCGGATTGTCATTTATTAAGAAAAAACCTGAAAAACTTCATGAGGCTTGATCCCCATGGGCTGGATGGGAAATATTTAATTCGAAGTGTCTATTTCGATAACTTTGACAATAAAATCCTGCGGCAAAAAACAGCGGGATTTTATCACAGGGATAAGTGCAGGCTTTCTGCTAGAGAATACGAACGGATTCGTTCAGGGGATATAGATTGGATGTCCGGTGATTCAAGGAATATCCTTAGGGACTTATATGTGCAAATGACCCTTTTCCAAATCAAGCCGACAAACGTCGTTGACTTGAAAGGGAGGTATTCATCTATGAGTACGGAAATGTGCGGGTCACCTTTGACAGTAATGTGAAAACGAGCTATCGGGATACGGACTTCCTGAATCCCGAATTAATCGTGGTTGATGCTTCAGACCCAGATTGTATAATCCTGGAAATAAAATTCGACGAATTTCTTCCGGATATCATCAAACAATTGTTATCCATCATCGATATTAGAAAAACAGCTTTTTCAAAATATCAACTAAGCAGAAGATACGGCTGATTGCAGCAAACATATAATATTTGGAGGAATAGCAAATGGATACGACAACAACTAGCACCACTTTTAATGGTTATCATCGGTGCCATTTTAATAGGTATTGTAATGCTCATATTTGCCAACCGGATCACTGTTGAAAATCCATTTTTATTAATCGTTAAATATTCAGATGCATCAAAAAACGATAATAGACTTACGAAAAACTGAGGTATCCCTAAAATCCGGGATGCTTTTTTTGAATTGGCGTATAGCCTTTTCCGGGTTATTCCTCCACATTTGATTAATTTTTAGCTGCCAATCAATATAAAATACCCTTATCTGGTATAAAATAGTAAAATAGAGAGGTAAATGAACCTCAATCAAGAGGGTTGTTAACTTGTTTATCATTTGATTTTAGTGGGTAAAGATTTCCATTATTACTTTATCCGATTGCATTAGTTTCACTTTTGTAAAAATCGGATCGGTGTCAGGGGGGAAACGGATGAAAAGAAATCATACGATGATGCAATTTTTTGAGTGGCATCTTGAGGCAGATGGTTCTCATTGGGAAAGATTGAAATATGCAGCCTCCAAGTTGAAGGATATAGGAATTGACTGTGTTTGGCTTCCGCCAGTTACCAAAGGGCAATCCGTTGGGGATAATGGATATGGAATATATGACGGTTACGATTTGGGGGAATTTGACCAAAAAGGAACTGTTCGTACCAAATACGGGACCAAAGATGAATTGCTGCAAGCAATAGCCACTTGCCATAACTACGGACTTTGCGTTTATATCGATTTAGTCATGAACCATAAAGCAGGAGCTGATGGAACCGAAAAATTTGAAGTGATTGAAGTCAATCCAGACAACCGGATGGAAGATATCTCAGAACCATTTGAAATGGAAGGCTGGACAAAATTCGATTTTCCGGGCCGTAAAAATAAATACTCTGACTTTAAGTGGAACCATACTCATTTTAATGGTACAGACTATGATGCCGAACACGACAAAATGGGTGTATTTCGAATCACAGGCGAAAATAAGCACTGGAATCCGCATGTCATCGATGAATTCGGAAACTATGATTATTTAATGTTTGCCAACATCGATTACAGCCTGCCGGAAGTTCGTCAGGAAATGATTAGCTGGGGAAAATGGATGGTTGATACGTTAAAGTGTGATGGTTTTCGTTTGGACGCCGTTAAACATATCGATTATGAATTCATCAATGAATTTCTTCAAGAACTCATTCCTTATACAAAGGAACATTTCTTCATGGTCGGCGAATTTTGGAAGGCGGATGTTAAAGCTTGTCAAACTTACTTAGAGCAAACCAATCATGACCTCAACTTGTTCGATGTTTCCCTGCATTATAAATTTCATGAGGCCTCAAAAGCAGGAACAGACTTCGACCTCTCAACCATCTTTGATGATACCCTCGTCCAAACCAATCCGGCACAGGCCGTCACTTTTGTCGACAACCATGACTCCCAGCCTCATGAATCACTGGAGTCCTGGGTAAAGGACTGGTTCAAACCATCGGCATATGCACTTACCCTGCTTAGACTTTGCGGTTATCCGTGTGTCTTTTACGGGGACTATTATGGAATCGGCGGACCTTCTCCCGTGCCTGGGAAAAAGGATATCCTGGATCGCCTACTATATGCTAGGTATGAAAAAGCTTACGGAGAACAGACTGACTACTTTGATGATCCAAATACGATAGGCTGGGTCCGGCACGGAGTTGAAGAGCTAGAAGGCTCGGGGTGTGCCGTCATTATCTCCAATGGAGATCACAACAGTGAAAAAAGGATGTTCGTCGGTGAACATCGTGCAGGTGAAATCTGGATTGATTTAACTTGTCATAAAGATGACCACATTACCATTGAAGAAGATGGTTTCGCTACCTTCCCCGTTCATGGGAAAAGCGTATCCGTATGGGCCTTGAACAATCCACTCTAAAAAGGGGTAGCAATGAACGGCATGTCGCTTGCAGATATGCCGTTCTTTGCGATGACACCACCCTAGGAGATATTTAAAAAAGATAATTTTTCCATTGCGGTCAATCATGGTAAGATTAGGGAAAAAGGAGTTGAAGGAAAAATGAAAAATGAAATCATTGAAAGATTCACTTCTTATGTGAAAGTGGATACCCAATCGAATGAGGAAAATCCCTCATGTCCCTCTACACCCGGACAGCTGACCTTGGCAAATGCATTGGTCAAGGAACTTCAATCCATTGGGATGAAGGAAGTGACTATTGATCCGAACGGCTATGTCATGGCAACCTTGCCAGCCAATTCAAGTAAGGATGTCCCGACAATCGGTTTCTTGGCCCATGTCGATACAGCAACGGATTTTACCGGAAAAGATGTAAAACCGCAAATCGTTGATAACTATGATGGAAAAGATCTTACTTTACATGAAAAATTGGATGTCATTCTTTCACCTGATGATTTTCCTTCGCTTAAGAACTATAAAGGGCATACCTTGATTACAACGGATGGGACAACCCTGTTAGGAGCAGATAATAAGGCAGGAATTGCCGAAATCATGACTGCCATGGATTATTTGATCCAGCATCCGGAAATCAAGCACGGAAAAATCCGTGTTGCTTTTACTCCCGATGAGGAAATCGGCAGGGGACCCCATAAGTTTGATGTAAATGCCTTTGATGCCCAATTTGCTTACACCGTGGACGGTGGCCCGCTTGGAGAGCTTGAATATGAGAGCTTCAATGCAGCATCGGCCAAAATCCTGATCAAAGGGACGAACATTCACCCTGGTACGGCTAAAGGAAAAATGGTGAATTCGGCAAAAATCGCCATGGAATTCCATAATAAGCTCCCAGTGGCAGAAGCACCGGAATATACGGAAGGTTACGAAGGATTTTATCATCTGCTTTCATTTCACGGTGATGTGGAAGAGACCAAGCTTTCTTACATCATCAGGGATTTCGACCGCCAAAAATTCAATGAACGCAAGGAATATATAATAAAAGTAATCGAAGATTTAAAAGAAAAATATGGGCAAAACCGTATCCAGCTCGAATTACACGACCAATACTTCAACATGAAGGAAAAAATTGAGCCCGTGAAGGAAATCGTGGATATTGCCCATGAAGCAATGGAGAAACTCGATATAAAACCGCAAATCTCACCAATACGCGGTGGTACGGACGGTTCTCAATTATCGTATATGGGCCTGCCGACACCCAACATCTTTACGGGCGGGGAGAACTTTCACGGCAAATATGAATTTATTTCCGTCGATAATATGATACTGGCCACTAAGGTGATCGTTGGCATTGCATCACTTTTTGAAGAAAAGGCAAAGTAGCTTGATACGAAATATCTATTGAAAAACCCCCTGACTTCAAGTCTGGGGGTTTTTCAATAGATATTAAACGCGTTTCCAGTGACGGTGCTTGGCAATTGCCTCGATAAAGGCAGAACCGCTATTTTTATCCGTAACAGCTACAATGCCTGAAGCTGGATCATCGGAAACGATGCCTGCCCTCGATAAGATCTCGGCTCCTTCTTTTCCCGCACTAATTGTTTTGAAATGATTGTAGGCTTCATCAACAAAGTAGATGGGTTCCTTGGATGCCTTTAGAGCATCGACACTCTCCTGGCCTCCTGCCACATATACAGCATCGAAAAGTACCGAATCGGCTGTCAGGAATGTCTGATTCACCTCGACCTGCTCTCCTTCAGAACTTGTAACCACTCCACGATTATGACTGATGAATTCAGCCGTTATACCTGCTGATTTAAATGACTCCAAGACTGAATTAACCTCTGAACCGTTGAAACCATCCGCAGCCAAGATTGCCACTTTTCTTGTTGCGGCAGTGTTCACTTTCATTTGCTCCTGGCTTAAAGCCGGAGAAGCCAAGTCCATTTCAACCTCACTATTGTTGGCTGGGGGATTCACGCCCACTCCAATGGCGATCGTTTTGGCCAGTTCAACATCCACATTGCTGAACATCTCGACAATTTGCTGCTGAACGTCCTTACTTTTCACTTTTCCCACTTCAAAGTGGAAAGCCTGAATAATATGTTCCTTCTCCACTTCCGTCATGCTATTCCAAAATAGTTTAGCCTGGCTGTAATGATTCTTGAAGCTTTCACTGCGCTGCCGGACCTTCCTGCCATCGACCTTTTCCTGGTAATGAGCATAGCCGCCTTCCCCTTCGGAAGCAGGTTCAGGAGAGTTGCCTGCAAGGGAATTTTTGTGGTAGCTGACCGGCCCTGGATTTATTGACATTCGGTGCATGCCGTCGCGCTGATTATTATGAATAGGGGCAAGCGTCCTATTAATCGGAAGCTCATGGAAGTTCGGTCCTAACAATCTGGATAGCTGGGTATCGGTGTATGAGAATAAACGTCCCTGGAGCAGCGGATCATTTGAAAAATCAATTCCCGGTACAACATGCCCCGGATGGAAAGCTATCTGTTCCGTCTCTGCAAAAAAGTTATCAGTATTTTGGTTCAAAACCATTTTTCCGATTATTTTAACCGGAATTTGTTCTTCCGGCCATAGTTTAGTAGGATCAAGGATATCAAACTCGAATTTAAATTCATCTTCTTCCTTAATCATTTGGACGCCAAATTCAAATTCAGGATAGTTTCCGGTATCTATCGCTTCCCATAAATCTTGGCGGTGAAAATCAGGATTCTTCCCTGCAATTTTCTGTGCCTCATCCCAAACCAGGGATTTAACTCCCAGTACAGGCTTCCAATGGAATTTAACGAAATGGGCCACGCCTTGTTCATTTACAAAACGGAAAGTGTGGACACCAAACCCTTCCATCATCCGGAAACTTCTCGGTATGGCCCTATCAGATAGATGCCACATGATCATATGTGCGGTTTCTTCATTGTTGGCGACGAAATCCCAAAAAGTATCATGCGCAGATGCGGCCTGAGGAATTTCGTTATGAGGCTCCGGTTTAACCGCATGGATTAAATCCGGGAACTTAATGGCATCCTGGATAAAAAACACCGGAATATTATTTCCGACCAAATCATAGTTTCCTTCCTCCGTATAAAACTTTGTAGAAAATCCCCTTACATCACGGACCGAGTCTGCCGATCCGCGGGAACCTGCCACCGTGGAGTAACGAACGAATACTGGTGTCTTGACTGAAGGGTCTTGCAGGAACTTGGCTTTTGTATATTCGGCCATCGATTCATATACCTGAAAATATCCATGAGCACCTGATCCACGCGCATGGACAATCCTCTCAGGAATACGCTCATGGTCAAAATGAGTCATTTTTTCCCGGAAATGAAAATCCTCCATCAAAGTTGGACCACGGGTTCCCACTTTCAAAGAATGCTCATCCTCAGAAACACGCAAACCTTGGTTAGTCGTCATCTTTTTCCCATTATCATCCACTCGATATTGATCCAACTGCCGCTGCTTACTTTGCTCATCAATTCTTTCGCCGCTTTCATTTGCTTTCGTCATCCCACTCATTCCCCTCCCTCTCTAAGAATTCAGATTAATTCATGTTGTTTATTGCCTACAGGATCGTTGACTTCCACTCCAGGCACTCACTTTTCCCGCAGGAGTCTCGCGCCTTACGTTCCAATCAACTTTGTTTTAAAATTAGATAGAATTCCTTTTTTCTACAAACAGATGTATTTATTGTTTCGAAATAATTGCGTTATCCTTCCTCATATACCACTCAGTTTTGGCGGTTAAACAGAATTTAGAGAAAGAATCTTAACCTCCTCATAAACAAAAAAACTACTATTTCAGTGAGGGCGGATTATTCCGGGGAGGTCGAATTTTTTCCAGATAGGTCGAATCATCTGTGTATGGGTCGAAAAATTCCCGTTCCAGTTTTGAAAAAATGAGGATGGGAAGAAAAACATATAAAAAAGAAGCGGGAAGACCGATTTTCGGTCTTCCCGCTTCTTTTCATTCAACACCTTTTAGTTCTTAAAGGCCTCTGAAACCTTCAAAAGTTTGCCTTTTACTTTCGTATTTTTCATCACTTTCAAGACAAGCGGTCCCTTTTCATTCAATATTTCCACATAAGATACATTGTCCTGGATCGTAATGATCCCGATGTCCTCTGCATTCACTCCATCAATCTTTGCGATGGTCCCGACAAAATCCACAGCCCTGAGCTTCTTTTTCTTGCCGCCATTAAAATACAGCTTCATGATTTGTTTATTCAATTGTTCACTTTTATCTTTTTTGATCTTTGGACGGGCTTCCAGTTTGGCTTCGAATTCCATTTTTTTATTGGAAACTTCCTCTTTTGAAGGAACAGCCATCTTAGGGATTTCAAAACCGATATATCCTTGAATCTCCGTAAGGAATTTGTCTTCGTACGGCGTCACAAAAGTAATGGCTTTTCCTTTTTTACCGGCACGGCCCGTTCTTCCAGTTCGATGTACGTAACTTTCCTTTTCCAATGGCAGGTCATAGTTAATTACATGGGTTATATTGTCGATGTCAATTCCACGGGCAGCAACATCTGTCGCAACCAAATAGCGGAATTCGCCTCTTCTGAATTCATTCATCACTGCAAGGCGATCTTCCTGAAGCATGCCGCCGTGAATCATGTCACACGGATATTCCAGTTCCAGCAGCTGTTCACATACTTGGTCCACCCTATCTTTTGTCCGGCAGAAAATGATGCAGCTATCGGGGTTTTCCGTGATGGTGACGTCTCTAAGCAGGGAAAACTTATCATCTTCTTTCACTTCAATAAGGGCATGGTCAATTTTCTCCGTCGTTAAACCCTTTGCTTTGATTTCAATATCCAAAGGATCCTTCATATATTGCTTGCATAGCTTTTTTATACTCTCCGGTAATGTAGCAGAGAACAGCATGGTTACTCTTTCTTTCGGAAGCTCCTTAATAATGGCTTCCACTTGTTCGATGAAGCCCATATTCAGCATTTCATCCGCTTCATCAATAACTAAATGAGTTAAGCGTTCCAAGGCGAATGTCCCTTTCTCGATATGATCAAGAACACGCCCCGGCGTTCCGACGACTACATGGCTTTTTTGTTTCAATTCCGCTTTTTGCAGTGCGAATGGATGTTTTCCATAAACTGCAGTAGCCTTTATCCTTTTAAACCTGCCTATATTCGTAATATCCTCTTTTACCTGCACGGCAAGCTCACGTGTCGGTGTTAAAATAAGCGCCTGAGGCTTATTCTCCTCCCACTCGACCATTTCGCAGATCGGTATGCCGAATGAAGCGGTCTTGCCGCTTCCCGTTTGCGATTTAACGACAAGATCCCTCTTTTTCAGCGCCACTGGAATAACCTCACGCTGCACTTCGGTTGGACGTTGATATCCCAAGCTTTCTAATGCCCTTACAATTTCATCGCTTAATGTATAATCAGTAAAACTCAATTCATTCATATAACAGCCTCTTTTTTGTTTAGTATGTTGTTTTATTGTTTCCATAATCGTAATTTCCTTATACAGAGTTCTATTATACGCGATATGCATCGATAAACCTTGTAATATCCAAATTCAATTGTCCTATTTCAATATAATGAAACGTCCGTCTTCATTGAAACAGTGTCTTCCCATGATTCGAGTTAATCAAAATGGACCCTGCTTCTTTCAATATGCTAAAATATGTATGAAATTGCGAAAAAAAAGGGTGTATATTCCAAACCGATGGCCAAAAGGAGGACTCATTTATGATAATCGTAACGAATAGAATCAGAGTCAAAAAAGGGATGGGTGCAGTCATGGCCCCAGGATTTACTGCACCTGGTCCACTTGATACTATGGAAGGCTTCGTGAAAGTTGAAGTATTATTAACGCAGAATTTGACGGATCACGATGGACTGAGCGTTAATATGTACTGGAAAAACCTCGATAACTTTACTGCTTGGAGAAATAGCGATGCATTCAAAGCTGCACATAAACGTCCTGAACCAGGTTCCGGTGAAGCAAAAAAAGAATCTCCAATTCTAGGCAGCGAGCTTACAACGTATGAAGTCGCCTCGGTAAAGGAAATAGCTAAATAATGAAATCATAAAAAAGAGGCCGCGAAATATACGTCCTCTTTTTGTTCTTTCTTAATGAATTTACTTAGCTTCAGCTTTCTTGATTTGTTTACTTCTAAGCTGACCGCAAGCCGCATCAATATCCGTTCCATGTTCTTGGCGAATTTTACAATTGATGCCTCTCTTTTTCAGCGTATCATAAAACGAGAGAACGGACTCTTTTTCACTTCTTTGGTATTGGCTATGCTCATCTACAGGATTATATGGGATCAGGTTGACATAGAGGCGATGTTTTTTGTCATCAAGGAGATCGGCAAGTTGCTCGGCTTCTTCTTGATGGTCATTGACATCTTTCAATAGGATATATTCGATCGTAATTCTTCTATTCGTTTTCTCTAAATAATAATCAAGAGACTTCATCAATTTTTCTATCGGAATACCTCGGTTTATTTTCATGATTCTTGTCCTGAGCTCATTATTCGGTGCATGCAATGAGATGGCCAGATTCACCTGTAATTTAGTATCGGTGAATTCATAAATTTTATTGGCAAGACCGCTTGTCGAAACAGTAATGCGCCTGCCCGCGATGGCAAGACCCTTATGGTCCATGAGCACCTTCAAAAAGTCTAACATATTTTCAAAGTTATCGAACGGTTCGCCAATGCCCATTACAACAACATGACTTACAACATCACCTTGTTCCAATTTATCCAGATGCAGTTGAACGTTCATGATTTGTTCCACTATTTCCCCGCTGGATAAATCACGGCTTTTGGCCAATAAACCACTGGCACAGAAACTGCAGCCAATATTGCAGCCCACTTGGGTGGTGACACAAACCGAAATTCCGTATTTATGTCTCATCATAACCGTTTCGATAAGGTTGCCATCCTGTAATTTAAACAGAAACTTTATCGTACCATCCGCTGCTTCTTGCTTGACATGCTCAGTCAAAGTCTGGATGACAAAGTGCTCTTCAAGTAATTTTATGCACTCTTTATTAACATCCGTCATTTCAGAGAAACTCGTCACGCGTGTTCTATAAAGCCACTCCCAAACTTGGGAAGCTCTGAATTTTTTATGGCCATGGCCCGAAAGCCACGCTGTCAATTGTTCGAATGTTAAACCATAAATGGACTCTTTATTCATTCGTTACCCTCTTTTCATTACATTAAGATTTAATACTTTAACCCATTACCTTACGGGAATTCCACCGGAATCAGTTCTATCATTTATGATATGGTTCATTTCTATTTATTCGAAAAGCCCGATATATTTGCTCGACTAGAACCAATTTCATTAATTGATGCGGAAAGGTCATTTTCGAGAAGGAAAGGGCATAATCGCTTCTTGATAACACCTCGGTGCCTAGCCCAAGCGACCCGCCAATAATAAAGGCAATTTTACTCTTTCCATAGGTGGCCAGCTGATCCATATGAGTGGCCAGCTGTTCTGAAGTAAGCTGTTTTCCATTGATTTCAAGCGTTATTACGTAGGTGTCCGGGCTGACTTTGGCCAGGATTCGTTCACCCTCCTTTTGCTTTACAATGTCCATGTCCGCTGTACTCAGGTTCTCCGGAGCCTTTTCATCCGGTACTTCGACAAGTTCTATATTAGCATAGGCGCTTAACCTTTTTGTATATTCAGCAATTCCTTGCTTTAAGTATTTTTCCTTTAGCTTGCCAACAGTAATAATCGTTATTTTCATATACATCCTCTAGCTTTCATTATGTTTTTACTATCAATTGTTGGATTTGCCTACCTATTATCATACCTTACAGTGACCTATAAGCAAAACAAGCATATCCTTTCCAATTTTTAATGCTTTTA
Organism: Peribacillus sp. NPDC096622; assembly: GCF_044762665.1. Taxonomy (NCBI): domain Bacteria; kingdom Bacillati; phylum Bacillota; class Bacilli; order Caryophanales; family Bacillaceae; genus Peribacillus; species Peribacillus sp. NPDC096622. The sequence goes on along the minus strand of NZ_JBIWES010000002.1, from coordinate 44,196 downwards.
AAAAAAAAACCGCTGCCCCTGAAAGCGGCAACGGTAACTTTCATTATTGAAGAAATTCGGCTGGACTTAGATCCAATCCGAACAAATATCTTGATTATTCGTACAAACAAACGCTTGAATCTAAACCATTCCACCCGCCGCTTTACTCTTTGGAAAATGTTAAGAACAGGTTACAAACATGTTATCCACAAAAGTTATCCACATATCCACAAAATCTATCCACATCTTGTATGGGAATATTAGTTCCCTACTAGATATATTGCCACGTTTCGACAATATTCACAGGTTGTTGATAACTGATTTTCCTCGGGAACCAGCGTTAAAACAGGATAGGTTTCACATTCGTATACCACTTCATCCAGCGCCATGTCCACGTGTTCCTGACAGCAATATAATTTCATCTTTCATATCTCCTTTCCCATTCATTATTCCCAGTACTTCCATTCCCAATTATCCACAAGTTACTTGAGATTTTTAATATCAGTATATATCCACAGGTAATCGTAACAAAAAATAAGAAAAGCGCAAGGAAATAGAAAGGACAGGAGGCATTTTCCGCCCCCTGTCCTTTTTTGCTTTAAATTTCGCTGCTTGAAAGCGTGACTTCCGTCGTTTCTTTCTTTCCCTCACGGTAATAAATGATTTTAACTTTATCACCGACTTGTTTTTCATTGTAAAGGTATTTTCTTAATTCCACGACATCATGGATTTTTTCATTATCCATTCCAACTACGACGTCAAATTCCTTCAATCCTGCTTTGGATGCTGGAGAGTTGCTTTGAACGCCTGTTATTGCAACGCCAGAAGTGACTTTCCTTGGCAGCTTTAATGTATTTTGTTGATGATATTGGGAAATTTCTTCTACAGATGCCAGGTTCACACCTAAGAAAGCACGTTTCACTTCACCAAATTCCTCTATATCATTAATAATCGGGATAACTGAATCGATTGGAATGGAAAGACCGATTCCTTCCACTGCATTTTCTGCAATCTTCATCGAATTTATTCCGATGACCTGCCCTGACATATTAACGAGTGCCCCTCCGCTGTTACCCGGATTAATCGCCGCATCGGTCTGGATTACCTCCGCATTCCAGTCCACTTGTCCGTCCTCATTGATATCCACTTCTATCGTGCGCTCCAAACCGGAGATGATCCCCTGTGTGATCGACCCAGAGAATTGAAGGCCTAATGGATTACCAATGGCAATGACGGGCTCACCAGGTTTCAATTTGCCCGATTTTCCGAATTCAGCAATGGTTTTGATTTTTTCACCCTTAACGACAATGACGGCTAAATCTGTCCATGGGTCACTGCCTTGTAGTTCAGCTGGCAATTTAGTGCCATCACTTAATGTCACTTCAAGTTCATTAGCTCCTTCAATGACGTGATTATTCGTGACGATATAGGCCTTGCCGCCATCTTTCTTGTAGACGACTCCAGAACCAGTGCCGGCTTCTGCCGAACTGTCCTCGGCGTTGCTCCCTTGACCCCAGAAGTTCGTTTCCTGAATGTTAGTGATGCCGACCACTGCGTCGCTGGCTTTATCAACGGCATTGGTGACGGCACTTGTTACATCAAGAGTAAGGTTTTGCTGGGACTGCTCCGTGGTCTCTCTCTCCGTTGATTTTTCCGTTGTCATTTCGTTTTCATCGTCATTTAACAGTCCACTTCCCGGAAAGGCTAATAAAATAAGTAAAGCCCCGATGATGGCGCCCCCCAAGCCTGCTAGAAAATAGCTCGTATGGCTTTTTTTCCGTTTATTTTGGTTTTCATCATTCTGATCATAATAACCCAAGACCGCCCCATCCTCTCATTTTAGGAATGTATTATAGCAATTCTATTGTTTGGTATCCTCCCTCAATTATACTCAATTACCGAAATTTTTCTAAAAAAATGCATGCTTAATTTAAGGGGCAACATAAAATTGACTAGTATCAGCCATTTTCCTTTTACCTATACAGTTCTAACCAAACAATACCCCTTTTAATCCGATTCGTAACTTACGAATCGAAATTTTTAAAAATAAAAAGGAATGAACAAGGTATCCCTCATCCATTCCTTTCATTTATAATGTAACAAGTTCAGTTGGTCTTTTCGGGTCAGTATCATATAAGGAAAATTGTTCACCAACAATGATCCCCTTTGTCTTTAACGTCTGTTCCACCGACATTCTAGCTAGGTCCTTCATATTGTTATCGAGGCTTAAATGGGCCAAGTAAATCCGCTTGGTCTTATCACCGGCCACTTCACTCATTGCAAGGGCAGCGTCTTCATTACAAACATGTCCGACATCACTTAAAATCCGGCGCTTGATGCTCCATGGATATTTTCCCATCCTCAGCATGGACACATCATGGTTACTTTCGAATACATAAGCATCGGCATTCGAGATGATTCCTTTCATCCGATCACTTACGTACCCTGTATCGGTAATGACCACAAGTTTCTTATCTTCATGATGAAAGACGTAAAACATCGGCTCTGCCGCATCATGTGAAACGCCAAAAGATTCTATATCAAGACTGCCGAACGTTTTGATCTGTTCCATTTCAAATGTGAATTTTTGCTCGGTTGCAATTTCACCGATCGATCGCTCCATGGCATCCCATGTTTTTGCATTCGCATATATCGGGAGTTTATGTTTTCTGGCAACCACGCCAAGACCTTTAATATGGTCGCTGTGTTCATGGGTAACAAGGATACCGGACAGCTTCGACATATCACGGCCTATATCCTGAAACAATGCTTCCAGGGCTTTACCGCTTAAGCCGGCATCGACAAGGAATGATTGATCCTCCGTTTCCACGAAAAAGGCATTTCCTGTACTCCCGCTTGCGAGAACACTAAAATGCATTGTCATCTATACTCACTCCAATATTTTTTCTTCTGTATTCAATTCAATGACCTCTCCATCAAAAGCATTCACGAAGAGATCCGTTTCGCCATCAATGACCACCCACCAAGTTGGCACAAGTAAATGTGACACAGATGTCGTCTGCAGCGAATTATAAAAACCCAATTTTACATTCGTGACTTTGCTTTTGGGATCAATATCACCATTCTGATACAATGCTCCAATAGCCGTTAAAGCAGACTTCAATTCTTTAGGTTTATTGAATTTTTTGATCCCCTCTAAATACATCTGTTCATAGGAAACGATTTCACCCTTCTTGTTCAGATATAGAGTGACCTTCCCTTTACTATTATTAAAAAACATCTTTTTATCTGCCACTTGATAGCAGATGATGGTCTGGCTGATTTCATCATAGCTCCAAAAATGATACTCACTTCCATTTAATATATACTCCTTCAGGAATATATCAACGTCTGCAGCCTGAATTTCCTCTTTCATGCCAACCGGTATCTTAAATGTACCCACAAGCTTCTTATCATCGATGATTTTTGCTTTTTGATTCTTTAGGTGCTGTATATCTTTCTTCTCAAAGGTCTTGCTTTGGGCAGTCAGGAATTGATCCGACTTTTGTTTCGGAAGTGGGGTTTCTATTGAAATCTCCTCTTCTTTCAAAAGTTCATCCGTAAGAGGCTCCGTTAAGCTTTCTAATTGGGAGTCATTAATCTTTTCCAGGAATTGATAAAGAAGAAAAATATTCAAAACGAAGAAAACCATGATGAAAATCGACTTTGTATTATTCCAATCCACTTTGATCGCCTCCCGTATCTTCATCAAAAGGCACAATAAACCATTTATCGCCGATACGATAATACCAAGTGGGCTCAAGTGTAACTAGAGTTACAAGTTTGGAATCCAGGGATTTATCCAGTTTATAGCCTATCGAGATGTCCTCCACACTTTTGAAATCGATATTATCTTTCGATTTCAGCTGATTCACTACTTCTTTACCGCTTTGTAAAATCTCTGGCGATCCTACTGACGGGAGGACTGAGTCCAGTTTAAAATATGGACGGTCATAGCTATAAATTTCTTCTTTCCCCCAAATTTGCTCGATTTCTGTCATTCCGGATTCATTGAAGGTCGGATAACCATTTACGAATAAGCGGAATACCACTCGTTGCTCATTCTCCGACATATAGGCAAAGCGGTAATTGTTATCTTCCCAACCAGCATGATCATTGATGAACTCAATGCCTTTTTGGAGAAGGGCACTGGGACTGCCAAATAACTTTCTCTTTTGTGCCGGATTGATATAAGAAATTAAGTAATTGTCTTTATTGACCGTCATAAGTCTTGTTCCATCCGTGTATTCCTCACCGACCGAAACGGGTTCCTGTCGTACATACTTCGGATTAATAAATAGAGCGCTTTTAAGGTCTCCAATATCCAAATAGTCTATATAATATTCAAGTCTATTGATCTCCACTGGGTTTTCCGGGACGAACAGCGTCCTTTTGCTGTTTATCGTTTCGGCCGTGTATTCAGGGTGCTTATCGTAAGAACCCTGATAAAATGAATCCATGAAATTCCTTAGTTTTTTAGAGTCAACCATGCCTTGATAAATCTCCCCTTGATCATAGGAAACAAAATAAACAGCAGATACATTACCACTGATATCCTTTTGCTTAATGATGATTCGATCAAACGAAAATTTAGGCACTTCCGTATCCGCTATATTCAATACCGTTTTATAAAGAGAGATGGGGATCTCATCGGAAAATTCGATTTCGATTGATCCATCTTCATGGACAAAATCGTCAAATTTCCTTTGCAGCCTTTTTACGGATACCTCTTTTATGCCGCTGAAACGCCATTGTAAAAATTCATTTTCCATTTCATTGATTTCTGCCGGGCTGGAAGTCTGGAAATGCTGTCCATTGCCATGGAAAAGAATACTGACTGGTTTAATGACATCACTGACAATCTGGACATCGCTTTTAATCTTTATAAATTCCGACGATTGTTCAAATAGATCATATTCAGGCTCGTACGTCCAAATGCTCCATGTCAAAAAAATGCTTGTCCCAACCAAAATAATCAGTATTATACTTTTTGCACGTTCAAAATTCATGACCAATCATCCTCTTCTTCCTGTTCGTAAGGAAGTGTAAAGAACACGGTAGTTCCTTTTCCATCCACACTTTCCGCCCATATTTTCCCGCCATGCGCCACGACCATTTCTTTTGCAATCGCTAAACCAAGCCCTGTCCCGCCTAAGTTACGGGCCCTTGCTTTATCCACACGGTAGAAGCGGTCGAATATTTTATCAATGACGTTTTTCGGGATACCCACTCCTTGATCTGTAATGCTCACAATGATAAAGCCATCAGATGCCCTGACGCGGAAAGTCACTTGACCCCCTTCAGGTGAATACTTTAATGAGTTGGAGATTACATTATAGAGAACCTGGGTGATTTTATCTTCATCAATATCCACAAAATAAGCTTCCTTCGGCAAATCACGCTTAAACGTGATGTCATCATTTTTCGTCATTTCAAAACGATCGATGATGTGGTCATAGAATTTATTGAAATTCACCCAGCCGGTTTTAAGCCTGTAATCTTTACTGTCCATTTTCGAAAGCTGCAACAGATCATTAACAAGCCTGATCATTCGCTCCGTTTCATTTTGGGTCACACTTAAAAAGGATGGAGCGATTTCCTCGTCCTTCCATGCACCTTCAGCCAATGCCTCCAGGTAACTTCTCATCGTCGTTAACGGAGTTCGCAGTTCATGTGATACATTCGCAACGAATTCCCTGCGTTCACTCTCGATTTTTTCCTGCTCTGTTATATCATGCAAAACAGTGATCAAACCATTAACGAATCCCGTTTCCTTTTGAATGACCGAAAAGTTCCCCCTCAAAACGAAAGGATGATTTTTTTTGCTGTAATCAAGGATGATGGACTCTCGCTCTTCCAGTAAATCCTCAAATTTATATTCTTCTTCAAGACCCAAAACCTCAATGATCGGTTGGTTCATGACGGTTTCACTCGAGACATTCAATAATTGTGCCGCCGGTTCATTAATCAAGTTCACCCGACCGCGCCTGTCCGTTGAAATTACGCCATCCGTCATATTGGCAAGGACAGATGATAGCTTACGCCGCTCTCCCTCTGTGCTTGATTGCGACTCTTGAAGCTTTTTGGTCAAATTATTGAAAGTGACGGCAAGCTGGCCAATTTCATCATCGCCATATACCCTGACTTTTCTGGAGAAATTCCCTTTTGCCATCACAAGGGCCTGTTTTCTCATATCAGACATGGGTCTAGTGATCGTTCGTGCGAGCAGGATCCCCAAGATGGCCGTAATGACTAAGGCGATGGCCGTACCCGTCATGAAGATGCTATTGATTTCATCCATCTGCTCAAAGACATTTTCCATCTCAGCTATTACATAGACGGCACCAATGACCTCCCCATTTGCTTCAACGGGTGTCGACAGGACCCAGAGCCGCATGCCTGTTTTCTTATCCCGAAATATATCACTATCTTCTTTTCCAAAAGTGAGCGTATTCTTAATGAGGACCTCTGTCGTCTTCTTCCCTACAATATCCTGGTTACCTCGGGCTGAAGTTCCGATCACGCGTCTGCTGCGGGTGTCGATGACACGTACTTCCGAAATATCATTCGATGAATTATCCCGGTCTTTCAATATCGCATCAATCGCTTCTTCGAGGGTCGGATCTTCCTCTCCCCTCTCTTTTTCCATTTCTTCACCTATACTGTAGGTAAGCAGGTTAACGTGACCTTTTATTGATTTCGTAAAGTTCCCGACAAGATTTTCTTCCAATTCCCCAACAAAATATACCCCGATTATTTGCATCGCCACGAAAATGAGCAATACATAAATCAGAACAAATTTAAAATGAATTGAGCGAAAAAAACCAACCTTTTTCATAGAAACTACTCCTGTTCAGGGTTACGCAGGTAATAACCGACCCCTCTTCTAGTTACAATCCAGCCAGGATGGCTTGGATTGTCTTCAATCTTCTCACGAAGACGTCTGACCGTTACATCGACCGTACGCACATCCCCGAAATAATCATAGCCCCACACGGTTTGTAATAAGTGCTCCCTTGTCATGACCTGACCGATGTGCTTCGCTAAGTAATGAAGCAACTCAAATTCGCGATGCGTCAATTCAATCGTATCGCCCCGCTTGGATACCACATACGCATCCGGATGGATGGTGAGCGTTCCTATCGTGATTTCCTTCGGTTCATTTTCTTGATCGGGAACCGGAACAGCTTGCTGACGTCTAAGGTTCGCCTTAACGCGGGCAATTATTTCCCGGGTACTAAATGGCTTTGTCACATAGTCGTCTGCACCAAGCTCCAATCCTAAGACCTTATCTATCTCTGAGTCTTTTGCCGTTAGCATGATGATCGGCGTCTCATACTTCTTCCTTACTTCCCTGCAAACTTCCATCCCATCGCGCTGCGGCAGCATGATATCAAGTAAAATCAAATCAGGTTGCCGTTCTTCCACCATTTTGAGGGCTTCATTGCCATCATAAGCACAAAAAACTTCGTAACCTTCTTTTTTTAGATTGAATTGTAATATATCAGCAATTGGCTTTTCGTCATCCACTACCAGAATCTTTTTATCCATGTACTTATCTCCTTTTTTAATAACTGAACTGAATCTATTAAAAACCGTGTCCTTATCCGGGACCTTATTCACTTTTCCTTCTGCTTGCACCAAGCTTAGCAACCTGGTTTTAGCAAAGTTACATATATATACCCAATAAAGGGGCTGAACACCGGAATGAAAGCAAATTGTCTCTATTCTACTTTATCATTTTATAGGCATTAAATCACCTTTTTCCTATTATTCTCATCTATATGAAACAGAAGAAGTCTTCGAATATTTTTCGAAGACTTCCATCGATTACTGACTTATATAGTTAAGCGGATTAACGAGAGACCCGTTTTTATATATTTCAAAATGGAGGTGGACACCGGTCGAGTGCCCTGTTGAACCCATCATGCCAATTTTCATGCCTTTTTCAATCTTTTGTCCCGCTTTTACATCAATTGAATCTAAATGGGCATACACAGTCCTATACCCATTATTATGATTGATCGTTATCTTATTTCCATATCCTCCGGAGTTCCCGGCAGTTTCGATTATCCCATGATCCGCTGCCGTTATGGTCCTGGTGGTTGGCCGTGCAATATCGATACCTTTATGAAGCTTCCCCCAGCGCTGGCCCTGCTTACTGGAAATATAGCCCCCATCTGCAGGCCACGAATATGTACCGCTTCCCTGTGAAGGAATGACCTTGGTGCCTTTTCTGGTGATTTCTGTTTTGGCTTTTTCCGTGACTTCTTTTTTTACGATCGTTTCACTGATTTTCTTCCCATTTGTTTCAGATACATTATAGGTGAACCCAAGGATCCCCTCATTCCCTATTTGGTCAGTAATGAGTTCGCCCTTTGGAAGTTCGTCATCCTCCTTCACTTTCTTTTCAAAAGGAATCCTCTCTTCCTTAAATACTTCTCTTTCTACCATTACGTTCACATAGGGGTTACGCTGGGTCACATAGAGACGCTCGCCCTCTTTAATACCTTTGTCCTCATCCTGTCCCGGATTCAGCTCCAGCAGTTGATCCAGATCCATATCATGCCTAGTGGCAATGGCTTCAAGGTCCTCATTTTCCTTAGCCTCATAGATCGTCTTTACTTCCTTTCCTTCTTTTATCATGGAAAGGGTTTTATCGACACTCTTGATTTCGTCTGGATATACCATTGTCTCTTTAAACGTAACGGGAAGTGAAAATTCGATGTCCAGAATTCTGCTTCCTGGCTCTTTTAACGGATCCACATCTTTTTCACTTTCTTTTGTACCTGATTCGTATTCAGCGTATTCCTCTTCATTTACATATAATAAAATGATTTTCTCCAGAACGTCCTCTGCATCTTCCTTTGACGCAACATAAGCGACCGCCTGATTATCTATGTCGATTTCATACGCCTCTGCCTTCACATGCCACTGATCTTGAATTCCCTTAACAGCCTGATCCTCTTTAATATCTTTATCGAATACCTCTTCAGGTACGAACTTCAGCTGTGTCTCCTTATCGAATGTAAAGTCAGGATAATCCTCCTGTGCTTCTTCTACCTTATCGGCTACGATGTTTTCGATTTCCGTTTCATCCGTCACACTGCCGACGAACTCATCGTTAAGATAAACATGCTGAATGGTTGTAGTTTCCGATATCCCCGCAGCAGTTACCCGATTACCTGCAAGCACTAAAATGACGGAAACCATCAACAGGATGATCCCCTTGCCTTTTGAGCTAAACATATATTGTCCTCCTTAACGGCTCAGTCACCAATTAAGAAACTAATCAAATTTATTTTGAGATTTATTAGTCCAATTTAAATATCCAGATGCTTATGACTGATTTCTATAATGATTTTTATCACTCATAACTCTACCATATTAAGAAAAAAAACAAGAAACAGACTTCATAATGTAATAGAACTGTATAAATGGTGACAACTTGTACCAATAGATATGGTAATGGGGAAAGTTCAATAAACTGAGGAAAAAGGAATGGGCCTAAGCCCAGTAAGGTTAAAAGCGAGTTTTAGTCCGAATTGGCCGAAAATGGTATGTTACAAATTGTTAACAATCTATTAACAAGATTTCATTCAGAATACTCTGGACGCAAAACAAAAAAACGCCCTAAAGGAAAGGCGTTTATACAAGGATGGCTCAGGACGGAATCGAACCGCCGACACAAGGATTTTCAGTCCTTTGCTCTACCGACTGAGCTACTGAGCCAAATATTCTATTTTAGAATAAAAATAAAATGGCGGTCCCGACGGGAATCGAACCCGCGATCTCCTGCGTGACAGGCAGGCATGTTAACCGCTACACCACGGGACCAGTAAAGCATTTATATAAAGAAGTGACCCATACGGGATTCGAACCCGTGTTACCGCCGTGAAAGGGCGGTGTCTTAACCGCTTGACCAATGGGCCGGAAAAAATGGTGAGCCATGAAGGATTCGAACCTTCGACCCTCTGATTAAAAGTCAGATGCTCTACCAACTGAGCTAATGGCTCGTTCTATTGAAATGTTTCTTTGCAGGATGGTAACTTAACATCTGCAGATTGTTAATGGCTTGTTCTATTGTGACGACGCTTTTGATAATATCATGGATAATATAGTTTAGGCAATAGTTTTTTGAAATAAAATTATTTTTTTCTTATCTTTTTCATTTTCCCTACATTTTTGTTCCTTTCATTCGGTATCCCGGACCTCCAGTATCGATAATAATAATGAAAGAAGAGCCGGCAAAAAAAGCCAGCTCCTTTTTCATGAATTACGCTAGACGCCAAGGGCTTCTCACGACATTTGTTTGGTTACGGTCAGGACCGACAGAGAAAGTGGTCAAAGGAATGCCTACCAATTGAGATACGCGCTCTACATAGTGGCGAGCGTTCTCTGGAAGCTCATCCAATGATTTACAACCAGTGATGTCTTCTGACCAGCCTGGTAGTTCTTCATAGACTGGTTTACATTCGCCAATCGCTTTCAAAGTCGCTGGAACCTCATGAATGATTTCGCCTTTGTATTCATAGGCCACACAAATTTTAACCGTATCAAGACCTGATAATACGTCAATCGAGTTCAATGATAAATCGGTAATCCCGCTGACACGGCGAGCATGGCGAACGACAACAGCGTCAAACCAGCCTACACGGCGCGGTCTGCCTGTAGTTGTACCATATTCACGGCCAATTTCCCGGATTTGGTTGCCGACTTCATCATGCAATTCTGTAGGGAAAGGACCATCGCCCACACGGCTTGTGTATGCTTTACATACTCCAACCACATGGTTGATTTTCGTAGGACCTACACCAGAACCGATCGTAACTCCACCTGCAACCGGGTTAGATGAAGTGACGAATGGGTATGTTCCTTGATCGATATCAAGCATGACACCTTGTGCACCTTCGAATAATACCCGTTTTCCTTCATCAAGTGCGTCATTCAATACAACGGATGTATCACAAACATATTTCTGCACTTGTTGTCCGTACTCATAGTACTCTTCCAAGATATCTTCGATTTTGAAACCTTCCGTTTCATAGAAACGTTCGAACATACGGTTTTTTTCGACAAGATTTTGAGACAATTTTTCCTCGAAAATTTCACGGTCCAAAAGGTCTGCCATACGGATTCCGTTACGAGCAGCTTTGTCCATATATGCAGGGCCGATTCCCTTTTTAGTCGTTCCAATTTTGTTGGCGCCTTTACGGTCTTCTTCGACTTCATCCAATTTGATATGGTAAGGAAGAATGACATGTGCACGGTTCGAGATACGAAGATTATCCGTACTCACCCCATGGCTATGTAAATAAGCAAGCTCCTCTACAAGAGCTTTTGGATCAACTACCATACCATTTCCAATGACACAAATCTTATCACTATAAAAAATCCCTGACGGAATTAAATGCAGTTTATAGGTAACGCCGTTAAATTTAATTGTATGCCCTGCATTATTCCCACCTTGATAACGAGCGATGGCTTCCGCATTCTGGGATAGAAAATCTGTTATTTTACCTTTACCTTCGTCTCCCCATTGTGTACCGACTACTACAACTGATGACATCTGAATAAAGCACCTCCAAAGGTTCACGTAATACCGATCATTAACCGGTTCTTATCAAACAAACCTATTTTATCAATAATCCAAACTGGAAGTCAATACAAAATCCGAACAATACACTTTTTAAAAAATTCTTTGTTCGTAAATATGAGAAATTTCTTCCCGATCTTTTTGGATTGTCATACATTATTGTACCCTCTGATTTCTTTTTCTATTATCATAAGGGCCTTTCTTTTTCCCGAAACAGAGAAAGCCCGCCATTACATGAATGGCAGGCAGTCCCCTATGCGCCGGGAGACATCGAATCATCATCGAAGCGGCGTTCGAGGTTAACGAATTTATTATATTCTTTTACGAATGCAAGCGAAACCGTGCCTACCGGACCATTACGCTGTTTCGCTATAATGATTTCGATGATATTTTTATTCTCGGATTCTTTATCATAATAATCATCACGGTATAAGAATGCGACGATATCGGCATCTTGCTCGATACTCCCGGATTCCCGGATATCAGACATCATCGGGCGCTTATCCTGACGCTGCTCCACTCCCCGCGATAGCTGGGAAAGGGCAATGACGGGCACTTTAAGTTCACGGGCGAGCGCTTTGAGTGAACGTGAAATCTCGGATACCTCTTGCTGACGGTTGTCGCCTGAACGACCATCGCCTTGGATTAACTGCAGGTAATCGATCAATATCATGCCAAGACCATGTTCCTGCTTCAAACGACGGCATTTGGAACGGATTTCACCAATCCTCACACCTGGCGTATCATCGATATAAATGCCGGCATTCGACAAGCTTCCCATCGCCATCGTCAGTTTACGCCAATCCTCATCAGTTAAGGAACCTGTCCGTAAATTCTGGGCGTTGATATTTCCTTCAGCACAGAGCATACGCATAACGAGCTGCTCTGCACCCATCTCAAGACTGAAAATCGCTACATTCTCCTCCGTTTTGGTCGCAACGTTTTGAGCGATATTCAATGCAAAAGCGGTTTTACCAACCGAAGGACGGGCACCAACTATGATTAGGTCATTACGTTGGAACCCTGCTGTCATTCGATCCAGTTCAGCAAACCCTGTCGGTATTCCCGTGACATCCCCTTTACGGTTAGTCAAAACTTCTATGTTATCGTACGTCGCAACCAATACATCCTTAATATTTTGAAAAGACCCGGAATTTTTACGCTGGGCCACTTCCATGATCGTTTTTTCTGCTTCCCCGAGCAGCTCCTCGACCTCGTCCTCGCGACTGTAGCCTTCCTGAGCGATGTTAGTCGCTGTCCTGATCAAACGGCGCAGCAATGACTTCTCCTCGACGATGCGGGCATAATATTCAATATTGGCCGCGGTAGGCACCGATCCGGCCAATTCACTTAAATAAGAAACCCCGCCAACTTCCTCAAGGTTTTTTGTCGCAGCCAATTCCTCTGTCACCGTAATCAAATCGACAGCTTTTCCTTCGTCATTCAATTTAAGCATCACATTAAAGATCTTTTGATGAGAGCTTCTGTAAAAATCCTCCGGAATCAAAACTTCCGATGTAACGGTCAATGAAGAGGGCTCAAGAAAAATGGCTCCTAGCACAGCCTGTTCGGCTTCTATATTTTGTGGGGGAATCCTATCCTGAAATTGTTCTATCATATCTTAAAACCTCCCATTCTAAGAGGATACCTTTTATATGTTTCTAGTAAAAAAGAAAAAAGTGAAAGGACAACGTGCCCAATCACATTTTTCGTCTATCTCTATTTTATCAATTTTTCACAGATATGAAACAGCTAAAATTAGTTAATTTCTTTCACATGCACAGTGAGTGTCGCAGTGACTTCAGGATGAAGCTTGACTGGAAGCTTTGTATGCCCTAAAGTGCGGATGCCTTCAGCAAGCTCCATTTTACGTTTATCAACCTTGATACCGTGTTTTTTCTGAAGCTCCGATGCAATTTGTTTAGTCGTGATGGAACCGAATAAACGCCCGCCCTCACCAGCTTTGGCAGAAAGTTCAACCGTTAATTTCTCCAGCTGGACTTTCAATTCCTCAGCTTGCTGCAGCTCTTCCGCTGCAAGTGATTCTTCTTTATTTTTCTGGGCTTCCAAAGTTTTTACATTTGAATTATTTGCTTCAACGGCCAATCCTTGTTTAAGCAGGAAATTATGTGCATAACCATCTGCAACATTTTTAACTTCCCCTTTTTTCCCTTTACCTTTAACGTCTTTAAGAAATATTACTTTCATTCTTTTTGTCCCCCTTCTAAATATTCATCAATTGCTGCTTTCAATCGGCTTTCGGCTTCATCAATGGAGCATACCTGTTGGGTGGCGGCATTCGTTAAATGTCCGCCTCCATTCAACATTTCCATGATCACCTGTACATTGATATCACCAAGAGAACGCGCACTTATGCCAACTGTATCATCAGATCGCTTAGCCATTACAAAGGAAGCGACAACGCCATCCATGGTCAATAGGGTGTCCGCAGCCTGAGCAATGAGCACCTGATTATGAACCTGGTCGGTTTTTGCCGCGGCAATGGCAATCCCCTTTTTATAAAAAATGACTTCTTCAATGAGCTTCGAACGTTTGATATAGGTGTCCACGTCTTCTTTTAAGAATTTCTGGACAAGTACCGTATCAGCTCCATGCGCCCTTAGATAGGAGGCTGCATCGAAAGTACGTGATCCCGTTCTTAAGGTGAAGCTTTTCGTATCGACGATGATACCTGCAAGAAGTGCCGTAGACTCCAACATATCAATCTTTGAGCGTTTTGGCTGATATTCAAGCAGTTCGGTCACAAGTTCTGCTGTTGAAGATGCATATGGCTCCATATAGACGAGCAATGAGTTCTTGATGAACTCCTCACCCCGGCGATGATGGTCGATGACCACAACCTTATCGATCCTATTCAATAACCGCTCTTCAATCACCATGGAAGGTTTATGTGTATCGACCACAACCAGCAAGGTCTCATCCGTAATCATTTCAAATGCATCATCAGGTGTTATGAACCGGGAATACAGCTCTTCTTTATTTTTGATCTCTTCCATTAAACGAAGGACACTGCTATCGAGCTGCTGGGTGTTTATGACAATATAGCCTTCACGTTCATTCATTTGGGCAACTTTCAAGATCCCGATCGCTGAACCGATTGCGTCCATATCCGGGTTTTTATGGCCCATGACAATGACTTTATCGCTATCAAGGACTATATCCTTCAATGCATGGGAAATCACACGGGCACGGACCCTCGTGCGTTTTTCCATCGGATTGGTTTTGCCGCCATAGAATTTCACTTTTCCATTCGCTTGCTTTATGGCTACCTGGTCACCGCCCCGCCCTAAAGCGAGATCCAAGCTGGACTGTGCAAGCGTACCTAGTTCCGGCAGGGATGAAACGGCCGAGCCGACCCCGATGCTCAAGGTCAATGGTACATTTTGCTTGGCCGTCGTTTCCCTGATTTCATCCAAAATCGAGAATTTCCCCTTTTCAAGCTGCTGAAGGATATGCTCATTAAATACAGCGATGAATCGTTCCGAGGAAACCCGTTTAAAGAAAACGCCATTATCCCTTGCCCACTTATCAAGAAGTGAGGTAACCAAGCTATTAATGCTGCTTTTACGCTGATCATCCATACCCTGTGTCAAGTCATCATAGTTATCAAGAAGAATGATCGCAATTGCCGTTCGCTCATCTTCATATAATTTCTCAATTTCCACTTGCTCCGTTACATCAAAAAAGTAAAGAAGCCGTTCATCACGCTTATGGACCACCTTGAATTTCCGATCGTGGAGCGTAAGTGTCTCTGTCTCGATCTCTTGCTTGATTAACGGTACTATCGAGTCCGCAACATCGTATAGCGATCTTCCTGCCAAGGAGTCTTCACTAAAACAAGAAGCCAGGAATGGATTGGTCCATTCAATATAATAATCCTCATTAAAGAGCATGATCCCAATCGGCATTTCCAATAACGCTTCCTCGCCCACCTTCTTTAAACGGTAGGATAAAGTCGTTATATACTCTTCTGTCTTCCGTTGCTTTTTTTCTACCATTCTTAATGTTAAATAAAATAAACCAGCAAGAATCAATAGTCCAACAAGTGCAATAACCCAATTATAATAAGCCAGTACGCCCAAAAGTAAAACGACTGCGGCCAGCACCCCATATAATGGGGACTTAATCGAGTATTCTTTCAAATAAGATGGCATAGTTTCAGCTCCTAAAAGCATCTGTTTTACAAAAAAGTCTCTATTCCTTTTTCTTGATTGTCTCCCTAAAAGGAAAGCCTAAATCTATTATACCTAAAAATCGGACGGCCGTCGTTATAATCGGGATCGGCAGAAGCAAAGAAAAAACCACGATTAAAACAGGTATCGCCTTAACCCATGACTTAACATGAGCGATATAGAATATCAGGGAATATCCTTGTAATAAAATGAAGAACTGCAGTATGAAAAATAGGTTCGTTATGGCCATATATACAAAACTGTTCTTGTCCGTATTCACAAAAAGAGCAAGAAGCATCGTAATTAAATAATACCATAAAAGACTTTTCGGGAGTCGCAGATCTCGAAAATGGGGCCATTTTAACGCCTTATCACTGAATCTCTTCACAACGGGATGCGCCGCAAAGAAAATCAATAAAACCATGATGACGGACATCAAGACGAACAAACTTGGCATCAGCGTGTTCATCATATCGATCGATTCATACATCCGCTTTTTGACTTGCTCCGTCGGTGCCTGTCCAAAAGAATCCATGATGCCGATTGTATTTTCAATGGACCCCTCAGCCATGTTCATCGATTCTTCTATGTAATTAACATCCGTTATCAACACTGAAGCTGCATATATTAATAAAATGCCTCCCAGGAAGACAAGGACTGCGCTTATGAACATAGGTGCCATCGGTTTGTCCTTTTTCAAAAAATAGCCGATAGCGATTCCCGTTGCCCCCATGAGCAAGGTCAGCGGAACAGACAATATCGTCCCGATGAGGATCGACAATAACGAGGCTACAAATAAGTAACCAAGGCTCCATGATAACTTTTGTTTGATTGTGACCAGTATGAATGGAATGGGTAAAAAGAAAGTAGTGAAAATACCCAATAGTGGGATTTGAATGGTGATGAACAATAAAATGCAATATAGTGCCAGAAGTGCTCCGCCCTCGGCAATTCGTCTCCCGCTATTCATCTTTATTTCACCCCCCTGTTATTATTGATGTCTTATCTCCATCTTTATATTGTATCCGTTACGGCCAGGATATTTCAAACATCACAGTCTTTTTTAGGATATGAATATTTTTTCTGAGGAAAACAACCGGATAACTTCCTTCTGAAATAAAAAAAACCGCAATTCAGCGGTTTTCAGGCATAAGTGACAACTTATGAAAAAGGCACATTAAGGATAACTCCTCAATGTGCCAATTTATTATTCACCAGATACATATGGTAGTAATGCCATAGTACGTGAGCGTTTAATAGCAATCGTTAATTTACGTTGATATTTAGCGCTTGTGCCAGTTACACGACGTGGTAAAATTTTACCGCGTTCTGAGACGAATTTTTTAAGAAGATCTACATCTTTGTAATCAATTTTAGTGATTCCGTTAGATGTGAAATAACAAACCTTTTTACGCTTACCGCGTCCTTTACGTCCACCCATTGCCATAATAAATTTCCCTCCCTGCTTTTTGAATTTTCATTTTAAACGGATGTTTAAAACGGAAGATCGTCATCTGAAATGTCGATTGTCTTACCGTCATTTGCAAACGGATCATCATCTACACGAGTGTAGTTGTTATTGCTCCGTTGATTCTGATTTGGATTTTGTCCATACGAATTGTTGTCATTTCCGTTATTTCCATAACTTCTTTGACCTCCACCGTAAGAACCGCCTTCATTTCTTTCACCCGCTGAACTGCTTCGTGGTTCAAGGAATTGAACGCTCTCAGCCAGAATCTCCGTCACATATACGCGTTTGCCGTCTTGTCCTTCATAATTACGTGTTTGGACACGTCCATCCACGCCAGCTAAACTGCCCTTTTTCAAGAAGTTAGCTACATTTTCTGCCGGTTTACGCCAAACTACACAGTTAATGAAATCCGCTTCACGTTCACCCTGCTGATTCGTAAAACTACGGTTCACAGCTAAAGTAAAGGTAGCTACAGGAACTCCATTAGGTGTATATCGTAATTCAGGATCTTTAGTTAAGCGTCCTACCAAAACTACGCGATTCATCATCAGAATCAACCCCTAGGTTTCAAGCTTGTTTCATGTGAAACAAGATTAGAATTTATATTAATATCGAATTAAACTTCTTCTCTAGTAGCCATGTGGCGAATAATGTCTTCACTGATTTTAGCAAGACGATCGAATTCTTGAATCGCAGCACTTTCAGCGTTAACTTTAAGAAGCATGTAGTAACCATCACGGAAATCATTGATTTCATATGCAAGACGGCGTTTACCCCATTCTTTTGCTTCTACTTCCGCACCATTATCAGAAAGGATTGTGTTGAAACGTTCAACTAAAGCTTTTTTAGCTTCTTCCTCAATGTTTGGACGGATGATATACATAATTTCGTATTTTCTCATCACTGTCACCTCCTTTTGGTCTAAGCGGCCCAATTGGGCAAGGAGCAATTATTTATAATTACTCACAAGATAAAATTATAGCATAGTTAAAGAGGCTTTGCAACGAACGGTTCGACTTATTACAATTAATTGTAATCTAATGACCGTTGATTTCCACTTCAGGCACCCGCTTTTTCCGGAGACTCTTACCTTCCGTTCCAATCAACTTCTTTTGTCGACAAACTGAAAGACCCTACATATGGAATGGTAGGGTCTTTGGTTCTTAAACGTTAAAACGGAAATGGATGACATCGCCATCGTTAACGATGTATTCTTTTCCTTCCAAACGAACTTTACCCGCCTCTTTTGCGGCACCATGACTGCCCGCTTCAAGTAAATCGGTATAAGAAACCGTTTCGGCACGGATGAAACCGCGTTCGAAGTCCGTGTGAATGACGCCGGCACATTGAGGGGCTTTCATTCCTTTTCGGAATGTCCAAGCACGCACTTCCTGTACACCAGCTGTAAAGTATGTTGCCAATCCAAGCAGATTATAAGAAGCACGGATCAACTGATCAAGACCTGACTCCTCGATACCAAGTTCAGATAGGAACATTTCCTTTTCTTCACCTTCAAGCTCTGCAATCTCTTCTTCGATTTTGGCACAAATCACGATTACTTCGGCATTTTCCTTAGCGGCATATTCACGAACTTGCTGTACATATTCATTATCGTCTGCATTCGCCACTTCATCTTCGCTCACGTTCGCCACGTAAAGCGTCGGCTTCGCTGTAAGTAAATGCATGCCCTTCACGATTTTTTGCTGCTCTTCAGTAAACTCGACGGTACGTGCAGGCTTTTCATCTTCCAATGCTTCTTTTAAAGCCACAAGGATTTCATGTTCTGCCACAGCGGCTTTATCTTTTTGCTTGGCCATTTTTCCGACACGGTCGATGCGTTTGACAACAGATTCCAAATCGGCAAGGATCAATTCAAGGTTAATGACTTCGATATCATCGATTGGATTTACTTTTCCGGAAACATGGGTAATGTTATCGTCTGCAAAACAACGGACGACTTGACAAATTGCATCCACTTGACGGATATGGGAAAGGAATTTATTACCTAATCCTTCTCCTTTACTTGCTCCTTTTACAATCCCGGCGATATCCGTGAATTCAAATGCTGTCGGAACCGTTTTTTTCGGTTTTACCAATTCAGTCAATTTTTGCAGACGGTGATCTGGCACTTCCACAATCCCGACATTCGGATCGATCGTACAGAAAGGATAGTTGGCAGATTCCGCACCTGCCTGAGTAATTGCATTAAATAAAGTGGATTTACCTACGTTAGGCAAACCGACTATACCAGCTGTTAAAGCCATTTATATTTCACTCCTTCAAGATGATTCGTACATATGGGAAAAGAACTGATCTTCTATAAAGACCATCCAATTACCTAAACCTTTCCCAATTATAGATTTCGCTTCCTAAAAAGACAAGTAAATCATGAGAAACGCCAGACTACTTTCACTCAAAAAAAAAGCATGATCACTCCTCATGCTTTTGCAGAATTTTTTTCATTTTCTTCGCGAATTCACGTCGAGGCAGCATCACGCTATGACCGCATCCTTCACATTTTATCCGGATATCCATTCCGATCCGTATAATTCTCCACTTATTCACTCCACAGGGATGTGGTTTCTTCATTTCCACAATATCCTTAAGTGCAAATTCCTTTTCTTCCATAACCATGAGCCCCCCAATTCTATGACTCGCTGCCATTGTACGTAGATTTAATCCCACTTGAATCAAGCGCAGCACTTATTTCTTTTCTTAATATCCTACTGATTTCA
The DNA here is from genome assembly GCF_044762665.1 of Peribacillus sp. NPDC096622. NCBI lineage: Bacteria > Bacillati > Bacillota > Bacilli > Caryophanales > Bacillaceae > Peribacillus > Peribacillus sp. NPDC096622. The sequence continues at coordinate 24,222 of NZ_JBIWES010000002.1, read as the reverse complement.
ATGTGATGCATCGGCTTTGTTTCCGCTTTAATCCGAAAGACGATTTCTTCAGGACTGATTTTTTCAATTCCCAAAAATTCAGGTGCTTTGATCAAGGCATCGTATTTGCCTTCCATACTGTTTAAAAGATCAATCAGCACCTTCTCAGCGCGCTCGGTCGATCCATCGTTAGGTATAGTCACATCAATAATAGCCATACTATTTAAAATCGAATAATTCGTAACCTGGATGATGCTGCCGTTGGGTATGAAGTGCAATTCACCTGCACCGCTTTTAATTTTCGTCGTACGAAGCCCGATTTCAATGACTTCCCCTTCAAAATTATTGATTTTAATATAATCCCCAACCGAGAAATGATCTTCAAAAATAACGAAAAACCCGGTAATTATATCCTTGACCAAACTTTGTGCACCAAACCCAATGGCCAAACCGAGAACACCAGCACCAGCTAGTAATGGCATTACATGAAGTCCAAGAATCTCCAGGATCATCAACAAGGCAATGAAATTGATGACATAGGTAATGATATTTTCCAGCAATTTAATGAGTGTCGCTTCCCTGCGTTCCGATACCCGAATGGGACTTCTTAAACGTGCTTTGAAAAATTTATTCAGAATAGTCTTTCCTATTCTAATAATAATACGCGATAACAGCAGAACAAGGAAGATTTTAATAATGCCCTCGCCCATCAGCAGCCATATCCTTTCATCCAATATCTCTTTTGTAACGTTATCATAAATGCGGTCCATATTTTCCTCCTGCCTAATGTAAATAACAGCAAAACTTTTATTTCTTCGACGTATTCCTCTCCCCCCGTGCGTGGAGGTAACCATGAATTAGAGAGATTTTCTCTATTTTATCAATAAATAATGGTTTCTGGACAAAAAAATTATGGGTATATAGTTAATACAATTAGAAATTTTTTACCAAATATTAAAGATTATTTACTAGAAAGTATAGATGAAAGCAATTGGTAGAGGATAACGTCAATTCATATCCCCTTCACCTGTTTGAATGTTATACAAAAAATTCCCTCATCCATCATGTTAAATACCGTATATTTTCCCCTTTTTATCCGTATACTGTAATACCAAATAAAGTAAAGGAGTTGAGCCGATGAATCTGAATTCTAGTCTATTTAATAATAATAAAAATAGATTGAGTCGCATCCTGCATGAAGATACGGATGCATCCAAACAAATTTCCCAGGAATTAATCAACCTCCTACCAACAGGAAAGCTTCAACCAATCGTCATCGTCTGCATAGGCACAGACCGTTCCACAGGCGATTCACTCGGACCACTTGTCGGCACTCTGCTTAGTGAAAAGGCTGAAAACAGTTCTTCTTCATTCCATGTTTATGGTACTCTGGATGACCCTATACATGCGATGAATTTACAGGAAAAATTAAATGAAATTAAAAAGATTCATGCCAATGCCTTTATAGTCGGAATCGATGCTTGCTTGGGAAAAATGAAAAGCGTCGGCATCGTTCAGATCGGCCAGGGACCAGTTAAGCCAGGTGCCGGGGTCAATAAAGATCTTCCTTCCGTCGGAAATGCCCATATTACAGGAATTGTGAATGTAAGTGGATTCATGGAGTTCATGGTCTTGCAGAACACGCGTCTTAATCTTGTGCTAAAAATGGCCAAAACCATTGCCGAGGGGATTTATGAAGCACAAAAACATTATCCAATAAAACCTTCCATCACTCCTTTCACATGGGCATTCAAGCAAGAAAAAACCCTTTGATCGGTGTTTGCTATCATAAAAAAGAAGGAAGGGGCCATCCCCTTCCTTCTTTTTTTTATACATAATACATGAAAGTAACCAAAATGGCAGTGATCATTATGCCCGGAAGCAGATTCGCGACCCTGATTTTGGTGACACCGATAATATTCAAACCAATTGCCAAAATCATGACTCCCCCAGTTGCCGTCATTTCCAATATGAAGGAATCCATTAAAGCAGTTGGGATCATCGTATTGATCTGCCTTGAAAAAACCGCCAGGAATCCCTCATAAATAATGATCGGAAATGCTGAAAAAAGTACACCTATGCCTAGCGTGCTGGCGAGGACCAGTGCTGTGAATCCATCGATTATCGCTTTTGTTATCAAGACGTCATGATCATTCCTGATACCGCTATCCAGGGCACCGATAATGGCCATCGCCCCAATCCCAAATATGAGAGTAGCCGTTACAAACCCCTGAGATATCGAGGTTCCTTCCTTTGCTTTCATCCTGCGTTCAATCCAATTGCCTAAAGAATTGAGCCTGCCCTCAAGATTCATCCATTCACCCAGGACAGCCCCGCCGACAATACTTAAAATGACAACAAGGAAATTATCGCTTTTAAACCCCATCTGTAACCCTAAGACCATCACGGCCAAACCGATACCGCTCATGACCGTTTCTTTTATCTTTTCAGGTATATGTTGTAAAAACCTTCCTAAAATCGAACCGATTAAAATGCAGGCACCATTCACCAAAGCCCCTAATAATACCATCTCATCCACCTAATTTTCTGCATATGTCTTCATGATCTTTTCATAAGGGGATCTAAGAGGAAAGGTTCTCTTGATCGATCAAGTTCAAAATTCTCTCTAAATCTTCTTTTGAAAAGAATTCTATTTCTATCTTACCTTTTTTCTTGCTTTGTTTGATCGTTACGCTCGTTCCTAGTCTTTCACGCAGACTTGTCTCCCGTTGCTTTATGAAGATATCTTTTTTCTCTTGTTTCTTAGGTTTGGTTTCACGTGAAACGGTATCATTCAATTGATGTATATATTGCTCTAGCTGTCTGACATTCATACCTTCCTTGAGGATTTTATCCACTACCGGCTTAAGCATCTCTTTTTTCTTTAAACCTAGCAATGCCCGGCCATGCCCCATGGAAATTTCCCCGTCGGAGATATATCTCCTAATCCCTTCAGGCAAAGATAGTAATCTAACATGGTTTGCTATATGGGGTCGGCTTTTACCCAGCCGGTTGGCCAGCTGCTCCTGGGTAAATTCCAATTTTTCAAGGAGCGTTTGATAAGCTGCAGCCTCCTCGATCGGATTCAAATCCTCCCGTTGCAGGTTTTCCAAAATGGCCAGTTCCATCATCTGCTGTTCACTCAATTCCCTCACAACGACCGGAACTGTCTTTAAACCAGCCTCCTTGGCAGCACGATAACGCCTTTCACCAGCCACGATTTCATATCCCTTAATACTTTTCCGGGCAATAATCGGCTGTAATATCCCATGCTCCATGATGGATTGCTTTAATTCCTCTATAGCTTCAAGCCGAAAGCTCTTTCGGGGCTGATAAGGATTTGGCCTTAATTCCCTTAATTTGATTTCGCGCACGATTTCATCTTTACTGATCTCCCCACTGTTGAAAAGTGCGTTAAGTCCTTTGCCAAGCCCTTTAGCCATTTGATACCACTTCCTTTGCCAATTCTAGATAGACCTCCGCTCCTCGTGACTTTGGATCATATATAATTATAGGTTCTCCATGGCTCGGTGCCTCACTCAACCGGACATTGCGGGGAATGATGGTTTGATAGACTTTATCCTGAAAGTATTTTTTGACTTCTTCTATGACCTGGAGACCTAAATTTGTTCTTGCATCCAACATCGTCAATAGCACACCCTCGATTTTTAAATCATGGTTCAAATGCTTTTGGACGAGTCGGACTGTATTCAATAGTTGACTCAAACCCTCCAATGCATAATATTCACATTGTACCGGAATCAAAACAGCATCGGCAGCCGTTAGGGCATTAAGCGTAAGCAAACCCAATGATGGAGGGCAGTCAATCACAATGTAATCGTATTGGCTTTGCACCTCTTCTAACGCCCTTTTTAATCGGACTTCCCTTGATATGGTTGGCACAAGTTCAATTTCTGCACCTGCAAGTTGAATTGTCGCAGGTATAGCATATAGGTTTTCTACCTTTGTTTCCATGATAACGGTACTGGCCTCAACATCATCAACCAATACATCATAAATACATTGTTCCACATCCGCTTTGTCAATACCTGCACCGCTTGTCGCATTTCCCTGCGGATCAATATCGACCAATAAGACTTTCTGTCCTATGTATGCAAGACAAGCACTTAGACTGACAGAAGTTGTCGTTTTTCCAACACCGCCCTTTTGATTGGCAATGGCGAGAATCTTACCCACGAATTCACCTGCTTTCGACTATCTTCCTGACGCTATATCTATTGATTTTTACCGTAAATCCATTTATTTCTTTCTATTTTATCATGAATGTTACTGGAAGAAATCGTTTTCTGAAATTCCTCTTAAAATTTGAAATATATCTAAAAACATTAAAATTCCGGGGTTTTTATAAGTGGAAAAAGCCAGTTTTGGAGAGAAAATAAAAAAAGCTTGGTAATCGGAGACTACCAAGCGGGCTAAGGATAGGGAATCAAGTTTTTTTCTTGGGTATTTTAATCGTGAACTGATAATACTCCTCGAATTCTTCTTCCTCTGCATCCAAATTTATTCCATTGTCTGTAACCATACTGAGTGATTGGCGTATGGTATTAACGGCAATCCTCATGTCTTTGCTAAACGCTTTTCGCTTAGGTTTCGGCTTCTGCACAGTACCCGTTAAGAGCTTGACGACCTGCTCTTCGGTCTGCTTGACGTTTAACCCTTTTTCGATGATTTCCAAAAGCAGTTTCAACTGCTTTTCAGGACTCTTTAACGGTATCAACGAGCGGGCATGGCGTTCCGTAATTTGCTTTTGAAGAAGTGCATCCTGAACCTCTTGTGGCAGCTTAAGCAGCCGAAGCTTATTTGCCACGGTAGATTGACCTATTCCCAGTCTTTGTGCCAGAGCTTCTTGGGTTAAACTATGCAGCTCCAATAGTTTTCCGTAAGCCAAAGCTTCTTCAATCGGTGTCAGTTCTTCACGCTGAAGGTTTTCTATCAGCGCAACGGAAGCCGTTTCTGTATCGGTGAAATCTTTGATTATGGCAGGTGCCAATTCCCAGCCAAGCTTTTGCATGGCCCGGAAACGACGCTCACCTGCAATGATTTCATATTTCCCCTGACCATAAGCCCTTACTACAATTGGTTGAATGATCCCATGTGTATGGATCGTTTGAGCCAATTCGGCAATTTTATCGTCATTAAAAACGGTCCTTGGTTGAAATCGATTAGGCACAATATCAGAAATGGAAATTTTTCTTATCTCTTCATTATTATTGCTAGGTGTCTCCATCTCTAGTTGCTCTTCTTCTTTTTCGCCAAACCCAAAGAACCGCGAAAAAGGATGCTTCATCTTCCTACACCACCTTTTAAAACTCCCAAATAACATATTCTCTATTTAAAGGACAAGTCCTGCATACATTTCCCGACATGGTTATACATATGGCCCTTCGCTGTAAAAAACATGTCGACTGGCGCCATCAAGGCAATTATGAGGAATGGACGGCCAGTTATTATAAATATCGGCTGGCTTTCCCAAAATTATTTCCCTGAATCAGCAAGCTAAGGGCACACGTTTTAACCTGTACCGAAAATGCCCCTCGTTGGCCAATGCAGTATTAAGTGAAAATAATAAGGTCATACTTTTATAGTAAAAGAAAATAAGGGCAAGTACCAGCCATATATATCTGAATCTTCTGCGCTTACTATGAAAACATGCGCATCGTACAGAGGTTATTCAATAGGCTGCTTATTCGGTGTCCCTGGTTTTCTTGGGTATTTTTTAGGAGTCTTCTTCACTTTTTTCACAGTAATGATGTTTCTTTCACTATTTTCCTCTGGCAATGTGAAAGGATGAATTTCTTCGATTTCTCCGCCTAACGTAAAAATGGCCTTCTTCCCATTGTCCATTTCATCTTGTGCACTAGCCGCTTTCATGGCAATGAACGTCCCATCCAGTTTAACAAGCGGCAAACATAGTTCACTTAAAACCGACATCCTGGCTACAGCCCTCGCCATGACAATATCATAGGATTCGCGATGCTCCTGTTTTTGGGCGAAGGTTTCCGCCCGGTCATGATAAAAGGAAACTCCCTTTAATTGTAAGGAATCCGCAAGGTGATTCAAAAAGGAAATTCGCTTGTTCAAGGAATCCACAATCGAGACGTGGATATCAGGGAAACAAATCTTCAATGGAATACTCGGAAATCCAGCTCCAGCCCCGACATCGCAAATTCGATATGATTCGTTAAAGTCAAAATAGAAGGCTGCACTGATTGAATCATAAAAATGCTTAAGATAAACTTCTTCTTTATCAGTGATGGCTGTTAAGTTCATCTTTTCGTTCCATTCCACCAATAATCGATAATACGTGTCAAACTGATCAAGCTGTTGAGGAGAAAGCTCGATTCCTTTCTCCAGCAGTGCTTGTTGGAACTGTTCAATATTCATGTTTTTTCAATCCTTTTCGGGTATTTCCGTTACTGAGATACTCTGGCAATTTTACCTTGTTCCAAATAAACAAGCAAAATGGAAACATCAGCGGGATTCACACCGGAAATTCTTGAAGCCTGAGCTACTGATAGCGGGTGGACCTGCTTTAATTTTTGACGTGCTTCCGTTGCAAGACCAGAAATTGCATCATAATCGATATTCTCTGGAATCTTTTTATTCTCCATTTTTTTCAGGCGATCGACCTGCTGCAAGGATTTTTCGATGTATCCTTCATACTTGATCTGGATTTCGACCTGTTCCGTCACTTCTTCACTCAGTTCGACATCACTTGGCGCCAACTTCTGAATATGGGAATAATCCATTTCAGGCCTTTTCAATAAATCGGAGGCACGGATTCCATCCTTTAACTCACTGCCGCCACTTGCAGTAATGACTTCTTGTACCTCTTTGGTCGGTTTGATGAAGTTTGATTTCAGTCGTTCCTTTTCGATTTCAACCGCTTCTTTTTTCATAAGGAAACGATTGTAGCGTTCTTCTTTGATCATTCCGATATTGAATCCAATTTCCGTTAAGCGTAGATCGGCATTATCATGACGCAATAATAAACGATATTCTGCACGTGAAGTCAGCAATCGGTATGGTTCATTCGTGCCTTTCGTTACAAGGTCATCTATGAGAACACCAATATAGGCATCCGAACGGCTTAAAATCAGTTCTTCTTTCCCCATTGCATTCAATCCTGCATTAATACCCGCCATCAAACCTTGTCCTGCTGCTTCCTCGTAGCCGGATGTCCCATTAATTTGGCCAGCAGTATAAAGATTTTTGATTTTCTTCGTTTCAAGTGTAGGCCATAGCTGCGTAGGAACGATAGCATCATATTCAATTGCATATCCAGCACGCATCATTTCCGCCTTTTCAAGTCCCGGAATTGTTTGCAGGATTTTCACTTGTACATCTTCAGGCAGACTGGTGGATAAACCTTGCACATAAACTTCCTTTGTATTGCGACCTTCAGGTTCCAGGAAGATTTGATGCCGTGGTTTATCATTAAAACGAACGACTTTATCTTCTATCGATGGACAATAACGCGGTCCGGTCCCTTTAATCATTCCGGAATACATTGGTGAACGGTGTAGATTCTCATCAATGAGCTGATGTGTACCCTCATTCGTATAGGTTAACCAGCATGGCAATTGATCCGTTATGAACTTTGTTGTTTCATAAGAAAATGCACGCGGCACTTCATCGCCAGGCTGAATTTCCGTTTTGCTGTAATCTATGGAAGAACTATTCACACGTGGCGGCGTTCCTGTTTTAAAACGGACCAAATCAAATCCTAACTGCTCCAAGTGTTCAGAAAGCCTGATGGAAGGCTGCTGATTATTAGGGCCGCTTGAATATTTCAGTTCCCCTAAAATGATTTCACCGCGTAAATATGTTCCCGTCGTGATTACGACAGTTTTCGCACGGTATACCGCGCCTGTTTTAGTGATGACACCCGTACATACGTCGTTTTCAACAATTAATTCCTCTACCATTCCTTGAATCAATGTCAAATTTTCTTGGTCTTCTATCGTCTTTTTCATTTCTTGCTGATAGAGAAATTTATCTGCCTGTGCCCGCAGCGCACGAACAGCCGGACCTTTTGCCGTATTGAGCATCCTCATTTGAATATGGGTCTTGTCGATATTCCTTCCCATTTCTCCGCCTAAAGCGTCAATTTCCCTAACGACTATCCCTTTTGCCGGCCCGCCAACGGAGGGATTGCATGGCATAAAGGCGACCATATCCAAGTTAATGGTGATCATCAATGTTTTAGCTCCGACTCTTGCAGCTGCAAGACCTGCTTCACTGCCAGCATGACCGGCACCAATAACAATGACATCATAGCTACCTGCTTCGTATTGCATATCCTTTTCCTCCTTTTACGCTTATTTTCCTAAACAAAATTGAGAGAACAATTGGTTGATCAAATTATCCTGAACGCTTTCGCCAATGATTTCTCCAAGCAGCTCCCAGGCTTTTGTGAAATCGATTTGAACCAAATCAACCGGCGTACCCATTTCAATAGCATCGATTGCATCTTCGATAGACTGTAATGCCTGTCCCAGCAAAGCTATATGCCTTGCATTTGAAACATAGGTCAGGTCTCCCGTTTCTAAAGAACCTTCGAAAAATAAAGAAGCGATGGCTTCTTCCAATTCATCGACCCCTCGATCTTCCAGTAATGAAGTCGTAACAATTTTATGGGATGCCGCCTTTTCCTTAACCTTTTCCATATCGATTTTTTGCGGAAGGTCTGTTTTATTGATGATGACGATAACATCCATTCCCTCAACCGCTTGAAATAGTTTCTCATCTTCAGTAGTGAAATCATCGGAATAGTTCAAAACAAGCAATATTAAATCAGCTTCTTTTAATACTGCACGAGACCGTTCAACTCCAATTCGTTCAACTATGTCTTCCGTTTCACGAATTCCTGCTGTATCGACAAGTTTAAGCGGTACACCGCGAACATTGACATACTCTTCAATAACGTCACGTGTTGTACCTGGAATATCAGTGACGATCGCTTTATTTTCATGAACTAAGCTGTTAAGCAAAGAAGATTTTCCGACATTAGGGCGACCTATGATTACGGTCGCAAGCCCATCCCGAAGTATTTTCCCCTGTTGGGCCGTGTGAAGCAGTTTCTCGATTTCATTCTTCACAAACCTGCCCTTTTCCAAAAATAAACGATGCGTCATTTCTTCGACATCATCATATTCCGGATAATCTATATTTACCTCGACTTGAGCGAGGGTCTGTAAAATTTCTTGACGCAGATTTTGGATTAATTTCGAAAGCCGGCCTTCCATTTGACCTAATGCAACATTCATGGCTTTATCCGTTTTAGCACGGATTAAATCCATAACGGCCTCAGCTTGAGAAAGATCGATCCTGCCGTTCAAAAAAGCCCGTTTCGTAAATTCACCAGGTTCCGCTAAACGAGCACCTTGTGAGAGAATAAGCTGCAGTACCCGATTGACCGAAACGATTCCACCGTGACAATTTATTTCAACTACATCTTCCCTTGTAAATGTCTTTGGACCCATCATGACCGAAACCATGACTTCCTCTATGATTTCACCTGTTTTAGGCTGGATAAGGTGGCCATAATGAATCGTATGTGATTTCACTTCAAGCAATCCTTTTCCACCTGGTCCTTTAAAGATCCTGTCGGCTATTTCTATGGCCTCATCACCGCTGATTCTAACGATGGCGATTGCCCCTTCCCCTAAGGGAGTTGAGATAGCGGTGATTGTATCGAATTCCATGCTTTCACCTCTTATATATTGATGGTTCTATTTTTTTCTGATAATAAAATCGTCGAATCCCTAAATTACTACAATACCACAGTATAATCATGAAAAAAAGTAGATACTCCTTCCTTCCAAGAGTTATCCACATGCAGTTAATCCATATTCTGTACCACCTATTTTAACTTATCCACATGTGAATAACAAATATCCCCCGCTTCACTTTCTTCCATTCCCTTTTCGACTCAAGAGAATATAAAAAGAAATATGTCACTTATTGTTGAATTGAAACTTTGTAAAAAAAATATTCGACATACAACGATATCACGGCCTAAAAAAAGAACCCCTGCTTAAAAGCAGAAGGTTCATTTAAGTGGAGTAATGACCAAGTGACGATACGGCTCAGTCCCACTTGAGGTTGTTTTTATTTTTGGATAATCCAAGAGGGCATTATGGATGACCTTCCGTTCATAGGATGGCATCGGCTCGAGTGAAACAGCTTTACCTGTTTTCATGGCTTTATTTGCCATTCTTTCAGCCAATTGGATTAAAGTGTCATTGCGGCGATTTCGATAATCTTCTGCATCTACGGTAATATTCAAAAACTGCTTCGAATATCGATTTGCTACCAGCTGTGCTAAATACTGAAGTGAATTTAGCGTTTGACCCCTTTTTCCAATCAATAATGCAATTTTATCACCTGATAAATGAAATGTTACGTTCTTACCTTTACGGGTGACATCAATTTGTGCATTGACTCCCATTTCCACGCAGACATTCTTCAAAAATCCAAGTGTCTCTTCAATGGGATCTGGAGGCAATGTCACATGGACGATAGCCTTCCTTGCACCAAATAAACCAAAAAATCCTTTTTTGCCTTCATCTTCTATTTCAATCTCTACGCGATCCTTAGTGCTGTTCAGTTGAGCTAAAGCTAAATTTACTGCTTCTTCGACAGATTGTCCTGTAGCAGTCACTTTTTTCACTTTTTCTTTGCCCCTCCCGCGTTTTCCGCAGCTGCTTTTCTAAGATCCGGACCTTTGATGAAATATGTTTGAACGATACCAAAAAGGTTACCAACTACCCAGTAAAGAGAAAGAGCAGCGGGGAAATTAATAGCAAATACAACAATCATGATTGGCATGATGTAAAGCATCATCGTCATTTGTGCAGCCATTTGTGGATTGGAGTTCATTCCAACCATGGACATCTTTTGCTGGATAAAAGTGGTGATACCGGCAACGACCGGTAAAACATAAACCGGATCCGGGGAACCTAAATCAAACCAAAGAAAACTATGTAAAGCAATTTCTTCCGTACGGCTGATTGCATGGTAAAATCCGATCAAAATCGGCATTTGCACCAATATCGGCAAACATCCCGCCAATGGATTCACATTATATTTCGAAAATAGAGCCATTGTTTCTTGCTGTAGTTTTTGTTGTGTGGCAGCATCTTTTGAGCTGTATTTAGCTTGAAGTTCTTTCATTTCAGGCTGAATGGCCTGCATTGCTTTCGAGCTTTTCACCTGTTTGATCATTAATGGAAGTAATGCCAAGCGAATGATTAGTGTAACGCCGATGATTCCCAAACCATAGTTTTCGCCAAATGCTTCGGAAAGCCAGATGATCAGGGCTGATAATGGATAGACAATGTATGAATTCCAAAAACCTTCACTATCCGCAGTAATAGGTTCTTTAATTTCCGTACACCCTGCCAACAGCATCATTATCGAGGCTAGTCCAATAATGAGTAATATTCGTTTTTTCAACCGTAATTTCCTCCTAACTGCAATCAATCTTTTTTGAAACAATTGTGAACTGTTTATTAGCAGATTTCAAGGAAAAGTAATCCACTTTTTCCACAGTTACAATCGGAATTTTCTATGTCATCTTACAAAGTAACCACATGATCCGAGGAGTGCTTATTCGATATTGAGGGGACTTTATTGTTTTTTCATTTTAAAGTTTAGTGATTTAGAACGTTTCAGGACATGTATCAAGCTGCTTTTCACCTGGAAAAAGTCCATCTCCGCCGCTGGTTTTCGAGCAATCACAATATAATCCTTACCCTCTTCTATATCTTCTTTCAATTCCAAAAACGCTTGCCGTATGTATCTTTTGATTTGGTTCCTTACAACGGCGTTCCCGATTTTTTTACTGACAGAAAGGCCGATCCTGAAATAATCCTGACCAGGCTTTTCAAGGACATAGACAACGAATTGCCGATTAGCAGAAGATTCACCTTTTTTAAACACAAGCTGAAATTCATCCTCTTTCTTAATCCTTAACTTTTTTTTCATTTTTACACCTTCATTACATGAATTGAGTCTCAGTAAATCCCTTATTTTGCGAAAAAAGACCACTGAGACTTTTCAGTGGTCTATGCAGATAATACTTTTCTGCCCTTACGGCGACGTGCAGCGATTACTCTACGTCCGTTTTTCGTGCTCATACGTGCACGGAAACCGTGAACTTTACTATGTTTGCGGTTATTCGGTTGATAAGTTCTTTTCATTATATGACACCTCCCTGAGGAATAACAGTTAAAGACAGTCTTTACAATTATATAGATGGAGGTTTCTACTTGTCAACCTCATCCATAAAAAATATTTCTTTTTTTAATGCTCAATGTCCAGTAGGCCTTTTTTTACTACCTAGCCTATTGTAAATGATTTTGCTCCGAACTGATATAGAAATTTTTGGGGAAAGGAAAATTTCCATCATTTTATCCATGAGCACAAATAGAAATCGCAAGGAATCCTCCCTTGCGACACACCATTCGACAAATAATAAGAATGAACCTGAATCATTTTCGATCTTTCTCCATGCAGGTCATCAGCTTGAACAACTTGGTTCAAATCGAATTAATTCGAGCCTATAATCACGGTCTGTGGATAAAATTCGACATGTTTTTTTCTATCCACATCCCATTTTATAGACTTTTGCACATAACAATAGCCTGTGGAAAAGTTTTTCCCACAAGCTCGGTAAGTTGTGGATAAAGTTTTCTAACCCATTGCAAGACGCCTGAATTTCTGATATTATATTTGTGTTTTCACTCTGAATAACTTTATCAACAGGTAACGTTTATCCACAGACTGTGTATAACTTGTGGATAGTTTATCCGACCTGTGTATATCAATCTGTCCACAGATGGTGGATATTGTCGAAAACCCTTTTTTCTTCTTTATTATTATATATTTCTTAAAATACCTGTTGATGAATAAACATTCAAATCTACACTGGCTCACCAGATGTAGTCTGTACAAAGGTTGTACAGCGCAAGATATAGTTTTGGGCACTCCATATTACACAACACAAAAATCCCTTATACAGCTCACCGAACCTTTGCTGTCAAAATTAATATAAAGACGGCAATCGATGAGTTTATTTGTGCCTATACATTTAGATACAATTATTAAAAATTTTTTGCAAAGGAGGGATAAGTTTGGATAACATCGATAGCCTCTGGAACCAGGCGCTCGGAAAAATCGAAAAGAAAATCAGTAAACCAAGCTTTGAAACTTGGCTTAAATCAACCAAGGCTTATTTACTGCAAGGTGATACATTAACAGTCACCGCTCCCAATGAATTTGCCAGGGATTGGCTTGAAGAACGCTATTCCCATCTTATTTCCGATGTATTGTTTGAACTTACCGGTGAGGAATTGGAAGCGAAATTCATCATTCCCCCCAATCAAGAAGATGATGATTTTGCCGTTCCTGTTCAGCCTAAAAAGATAAAAAAACAGGATAAAGAGCATGCTGCATTTCCACAGCATATGCTGAATGCGAAAAATACCTTCGATACATTTGTCATCGGCTCCGGCAATCGTTTTGCCCATGCCGCGTCTCTCGCTGTCGCAGAAGCTCCGGCCAAAGCCTATAATCCCTTATTCATTTACGGGGGCGTAGGTCTTGGAAAAACTCATTTAATGCATGCCATCGGGCATTATGTTCTTGAGCATAATCCGAATGCAAAGGTCGTTTATTTATCGTCTGAAAAGTTCACGAATGAATTCATCAACTCAATCCGGGACAATAAAGCTGGGGAATTCCGTGATAGATACCGAAGTGTTGATGTTTTATTAATTGATGATATTCAATTTCTTGCGGGAAAAGAACAAACTCAAGAAGAGTTTTTCCATACATTCAATGCGCTGCATGAAGAAAGCAAACAGATCGTCATCTCGAGTGACCGCCCGCCAAAAGAGATACCTACACTCGAGGATCGCCTCCGTTCAAGGTTTGAGTGGGGCTTGATCACGGATATCACACCTCCTGATCTGGAAACGCGGATTGCCATATTGCGTAAAAAAGCAAAAGCTGAGGGTCTTGATATCCCGAATGAAGTCATGCTCTATATTGCCAACCAAATCGATTCCAATATTCGTGAGCTTGAAGGTGCACTTATTCGTGTCGTCGCTTATTCTTCATTGATTAATAAAGATATAAATGCGGATTTGGCAGCTGAAGCATTAAAAGACATCATCCCTAGCTCAAAACCTAAAATAATCACCATCTTGGAAATCCAGAAGACGGTCGGTGAACATTATAGTGTCAAACTTGAGGATTTCAAGGCGAAAAAACGGACTAAATCAGTTGCCTTTCCAAGACAGATTGCCATGTATCTTTCCAGGGAGTTAACGGACTCATCCCTGCCCAAGATAGGTGATGAATTTGGGGGCCGTGATCATACGACCGTTATCCATGCGCATGAAAAAATCTCCAAACTCATGCAAACGGACACCCAGCTTCAACGTCAGGTTAAAGAAATCCAGGACCAGCTGAGGGTATAATAGATTCTGGATAATGTGAATAACTGACGACTACTTACACACAGTCTGTCCACATGTGGATAGACTGTTTTTCCTTAGGTTGAGTGGACTTATCCACATATCAACAGGACCTACTACTATTACTACTATCTTTTTTAATAAAAATTATTAATAAATATGCCTATTCGGCAATAAAAAATTGGAGGATGAAACATGAGATTTATAATCCAAAGAGATCGATTAGTTCATAGTGTCCAAGAAGTAATGAAAGCAGTCACATCAAGGACGACGATTCCGATTCTAACGGGGATAAAGATAAGCGTTACTAGTGAGGGGGTCACCCTAACAGGTAGTGATTCTGATATCTCCATCCAATCATTCATTCCCGCTGAGGTTGATGGAGATGAGATTGTTGAAGTTAAAAGCAGCGGCGGTATTGTCCTGAATGCCCGTTTTTTCAGTGAAATTGTCAAAAAGCTGCCGATGGATACTGTAGAAATTGAAGTGGAGAATAACTTTCAAACGATTATTCGCTCGGGAAAAGCTGAATTTAATCTAAATGGACTGGATCCTGAGGAATATCCACATCTTCCGATCATTGAAGAAGAAAATATTTTCAAGCTTCCAACGGACCTTTTAAAGACCCTTATCCGCCAAACTGGGTTTGCAGTGTCCACGTCAGAAACACGCCCCATCTTAACAGGTGTAAACTTAAAGGTTCAAGATGACGAATTGACCTGTATTGCAACAGATAGTCATAGGCTTGCAATGAGAACAGCCAAAATAGAAAATAAAATTAACGGGACCTATAGCGTTGTAATCCCAGGTAAAAGTCTGAATGAGTTAAGTAAAATCCTAGATGATACGAACGAACTCATTGAAATCGTCATTACCGAAAACCAAGTACTTTTCAAAGCTGAAAATTTATTATTCTTCTCAAGACTGCTTGAAGGGAATTATCCTGATACATCACGCTTGATTCCATCGGATAGCAAAACCGATGTGACTGTTCACACCAAGGATTTCCTTCAAGCGATCGACAGGGCTTCTTTATTGGCGAGAGAAGGAAGAAATAATGTCGTCAAATTGACAACCTTGGAAGGCCGTATAATCGAAGTCTCTTCCAATACTCCTGAAATTGGTAAAGTAATTGAGGAGGTTCAGGCAGAAGCCATTGAAGGTGAAGACCTGAAGATCTCATTCAGTGCCAAATTTGTAATGGATGCTCTAAAGGCATTGGAAGGTTCCGATATAAAAATTAATTTCACAGGTGCAATGCGTCCGTTTGTCATTCGTCCGCTACATGATGATTCCATGCTGCAATTAATTCTCCCGGTAAGGACTTATTAAGCTAAAATAATATTTCAAAAAAATTAAAGGCTTGTATAGCAAGTCTTTAATTTTTTTGTTTTTAAACATAGGTTTCCAAAGGCTTTTTGGCGCTTTTTCAATTCTGTACGGGACTCTGAATCGCTAAAAACAGGAACTCAAAAAGCTATACTTTGTCTTAATGGGATTAATTTAGTAAAATGAAATATTAAAGACTACTTAGAAATGAGTGAGGCATGAATGGACTCCATAAAAATCAATACTGAATATATTACCCTTGGACAATTCCTGAAAGTGGCCGATTTGATCCAAAGCGGCGGAATGGCGAAATGGTTCTTAAGTGAATACGAGGTTTACATTAATGGCGAATTAGACGTGAGAAGAGGCAGAAAATTAAGATCAGGTGATAAAATAGAGATTCCTGGATTTGGCACCTACACAATTACAAGCTAAAACATAAGGGAAGAGCGGAATATGTATATTGAAAATATAAGTTTGAAAAATTACCGCAACTATACCGAATTGAATCTGACTTTTGAGAATAAAGTCAATGTAATCCTTGGCGAAAATGCTCAAGGGAAAACAAATGTCATGGAATCCATTTTCGTTTTAGCAATGGCAAAATCCCATCGGACCTCAAATGATAAAGAACTTATTCGCTGGGATGAAGAGTATGCTAAAATAGAAGGAAGAGTTAGAAAGAGAAATACCTCAATACCACTTGAGCTGACCATTTCAAAAAAAGGGAAAAAGGCGAAGTGCAACCATATTGAACAAAGAAAGTTGAGTCAATATGTCGGAAATATGAATGTGGTCATGTTTGCGCCTGAGGATCTTAACCTTGTAAAGGGAAGTCCTCTAGTCAGACGCCGTTTTATAGATATGGAAATTGGCCAGGTTTCTCCCGTATACCTTCATGATATGAGCCAATATCATAAAATACTTCAACAAAGAAATCATTACTTAAAGCTTCTGCAGACCCGGAAACAAACGGATACGACGATGCTTGACGTGCTGACAGATCAATTTATTCAGTATGCAGCGAAAATTGTCGAAAGAAGGTACGAGTTTCTTTTAAAGCTCCAGCAATGGGCAGAGCCGATTCATTCGGGGATCTCCAGAAATCTAGAAGTATTGAAAATCCAATATAAACCGTCGCTTGATGTATCAGAATCTATGGATTTGACGAAAATGATAGAAGTATACACAGAAAAATTTGATAAAATAAAAACAAGGGAAATTGAACGGGGTGTTACACTGGTAGGTCCTCATCGTGACGACCTGGTTTTTTTTGTGAATGACCGTGATGTCCAGACATATGGTTCACAAGGACAACAGCGTACGACTGCCCTGTCTTTGAAACTTGCCGAAATTGAGCTGATCCATGAAGAAATCGGCGAGTATCCCATTTTATTATTGGATGATGTGTTATCGGAACTCGACGATTTCCGTCAATCCCATTTACTGAATACGATACAAGGGAAAGTGCAAACATTTGTGACGACACCCTCCGTTGATGGAATCGATCATCAAACCCTAAGAGAAGCGTCCACCTTTTATGTTAGTCAAGGAAGTATAAAAAAGGTTAAATGATGAGGTGAATGTATGTATCTCCACATTGGTGAAGACATTCTTGTGAAAACGGACGATGTCATAGCCATTTTAGATAAGAAGCTGCTTCAGGCCTCTCCGATCATGAGTGAATTTTTGGAGAAAAAGTCCGATGTAACTTACCATTTAGCAAAAAACTCGGTTAAATCGATTGTAGTGACGGACAAACAGGTATATTATTCACCGCTTGCGTCGTCCACTTTGAAAAAGCGTTCACTGCAGCCATCGCTCTTAATCGATGATATAGATATTCTTTGAATTGTAGCTAAACGTTATAATTACTCCTGAAAATTGATAAATGCCAAAAGAAAAGTGTAGGTGATACGTATGACAATGGAACAAAAAGAAGTACAAGCTCAGGCATACGATGAGAATCAGATACAGGTTTTAGAAGGCTTAGAAGCAGTTCGTAAACGTCCGGGGATGTATATCGGCTCCACCGCTGCAAAAGGACTTCACCATCTTGTTTGGGAAATTGTCGATAACAGTATTGATGAGGCACTAGCTGGTTTCTGTACGGAAATCAAAGTGACGATCGAAGAAGACAATAGCATAACCGTAGTCGATAATGGTCGGGGAATTCCAGTGGGCATCCATGAAAAAATGGGACGCCCGGCTGTGGAAGTAATCATGACGGTCCTTCATGCGGGCGGTAAATTTGGCGGCGGGGGTTATAAGGTCTCCGGCGGTCTGCATGGTGTGGGGGCATCAGTGGTTAATGCCTTATCCACGGTATTGGAAGTGTACGTTCATCGTGAAGGGAAAATCCATTATCAGCAATTTAACCGCGGTATCCCAAAAGAGGATTTGAAAATCATCGGGGAAACCGATCATACCGGAACGACTGTACACTTCATTCCTGATGGTGAAATCTTCACGGAAACCTTGGAATATGATTTCGATACATTAGCCACACGAATCCGTGAGCTTGCATTCCTGAATAAAGGCTTGAAACTGATCATTGAAGATAAACGTGAAGAAGAAGAGAAAATCAGGGAGTTTCACTATGAGGGCGGCATCAAATCCTATGTCGAGCATTTGAACCGTTCAAAAGAGGTTTTGCATGAGGAACCGATTTTCATGGAAGGCGAAAAAGATGGCATCTCTGTTGAATTGGCTCTGCAATATAATGACAGCTATATCAGTAATGTCTTTTCTTTTGCTAATAATATCCATACCTATGAAGGCGGTACACATGAATCAGGATTCAAGACTGCTTTAACCCGTGTCATCAATGATTATGCACGGAAAAATAGTCTTTTAAAAGAAGCGGATTCCAATTTCTCGGGTGAAGATGTCCGGGAAGGTTTAACGGCAATCATTTCGATTAAGCATCCCGATCCGCAATTTGAAGGTCAGACGAAAACCAAACTCGGAAACTCTGAAGTGAGGACGGTTACTGATTCCATTCTTTCGGAAAGGCTTGATGCCTTCTTATATGAAAATCCTGCAGTGGCCCGAAAAATTGTAGATAAAGGGCAAATGGCAGCGAGAGCCCGTTTGGCAGCGAAGAAAGCACGTGAATTGACCCGGAGGAAAAGTGCTTTGGAAGTATCCAATCTACCGGGGAAATTGGCGGATTGCTCTTCTAAGGACCCGGGTATCAGCGAATTGTACATCGTTGAAGGAAACTCTGCGGGAGGCTCGGCAAAACAAGGACGGGACCGCCATTTCCAAGCCATATTGCCGCTAAGGGGTAAAATCCTGAATGTTGAAAAGGCGCGATTGGATAGAATCCTGCACAATGAGGAAATAGGTACGATCATCACAGCGCTTGGAACAGGCATTGGTGATGAATTCAATATTGAAAAGGCTAGATACCATAAAATTGTTATCATGACCGATGCGGATGTGGATGGTGCCCATATCAGAACACTGATGTTGACATTCTTCTACCGGTACATGCGAAAAATCATCGAGTATGGTTATATATATATTGCTCAGCCGCCACTTTTCAAGATCCAGCAAGGAAAAAAAGTGGATTATGCTTATAATGACCGCGAGCTTGAAGAAATCATGGCAAGTTTGCCAAGTACTCCAAAGCCTAACCTGCAGCGTTATAAAGGGCTGGGGGAAATGAATCCGGAGCAATTGTGGGAGACGACGATGAACCCTGAAACGAGAACGCTGCTTCAAGTCAGTTTGAAAGATGCTGCCGAGGCTGATGAAACTTTCGAGATGCTGATGGGCGATAAGGTGGAACCGCGACGTAACTTCATTGAAGAAAATGCAATTTATGTAAAAAATCTTGATATCTGATTTTTGACAGGATGCTTTTTACATCCTGTTCTTTAAATAGTTCACGAACAGATAAACTTAAATGAGAGTATAAGCTTTTAATAGGAGGTTGGCTCCATGTCAGAAAATGAAAGATCAGGTGTTAAAGAAATAAATATAAGTACCGAGATGCGGACATCGTTTTTGGATTATGCGATGAGCGTTATCGTGTCGCGGGCTTTGCCTGATGTAAGGGACGGTTTGAAACCGGTACACCGAAGAATTCTTTATGCAATGAACGATCTTGGAATGACTTCGGATAAACCATTTAAGAAATCAGCCCGTATTGTCGGGGAAGTAATCGGTAAATATCACCCGCATGGTGATTCGGCAGTATATGAAACGATGGTACGGATGGCGCAACCTTTTAACTATCGCTATATGCTTGTAGATGGTCATGGGAATTTCGGTTCGGTCGATGGTGACCAAGCTGCCGCAATGAGGTACACCGAAGCGAGAATGTCGAAAATCTCGATGGAGTTACTCCGTGACTTAAATAAAGATACGGTCAATTTCCAGGATAACTACGATGGTTCAGAAAGAGAACCAGCCGTCATGCCTGCCCGTTTCCCGAACTTGTTGGTGAATGGTTCATCAGGAATAGCGGTAGGAATGGCAACCAATATTCCGCCCCATCAATTAGGTGAGGTAATTGACGGCGTATTGGCTTTAAGCAAGAATCCTGAGATTACAATTCCAGAGTTGATGGAATATATTCCTGGTCCGGACTTTCCGACAGCCGGTTTGATTTTAGGGAGAAGCGGAATCAGAAAGGCCTATGAAACCGGTAAAGGGTCAATCATTCAACGGGCGAAAGTCGAGATTGAAGAGAAACCGAATGGTAAACAGGTAATCCTTGTTAAGGAAATCCCTTATCAAGTGAATAAAGCAAGATTGATTGAAAAAATCGCAGAACTTGCCCGAGATAAGAAAATCGAAGGCATCACCGACTTACGGGATGAATCGGATCGCAATGGTATGCGTATTGTCATGGAGCTTCGAAAGGATGTTAATGCGAATGTCCTTTTAAACAACCTGTATAAGCATACCGCGATGCAGACCACCTTCGGAATCAATCTGCTTGCTTTGGTGGACGGTCAGCCAAAGGTGCTGAATTTAAAACAATGCCTGCGCTACTACTTGGAGCATCAGCAGGTAGTCATACGGCGCAGGACTGAATTCGAACTGCGGAAAGCGGAGGCCCGTGCCCATATTTTAGAAGGTTTGCGCATTGCCCTTGATAATTTGGATGCAGTCATTTCGTTGATCCGTAATTCCCAAACGACAGATATTGCCCGTGAAGGCTTAATGACACAATTCTCACTTTCCGAAAAACAGGCGCAAGCTATCCTGGATATGCGATTACAGCGCTTGACAGGTCTGGAACGTGAAAAAATCGAAGATGAATATCAGGCATTAATGGCTATAATTGCAGAATATAAAGCGATTCTTGCTGATGAGGAAAAAGTTCTTGAAATTATCCGTGAAGAGCTTCTTGAAATTAAAGAACGTTTTGATGATAAACGGAGAACTGAAATCACATTAGCCGGCTTTGAAAGCCTGGAAGATGAAGATTTAATCCCAGAGGAAAATATAATCGTGACACTTACGCATAACGGTTATATTAAACGCTTGCCTGCAACCACATACCGCAGTCAAAAACGCGGGGGACGCGGAATACAGGGTATGGGAACGAATACAGATGACTTTGTCGGTCACTTGTTAACCACTTCGACTCATGACACTCTATTATTCTTCACCAACAAAGGTAAAGTCTATCGTTCAAAAGGATATGAAATACCTGAATTTGGAAGGACGGCAAAAGGATTGCCGCTTATCAACTTGTTGGAAGTCGATAAAGGCGAGTGGGTCAACGCAATCATACCGGTGAAGGAATTTGCGGACGATTGGTATTTATTCTTCACGACCAGACATGGGATATCAAAGCGTACACCTTTGTCGTCTTTTGCAAATATCCGTAATAACGGTTTAATTGCCTTAGGTTTACGTGAAGATGATGAATTGATCTCTGTCCGACTTACGAATGGGGAGAAACAGATCATAATTGGAACGAAGTCCGGAATGATGATTCGTTTCCCTGAGACGGATGTACGGACAATGGGACGTACTGCAGCGGGAGTGAAAGGGATTTCCTTAGGGACGAATGATGAAGTTGTCGGAATGGAAATTCTTGAAGATGATGAAGAAGTCCTGATCGTTACGAAAAACGGTTATGGAAAAAGGACCTCTGCGGAAGAGTACCGCATTCAAAGCCGTGGAGGCAAAGGAATAAAAACATGTAATGTCACTGAGAAAAATGGTGAACTTATAGCCGTGAAAACAGTTACGGGTGAAGATGAAGATTTGATGCTGATTACAGCAGCTGGTGTATTGATCCGAATGGAAGTCGAAGGCATTTCTAAAACGGGCCGTAATACACAGGGTGTTAAGCTCATCCGACTCGAATCCGCAGATAATGAATATGTTTCTACGGTGGCCATCGTAGGAAGGGAAGAAGAAGAAGAAAAAGACATGGATATAGAGACGGTAACAACTCTAGATCCGGATTCTGATCCCGAACCTACTGTAATTGAAGAAAATGAAGATACTGAAAAAGATACGGAAGAATAATCTTTTCATAAAAAAGGAGTTCGGTATTAAAATTCCGAACTCCTTTTGAAATTCCCTTTGAATTTTAGTCTGAAGTTAAAGTTTTATTAATTCTATTTTTAAAACAATGAGACTTTAGGCAAAGGGTTCTATAAAAGGTTAAAACAAAGGTGATTGGAGCGGGTGTGCGGAAAGCGAGTACCTTTAGGCAACGCTCAAATTGTATAAACCGTAAAAAACTGTAGATCCAGCAATTAAGCTGGGTCTTTTTTTTGCATTAGCTGGATTTCAAAATGATCTCAAGAATGGTTGGATGTAGGTAAAAAGACTCGCGTATTTTAGGAAACTTTGCTAATGAATTGATTTTTTTAGGTATTTAATCATAATTAAGATGATTTTTACCATCTTTTTCAAGTGAATTGATACTCATTAATACTACCGAGGTGAAACGTTTTGCTAGTGAAAACTCGCTATTTAATCGAAGACTGCATCCTCTCTAAAGAGATTAGAGGTCTTTCGAACCGCCCCATAATGTATGAAAAAACAATATTGACCACGCAGTTAATTGAGGCATTGCAAGCTTTCTTAATAACAGAGGTGAGCGTTGAAAAAACTTTGATCGATGGAAAGACATTTCTGCCGAAAGAAGTAATAGATCCAGAATTGCGTGAAATGGGAGAGTCATCGGATTTTACGGATTTGTATCTTAAGTCAGTACAAAAATATAAACGATTATTTAAAAATTGGCAGGCAGGCAGTAAAGTCGAGGTGACCATGATTCGTTTCATCATGATTCCCCTTATGGACAAGGCTTTAGAGGAACCAGGAAACATTTTGATGCT
Source organism: Peribacillus sp. NPDC096622 (assembly GCF_044762665.1). Classification (NCBI taxonomy): domain Bacteria; kingdom Bacillati; phylum Bacillota; class Bacilli; order Caryophanales; family Bacillaceae; genus Peribacillus; species Peribacillus sp. NPDC096622. The sequence continues at coordinate 1,085 of NZ_JBIWES010000002.1, read as the reverse complement.
GCACAACTATTGCAATAAGGAAGACTATGTATATCATCATGCTATTTCCATTGGATTGATAGGAGGATATATTGCATATAAAATGAAATGCAATAGGGCAGATGATTATGAGGAGATACATGCTCATCCCATTTTCAGCTACAAGATGATCAAGGACAGTTCCATCATTAAGGATAGTGTGAAGATAGCCGTTCTAGAGCATCATGGAAGGTTAGATGGAACGGGTTATCCGAAAAGATTGAAATCAAAGCCCATGAACTTATTCTCAAAAATCATTGCTGTTGCAGATGTATTTCACGCCATGACTTCCGAAAGGACATATAGAAAGAAACAGTCACCGTTTAAGGTATTAGAAATGATCTTACATGACGACTTTGGTAAATTTGATATTGCGGTAGTTAAAACCTTGGTTATCAAGCTTCGCTGATTTTTCCATAGGAAGCAGGGTCAAACTGAACAATGGATTCATCGCTGAAATCATTTTTATTGATACCGGCTCGCAAACAAGACCGGTCATAAAGGTGATGGATAGTGAGCAAATTATCAATTTGGGGATTAATCGTGAATTATATATAGAAGAAATACTATAATGTTTAAAGAAAAAGTTTACTCTTGAAATGTAAGCTTTTTCTTCTTGATCAGGGGTAAAATCATAGTATTTGAAATCTATGAATTGATGTATATTATTTATTTTAAAATAACTATTGCTTTTATTCCTGATACTAGATATAATAACTAAGTCGACAGCGAAAGAATAAAGTTGTTGACGAAAAATAATATAGATGATATATTATTAAAGTCGTTTCCAAACGGACGACAAAAATCGCTCTTTGAAAACTGAACAAAACAAAGCGCCAACGTTAAATTTTAAGTGAGCACACACTATCAAAAAAGCAAATGAGCAAGTCAAACATTTCTTCGGAGAGTTTGATCCTGGCTCAGGACGAACGCTGGCGGCGTGCCTAATACATGCAAGTCGAGCGAATCGACGGGAGCTTGCTCCCTGAGATTAGCGGCGGACGGGTGAGTAACACGTGGGCAACCTGCCTATAAGACTGGGATAACTTCGGGAAACCGGAGCTAAT
>NZ_JBIWES010000001.1:618231-707320 GCF_044762665.1 Peribacillus sp. NPDC096622 | reverse complement strand
AAACTACGTCAGACTTAAACTGAACCGCCGTATACCGAACGGTATGTACGGTGGTGTGAGAGGTCGGAGGCTAGGCACCTCCTCCTACTCGATTGTCTGCATCAAGCGCTGAATAAATCTGGAAAAGTGAGATACATTATGTTTGTTTTCTCTTTCGCGACAAAGTTAGCTTTTTCTTTTATTGAATGGGGAATGTACGTACCTTAAGATTAATAGAAGGAACTGGTATCAGATAATCTTTAAAACTCAAAAAAAACCTTGTAAACAGTAATCATGACGTTTTATAATGAAAGACAGTCAAGACTAGAGAGTTTTTTAAAGTATAAATCGTAACCATTTTGATTTGTTTGACAAAAAGGGCTGAAAATATTAGGAATTGCTTGAAGATAGGGGGATTTGTGCAATAAATCGAGAGTTGGGTTCATTTACTTGAAATTTTGGGCTATTGCACGAGATTTAGAGCTGTTACTCACGAGTGTGGAGCAAAAACTCGTGAGTCTGGAGCGAAAACTCGTGAATTCGGAACAAATACTCGTGAGTTTAGCACATTTACTCGTGAATTTGGAGTAAATACTCGTGAATTTGGGACAAATACTCGTGAGTTTGGCACATTTACTCGTGAATACGTGTTTACTCTCGAGGATCCGTACATAGTTTGATTTCGGATAAGCATTCGGCAATGTGTTACGTGGTTTGTCATATGGTAAAGCTGCCATCTAAATCGTAATCAATACGATTTTACGGCAGCCAATTAAAAATAGTTAGGGTAATGGAGGAAATATATCGTGTTCAGAAAATGTAAATCGATTTTTATCGTATGTTTATCATTCTTTCTTTTGGCTGCTTGTTCCACCGAGTCTGCGAAAGATCAAGTGGGAGGGAAGAAGGAAGTGAACTTGCTTTTTAATTTTGCGACAAGCTCGCTTGATCCGAATGTTGATACTAGTTATGTGTCACTAAGGGCTGGGATCACTGAGACATTGGTGCATCTCAATGATGAGGATTTGACGATTGAACCTTGGCTGGCGAAAAGCTGGGATAGTAAGGATGGTCAATTATGGAACTTCGAGTTAAGGGAGGGTGTGACGTTTCAGAATGGAAGGCCGATGGATGGCAAAGCGGTCAAGGCTTCCTTGGAGAGGGCGATGAAAGATAGTCTCGCGATCAAGAATGCTTTGCGCATTGAGTCGATTGAGGCGGACGGGAATGCGCTGACCATTAAGACGGAGGTTCCTTTTCCTGAGTTTCCTTCTGAATTGGTCCATCCAAATACTTCAATTATTGACGTGAAGGAAAGTGACTATATAAACAAGCCAATAGGAACCGGGCCATTTGCCGTTTCGAAATTCATACCAGGTACGGCTGTTGATTTAATACGGTATGAGTCTTACTGGGATGGAGCTGCAAAGCTTGAGGGAGCCAGGTTTTCGTTTAATGAAGATGCCAATGCACGGTCTCTTGCCCTTGAATCGGGAGACGCCGATATTGTTTTCCGTCCAGAAGTAGAAAGCCTGGAGAATTTAAAGGCGATAGATGGTGTGAAGGTTGAATCGACATCGACTTTCCGCGTACATCAAATGACGATGAATTTGGAGCGTAAAGCATTGCAGGACATACACGTCCGAAAGGCGATAGATGCCTTGATCGACCGTTCATCCATAGCGGAAACGATTTTACATGGTCATGCAGAAGTGGCAACAGGGCCATTCCCATCAACTTTCTCTTTTGCTCCGAATTATCCGAAAAAAACGAATGGAATGGAAGCGGCTAAGGGGTTTCTTGATCAGGCGGGATATAAGAAAGTGAATGGTGTCATGCAAAAGGACGGCAAACCGTTAACGTTTACACTGCTTACATACAGTTCACGTGCCGACCTGCCGTTAATTGCCCAAGTTTTTCAATCGGATGCAGGCCAGTTGGGGATTGATGTGAAAATCAAGCAAATTGAAATTCCTGAAGAGTATATGGCAGCAAATCGGGATTGGGATTTAACGACCTACAGCAATTTAACGGCTCCGCGCGGGGATGCCGGCTATTATTTAAATGCTACTTATCATCCAAAGGGAGCCTTGAACTTCAGTGGGGCCGATGATGATCGCCTGACTTCCTTGATTGATAAGCTGAACGTAACGGTCGGACAGGAGGAGCGCTCGGATTTAGCTGAGGAGATTGCGATGTATGTGGATGAAAAGGTGTATAATTCATTCATTTTACATCCGAATACACTTGTTGCTTATGATGCCGATAAAGTTAAAAACTGGATCACTTCGAGAAGCGAATACTACATGCTGACGAATGAATTGGATGTGAAGTGAATGTTTCGCATCTTAGTCCGCCGATTCATTGAGGTCGTGATTTTTGTCCTTGTGATTACATTCATCTCTTTCCTTTTTGTTCGGCTTGCTCCAGGCGACCCGGTTCTCTCGATACTTCAAGTGGATGATGTGTCAATCACAAACGAGCAAGTCAATGAGCTCCGTGAAGAATTGGGGTTCAATGATCCGCTGTTAGTGCAGTATGGCGATTGGTTCGCGGACTTTATCCGATTGGATTTCGGGCATTCCTATCTGACGAATCAGCCTGTGATGGAAATGATCATGAGCGGGCTGCCTGCCACACTTGAGCTGGCGGTTGGCGCATTGCTTGTGATGCTAGTTATAGCCATTCCATTAGGTTCGCTAGCTGCCTTGTACAGGGGAAGCTGGATTGATCAATTCAGCCGTGCCGTTTCTTTATTGGGGGCAGCCATTCCTAGCTTTTGGCTTGGGCTGCTCTTGATAGATTTATTTGCGGTGCGATGGGGAGCCCTTCCAACGATGGGCAGGGACGGATTTCGTTCTTTGATTCTGCCGTCGGTCACGCTGGGGCTGGCCATCACAAGTGTGTACGTCCGTTTGCTGCGTTCGAGTTTGATAGATTCCCTAAGTCATGATTTCATCAGGGCTGCCCGATCAAGGGGGATTTCAGAGATGCGGATATTCTTTGCACATGCATTTCGTTATAGCTTGCCCCCGGTCATTACCGTATTCGGTGTCAGCCTTGGAAGCTTGATCGGCGGTGTAGTCGTGATCGAAGTGATTTTTGCCTATCCAGGGATAGGTAAGATGGTCGTGGACTCGATCCGGTCCCGGGATTATCCAGTTATCCAAGGGTACCTTTTGGTCATGGCCATCATTGTATTCATGGTTAATAGTGCCGTGGATTTATCTTATCGTTATTTAAATCCGGAGCTAAGACTGAAGGAAAGGAAGCATGGAAAATGGAGTTAGCTATCAAAGAAAAATCCAAAAGGCGCTGGAGAATGACCGTCCTATTTACGGTGATGGCTACAGTGCTTGCCGTTGCGGCTTACACCTTTCTTATTCTGAAACATGATCCATCCCTGGTCAATCTGGGAGAAAGGCTATGGCCGGCGAGCATGGAACATCCGTTAGGGACGGATCATCTTGGGCGTGATGTATTGACGCGTCTTCTGCTTGGCGCACAGCAGACGGTTGGCTACGGCCTCTTATCCCTGTTGGCCGCCGTTATCATCGGCGTCCCATTCGGTGTGATTGCCGGTTTTAAAGGAGGTCTGATCGATCGGATCTTCATGCGCATTGCAGACGCTTTTCTTGCATTCCCCGATACGATCGTTGCCATTGTACTTAGTGGCCTATTAGGTCCAGGAATCGAGAATCTCCTGTTGGCGATCGTTCTGGTGAAATGGGTGAATTATGCCCGTCTTGTGCGAAGTACAGTGATCACGGAACGTCAGAAGGATTATGTCACAGCTGCTAAAATCAATGGATTAAGTTCATTTGGGATCATGTGGAAGCATCTATTTCCGCACCTGATCGGGAACGTGCTTGTCCTTTCTAGCCTTGATTTAGGAAAAATCATTTTGCTCATATCTTCCTTATCATATATCGGGCTCGGGGCGCAGCCGCCGGCACCGGAGTGGGGGGCCATGCTGAATGATGCCCGTCCATACTTTCAATCCAATATGTTGCTGATGATTTACCCTGGGCTCGCCATCGTTTTTGTCGTCCTTCTATCCAACATACTCGGTGATTATTTACGCGATGCATTCGATGTGAAAAAGGAGGTGGGATCATGAGCATTTTATCCGTTAGGCAGCTGCATATCATGGGAAAGCAAAATCATATCGTCAAGGATCTTTCATTAGATGTGCAGGAAGGTGAGTGGTTCGCACTTGTCGGACAAAGCGGGAGCGGCAAAAGCATGACGGCCATGGCAATATGTCAACTGCTTGCACCCAATCTCCAAGCGAAGGGGGAAATATGGTACGGGGAAAAGAATCTTTTAACGCTATCTTCCTCTGAAATCAGGAAGATTCGCGGAAAGCGCCTTGCTTATATTTTTCAAGATTACCAGGGTTCTTTCACACCGTTCCTTACCATCGGTCAGCATTTCGACGAATATCAACGGACACATTTGAACCTGTCCAAAAAGGCAAGGCGGCAGCAAGCGGTCAATGCGCTCATTTCGGTGGGCCTGAATGAAGATATCTATGGCAGGTACCCTTTTCAATTAAGCGGTGGGCAGCTTCAACGCGTATCCATTTCAATAGCCCTTTTACTTGAACCTGATATCTTGATAGCGGATGAACCGACTACAGCCTTGGACAGTGTATCTTCCTTTAAGGTATTGCAACTGTTATCAAAGCTCCAAAAAGAAACCGGATGTGCCGTCTTGTTCATTACTCATGATTTACGTCATGTCAGGAAGTATGCGGATCGCATTGCGGTCATGAAAGACGGGGCCATCATTGAGACCGGTGATAAAAATCAGGTTTTGAACCATCCGCAGCATGCTTATACGAAAAAACTGATTCAATCATCGCCATCATTGAGGAGAATTCCAATTAAGCTTGAAGGAGTGTCAGGGTGAGTTTATTAGAAGTACGAAATGTCCATAAAACCTATGATAACGGAGTGGAAATACTAAAGGGCGTGAATTTCAGCATTGAAAGGAAGGAATGCCTCGGGTTAGTGGGGGAGAGCGGCTGCGGAAAAAGCACACTGGCAAGACTCATCCTTCAGATTGAATCCTTTGACAAGGGCAGCATCTTATTTGAAGGAACCGCGCTGCAAAACAAAAGCGAACGCAGTTTAAAACCTTATCGCAAGAACATCCAGGCCGTTTTGCAAAATCCTGCATCTGCCTTGAATCCAAAACTAAGGATTAAAGATTCACTAATGGATCCATATCTTCAATTTGGCAGTCAGGTCAATATGAAATATTTTACGTATACAAGTGAAGCGAACTTTATCGGTCAGCTCCTGGAAAGCGTGGAGCTTCCAAAGAGTTTTGCTGAACGTTACCCGCATGAGCTAAGCGGAGGACAAAAACAGCGGGTGACCATTGCACGCGCGATCAGCATTGAACCGGCCCTTATAATATTGGATGAACCGGCTTCAAGCCTGGACGTCCTTTCTCAAGCGGCGGTGCTGAAATTGTTAGGCGGGCTGCGGGAGACTTTGGACATTTCCTACCTTTTCATTTCTCATGATCTATCGGCAGTACAGGAGATGAGCCAACGGATCATGGTGATGAAGGGAGGTGTTATTGTGGATTCTTTCGAAAACGAACAGCTTTTTTGCAGCGATCGCCATTCATACACAAAAGAACTGATTTCGATGTTTGACTGAATTACCCGCCACTTATCACCTTACGCTCATAAGGGCAGTAATCCTGTAGTTCCTACGTATAGAAGCCTTATGGTTTCATTCATTAGATAGAGTTCTAGGAAGTCGGGAGAACGATTGCCGGATTCCTTCATCATCAATTCAACCATTTAGTACATTTAAATAGAACACCATGGAACGAGTTGCTTCGGCAATTCGTTTTTATTTTGGGGAAAAATGAAATTCCAATAAACTTACTTGACATTATATACTTATTAAAATATAATCACTTACATAAAGTAACCGACAAAAGGAGAGTTCATACATGAATAAAAATGATGCAGCCCAATTTTTTTTAAGGGTAATTTTAGGTCTTACTTTTTTCATTCACGGCGTTTCAAAGTTTCAAGGAGGCATAGGAAATACGGCAGGATTTTTCGATAGCCTTGGCATTCCTGGCTTCATGGCGTACATCGTTGCAGGAATCGAATTGATCGGAGGACTTGCGGTTATACTGGGTTTGGGAACACGAATCGTTTCCGTCCTATTTGCAGTCATTATGGCGGGGGCGATTTTCACGGCTAAATTACCTGCTGGTTTTCTAGGAAACGGGCAAGCGGCGGGTTACGAATTGGACTTGGCACTGCTTGCCATGTCTGTCTATCTAGCGTGTGCAAACCGCACGGTTCTTTCGTTGGATAACGTGATTTTCAATAAAAAAGGGATGTGACAATATGGAAAATTTTCATCAAAAACCAATTACTTTTGTTGGCGAAGTCAGTATAAATGTTTTGGATTTGAATAAGGCCATTCTGTTTTATCAAGAAATCATCGGTCTTCAAGTATTGAAGAAAACGGACCGGCAAGCTGTTTTGACGACAGACGGAAAAACCCCGTTGCTGACTCTTGAGCAGCCTGCGGATGTGATTCCGAAAGAAGGGCGGACGACAGGCTTATATCACTTTGCCCTGTTGCTGCCAAGCCGTGCCGACTTATCGATTTTTTTACGCCATTTACTTCAAACGAAATATCCATTTGGAGCGGCGGATCATAAAGTGAGTGAAGCGCTATACATTACCGATCCGGATGGAAATGGCATCGAAGTATACTCTGACCGGCCATCAACTGATTGGAGATGGGCCGGTGGGGAGGTCGAAATGGGCACGGATCCGTTGGATGGGAATGACCTGCTGAAAGAAAGCGATGGTGAGTGGAGCAAACTGCCTGCAGGTACTTTAATGGGGCATATACATCTGCATGTAGCGGATTTACGTAAAACGGAGGAGTTTTACATGCAAGGTCTTGGGTTTACCGTCGTGAATCGATATGGAGGAGCGCTCTTTACTTCAACCGGCGGATATCACCATCACATCGGATTGAACACTTGGAATGGCGTTGGCGCCCCTGCCCCGAAGGAAAATAGTGTAGGGCTAAACTGGTTTACACTCGTTTTTGCAGATGAAGAAGCGAGAAACAAAGTAACGGAACAACTGAAAGGAATCGGGGCTGCAGTCACGGAAAAAGAACGGTTTTTCGCCGTAACAGATCCATCAGGCAATGAGATTCATTTAGTCGTCTAAATTATAAGAGAAAGCAATGGTGAGAGGATAATGGGATTCTTAAGCAGATTATTTGGAAATAAAGAAACCGCGGCAGAGGAGAATGGGAAAATGACAAAAGTATTATTCGTAAAAGTGAACGATCGTCCTGCAGAACAGGCAATCAGCTCGAAAATGTATGACACATTCTTGCAAACATATAAAGAGACACACCGTGCGGATGAAGTGACTGAGCTGGATTTATTTAAAGAAGAACTTCCTTACTATGGAAATACTGCGATTACCGGGCTTTATAAACGCAACCAAGGTCTTGAACTGACAGCTGAAGAGGAAAATGCGGCCAAACTGGTTGACCAATATTTAAATCAATTCCTGGCCATGGATAAAGTGGTATTCGCTTTCCCTCTATGGAACTCAACGGTTCCTGCACCGTTAATCACATATCTTTCATATTTGGCACAAGCAGGTAAAATGTTCAATTATACGGCGGAAGGTCCTGTCGGGTATGCTGGGGATAAAAAAGTCATGCTATTGAATGCCCGCGGTTCTGATTATGCATTAGAAGGAATGGCTTCTGCTGAAATGGCCGTGAATTTAGTGAAAAATATCATTGGCCTATGGGGAATCAACAATCCAGAGACCGTGGTCATTGAAGGCCATAATCAGTATCCGGACCGGACACAAAAAATCATCGCGGATGGTTTGGAAAACGTTGCGAAAGCCGCTGAAGCATTCTGATGGCGAAGTGAAATGAATAGAAGCAAAAAAGGCTCTCATTATCATGGGGGCCTTCAGACTGTAGACAAATTCGTAGAAAGTGAGTTTGCCTGCAGTTTTTTTATTTGAAAAACGTTCCAGTAGATTTCAGAAAGCCCCTCCCTTTCCGCCGCTAAACTGAAGGCCCTCCATGTAATGGGGGCCTTCTTTGTGCTATTTAACCTGATACTTTTTCAAACGGTATTGAAGACTTTGGCGGCTAATATTCAGGGCCTTGGCTGCTTGGGAGATATTCATGCCATGTTCCTTCAATATCTTCTCCAAGTATTGCTTTTCAGTATTGGCGATATAGTCATCAAGAGATAAGGTCGACTCCTGTAAATCCCCATTTGCATGAGTCTCTTTTCTTTCGGGATGAATGTCTTCCAAATGGGCTTTCTTCCTAAATAGAGCCGGAAGGTGGACGATGGCAATCTTTGTATCGCCAGGTTCCATTAAATTCATGGCACCCTCAATGATATGTTCAAGTTCCCTTACGTTCCCGGGCCAGTCGTAATCATAAAAAAGCGAGTAGACCTCTTCGCTGATCCCTTCTATATTCAATTCGAACAGCGCATTGAATTTCTCGATGAAGGATTGCGCCAGCAAAGGAATATCCTCTTTCCGTTCACGAAGCGGCGGGATGAATAACGAAACGACACTTAATCGGTAGTATAAATCCTTTCGTAAATGATCATTTGAAATGGCATCTATCGGATCTTCATTTATCGTTGCAATGACCCTAACGTCAATTTTTTTATCCTTTGTATCCCCAACACGGCGAATCGTCCTTTCTTGAAGGGCCCGTAATAATTTCGCTTGCATGTTCGGATTTAATGAGTTGATTTCATCTAGCAGGATGGTACCGCCCTGTGCCTGTTCGAATAATCCAGGCCTTTCAATCGATCCGGTGAAGGCGCCTTTCTTTGTGCCGAAGAGTATTCCTTCAATTAGACTATCTGGCAGGGCAGCACAGTTTTGGCTGATGAAAGGATGTGTCGAACGGCTGCTGCCATTATGGATGCTTTGGGCGAAGAGCTCTTTTCCGGTGCCCGTTTCCCCAACGATGAGGATGGAGGATGCCGTTCTGGTCGAGCGCTTGCTCTTTTCTATGACTTCCAGGAAATTTTCACTCGTTCCGATGATGCTGTCAAACGTATATTTGGTATCGCCCTTATTTAAGATGTTATCTTTAATGATTCTTTCCAGATTCGTTATATCCTTTGCCACTTCAATTGCTCCGATGATATTTTGCTTTTGATCCAAAATCGGAAACGTATTATTGATTGTTGTAATTTCCTGACCAAGATTATTGAAGTAGGTCTGCTTCGAGTTCTCGGTTGTCTTACCCGAATGAAGTGCCCTTATTAATGTACTTTCCGTTTCTTCCTTGAATTTAAAGATTTCGTGAATCTTCTTCCCTAACACTTCTTCTGAATCCATTCCTTCAATTTCTGCCATTTTCTTGTTATATACAATGGTCCGCCCTTTTATATCGATTATATGTATCCCTGTATCGATTACATCCACAAGCGAATAGAGGATGGATTGGAAACCATCTATTTTAATGATTTGATCTAAATTCATGAATGCCTCCCGTTTTTCTTCTTTTCTTAGGGCTATTGTAGAGGAATTGAAGCAAAGGCGCAAATAAAATTTGCACAGCAAGATTATTTTGCATGGAAGTGCAAAAATATTTTGCGAAAAAAGTGTAAAAACGCTGTTTTTTATGTTTTTTCTAGTTGGCATGAAATTTGCATTAATAAAAAGTGTAAGGTTTTAGCGACAAAAATAGGGATTAGAGCAAAAAAAAATGGCATACTATGTCAATTTCCCCCTTAAAGTGCTGAATTTCATTGCATTTTTAAAGAAAAAACATTATTTTTTCGAAAAAATGAAAAGTTGGCACGGAACTTGCTTGATTAATAAGGGAGAAGTAAAAACATAAACTTTAGGGAGATGAGACATAATGGTCCAACCATATAAACACGAACCATTTACTAATTTTAAAATCGAAGAAAACAAAAAAGCTTTTCAAGCGGCATTGAATGATGTAGCTAATGATCTAGGGAAGAAATATCCGCTGATCATTAATGGCGAAAAAGTGTTTACTGATGAAGTCATTACCTCTGTAAACCCAGCAAATAAAGAAGAAGTTATTGGAACCGTATCCAAAGCGAATAAAGATCTTGCTGAGCAAGCGATGCAAGCGGCAGATAAGACATTCCAAACTTGGAGAAAAACGAAAGCGGAAGTGCGTGCAAACATTTTATTCAGGGCTGCAGCGATCGTTCGCAGAAGAAAACACTATTTCTCGGCTCTATTGGTTAAAGAAGCAGGAAAGCCTTGGAATGAAGCGGATGCAGATACAGCGGAAGCGATCGACTTCATGGAATACTATGCACGTCAAATGCTGAAGCTTAAAGACGGCATGCCAGTGGAAAGCCGTCCGATTGAACACAATGCTTTCAATTATATTCCACTTGGTGTCGGTGTCATCATCTCACCTTGGAACTTCCCATTTGCGATCATGGCAGGCATGACGACGGCTGCTCTCGTTTCAGGTAATACAGTTTTATTGAAACCGGCCAGTACAACACCTATCATTGCAGCTAAATTCATCGAAGTGTTGGAAGAAGCGGGCTTGCCTGCAGGAGTTGTGAACTTCATTCCAGGAAGCGGTGCCGAAGTAGGAGATTACTTGGTAGATCATCCTCGTACACGTTTCATCAGCTTCACGGGATCTCGTGATGTCGGTATCCGTATTTATGAGCGTGCGTCAAAAGTTCAGGAAGGCCAAATCTGGTTAAAACGTGTCATCGCTGAAATGGGCGGTAAAGATACGATCGTTGTTGATAAAGAGGCTGATCTGGAATTGGCGGCACAATCAATCGTCGCTTCTGCATTCGGATTCTCCGGTCAAAAATGTTCTGCTTGTTCACGTGCCGTCATAGTGGAAGATGTATATGAACAAGTCTTGAATCGTGCCATTGAATTAACGAAAGAAAAAACAATCGGGGAACCAACGGATGTAAACAACTTCATGGGTCCTGTCATCGATCAAGCAGCTTACGACAAAGTCATGAGCTACGTTGAAATCGGTAAAGAAGAAGGGAAAATTGTTGCAGGTGGAGAAGGAGACAATTCAAAAGGTTTCTTCATCCAGCCAACTATCATTGCCGATGTGGATGAGAACGCACGTGTCATGAATGAAGAGATTTTCGGACCGGTGGTTGCATTCTGTAAGGCAAAAGATTTCAATCATGCAATCGAGATTGCCAATAACACGGATTATGGATTAACGGGTGCGGTCATCTCGAACAACATTGAACATATCGAACAAGCGCGTGAGGATTTCCACGTAGGTAACTTGTACTTCAATCGCGGCTGTACTGGTGCCATTGTAGGTTACCAGCCATTTGGCGGATTCAATATGTCAGGTACAGATTCAAAAGCGGGCGGTCCTGATTATTTAGTTCTTCACCTTCAAGGAAAAACAACATCGGAAACGCTATAAATTTTAGGGGGAATCAACATGACAACTTTAACGGAAAAATTAATCGAGCAAACAGAACAATATGGTGCAAACAATTATAATCCACTTCCAATCGTCATTGCGAAGGCAGAAGGAGTTTGGGTGGAAGATCCTGAAGGCAACAAATATATGGATATGCTTAGTGCCTATTCAGCAGTGAACCAAGGCCACAGGCATCCGAAAATCATCGACGAATTAAAAAAACAAGCTGATCGCGTAACATTAACGTCCCGTGCATTCCATAGTGATAAATTAGGACCATGGTATGAAATGGTTTCACGCATTACGCAAAAAGACATGGCACTGCCAATGAATACAGGTGCTGAAGCCGTTGAAACAGCAATCAAAGCTGTTAGACGCTGGGGCTATGATGTTAAGGGAATCGCAGAAAACCAAGCTGAAATCATTGCATGTATCGGAAACTTCCATGGCCGTACGATGGCAGCGGTGTCCTTGTCATCCGATGAGGAATATAGAAGGGGCTTTGGACCGATGCTGCCAGGGATCAAGCTTATCCCTTACGGCGATCTAGATGCATTGAAAGAAGCGATTACACCGCAAACGGCTGGATTTTTAATCGAACCGATTCAAGGTGAAGCGGGAATCATCATACCGCCACAAGGATTCTTAAAAGAAGCTTACGACTTATGTAAAGAAAATAATGTCCTATTCGTTTCCGATGAAATTCAGTCAGGACTTGGACGTTCAGGAAAAATGTTCGCCTCTGACTGGGATGGAGTAGTTCCGGATATGTACATTTTAGGTAAGGCGCTGGGCGGCGGGGTTTTCCCGATCTCTTGCGTAGCTGCAAACCGTGAAATCCTTGGCGTATTCAATCCTGGTTCCCATGGTTCCACATTCGGCGGCAATCCGTTGGCATGTGCGGTTTCCATCGCTTCATTGGAAGTCCTTGAAGAAGAGAAGCTTGCGGAACGTTCATTGGAGCTTGGACAATACTTTATGGATAGTTTAAAAGAAATCAAGAACCCAATGATTAAAGATATCCGCGGCCGAGGCTTATTCATCGGAGTCGAATTAACAGAAGCGGCAAGACCTTATTGTGAGCAGCTTAAAGAAGAAAAACTGCTTTGTAAAGAAACACATGATACAGTTATCCGCTTTGCTCCGCCATTAGTCATTACAAAAGAAGACTTGGATTGGGCAATCGAACGCATAAAAAGAGTTTTATCCTAATATACCTATGAGGTGAATTCCATTGAGTACAACGATCAAAGAAGAAAAAGAAACTGCCAGCTTACTTGATTCAACACAGGTCGTAATCAAGGAGGCGCTGGATAAGCTTGGCTATTCTGAAGAAGTGTTCGAGCTTTTGAAGGAACCTCTTCGGATGCTGACCGTCCGGATTCCAATTAAGATGGATGACAATTCGACGAAGATTTTCACTGGATACCGTGCCCAGCACAACGATGCTGTCGGTCCGACGAAAGGCGGAATCCGTTTTCATCCTGAAGTCGATGAGGAAGAAGTCAAGGCACTTTCAATGTGGATGAGTTTGAAATGCGGAATCGTGAATCTGCCATATGGCGGAGGAAAAGGCGGCATCATCTGTGATCCGCGCCAAATGTCCATCGGTGAATTGGAAAGGCTTAGCCGTGGATACGTTCGGGCAATCAGTCAAATAGTGGGGCCGACGAAAGACATTCCGGCCCCGGATGTTTATACGAATTCACAAATCATGGCATGGATGATGGACGAGTACAGTAGAATAAGAGAACACGATTCTCCTGGCTTCATTACAGGTAAGCCACTTGTACTGGGCGGTTCACACGGCAGGGAAAAGGCGACAGCACAAGGTGTCACCATCTGTATCGAAGAAGCGGCAAAGCGTAAGGGCATAGAATTGAAAGGTGCACGCATCATCGTCCAAGGGTTTGGGAACGCAGGAAGCTTTTTGGCCAAATTCATGCATGATGCAGGTGCGAAAGTGATTGGTATATCGGACGCATATGGTGCCATCTATAAACCGGATGGTCTGGATATCGATTACTTACTTGATAAAAGGGATAGCTTTGGAACGGTAACGACACTATTCGATCATACAATCACCAATCAGGAACTTCTGGAACAAGATTGTGATATTTTAGTGCCTGCTGCCATTTCCAATCAAATCACCAAAGAAAATGCACATCTTATCAAAGCCCAAATTGTCGTTGAGGCAGCGAATGGACCTACCACTTTGGAGGCAACCAAGATCTTGACGGAACGCAATGTGCTTCTCGTACCCGATGTATTGGCAAGTTCAGGCGGTGTGACAGTTTCTTACTTCGAATGGGTTCAAAATAATCAAGGTTATTATTGGGAAGATGCAGAAGTCCAAACCAAATTAAAAGAGTTATTGGTCAATTCATTCAATCAAGTATATGAAATGTCCGAGACAAGAAAAGTGGATATGAGGCTGGCAGCGTATATGGTGGGTGTCAGAAAAATGGCAGAAGCCTCGATATTCCGTGGCTGGGTATAAGCTTTAGTCAAATAATGGAGAGTGGAGGAGTGATTCCGTGTTAAAACCGATTCATACCATCGAGTGTGCTCAGGATGGGACCGTCGAACAAGTTTACGTTCAAAAGAATTCCTATGTTTATGAATGGGAGAGGCTCTTTTTAGTGAAAACGGAGGATGGGAAATTGATTGATGTTTCAATAGGTGCCAGCGGTCACATTACTGAAATTAATGTTTCGGCAGGGGATCCTATAAATAGAAAGCTTCCTTTAGCTTTGCTCCAAGACGATTTTGTTATAACTGGCTCTGATTGATTATAGGAAAGAGGGTATTCCAAAGGCGGAAGCGAATTCTGCTTTGGGATGCTCTTTTTTTTGTTGTGATCATATGGTGATGACAAAGCCAGTTAAAAAGTTTGAAAAGAAAAAACGCTGGCGGTGAGGACTTTACGGCTTTCCGGCAGAAGGCACCCAGCAATTATTTCTTGATAGGAGCTGGGAATAAAGAAAAGGGAATAACCCATCCCCACCATCTTCCGCGTTTTACTTTTGACGAAGATGCCTGGAATGCGGTGTTAACATTTTTATCCAATCTGTTCGAAAGTTTTGGGATAGATTAAATGAGTGGCCCGGTCTATCAGGGAAAAGGAAAAAAGAACTAGATTAACGTTAGGACTTTTAACCAAGATAAATACATGCGCCTTCGCTGGCCGTACGTCTTGACAGACTATGATTTCGCGAAGGATTTTTGATTTGGAAGGGCATATTGTCTTATTCCCTTTCATAAACTGTTATGGAACAAGCAAGCCAGTGTACCAAGGGCAAGAGAGGAGTTGATCGTGGCTGCTCGAAACCGGTTCAACCGCTTGACTCTATCCGTGTGTGCTTTCTAGGAATTTAAGCCCACGACTAGAAGCTATTATGTTAAAATATAAATTGAGATTTAGACATCAAATAAATTGTGGTTTTTCTGAATCTATCCATATTTACAATGAAAAGGAAACATTCAGAATTCCGCCGTTTAAAAGAGAGGAGTTAAATCAGAGTATGAGAATCTCAGAATTAAAGAAGAAAGCCCTTCAGTCATTGGGAGGTAAATGGGGAGTAACTGTTTCGCTTATGTTGCTGTTGTTCTTGATCAACCTCATTTTTCCTTTAATTGTCGAAGTGATCGGAAGCGGTGGGTTTTCACAATGGTTCATGCAGGAGGAAACACCGTTATGGTCTGATATCTTCAGCATGGTCTTTTCCATTGCCTTGATCCCGCTTACCATTTCAACCACTTGGTTCTACCTGAATTTAGTTAGGGATGGAAATCCTGGCATTCCAGAAGTGTTCGCCATCTATAAAGATGGAAAAACCTCTTTCAAGCTTATTGGGGCATCCATCTTACAAGCTATTTTCATTTTTTTATGGTCATTATTATTAATCATTCCGGGTATCATCAAAGCCATCGCCTATTCGCAGTTATTTTTCTTATTGAAGGATCATCCTGAATACACGGTGCTTGAAGCCATTACAGAGAGCAAAAAAAGAATGAAGGGCTTGAAATGGAAGTATTTCCTTATGCACCTAAGCTTCATCGGGTGGGGCATCCTTTGCATGTTCACGCTGGGAATTGGTTTACTATGGTTGATTCCTTATGCAGGAACAACAATGGCAGCATTCTATGACGAATTGATTGTGCCTCAAGATGACGATCAACAAATAGAGGCTTAAATGATCAACCGATAGCAAATGGCTATCGGTTTTTTTATTCCCGATTCCCCTTAAAAGGGTTAAATTGTTCATTTTGCGTGGTGTATAATAGAATATTGAGAATGCGATTTAGGGGGATTACATAGTGAGTGGGTATAATATTGCGGATCTGGTATACCAATTGTTTTGCCTTTTATTTCTAATCCTGATCATCGTTGGGACCGTATCCCTTTTCCGTTCCATCAAGCACCGTAAAACCAGACTGGATATCATGGAAAAGAAAATGGATGATTTGCATGAACTGATTAAAAGGGGCAAAAATTGACCGCAGCATGCAGCCGTTCAAGCTGCAGGTAAACTCGAAGAAAAGCGAGTTTGCCTGCAGTTTTTTTATTTGAAAAACATTCCAGTAAGGGTTTAACAAACTGGACGGCTGGATGTGCAGCCGTTTTCTATGCAGTGGAGGCATTCCGGTTCAAACTCCGGTAATTATAAAAATAATCTATATTGAAATAACTTAGTAAAAAGTGCTGTCTCCGAATTTGAAAAAGAGGATTGGATTTTAGCATCAATTGAGAGACATAAAAAAATAGAAAAAGAAAGGGAATTGTCCAAAATAAGCAGTTTTACATAAGGGTGTTGGGATTGTGGGGCAAATTTCATGTAAGGCCGCTGGTATGGAAGATGCATGGTTTGATACTGTATTTTACCCTATAATGGAATAGATGTGTATTTAAGGATTTTGTGAAAATGTCTCGACCCTATAACAAATCGACGGATGGAAGATGCTGAACATTCGGTACTTTTGTTAGGTAACTTTTGAGAAGTGGGAGGAGTCGGTATCATGAAAGAAGTTATTGCAGTAAAAGAAATTACTAGGTTTAAAACCCGGACGGAGGAATTTAGTCCGTACGCTTGGTGTAAAAGGATGTTAGAAAATGACCCCGTGAGTTATCACGAAGGAACGGATACGTGGAATGTTTTTAAATATGAAGATGTGAAGCGGGTTCTCAGTGATTATAAACATTTTTCGAGTGTTCGTAACCGGACTACGATATCGGTTGGAACGGATAGTGATGAAGGTTCTGTGCCTGAAAAGATCCAAATCACTGAATCGGATCCGCCTGAGCATAGAAAACGCCGTTCATTGCTGGCCGCTGCATTTACACCTAGAAGTCTTCAAAACTGGGAACCTCGCATTCAGGAAATTGCAGATGAATTGATTGGGGAAATGGATGAGGAAACGGAAATCGATATTGTGGAATCATTGGCGAGTCCGCTTCCAATCATTGTCATGGCGGATTTGATGGGTGTTCCCTCGAAAGATCGTTTATTGTTTAAGAAGTGGGTGGATACCTTATTCCTCCCTTTTGATAGAGAAAAGCAAGAAGAAGTAGATAAATTGAAGCAAGTGGCAGCAAAAGAATACTATCAGTATTTGTATCCGATTGTTGTGCAAAAACGATTGAACCCGGCGGATGATATCATCTCAGATCTATTGAAGTCTGAAGTGGATGGGGAAATGTTTACGGATGATGAGGTTGTCCGGACGACCATGCTGATTTTAGGGGCAGGAGTCGAGACAACAAGTCATTTATTGGCCAATAGCTTTTATTCCCTGCTATATGATGACAAAGAAGTTTATCAAGAGTTACATGAAAACCTGGATTTAGTTCCGCAGGCGGTCGAAGAAATGCTCCGTTTCCGATTCAATCTTATTAAATTGGATCGCACCGTAAAGAAAGATAACGATCTATTGGGAGTGGAATTGAAAGAAGGGGATAACGTGGTTGTTTGGATGAGTGCAGCCAATTTGGACGAAGAGATGTTTGAAGACGCCTTCACCCTTAATATCCACCGCCCTAATAATAAGAAACATCTAACCTTTGGAAATGGCCCCCATTTCTGCCTGGGAGCGCCGCTAGCTAGGCTGGAAGCAAAGATTGCGCTTACTGCATTCCTGAAGAAATTCAAGCATATTGAAGCGGTGCCATCGTTCCAGTTAGAAGAGAATCTTACCGATTCAGCGACCGGGCAAACTTTGACATCACTGCCGCTTAAGGCAAGCCGTATTTAAAAAGAAAAAACCTTGTGCCCTAACCTGCATAAGGTTTTTTTCTTTTTAGTAGGGACGAATATGTTCCTGCACTCCTTGAAACGTTCGAAAGGAAATCTTATAGTAACCTGAAGTTGAGGTGACAATGACGAATAGAGTAGTATGGTAAAGTAGAAAATTTTTGTGCCCAGGCATGTTCCCCGGATTAGGTTGGCGGCGATGAAGCAATTACACCCACCATGCAATGAAGAAGATATGATAAAATAGAAATTTCCAGATGAAACAGTTTTAATCAGTGAAAGGATGTTATTATGAAATTAAAGCAGCAATTAACCATTGCCTTTATAATAAGTGTACTTTCTTTAATCGGGTTCAGTTTCATGGCATTTACCATAAGTGCAAATGAATACCTGAAGTTTGATGAAGATGTGATTTCCTTGGTGCAGGGATGGGAGTCCCCTCTGCTGACGGACATCATGAAGTTCTTTACCTACATAGGTTCAACCGCTTCCCTGATCGTCCTTTCCTTGGTCATTTTGCTTTTCTTATATAGGGTTTTGAAGCATCGTTTGGAACTAGTCTTATTCACTGCAGTCATGGTGGGTTCACCTCTTCTAAATTTGATGGTTAAGTTATTCTTTCAACGCGCCCGGCCCGATTTACATCGACTCATCGAAATAGGGGGATACAGTTTCCCTAGTGGACATGCCATGAATGCATTTTCTTTATACGGTATTCTTACATTTCTGCTATGGCGTCACATTACGGCCAGGTGGGCAAGGATCCTATTGATTCTGTTCAGCATGATGATGATCCTCTCGATAGGTATTAGCCGAATATACTTGGGGGTCCATTATCCTAGTGATATCATTGCCGGATATCTGGCGGGTGGTTGTTGGATTGCGATTTCCATTTGGTTTTTCCAAAGGTATCTAGACCGGCGGAAGAACAAAGATCGTTAATGAAGGGAGCAAGGTTATTGCAAGATAAGCAGCCGGCAGGTACAAGCCAGCTGTTGATTCAAGAAAGTTAGGAGCGTATTAAATGGAAAACTGGATTACGGAATTCATGAATGATTTTGGGTATATGGGAATCTTTCTATTAATAGCATTGGAAAATATTTTCCCGCCGATCCCGTCTGAGGTCATTCTTACTTTTGGCGGTTACATGACGACAAAAGCGGATATGACGGTTATCGGCGTCGTGATTGCTGCGACTATAGGGTCAGTGGCAGGAGCAGTCGTCCTTTATGGAATTGGTTTACTTCTTGATGTGAAGGTCATTGAAAAGTTCGTGGAAAGATGGGGCCATATTCTTCGGTTAACGGTATCGGACGTTCATAAGGCAAACTCATGGTTTGACAAATACGGGTCATGGACCGTGTTTTTCTGTAGGCTGGTTCCGCTGATCAGAAGCTTGATCTCGATTCCAGCAGGGATGTCCCATATGAGCTTTTGGCTCTTCCTGCTTTACACAACATCCGGAACATTAATCTGGAACATCATCTTGGTGAATATCGGGGCAGCTGTTGGCTCTTCGTGGGAAGATATTGTAGGGTACATGGACATTTATTCAAACATCGTATATGCGATACTGGCCTTGCTATTGATCGCTTTCGTTGTTTTGATTTTTAGAAGGAATAAAGGCAAAGTATAATCTCAGTTTAGTTGATTGGGCCGGTATCATCGGCATTCATTCCCTAACCGAATATGACCTTTAAAGGCTGTCATTGCGACAGCCTTTTTCTTATTGGAGGAAGAAGGATGAGCCTAGAATAAAGGGGGAATGCTTTGGACAAAATGAGTGAAACGAAAAAGGAATGAGGTTCGGAATATGGCTTCTTTTTTCAAACAAAAGAGACAAGTGAAGCAACGTGAAAAGAAAAAGGAAGATGAAAGTCAATCCAAAAGCAAAACGCCTGATTATATTGAAAGTTCCCTTTCTGCCAATCTGGAAATCGTGAAGAAAAAGACGGGAAAAAGTCCCGACATCATTATCCGAACGTTGAAAATCGGGCAAAACCCGGAGATAAAAACAACTATTTTGTATGTGCAGGGTCTGATTGATAATCCTAGCGTTACGGACTTTATAATTGAATCAATCATGAAAAATCCTCACCTGTCAAAAAACATACTTCCACTGGAAGCATTGGAAATTATCTCTGAGGACGTAGTTTCCCTCGGTGGCGTAGAAAGGGTCACGGACTGGGAAAAGCTATTTTTGACATTATTATCAGGGGACAGCATCATTTTTGTTGATGGAGTAAACGTCGCCCTGGTTGCCAGTACAAGAGGAGGAGAGAAGCGCTCGATTCAGGAGCCAAGCACGCATTTGACTGTCCGGGGATCTAGGGAAGGGTTTACGGAATCGAATGGAACGAACATCGCCATGTTACGCCGGATCATCAATACCCCGGATTTATGGATAGAGTCGATGAAAATAGGCACGGTGACAAAAACGGACGTATCCATCATGTATATAAATGGGATCGTTAAGGAAGGGATCGTCGAGGAGGTCAAGAAGCGCTTAAATCGAATTAACATCGATAGCATTCTTGAATCAGGATATATTGAACAATTGATAGAAGACCAGGTCATGACCCCATTCCCAACCCTTAACCATACAGAAAGACCGGATATGGTTGCAGGAAATCTTCTGGAAGGAAGAGTGGCGATATTCGTTAATGGAACGCCTTTCGTCTTGGTGGCCCCGGCAATATTCGTACAGTTTTTCCAATCTGTCGAAGACTACTATAATCGCTTCGACATTGCTTCTGCCACACGTTTTTTACGGATCATCGTTTTCATTATTTCTATAGTCGGACCGGCTGTCTATGTTGCGGCCACGACTTTTCATCAGGAAATGATTCCAACGAAGCTGCTGGTCATTGTAGCAGCCCAAAGGGAAACGGTTCCTTTGCCTGCCGTCGTTGAAGCGCTTCTCATGGAAATGACCTTTGAAATATTAAGGGAAGCAAGTCTTAGGATGCCAAAGGCTGTCGGTTCGACCATGTCCATTGTCGGGGCATTGGTCATTGGGCAGGCGGCCGTCCAGGCTGGTATCGTATCGCCGGCAATGGTCATCATCGTCTCGATCACGGCGATTGCCAGTTTTGCAACCCCTTCTTATGCCATAGCGATTTCTGCCCGCATTGTGCGGTTCGGATTCATTATTTGTGCCGGCACCTTAGGTTTTTATGGGATGATTTTAGCCTTTATCATCCTTATTGTCCATTTATGCAGCCTGCGTTCACTTGGAGTTCCTTATATGACACCGCTCGCCCCTCTGAATCCGAAAGGGTTGGGCGACACATTCTTCAGAAGACCTATATGGGCATTCAAGGAAAGGCCGCAATTTTTGACCAATGAAAATAATCTGATCAGGGAAGGCGATAATCAAAGACCGCTGCCTCCTGAATCGCGTGGAATGAAAACTTCTGACGGGAAAAAAGGTGAAGGCAATGAATCGTAAAAGATTAATTCTGCTCTTAATGATGTTGACTGCCGCCACATTCACCACAGGCTGCTGGGATAAAACAGAGTTAAACGAAATGGCCATCGTCTCGGCGGTCGGACTCGATAGAAATAAAGAAGGAAAGTTAGTGGGAACTTTCCAAACCATTAATCCAGGAAATGTAGCCGGAGCTCTTCAGGGCGGCGGCGGAACGAATCCACCGATTTCCATTTATAGGGCAACCGGAGATAATGTGCTTGAACTGGATAGCATCGTTTCAACCAAGATTTCACGAGATATGTATTTTGCCCATGCAAACCTGATTGTCATAGGTGAGGAATTAGCAAGAGAAGAAGGCCTCAACGATATTTTCGATGCGTTTGAGCGCTCACCGGAATTCAGGGCAACTACGAGGCTCGTGATTGCCCGGGGTGTAAAAGCTAAGGATATTGTCGAAACGTTAACGGCAATCGATAAGGTATCAGCCGAGAAAGTCATTAAGACGATTGAAACCACTGAAAAAACCCAGGGGAAAAGTATTAGCATCAATCTTCAAGAGGTGATCAAGAATCTGCTTAGTACCGGAAAAGAACCGATAATAAGCGGTTTTACCGTGAGAGGAAACACAGGTAAAGAGGATAAAATGGAGAATACCATGTCCTCGGATATTGAGGCAAACCCTAATGCAGCAGGCATAGGTGTTTTTAAAGATGGCAAATTGATTGACTGGCTTGATGGTGATAAGGCAATAGGATCAATGTGGGTATTGGATAGAATCGAAAATACCAATTTAAACCTTGATTGGGAGGGTAAAAAAGACGCAGTCACCTATTCAGTTATTCGCCAAAAAACCAACATCGGGGCAAAAATGGTAAACGGCAAACCTAAAATATCGGTAAAGGTCCGTGCGGAAGGGGATATCCGGGAAGCGAATGTTCCTTTGAATCTAACCGATACGCATGTTCTGATAGATATTGAAAAGAAGTTAGCAAAAGACCTGAAGAAGGAGATGGAAGATGCGATCGTTCGGGCACAAAAAAATAAATCCGATATTTTTGGATTTGGTGAAATCTTGCATGAATCCCATCCTAGAGAGTGGAAGAAGTTGGAACAAAATTGGGACAATGATTCTTTTCCTAAGCTCGAAGTAGAAGTACAGGCAGAAACTTTCATTCGCCGTACCGGATTACGTAATAAGCCGTTTCTTTCAAATTTAAAAAAGAAAGATCAATAATGGAAAGGAAGTGGCATCCTCATGGAAAAGGCAAATATCAGCGGCTACCAGCTGTTCGTCCTTATTTTCCTGTTTGAAATGGGCAGTGCACTTTTGGTTCCGCTTGCAGGTGAAGCCAAGCAGGCTGCCTGGCTGGTCATCCTTATTGCAATGATAGGCGGATTTTTATTATTTTTGATTTATTATGGCCTTTTTCATTACTACCCTGATCAGCTGTTAACGGAATTTGTACAAACTATATTGGGGAATTTTCTAGGAAGGATCATAGCTTTTCTATACATCCTTTATTTCACCTATCTTGCTGCAAGGGTGCTGAGGGATTTCGGAGAAACACTGCTCACTTTTGCCTATCCTCATGTTCCGTTATTTGTTGCGAACGCTGCATTCATTTTAGCCGTGGTGTATACGGTCCGTAAAGGGATAGAAGTATTGACGAGGACGGGGGAACTATTCTTTATCCTGGAGAATTTACTTTTAATGACCTTCTTTCTTTTGATAGTCGCTTCAGGCATGATTCATTTAAACAACTTAAAACCCATTTTTGAAATCAGCGGAGCAGCGATGGTCAAAATGGGTTTGACTAAAACGATATTCTTTCCATTTGGCGAAATCATTGTCTTTTTAATGATTTTTCCTTATTTGAACGAACCTAAGCGATTAAAAAAAATTGGGTTAAGTAGCATGGCGGCAGCTGGTATTTTTCTCGCGATAATTATGGCTGTGAATATTGCTGTACTTGGAGTGGACCTAACGACACGTTCGCAATACCCTCTTCTTACCCTCATTCAGTCCATAGAGGTCGCAGGCTTTCTCGAACGTCTCGATGTGTACTTCTTGTTTTTGTTGATGATTGGCGGGTTCATCAAGATAAGTGTATTTACTTATGTGGTGGTAACGGGTACGGCGAATGTTTTCAATGTTAAACAGCCCTCCAGACTTGCATACCCTGTTGGCTTTGTCATTTTACTGATTTCCATCATAATAGCAAGCAGCTATACGGAACATATCCATGAAGGGCTAGGAGCCGTACCGATATACATCCACCTCCCATTTCAGGTGATCATTCCATTGCTTCTCTTGATCATTGCCTTTTTTAAGAATCGAAAAAAAGAAAGGCCAGCACCAAAATAAGTTCCTGAAAGGTGGAGTTCATCAAAAATGAAATTCTTCGGTATTACGCTTTTGATTCTGATCCCTTTAGTGGTCATATCATTAGGTATGGATATTCTATTGGGATTCGATTTGGATAATTCAATCAAACATGCTTTTAACCCTTTTTTGGTGAAGGACCCCGCTGAACTTATCCTTTTCATCATTCTTCTTGTACTTCTTGTGTTCAGCTTCTTTTATCGTAAAAAAAAGAAAGGCAACACGAAAGGACAACAATGATGTTGCATATTCCCGGCTGAAACAGAGATGAACTCCGAATGGGGAGTTTGTCTTTTTGCTTTTTTACAACCCCTGTAATCCCATTTCATAGTATGATGATAAAATGAGCTTATTTTTCAGCGGAATGTAAAATCACTCAACAAAAAAACCCCTGGAGGAGGACGGCAATTTGGATATCAAATTGAATCAAAAAATCATAAAGGACATGTGCGGGGCCGTCTCCTTCAAAAGAGGGGAAGCTTTTCATCGTGCCAATAAAGTGACATTTGAAAGCTACAGTCATGATGGTTGTGAAGCATCTGTTAAAGGAAAGGAAGACTTCCATGTCACGATTGAAGTGGATGCAGTCGGCGGATTTCAGGCGAAATGCAGCTGTCCTGCCCTAGCTTCCTTCCATAGGGATTGCCAGCATATTGCAGCCGTCCTGCTATCGGTTTACGACCATCAGCGAGATGGAACGATTCCTGAAGGTCTACATGCAACCGGTTCTGATTCTACAGCCAATAAGAAGTTGTCAGAGGGCTTGATGACCCTTTTCAATAATCAGCCTGTACGCAAAAGCGGTCATCAGCGCCATTTTGAAAAAAGAAAGATGCTTGAAGCGGAATTTACATGTAAACCAGTATGGATGGGAACGGAACAATATATGTTAGGACTGGAAATGAAAATCGGTCCTTTCAATGTGTCGAATGTCAGGGATTTCCTGAAGCGAGTTAAAGAAGGAAAGCCTGCCCAAGTGGCCCCTTCATTTATATATGACCCGGTGCTGCATTGTTTTCAGAATGAAATTGATTTCGTGCTTCAGGAGCTCATTACAGTTATATCGGATGAAAAAGTCTATGTTGACGCCATGACGGATAAATCTGAATATACATTGGACGATCACTTATTACTTTTGCCTCCATCTTCTTTTCGAAGGCTTGTCCCCCTCCTTGAAGCAGCGCCAGTGGTGAAGCTTGCTTATGGCGGCCTCACATTCAATGGCTTTCGTGTATCAAACGGACCGCTTCCTTTACAGTTTGCCTTTACCGAAAGCGAGGTCAAAGGTTATCGACTGAATATTAAAAGGCTGCACGAGATGATTGTCATGAATGCATACACATTGGTCCTATTTGAGGGGAAATTGGTTCAGCTCGAAAATGGGGATTTCCAACGCCTTTCAGAGTTAAAGCAAATGATGGAGGATTCCGGGATGAATCAAATTCCAATCCATCATGACCAGCTGGAATTATTCCTGGACAAAGTGGTGCCAGGTTTGAAAAGACTCGGTGAAGTCCATATAGCAAGGTCCATCACCGAATTGTTTTTGAAGACCCCGCTGGTTGCAAAGCTATTCTTGGATCGAGTGAAAAACAGGCTGCTTGCTGGGCTGGAATTCCATTATGAAAATATCGTGATCAACCCTTTGGAAAAACAGGAATTCAAGGTTATAAGGGATGTTGAGAAGGAGGCGGAGATACTAAAGCTGATGGAGAATAGCCAGTTTGCCAAGACGGACGGCGGCTATTTCTTGCATAATGAAGAGCTGGAGTATGAGTTTTTGTACCACATCGTCCCGAAACTCCAAAAGTTTGTACAAATCTATGCCACGACCGCTGTAAGAAACCGGATTTCCCGTGGGAATACTGCACCGCGAATTAAGGTGAAAATAAAAAAAGAGCGTACTAATTGGCTCGAATTCAAATTTGAAATGGATGATATCCCAGATAAACAAATACGTGAGATTTTAGCAGCGCTTGAAGAAAAAAGGAAATACTACCGTTTAAGGAATGGATCGCTGCTTTCCCTTGAAACAAGGGAATACGAGGAAATCAATCGTTTTCTGAATGCACTGCCAGTACAGGAAGTAGACCTTGAAAGCACGCTGAACATGCCAATCGTAAAAGGGCTCCAGCTTCTTGATTCCGTTAATGACAGCCAGACATTCACAATGGAAGAATCATTCCGGAATTTTTTGGATAACATCAGGAATCCGGGGGCCTTGGAGTTCGTGGTGCCAAATAGTCTGGAGCCGATCTTGCGCGATTATCAAAAAAACGGCTACAAATGGATGAAAATGCTTGCCCAATACGGTTTTGGCGGGATTCTTGCTGATGATATGGGTCTGGGGAAAACACTGCAAAGCATCACGTTCATTTTATCCGAACTTCCTGACATCCGTAAGAAAAGGGTTCCGGCGCTTATTGTCTGCCCATCATCATTGACCTACAATTGGCTGAGTGAATTCACTAAATTCGCCCCTGATATACAAGCCGTCGTCGTGGATGGAGACAAGATGGAAAGGTCGAGGCTGCTTAAAGAAGTGAAGGACGTGGATGTAGTGATCACCTCTTATCCATTGCTTCGGAAAGACATCAAGTCGTTTGAAAAAGAGGACTTCCATACGGTGTTTTTCGATGAGGCACAGGCCTTTAAGAACCCGGGGACTCAAACGGCACGAGCGGCCAAGAAGATAAAAGCGGCACATCGCTTCGCGTTGACTGGTACGCCCATCGAGAATTCACTAGAAGAGCTGTGGTCCCTTTTCCACGTCGTATTCCCTGAACTATTCATGGGGTTAAAGGAGTATAGCAACCTCTCAAGGAAGCAGATATCCCGCAGGATCCGTCCATTTTTGCTGCGGAGAATGAAAGAAGACGTACTAGCGGAATTACCGGAAAAAATCGAGTCGCTGGAATCGATGGAACTGCTTCCCGATCAGAAGAAACTATACGGCGCCTATCTGGCCAAGCTGCGGCATGATACGCTGAAACACCTGGACAAGGACACCCTCCGCAAAAACCGGATCAGGATCCTTGCAGGCTTGACCCGGCTTCGGCAAATATGCTGTCACCCGGCCTTGTTTGTGGACGGATATAAAGGAAGTTCAGCAAAATTTGAACAACTGATGCAAATTGTCGAGGATTCGAAGCATTCTGGAAGACGGGTGCTGATTTTCTCGCAATTTACAAAAATGCTTACAATTATCGGCAGGGATTTGACCATGAAAGGACAACCCTTTTTCTACCTGGATGGACAAACCCCATCAAAGGAACGTGTGGAAATCTGCAATCGGTTTAATGCAGGAGAACGGGATATATTCCTCATTTCGTTGAAAGCGGGCGGTACGGGTCTCAATCTGACGGGTGCCGATACAGTCATTCTATATGACCTTTGGTGGAATCCGGCAGTTGAAGAACAAGCTGCGGACCGTGCCCACCGGATGGGGCAGAAAAATGAGGTTCAAGTCATCAAACTTATTGCCCGTGGGACAATCGAAGAAAAAATGAATGAACTCCAAGAGAAAAAGAGACATCTTATTGAAGAAATCATCGACCCTGGAGACAAGTCGCCATCTGCACTTACAGAAGAGGATATCAGGGAAATCCTGATGATATAAGGGTTCAGCCGAAGGTGATAAATTAATGGTTCATGGAGCATTCCTTTGAAGTGAGGAATGCTTTTTTTTATTTTAAAAAAAGAATAGGATATTTCGGTAACAATAATAATATAATTAAAAACAACAATATTTTATTGTAAAACGATAAAACCTGTGGTAAATTAAAATTAAATGGACAATAAATAAGTGAGGTGCTTTTTATGAAACTAGGAACAACACTCTTTTTAAAGATAGCTGTTATTTTTATTGGAATTCCAGTTCTTGCTTTGTGCATCTTCTTGGTGCCTGAGATAGCGAATTTTGCAGCAGAATTATATCCGGATATGGCGTATTTGAAATATCTTGTTTTAATCGATATGTATGCATCGGCGATACCCTTTTACTTTGCTCTATATCAAGCCTTTAAACTTTTAAGCTATATTGACAAGAACAAAGCTTTCTCGGAATTATCTGTAAGAGCTTTAAAGACTATCAAAAATTGTGCAATCACAATAAGTAGCTTGTATGTTGCAGGCATGCCGCTCTTTTATCTCATGGCGGAAATGGACGACGCCCCAGGTATCATATTAATCGGAATGGTCGTTATTTTTGCTTCAATGGTGATTGCAGTCTTTGCTGCTGTTCTTCAAAGGCTTTTACAAGAAGCCATCGATATAAAATCAGAAAATGACTTAATAGTCTGAGGTGAATAACTTGGCAATTATAATCAATATTGATGTGATGCTGGCTAAAAGGAAAATGAGTGTTACAGAACTTTCCGAGAGGGTTGGAATAACGATGGCTAATCTTTCCATATTGAAAAACGGCAAGGCAAAAGCGATTCGATTAACAACTTTGGATGCGATTTGTAAGGCTTTAGAATGTCAACCCGGAGATATTTTAGAATACAGAAATGATGAAGACACCCAAGATTGAAAAAGAAAGGTTTCATCAAATGGGAGTTACTCATGAATTTAACCAAAAAAAATGGAGGCAACAATCATGAGAGCACTAAAACAACTCATTCGTTTTGGTTGGGAGCAGGCCCTATCATGCTTGTTTCCTGCCGTTATTTTTGCCTCTTTGGCTTTGACAAAATTCATGCCGCTTCCCTTTTTGCCACGGTATGACTGGCTGCTCATCATCTGCCTTCTCATGCAGTGGTGGATGCTGCGTTCCGGGCTTGAAACACGGGATGAACTAAAGGTCATCACATTGTTCCACCTTATTGGACTTGCTCTTGAACTTTTCAAGGTACACATGGGCTCCTGGACATACCCAGAGGAAGGGTATTTCAAGATTTTTGGGGTGCCTCTATATAGCGGATTCATGTACGCAAGTGTAGCGAGTTACCTTTGCCAGGCGTGGAGGAGGTTAAAGGTTGAACTGGTCAAGTGGCCGCCGTTTTTTGTCGTTGTCCCTCTTGCAGCTGCGATTTATTTGAATTTTTTCACCCACCATTATTGGATTGATGTTCGTTGGTGGTTATCTGGACTTGTCATCATCGTCTTTTGGCGGGCATGGGTCACATACGAAGTTGGTGGAACTCGTTATCGTATGCCAATTGCACTTTCTTTTGTACTCATCGGATTTTTTATATGGATAGCCGAAAATATCGCAACGTTCTTTGGAGC
Organism: Peribacillus sp. NPDC096622; assembly: GCF_044762665.1. Taxonomy (NCBI): domain Bacteria; kingdom Bacillati; phylum Bacillota; class Bacilli; order Caryophanales; family Bacillaceae; genus Peribacillus; species Peribacillus sp. NPDC096622. The sequence continues at coordinate 678,559 of NZ_JBIWES010000001.1, read as the reverse complement.
TTGGGAATATCCAAACCAAACCGATGCATGGAGTCTCGTTCATCTAGGAAAGGTAAGCTCATGGCTCTTATTAGTGATTGTCAGCTTTCTTATAGTAGCGACGCTAAAACAGGTTAAGGGGAAAGATTCCGCTGTGATGGATGCTGGTTCAATTTTCATAAAATGATTTCACGCAAGAAAATAAATAAGTAAAGACGACACATTGAGGGGATATATCTAAATTGTGCCGTCTTTGTTTTTCTCTATGCTTTTATATCATTCCTATGAAACAAGTTTTAATCCCACTGCTGCGCCAAGGACCATGGCTATAAAAACGACCCTGCGCCAATCTTTGGATTCCCCGTATAAGAGCATCCCGATTATCGCTCCGCCTGATGCGCCGATCCCTGTCCAGATCGCGTAAGCCGTCCCCATCGGCAAGGTTTTCATGGCATAAGCAAGAAAAAGGAAACTTGCTCCAAATCCGATGAATAACAGCAGCAAGGATTGCCAATTCCGGTCTTTGTGCAATTTATTTATCATCGCAACCCCAAACATCTCAAATAGCCCCGCAAAGATTAAAGAGACCCAAGCCATTATGATTCATCCCCTTTCTCCGCCTTATCATCCGTCACTAGCTTCAAGCCGATCACCCCTGATAATAAGAGGAGGATCAATAGCGTTTTGCTCAGCTTGAAGGATTCGCCAAACAAAATGATTTCGGAAAAAACGGTCCCGGCTGTACCCATCCCGACAAAAACGGCATATACCGTTCCGACAGGAAGCTTCCTGCCAGCCATTATCATCAAGTAAAAACTGATGATGATCGAAATGACCGTTCCAGACCAAGTCCAATAGTCATCTGCATGTTTTAAGCCAATCACCCAAAATACTTCAAAAAAAGCTGCAATGAATACTTTAATCCAGTTTGTGTTCATGAAATAACGCACCTCCGATTTTATTTCTTTACAAAAAAACAAAAAAAGCCCAAGAGATAACCGTTAAACAGTTTCTCCCAGGCTTTTATCCTTCCGTGACACAGCATGCTGTGAGTTTTCTCTCGGACCAGACCAGTAATAAGACGCACTGCGGAACCCTAGAAAACCTTTGACATATGCAATTACTTTTCATTATACATACTTTTTGAACTTACTCAAGGTAAAAGTTTTGCCAAGTGCCATGCCGATTTTAGCCTCATATCCGGATATGTGCCGGAACGTTTGCAGCTTGGGAGATTAAACATAACATCAAAAAAATGCACTTCATCTGAATACAGCAGAGTGCAGTGAGTTGCACTGCGTCAATTTTATCGAGGGACATGATCTTAAAGCAAGACTTGGTAATCCTTCATGAATTTTCACTTATATATATGGAATGAAATCATTGGAACGTTTTTTGAGGGTTTGTTAATCTGATCGTTGATTTCCCAGGCACTCACTTTCCGCGGGCGTTCCGCCCTCGGCGCTCGCCTGCGGGGTCTCCCTTGGACACGCTTTTCCCGCAGGAGTCACTATAGGCAAACTGGCTTTTCTTCGAATTTGAATATAGTCCGGAGGGGTTCGGAATGGCCTCTTCCCGAACCATGATTATAAAATGGACTAGGTTATTCTTCATGATTTTATATTGTTTTTATGCAACCCTCATTGGTTTAAAAATTTGCGACAACAAACTGACTAGCCGAGTGCGCGGAGAGGAATCTGAAACAACTGAACGGTTTTTAAAAACAATATCTTCCAGTTTATGTTTTGCCAGGTAACGAACATCGATATAATGAAAGAATAGATATGTTAGTGTAAACGGATGAGGAATATGCGAGGGGATCCAGATCAATTTTTCGGACCTTTACAAAGAATGCTAATATAAAATAGATTGCAGTGGGAAAGTAGGTGGCTCTTATGGAGAAACAGGTACATATTTTAATTGTTGAAGATGATAATGATATTAGTGGATTGCTTTGCAATATGATGAAAAAAAGTGGATATGTCCCTCAGCCGGCATTTTCAGGGACGGAAGCAATATTGTACGTAGAGAAGAAGAAATGGGATATGGTGTTGTTGGATTTAATGCTGCCAGGAATGGACGGGGAGGAAGTTCTTCGTAAAATCAGGGAGCATCATCATGTCCCTGTTTTGATTATTTCCGCAAAAGGAGAACAGCAAACGAAAATAAATGGTTTGCGTGCAGGGGCAGATGACTTCATTACGAAGCCATTTGATATTGAAGAAGTAATGGCAAGAATAGATGCCCATTTAAGAAGATCTTCAACCATGAAAAGAATAGAGGAAAAGAACCAGCTTACGTATAGAGGCATTACAGTGGATACTGATACGAAAATAGTTATCGTAAATGACTTGAAGGTAATACTAACGGCAAGAGAGTACGCCATTTTAGAATTACTTATTTCCTATCCTCAAAAAATATTTTCAAAAGCAAATGTGTTTGAAGCGGTTTGGGGAGATGATTATTTAAGGGATGAGAATACGGTGAACGTCCATATGAGTAATCTGAGAAGTAAATTGGCTAAAGCGAGCCCAAATGAAGAGTATATTGAAACCATTTGGGGAATGGGATATCGCTTAAAATAACTTAAGGTTTTCTTAAGGTTTTCTTTATAATCCCTTATGATTTTCATTTTATGATGAATCACAGATAAGGGAGGAAAAAAATGAGCGAATATATATTAAGGACATCCGGTTTATCAAAAAAATATAAACATACCACTGCATTAAATAACGTGAATCTATCTATCAAAAAAGGTGCCATATATGGCTTCATTGGTCAAAATGGAGCAGGGAAGTCAACCTTCATTAAACTTGTGGCAGGATTAGCCTTTGCAAGTGAGGGAAGCATTGAACTATTTGGCGAAATCGATCCAAAAAAATTGATTGAAGCAAGAAAAAGAGTCGGAACCATTATTGAAGGGCCAGCTTTATTTCCTCATATGACTGCTAAGCAAAACCTGGAAGTCCATCGAGTGCAAAGAGGCATTCCCGGAAAAGAATGCATCGAAAAAACGTTAGCGCTTGTAGGGCTGCAGCATACAGGAAAGAAAAAAACGAGAAATTTTTCATTAGGTATGAAACAAAGGTTAGGACTGGCGATGGCGTTGCTGTCAGAGCCTGAATTTCTTATTTTGGATGAACCGATAAACGGCTTAGATCCAATGGGAGTAGTCGAAATCCGTGAGTTGCTATTAAAGTTAAACCGTGAGAAAGGAATTACGATTCTTATTTCCAGTCATATCTTAAGCGAATTGAATTTATTGGCAACTCATTATGGAATCATTCACGATGGGAAATTATTAGAGGAGTTAACAGCGAAAGATTTACAAGAAAAATGTCAGCATTATTTACACATAAAAGTAGACAAGCCACATCAAGGAGTAGCAGTGCTGGAAGAAGAATTAGGTACGAAAGAATTTGAAGTAATGCCTGATGGAGTCATCAAATTATATAAGTATGTAGGTGAACCAGGCCTTGTTTCCACAACATTAGCAGTGAATGGGGCAGTGATTGAGCAGTTTATGCCAATGGGGGAAGATTTAGAAGAATACTTTACAAAGCTTATTGGGGGCGGCAACGATGAATAATCTTATAAAAGCGGAATTGTATAAGCTAAAACATGATCGCTCCTTCTGGGCTATTACATTAACCATTATATTAATAGGAATTCTTGCTCCCAGTGAGATGCTGGTTAGGGGTACTAGTGGAGAGATGAAAGGAATAGACGTTGTGATAGCGTTTATTAATCAGAATGAACTTGTATTGAAATATGCCCCGTGTATTTTGGCTGGATTTTTTATTTCAAGTGATTATTCAACAGGTGTGATGAAAAATATGATATCCGGTGGAAATAAAAGAATGGAAATCGTTCTTGCAAAACTGTCAGTCTTCACGATCGGTGCAATCATTATTTCTATCTTATTCCCACTTGTCCTTTGGATAGTGTCCACTGTATTTTTTGGATCAGGGTCGCATTTATTCCCTAATATGTCCGTAATGGAAAGTATTGTTCCAATGATAGGATTTCTTGCTTTGTATGGGGCGGCATTTGCTTCGTTTATGACACTCATAGGACTCATCTTTACAGATAGTGGAAAGACCATTTCATTTTTATTTGTGTTCACTTTCGGACTGGAGGTTGCATTTTCAATATTCTCGAAAAACTCCCCCATCATTCAAACGATATATGATCATAGCATCATTAAATTAACAAAAGATATCCCTAATGCCATACTTGAACAAACAGAGTTATTTACGATGCTTATTGTTCCAATTTTAACTTTTGCCGTATGTGCAATAGGATGCTGCTTTGTATTTTCCCGCAAAGAAATCAAGTAAGAAAAAAGGGGGAGGCAAATGATCCATTTAACAGCACTATGTATGTTCATAGCGATTGTTTTTCTCTTTCGGCTTTTTTCCATGAAGCGAGAAATGAAAAGAATGACGAAACAGCTTCAAGCTTATCGTTATCGATATACAGAAAAGAAATTGGATATTGAATATTTTGATCGGGATATCGAAAAACTGGCGGTGGAAATCAATGGCTATTTTGATTCCATGATGGAGATGAAGGTGGAACAAAAGCGAACGGAAGAGACATTGAAGCAGGCGATTGCCAATATGTCGCATGATTTGCGAACGCCACTAACTTCCATTTTAGGTTATATTCAGCTGTTGGAAGATGAGCACTTAACTTTAGATGAAAGAGCAGAGTATATTGGAATTGTCAAAAGGCGAACGAAAAGATTACAAGATTTGCTCAATGAATTTTTCGAATTATCTATAGTGGAATCCATGGACTATGAGCTGCAATTTCAAACATTCCATCTTAATCAGAGTATTTGGGAAGTGCTCATGAACTACTATGATGCGTTTCATGAGCGACAGTTACAAGTGGATATCGACATGCCTGATGAAGAGATAATGTTATATGCAGATCCATCAGCAGTAATAAGAGTTGTTGAAAATTTAGTGAGTAATGTTCTTAAACATGCAAGTGGTGCGGTAGAGATATCATTAAAGGAAGAATCATCTTCCATTGTCTTTACTATTCGTAACAAAACAGATGTGATGACTGAACAAGATGTTGAGAGAATCTTTGATAGGTTTTATACAGGGGATACAGCAAGAACTAAAAAAGGAATGGGACTAGGGTTATCCATTGCAAAAAGTTTAATGAAAAAAATGAATGGTGAGCTTTTTGCCACTCTAAAAAATCATCAATTTATCATGACCTGTCAATGGAAAAAATGAACGTAATCAGGTTCTGTTTTCAGATCAAAAAAGCCCCGAAACCTTATCCGGGGCTTTTTGACTTGCTATTTAGGCACTCACTGTCCGTTTCCGGGATGGACCTTCTTTTTTATGTGATACATAGCTATGCAGGATCATTCCCATGATGACGATAAAGATGCCAAACCACGATAACGGAGAAGGAATCGGTAAAGATAGGAATAGTAATTCACCAGCAAGGGCAAAAAGGACTTCCATCGATTGTGTAGCTTCAACTGAAGCTAATTTCTGCATATTTCCGCGTACCAAATCGGTCGCCTTGAAAAAAAGGACTGTGGCGATGACTCCAGAAAATAGTGCCACCAAAAGGGATTGAAAACTCTGCATCTTCGTCGGCGCACCTACTGTAAAGAAACCGTACAAGGAAAGCAAAAACCAGAATGGCAGACTCGCCAAAGTCATTCCCAAAACCCGCTGATAAGCATCCAAACGTCCTTCGGATACTTCCATCATTTTGCGATTTCCCAAAGGGTATGCAAACGAAGCGATGACGATTGGAATAACTCCCAGCCAAAGATTGGCCATTGAAATGTGTTTGGTATGTTCCAGTTGCATCAGGATGATCCCAAGCAGAATGATCATGGACATGAGGAGGCCTTTCACGGAAACCTTGCCTCTTTGCCTTTCGATCCCATCTTTCGTTTGGACATTTTCAAAAAACAGCGGCGCAAGTAAAGCACCTGAAATGATCGTGATTTGCCAAGTGCCGGCGATCAGCCAGCCAGGTGAGTAGGCGGACGCAAAGCATAAAGGAGCATAAAATAACCCAAATCCGACAAAACTCCAAAGCAGCCAAGGACCCGGCTTTTCTCTCATCACTTGTAAAAGGGGACGCAGGTTTTTTCTGCTCAATACGATACACAACAGAAATGGCACCATAAAGATATAACGCAGCGAAGCACTCCAAATCCAACTTCCGCCAGACAACTCCATGGCCTGATTTAATACAAACGTAAATGCAAAAAAGAAAGCAGAACAAATACCTATTATTATCGGACGCAATTGACTCACCTCAATCTGTTTTATGAGTCAGTAAGACTCTGGAAGGATGGCAATCGTTTCGGCTTTCTGAAAAAAATTTCAGATATATCCACTGTTTCAAAAGCGGAATGAATTTTCGGAATATTATAAGCGATCAATTTAAATTGTCCTTCAAAAGCAAAAGAAAATCAACAGGATTCTTTTAGGCTCGTGAAATTCATTCTCCATGATTCGACATGAAATGAAAAGAATGCTTGTTGGAATTGAATGTAGGCGTTTCCATTTTAGTATCCAAATTAACAATATGTACCAACTAAATGACGAGAAACGTTGTCATGACGCGTGTTATGAAGGAATTACTAATGTTTTATATAGAAATCATATAGAGGCAGATAATATATGAAGATACGAGAATTGACGAATATGGTAGGTAGTGGTATCTTAATAGAAGTGCAAATAATGTCGAATGGTGACGAAATAAATAAATGCAACATTCGCAAGAAAGTTAGTGGGGTAAATTAAATGAAATCTACAGGTATTGTACGTAAAGTTGACGAATTAGGGCGGGTAGTCATTCCAATTGAACTACGCCGAACATTAGGAATTAATGAGAAAGACGCTCTAGAGATTTATGTAGAACAAGAGCGCATCATCCTTCAAAAATATAAACCAAACATGACTTGTCAGGTTACAGGTGAAGTTTCCGATGACAATATGAAACTTGCTGAAGGTAAATTAATACTTAGCCCTGAAGGTGCCGAACTTCTAATTAAAGAAATTCAAGCCAGCATGGCATCTGCTAAATAATTGATATACTAGATAAATAGCATCCAAGTGTAGGGAAGGTTTTCCCTACACTTTTTTTTTATTAAATGGTGAAATAATAAAAATGATTCGTTTCACGGGCGAAGCCAATCTTTTCATAAAGTTTCTGTGCTTTTACATTATCCTTGCCTGTCTCCAGTGAAACCCCTTTAGCACCTGTTTCGCGTGCAAAAGCGATGGCCGCGTTCAATAACTCCTCGCCAAAACCCTTTTTGCGGGCGGACTCCTTCACGAATAAATCATTCAATACCCATGACCGCATCATACTCACAGACGAAAAAGAAGGATATAATTGTACAAAACCAATTGGATTTCCTTCATCAAAGGCCATAAAAACCACAGACTCCCCATTTGTCAGCCTTTCCCTTAAAAAATCCCTTGCACGACCGAGATCAGAGGTTTGCTCATAAAACACTCTGTATAAATCAAAAAGTTCCGTCAGTGATTCCAGCTCATGTAATGTTGCCTTCTGTATGCTCATAAATGGACCCCCAAATGTTAGAATACTCTAAATTTACCATTTAATCATGCAATCCGACAATTCCGGGCTACATTTTCCAGTCCAAAAAACCAGGATGGAGCTCAAAAGGCACCATCCTGGTTTTTTCAACATGTAGAGGGCTATTAAACCTGAGATTAACAGCAACCCCATGAGATAGAAGCGTTTATCCATGGATGCAGCAGCAAACTCACATATAAGGCGTTTACTCGTGAGTTTGAAGCAAATACTCGTGAATTTGGGTGATTTACTCGTGAATCTAACATTATCAAATAATATTGGGCACTATAAATTCCAAACCAAATCCTCTTTTCTTCATTACTGCAGTGGTTTGGCTTCTAAAGCACCTGTGTTAAGGATATGTACCTTTACGTTTATATCATGTATTGAATTCTTATCTAAATAATCCTTAGGCTCTTTTATCTGATTCTTTTGCCAGTATTTTGTTTCTTTGATATAAAGGGTTTTGCCTAGGTTTAAAGGGTCTGCGTTCTTTTGGAGCCCTGTTTTAAACGTTGATAGGATTTCCTTTTTTATTTGGCTTTCGAATTTACGTTTTATTTTCCCGATATCGATTTGGGTATCAAGCCCCAGTATTTTGCCGGATACGTCAATTTCAATATCGAATTTGTACTTGCCATCCTTGAGAACAGGTTTTACTTTATGAGCCGGATGGGAAAAAGAGGCATAGATGTCTTGCTTATTCATGGTGATGTTCACTGGAGTTTTGTTGGTCCTTTTAGTGAACCAGCGTACACCGCTCAGTTCTTTTTCAGAGAACCAGGGCTGGGACACTTTATTGTAAATGGTAAATGCACCATCCATATAGAGGCTTTTTCGCTTTTTATCTTTTTCCTTCCAAACTTTATCGTTCCAGGAAATGGAGGGTAATATGGTTGTAGATGCTTTTTCCTGCTGGGAAGAATAATACCTTTGGACCGTAATGGGTTGGATGAATGATCTAATCCGGTATACATCATCCGGAAAATATAATGTCGTGTATAAAGGTGACAAATTAAAAAAGCCGTTAATGGAGAAAAGCTGTTCCATGGAATTTTTTGTGGCAAAGATATTGGCTGAGTATCTGAGTAATTGGTTTCTGTATATATAATCCACTATTTCTGCGCTTTGCCGGTTCAAAACATTTTCACTGATTACAAATGTGGATACATGCCCTATATAGAGAGACTGTTGAGTATTGCGCATTAGTTTATTAATGGCGATCGAAATGGATCGTCCTTTTTGTTTCCCTACATATACGGGAGGGGCTTGCGTCGGCTTTGCCTCCGTTTTAGCTACCGCAGCGAAGTCTACAAGTTGGGTATAAACTATGTATTCCCCATCTTTGAAATCTATCCCGATGGCCGTTATATAATGAAAGTCCTGGATCGTTTTTTCATCCCAACAGCCTGAAAGTAATAGGATTAAATGTAGGGTCAACCAAATTTTACAGATGCGGAACATGGCCTTACTGCCCCTTTCTGGTCTTATCATTAGCTGCCATGGATCGTTTGCTCATGGAATTCCATGGCACCTTTATGAATGAATACAGGGTTTTTGTGATCCTTGGCGGGTTCATTCCGCCAATATATGAAACCCCGAATGAATCAAGCCTGGATAGTAAAGTGACAATGGAAAGGAAACCGATTATCAAGCCGTAGATTCCATAAATGCAGCTTAGTAACAGCACAAACATTCGCAGAACGGTAACGGCACCTGTTAAAGACTGGTTTACAAGTGTATAAGATGCAACTGAGGTTACGGCAGTGACCACAAGCATGGTTTGTGAAGTCAGTCCAGCCCTTATCGCCGCATCACCGACAATTAGGCCTCCTACAACGGCAACTGTCTGCCCAACCGCTTTAGGTAACCTGACCCCGGATTCACGGAATAATTCAAATAAAACGAGCATGAGAATGAATTCCATCGTGGCAGATAAGGGAAGTCCCAGCCTTGAAAGGGTTATGGTGGCTAGTAACGGGAACGGCACCTGTTCAATATTGAAAGCGGAAAGGGATATCCAAAACCCCGGCAATAAAACGGTAATGCCAAGCCCCATAAAGCGAAGAAGTCGCTCAAGGCTTACAAATAGATAAGGAAGATTCGAATCTTCTGCGGTTTTTATTTGCAATAGTAAGGTAGAAGGGGCCACGATTATCGTTGGCATGCCGTCCACGATTAGTATGAATCTTCCTTGATTGAGTGCTTCGACTACAAAATCAGGGCGACTCGTATAATGAGTGAGTGGAAATATACTATATTTACTGTTAGTGATCAATTCCTCCAATTGTTGGCTGCTCACCAATATATCTATATCAAGGGAGTTGATTTTCGATCTTACATTTTTAATGAGTTCTTTATTGATGATGTCATCCATGTACATCAGTCCGACTTTCGTTTGACTGCGCCTGCCAACGATAAAGTCTTCATAGGCGAGCGATTTTGTTTTTAGCCGCTTTCTGATTAAAGCAGTATTGATGGATATGTCTTCGACAAACCCATCTCTTGGACCTCTTACCGAGACCTCAAAAGAAGACTCCTCGGGCTGCCGGTTCGGCACGTTGGACAATTCTATTGAAAATAACTGTTGGACTGAGGGTATGAATAATAAGGCATACCCAGAGAAAATCAGTTGTTGGACGCTATTGAATTCACTATCGATGGTTACTTTCCTGAGGTCTATCAAGGGTTTTAACTTGTTGATTGATTCTTCAGCATCGATACTCTCACCCAACTCCATCATTTTGTTTAACTTTTCCAAAATACCCTCGTTTAGTAAACTGATGTCGGCCATACCCGAGCAATAAAAAATAAGGACAGGAATGGGTCTTTCGGTTTCTCCGATATAAATCGTGTCAAACATGATATCTGAGCTTGAACTGAATAACTCCCGAAATGTCTCCTCCGTTAATTCTGAGAGGGGTGGCTCATTTTTGGATCGTTTCATTCGCATGTTGCTTACCCTCCTTAGATCTGATGAAAGTGCCGATAAACAAAAAGGCGGACAGAAGTAACAGGAAATAAAAAGCGCCAGGATAGTAGAATGTCTGGCTTACATGCAAGAACTTGAAATTACTGAATGGTACGATGGAGATGACGACCATAAGAAAGCCTACAGCGAAAAGAATTCCAAGCTTCATATTATTAGTTTTTCCTTTAAAGACTTCCATTATTAAGAATAACGCCAGTGAAACGCGGATATAGGCACCAGCAAGCCATTGGTAAATGGAAAAGAAGTCTGTATGTTCAATATATTTACCAATTGTCAGCAGACGCCATTGTTCATAGGCGGGGTACCTCATAGCTTCGGCTAAGTTCGGCCCGAATTCGGCGAGTGCTGCTGTTAATGGGCCAAGAAGTAAAAACATTAGTCCGAGGCATAAGAATACTAATACCTTTAGATTGAGCTGATCCGAAAGTTTTTCTTGAAAAAAAACGATTAAAATCAGTTCGGCAAGGCCATAACCAGAATATTGAAGGGTTTTAATGCCATGAAAATAGCCATTCTCGAAAAGGGGAAGGAGGTGGCTGTAGTCTTTTGTCGGTATATTTCCTGTCGCAACGAAAATGCCAAGAATGACGACAATCGGCAATAATACAGAAGAGCAAATGGCTATGGAACGCATGCCCGAATGGGCAAGAAAAATGCATAGCAGCGTAAACGGAATGATAATCGCTAAACTTGGGGTTTCAAAAAGAAAGCTTGTAGTTATCCAATCAATCGTTTCCTTTGTAGTGGCCAAAACAAGGCTGATCAGATAAATCACGATAAAGAATAAAGCGATATTTTTAATGTGTTTTCCAAATCTATTTTCAAGCCAATCCGTCAGGGATTGATTATCCATATTCTTGATTATTCTCGATAATATGTAGACCCAAATCGGTATCAATCCAATATTTAGGCTAGAAAAAAACCAAGCATCCCTTCCGCCAGTGGATAGGAGGAAAGGGATCAAAATAACGTGATTAAGAAGGCCGATTGATAAAAAGAAGATGCTAAGGGTTTGTATCGAACTGATTTTCTTCAAGGTGATCCTATCCCCATTTCCATTGTTTAAAGATTGGATTGATGCACATGCCATTCATTTGTTTATGGTTGCTAAATGTGGAAATAGTATACGTGCTAATGATATGGATTAAATTTCCTGATGGTTAATGATAAGCCAGGAGAGCAAGGCAAAGTATACGGGCAAAAAGGATTTGTCTTAATCGATAAAGAATATATATAGATGCATTTTTTATTGATCATCAGGGGGAATGAAGATGGATTTAAGATACCCGATTGGAAAGTTTCAGTTTGACGGGGAAATTACTAGTGCTGTAGCCGAGGGGTGGCTCAACGAGATTAAAGCTTTGCCTCGGATGCTGCGTGAAGCGGTAGGTAACATGGATGATGAAAAGCTTGATACGGCTTATCGGCCTGGAGGATGGACGGTCCGCCAGGTGGTGCATCATGTTGCTGATAGTCATATGAATGCGTATATTCGCTTCAAATTGGCCCTTACGGAAGAAAGTCCTGTCATTAAACCGTACGAGGAGGGGCAATGGGCTGAGCTGCCTGATTATGGTTTGCCGATTGAAGTTTCTCTATCACTGCTCGAAAGTATACATATCCGAATGTATAAACTTTTATCGGGCCTTCATGCGGATGACCTAAGCCGAACATTCATCCATCCTGATTCAGGAAAGGTGACTGTCGGTGAAAATATAGGCATTTATGCTTGGCACGGACGACATCATCTGGCTCATATTACTTCTTTATCAAAGCGCCAGGGATGGTGAATATGATTATATCTTCTGAAAGGTTGTGATTACTGTGAATGCCGATGTGAAAATCGTACAATTAACATCAATCGAATCCCATCTTAATGAACTTTGCGACCTTTTGGTACAAGTGGTGGATGATGGCGCGTCCATAGGTTTTTTACCTCCCATGAAACAGTCTGAGGCCATTGATTACTGGGGTAGTGCCATAAATCCTGATGTGATTCTGTTTGTCGCTAAATTACAGGGTGAGATAGTCGGGAGCGTGCAGCTACATTTAAGTTCAAAGCAAAACGGCGGCCATCGTGCGGAAATCGCAAAATTAATGACGCATACTGGTTATAGAAGAAACGGCATAGGACGTTCACTCATGTTAGAGGCTGAGAAGAGGGCCAAGCAAGAGGGACGGACATTATTGGTCCTGGATACAAGGGAAGGGGATCCTTCTAACTCCCTGTATACTTCATTGGGATATATTCAGGCAGGCAGGATTCCTGATTATGCGAAATCTGCCAATGGTGAATTCCATCCGACCATTTTTTATTATAAAAAATCAGATCGGGTAACGAATTGAATGGGGGGGGAATCCTAGTGCAAGCTGTAATCGAAAAAGAAGGTAATGGGATAATCGCAAGATTCGATCGCCTGCTCAATCATTCGGTGGAAAAGGTATGGGGTGCATTAACGGAGAATGATAAGCTGGAAAAGTGGATGTCCAACCTGGAAATGAAGGACCTTAGAAAAGACGGGACCATAAAATTCAATTTCAATGATGGGTCAGGGAAATCTTTTGATATGAAGATCAGGGACTTCCAAGAATCTGCCGTTTTAGATTTTGAATGGGGGGACGGCTGGGTTCGTTTCGAGGTATCCCCTAAAAAGGATGGATGCTCATTAGTATTGAAAGAATCCATCACGCCAGTTAATGATCATACAGCAAAAGATTTGGCAGGCTGGCATATTTGCCTTGATATGTTTAGTGATTTACTTGATGGTCATCGTCAGGATTTCCCAATGGATGAATGGGAGAAATGGCATAAGGAATATACGGCCGCCGTCAAACGAATGGATTAAATGGAATATGTGACATTCATCTGGATACATAAGGAAGCGGAAGAACAAAGCCGAAGTGATGCTTTGCCATGAAGGAAGTTTTTTATTGATATTCCAGTTGATACCATGTTAAGATGACTTTAACTTTTAAGAAATGGAGGTTTTCCTTGTGACATTTATCAGACTGCGTTTCCAATCTTTGAACCGTTAATTGAATACGTTCAAGAGCTCTGCATGTCCGCAGGGTAAATGGGAATGGTCTGTCTATTTTTAAGGGAACCTTCATTTTAAGATTTTGTGGGAAAAGGGACGATTTCAACCTCTTTTTTTACTGTCCAGCTGAAGCCGGGGCAACCTTTGTGATCAAAGGTTTTCACGATTCCAGTTGACTTTAAAATAGAAGAATGATTAAGGGGAGAATTACTTACCTATCCAAGGGGTCATTTTGGATATATGTAAAGTGGTTGATTCTCCATTGTATTGACCAAACCGAAGGCCAGTGGGAGATTAATTTTTTATCGTGAAAATAGTCATCCACTCAGGTTTCTTTAGATAGGTTCTGATCCATTTACTCTAAACACAGGCAGATAGCCTGTGTTTTTTTTTAGGGCATTAAGAAAAAATATTGAAAATAGAATGAGGTGTTTAAGAGATGAAATCATTAAATGAACAAGTAAAGGACAATTGGAAAAAGAATATCACTCTTTTTCTAGGCAGTCAGACGATATCCCTCTTTGGTTCGTCCTTGGTTCAGTATGCCATCATGTGGTATATCACGTTGAATACACAGTCGGGTGTCATGATGACGATATCCATCGTTTGTGGTTTCGTGCCCACCTTTATACTCTCCCCCATCGCGGGGGTATGGGCAGACCGCTATAATCGGAAATTGCTGATCATTCTTTCGGATTCATTGATTGCCATTTCAACGCTGATATTGGCCATCTTGTTTCTAATCGGCTACGATGAGCTTTGGCTGCTTTTCGTCATGTCCGCTGTCCGGGCGATCGGAACTGGAATCCAGACTCCAGCAGTCGGGGCCATTCTTCCGCAACTCGTGCCAGAGGATAAGCTTACGAAGGTGAACGGGACAAATGGAAGCATTCAAGCGCTAGTGATGCTCGTTTCCCCCATGGTGAGCGGCGCGCTGCTCACCATGGCTTCAATCGAAACCATTTTCTTCATTGATGTGATTACAGCTGCAATTGCCATCTTCACATTGCTGGCATTTTTGAAAATTCCAGCACATGCTAAGGCATTACAAAAGCAAACAACCAGCTATTTCACCGATTTGCAAGAAGGATTCAATTATATCAGGAATCACGACTTTCTTAAGAAGTTCTTTATGTTTTTCGCATTTTTCTTCGTGCTTGCCGCACCTGTTGCATTTCTTACACCGCTTCAGGTCACACGTTCTTTCGGGAACGATGTTTGGCGGTTGACTGCGATAGAAATCACCTTTGCCATCGGTATGATGCTAGGCGGGATTTTCATGGCTTCCTGGGGAGGCTTTAAAAACAAGATCCATACGATGACACTTGCAAGCCTTATAATTGGTGCCTGTACTTTCGCACTTGGAATCATCCCCGTTTTTTGGATTTACTTGATCATCATGGGGGTAGTAGGATTGGCGATGCCCATCTTTAATACGCCGTCCACGGTCTTGTTACAGGAGAAGGTCGAGGGTGATCTTCTTGGGAGGGTATTTGGTGTTTTAGGAATGATCTCGACTTCAATGATGCCCCTGGGAATGCTTGTATTCGGCCCGATATCCGACATCATTAAAATAGAATGGCTGCTTATAGGAACTGGTTTATTGCTGTTCATTCAAGGTTTTTTCCTACTGGGCAGTAAAGTGTTGATCGAAGCCGGAAAACCGATTTCCAAAGATGCTTCCGAGTAATGGTACACGGAACGCCATGTCAAGATGAAGGTCATGGAGCCTGAAGGGAATTGGATTTTTTCAGCATGCACGTTATTTATTCTTGTAGAAAGATGATACCATGAAAGTCATCATTTGATTGGCAAAGGAGGAAAAGATGGATTTTTTGGGAAAACTATTTAATTGGATGGTAGTTATCGGAATGATTCTACTTATAGGACGATTGATTACGATGGCGTTCTTATTTCTGGAAATTCCATTTACGACCTTTTTTAAGGACTACAGTCTCATTTCGATCATCATATTAATAATAGGTGCAATTGGTCAGCAATTCACCAAGCCTCGTAAAAAGTAAAATGAGTTATCACCTTTCCTTTTCATGAAAAGGATCAGCTTCGAATTAACTAGACCGAGATATTCTAATTTCGGTCTAGTTTTTATTTGAAAAATGTTCCAGCCGATTACAGAAATCCGCTCCCTTTCCGCCGGCTGTCTGCCAAGCCGCATCAAAGCAAGCGCCTGCGGTGTCTCGTCCAGCCAGTTTTTCGGCAGGAGTGTCGCAAACAAAGTTGATTTGGAGCGGATGCTGCTTAGAAAAGCGCTCCAAGGGAGACCTCACAGGCGCCAAGACCGCCTGTGGAAAGCGAGTGCCTGGAGGCAACGTTCACATTTTACAATTGGCTTCGTTTTTTCGGGTCAGGCATTATTTATTCGCATCATTTTCACTGACAGGCATTTCTTGTTTAATTTGATTCATCCTGTTTTTTCCCCACTCATACATCATTTCAACGATCGGCAGCAAGGTCATTCCAAGGTCAGTCATCGAATATTCGACTTTTGGAGGGATCTCGGGATATACCTCCCGATGGACGATGCCGTCTTCCATTAGTTCACGTAACTGATTCGTTAAGATTTTATGGGATATTTTCGGGAAAAGCCTTTGAAGTTCACTGAATCTGTGTGGGCCTTCTACACCTAGATGCCATAGAATGACGATTTTCCATTTGCCGCTGAATATGGATAAAGTAAGTTCCTTTTCGCAATTATAATAGCCGTTTAGGATCTTTTCTTTGATTTCATCTCTTAATGTTTCTGACATGGACATTAGCTCCTTTTTTATTTTACCAGTAACCTTAAGGTAACCTCCGCACATTAAAGTGCATTCTTCACAGCGCCGATTACCAGCGTTACAATTTGAGTAGATCAGACAATTCAATTCAGGAGGCAATATATATGAGTAAAAAAGCATTACTAATTATACCACCAGAACGTTTTAATGAAGATGAATTATTTCAGCCGAAAGAAGTATTGGAAAATGCAGGAGTGGCAGTAACGATAGCTAGTACGAAAACAGGTGAAATAACAGGTGACTTTCAAGGCAAGGCTTTGGCAGAGGTGATCTTTTCTGAAGTTTCAGCCAGTGATTATGATGCAGTTGCAGTGATTGGGGGATCGGGTACGAACGATCATCTATGGGGTAACCAAGAATTGCAAAGTTTTTTGAAACAGGCGCATGAGCAAAAAGTTCTTGTAACGGGAATTTGTGCAGGTTCTGTTACTGTAGCGAAAACGGGTTTACTTTCTGGACGTAAAGCTGCTTGTTACCCAGTTGATGTTCAAATTGACGAATTGAAAGCCAATTCCGTTGAATATGCAAAACAGCATGTCGTTGCGCATGATGATATCATAACAGGTGATGGTCCGGATGGCGCAAAAGAATTCGGAGAAAGCTTAGCCGCAGCGTTACGCTAAATCTTATTTTACTGCTGACCCTAATATTCCCCATGTGAAACCCTTGGATTCTATACAATCCAAGGGTTTTTTTATTTGAAAAAGGAATGCGAACTTTAGACCCATAAATTTATCATTCGTTGGTGATTGACAAGGGGTGTATAGGTCTATAGTATGTTTATGTGGAAAAATAAAGTAAGTAATCGTAATTTAGGAAGGATCGATTTTGAGTATAGATTGAATCTTTGTTTTCACACATGTTAGCGAGAGTATTTACAGGTCAAATAAAAGGGGGAAATTATTGATGGGAAGTTCATCGATTGACAAGAAAGAAAAAGTAAAGAGAAGGATATCGCTCCGGATAAAATGGTTACTATTTATATGTACATCCATTTTTCTCGCGATAGTCGTATCCGTTTCGATAATGGGGGTAAAGGTGACTTCCATTTTTAAAGAAGATAGTACGTCCATCAACAAAAGCTCGGCCCAAAATGCAGCGGTACAAATCAATTTGAGCATGGCAACGTATGAAAATTCGCTAGAGCAATTATCACAGCTGGTTTCCAATCAGATAAAGAAGGGTGATTCAATCAAGGATATCCAAAAAACGTTAGAGGCTTTTCAAAAGAACAATGAGGATTTAATTTCCGTTTATTATATGGATGGATCGGATGGTTCCTTGTATGCTTCGCCCCAAATGGATTTCAATCAGGATGCTAGGGAGACTAAGACTTATACGCAGCTGACCGAAAGACCAGAAACGAAATGGATGGATGTGTATAAGGATGGAGTTTCGGGAATGATCATGACTTCCGTTGTCACGCCCGTTTTATCGGACGGGAAAATGGCAGGGGCCCTTGGTTATGATATCGACCTTGCGACAATCGGGAAAATGAGGTCAACCATCGAAAAGGGTTCTACCAGCAATCTGGTGATATTGGATTCACAAGGTTTTATCGTGAGTTCATTCATGAAGGATATGGACGGGAAGAATATGAATCCTGACAAAAGCGGCCTGGAAGAAGGTGTGGAGGATTTCATGACGGACACTGACCGATTCAATTCAGAGTTCAAGTGGGTGACCGACATGTATAATGGGGGCGACAAGGCGAATCAATCCTTGACGTTGGATGGTGAAGATTATACAGGTGAATTGAGTACGGTCCCTGAAGTGAACTGGAAGGTGTTGGCGCTCACTCCGGACAAAATATTGCAATCCAAGCTGGATGGCATTAATAGAATCGTAGTGATATCAGGTATTTTAGGTCTCTTACTCGGGATGGTATGTGCTCTTTATCTAGCAGGAAAGTTAACGAAAATCATGGCCGACTTCCAAAAAATCATAGAAAAGACGGCGAATGGGGATTTAGTGACCGAATTTGCCATTAAATCCAATGATGAGATTGGGGACTTAAGCAAAAGCTATAACTCGATGCTTGGGAAACTAAGAAGATTGGTTGAGAAGGTAAACGGCAATGCGGAATCGGTGACAAATGCCAATGCCGGTTTATGCCAAATAGCTGCTGAAAATAGTGCGGCCATTACAGATGTTTCACGCGCGATAGAAGAGATTGCAGCGGGTGCATCGAATCAATCTGAACAAGTGGAGCATGGTGCGGGCACGATCCAGGTCCTTAGTGGAGAAATCGATGGGTTATCAAAAAAATCGAAGGAAACCCAATCCGTATTGGAACTTGCATCTGAAAAAATAGAGTCAGGGAAACAAGAGGTAAGTGGTTTGGAAGCGTCATACTCTAAATTAGAAATGGCGTTTTCTGCAGTCACCAGCATGAGCTTAAGACTAGTGGAAAAATCAAAAACCATTTCCGATGTCACGAATGCCATTTCGAAAATATCGGAACAAACCAATTTGTTATCTTTGAATGCATCTATAGAAGCTGCAAGGGCAGGCGAGTCCGGCAAAGGTTTTGCTGTCGTGGCGAATGAAGTAAGGAGTTTGGCTGATGATTCAAAGGAAGCTACAAAAAACATCCAAGCAATCATCCAAAGCATTCTGTCAGATACAGAGGAATTGCTGAAAACGACCAATGAAACGAATCAAATCAGCAAGGACCAGAAAAATGCCGTGAACACGGTAAGTGAAGCCATGAAAGAGCTGGAGGAGTCCGTCGGGAAAATATCCAATTCGATTCAGGAAGAAACACGATCCATTGAAAGCATCAATCAACAAAAAGAAACGGTTATTAAAGTGATAGAAGAAATCACCGCCGTATCGCAGCAAACGACAGCTTCATCAGAAGAAATTGCATCATCGATGGAGGAACAAGCTGCTTCATCCAATGAACTTGCTCAATATACACAGCAGCTTACACAGTTAATAAATGATTTGGAGCATACGCTGGGGGAATTCCAGATAGAGAATAGGGAATAACAAGCGTTGCAAAAAGGGAGGCCATTACAGTGGTTTCCCTTTTTTGTTAGATTGCCATTTTTGAAGGGTGAATAGTTGAACGGGGTATCCCTCTTTAGTGGACAAAATCAATAGAAGTACAAAAGTACAATTTAGAGGAACGGGTCAATTGTCCATGCTTTTTTTACGAAGGGGAATAATATATAGGAATGGGACAAGTAGCACGGATATTCTAATGTTGTTCAATGGACAGCAGTTTTTGTTATTTCCAATGCTGCATGTCCAAAGATTCAATCTGAAACTAGAATAATGATCCTATGGAGCCTGCCTAGATGGAAAACGTGGACGATTGGATTGGTTAACGACAGCCAATGGATAATGTATTTAGAAGCTTGCACATTATTTTATGCGATAGATTCATAGAAACGAGGGGAATGCCATTTAGCTTTCCCCTTATTTACTTCTGCTAGATGATGGGTGATACCAATGGATTCAGGCTCCTAATCAAAAATCCATCGCCTTCGTAATCAATTTCCGTTTGTTCTGTGGGAGTCCGATGGGTCGATCAAAATTTTTATATCATGTAAAACGAGAATATCCTCGTGCTCATTTTTTGAGCTTGCCAAACTAAATGTGTTCTGTTTATGCCAAACCTCAAATACGTTTCCCCTCCCAAACTATGCTGCATATTTTTAATTGCCTGCAGGGCTTTATCTGTCATTTATATCCGGGATTCCTCTAATCTACCTTTACCCATTCTGCACAAAACAATAAAACTCTCTAGCGGCATAGGAATAATGATTTACGTTTAAGGTGTTTTATTGAATCGGACTGATGGTTTTTTTACAAAAACAGGCTAAAGGTTTCATTATTTTTACCGATAATATCGCTGTGGTGAGTACTAAGGCTCATTTATTTGAGTGGGTGATAGGATAGAAGATTCATATGATGGAATTTACTTGAACATCGTAAATAAATAAAAATATTTCAGCGTATAAAGGAAGGGTTAAAATGTTTAATGGAAAAATAATAAGCTGTATGATACTTACATTGGTATTCATGGTTAGTTTCACTTTTTTAGCCGGCTTAAAGGCCGAGGCAGCAGATCCTGTGCATACTGTACTTACTGGCGAGACGGTAGAATCGATTGCCAAGACATATGATATATCGGCTGAGCAATTGATGAAAACGAATGGTTTACCGGATGAAAAGTTATTTGCGGGCCAAAAGTTGACAATCATTCAAACGGCGTATACTCCTTCCATCTATCAATGGTCGGAGAGAGGTAAAAAAATTGCAAACTATGCGAAATCTTTTATAGGGTTTAAAAAGACAGCTGGAGAGGAGACGCCTGAAAAAGGATTTGATTCGAGCGGATTGATTCATTGGGTGCTTTCCCGGCAAAATGTGGCGGTCGACCGTTTGACAGTAGATGGTTTTTATAAGCAAGGGATGGATACAGACACTCCGAAAACAGGGGATATTATATTCTTTCTGGAAAAAGACAGCTTAAAAGTCGTGACTGCGGGTATTTATGTCGGCGAAAACCAATTTGTCAATTCTGGATATGGTGCAGAAACGGTTCAGGTGAGATCCACTACAGAAGATTACTTTGCAAAATACCAAGTGGCGTACAAAACATACACGCCTAAAGGAGAGCATATCGTCCAAGCGGGAGAAACGCTTAATAGTATATCGGAGAATTACAGCATTTCCATGAGTACGATCAAAAGCCGTAACGCTTTAAGGACGGATGAGTTGATGCAAGGGCAGTATCTTCAACTATACAGCAACCCGTTATATCCGTTTTATGTAAACCAGGAGGCTGCATATGATAAAGCATATGATGTCATCAAGTATGCATATACTTTACGCGGATTCACCTATGTTTTCGGGGGAGAAGATCCAATGACCGGAATGGATTGCAGCGGCTTCATTTATTGGGTCATGAAGGAGCAGGGCCTATCTGTAAAACGAGATTCCGCAGCGGATTACTTCTCATTGGTGCCCAAAATCGAAAATCCAAAAGCAGGGGATTTGGTATTTTTTAGGGACACAGGAACAAGGCTAGGTGTGACCCATGTAGGAATTTATCTGGGTGATGGCCGTTTTCTCAATACAACGGAAAACACCGGCGTTCATATTTCCAACCTTTCGTCAGGTTATTTTGCCGAGAAATTCGAAAGCTTCGGTCAAGCTGAAAGCCTCATCGAATAAGAAGGTCATTCAGCCTGTTTATATGCAAGCGTCGCTTTTTCAATGGCAGTAACGAACCGTTTAAACAGATCACAGTGATTGACCCTGTTCTTACTGGTAAAGTCATCCCCTTTGAAAAAGCTTTTTCTAAGCTTTGTGGAAAGTTCCAATTGCACGCCTGCACCCGTTTTGGATGTGTTGGTGATGTTGTTTCCGCTCATGCCTGAAAGGTGCTGCGGTGCATGTTCAGTTTGGAATCCAGCTTTGTTGAGGCATTGCTGAATAAGGTTCTTATATCGTTCGTTCCTTCCGCCAATGTAAACCAGCGCATTATGTACGTCGTAGTGGCCATGGATCGAAAGGGCGGTCTGAGCGTTCGCTGCCATTGAAACGCCGTTCGGTTCATTGAACAAGCGGGATGTTATATGGAGGACCTGGTTGCCCCTTGGTTTTAGGCCTTCGAATAGGTAGGTGCTTGCACAAAGTCTCTCTCCAAGTGCGGCTGCAACTTCGCTCGTACCTGGTTCGATATTCCCGCCATGAATGGCTAGAACTGCAATATAAGGATTCCTGTGATGAACGATGATGCGGTAATCAAGGTATTCTTGTTCATTTTCCTGTAGTTCAAAAAAATCAGTATAGCTATTTTC
The DNA here is from genome assembly GCF_044762665.1 of Peribacillus sp. NPDC096622. Lineage (NCBI taxonomy): Bacteria > Bacillati > Bacillota > Bacilli > Caryophanales > Bacillaceae > Peribacillus > Peribacillus sp. NPDC096622. The sequence continues at coordinate 656,334 of NZ_JBIWES010000001.1, read as the reverse complement.
AATCATGGTTATCCTCCGTATCTGCAGTGTATTTAATCTTCCATACCCGTTGACGGCAAAATAAAAAAAGCGGGGATGCCCCAGCTTTTTTTATTCTTCGACAGTCGTATATTGTTCTATTTTCTTTTGCTCGTCGGGTGTTAACGTTTCTGTCCGTTTAAACGTATTCATTGTCACAAGCAGGGCCGCTACAAGAAGAACAGGTATAACCCAGCTTGTTATTTTTTTTACGATATTCATATTCAAAATCCCCTTATACATCGCTAAAATTCATATGATATTTAGAAAAGGAGGAACTGGACGGCCTGTTTATTGCTGAGCTTTCCAGCTTCCATTTCTTCTTTTATCCCCAGCTCCGGATATTTGTCCACTTTTCTCGTTTTTAACGAGTGCTTGAACCCCGCCATAATACATGGGGGAAATCTTCTGAATGACTTCATATCCTGAATCTTCCAAGTCGGATATTATCTCATCCGAAAGCCTGGATTCTGTATAAATCTTCTTTCCATCAAAGACGAACCGATTACGGTCGACGATATCCTGTAATGAGCCTTCATTTTCTGTATAAGAATAAAGAACCTGCATCAATACTTGTGGAATCCTATCACCGCCTGGTGAGCCGATCCCAATCGATTCCCGCCCTGGTTTCTTGAGAATGGTCGGAGCGGTGAAAGTTCTTGACCGTTTATATGCCTCTTGAGAGTTCAGGCCGGACCGGAAATTTTTCAATTGATCGTTAAGGAAAAATCCATTCGTATAATCCCCAGATCCGAAAAAGTTACTGAGCGTATTTGTTGCGGAAACGACAGTGCCATTCTTGTCCATTATCACAAAGTGTGTCGTACTTTCATGTTCTTCGGAACCATTCGATTCTTTATCTTCCCATTTTTCACTTTTGATCTTATTTTTAAGATTATCCAAATGAATGGGGGAGAGCAATTTTTCCGCCTTGGAGTGACTTATTCCATCTCCAACATGGGCGGTCCGATCTTGATAAGCAGTATCCGTGATGCCCCCCAAGACTTTCATAGAAGCTGATTTGCTTGAAGAATCACCCAGGTTCATTTCCTCGGCTAGCTTTAGCATTTCAAGAACTGTAATTCCTGAAAAGGGCGGAGGGGCGGTAAAAACATCATAACCGGCAAATGTTCCTTGGACCGGCTTACGTTCTTTCACCTCATAGCGCTTTAAATCCATCAAGTCGATATCTGATTCTCTTTTAATATCCCGCGCAATTTCCCCTTTATAAAAACCTTCAGGACCTTCCTTTTGAATCTGCTTCAATGTTTCAGCGAGTCTTTCTTGTACGAGGGTTTTGCCTGGTTCAATGGCATCACCATCAGGATAAAAAAGTGAAGTCGCATCGGAAGATATCCTTGGCTGAGCCGCTTTTAAGCGTGATGATAACGATTCGTCGACTTCAAATCCGCCTTCAGCCAAATCTATCGCCGGCTGAAGAAGATCTGCCATTGGTACGCTCCCATACTTATCACTAATAACCTGCATGCCGGCCACCAAGCCAGGAATCCCTGTATCGTGTCTTGAACTCGGGTCTTCTGGAGAGGATTCACGATAATCGATAAACTCGGGATCGCCGGATTCAGGGGCAATCAGCATACCGCCGCCGCCACCCACGCCAGATCCATAAGGTTCAACTACACCCAATACATAAGATACGGCAATGGCGGCATCCGCCGCCGTTCCGCCGTTTTTCAATATATCCATACCGACATCTATTGCGATTGGGTTCGAAGAACTGACCCCATATGATTGTTCCGTATTACTCTTTATCGGATCATTCGTGTCAGAAATAGGGGGTGTCTTCGAACATCCAGCAATATATATGAGTATGCTAAGGGATATGAGCACTTTTCTCGTCATACGGTTAATCATCGGTTGTTCCCCCTTTTCGTTGAGCTTCTAAGTTGTGTGTCTTCATTCTTCTAAAAGTAGTGACAAAGCGTTCCTTACTGAATGGGGTGTATTTCCTGTTGGTTAGCTTGGACTGCCTTTTTCTCTTGTGCAGCTTTCTTCTCTTGTGCAGCTTTCTTTTCCATTGCTGCCTTTTCCTCTAGTTCACGTTGTGCCTTATGGTCGATTACCTTCTTGTGATCCAAGGTAATCTCGATGCGATCCTCTTTTTTCGACCACTGGACTTTTTCACTCGTTTCCTTCGTCAATTGCCGGTAAACACGTGATTTGTCAATTGAAGAGGTAGCTGGCCTTGGTGTTGCTTCTTCAATTTGCAATGGTACAACATCGATTGTAGCTTTTCCGTCTTCCGCTAAATGGTATTGAACCATGGCTGAATCCTTTGTGCGTGTCCAGCCTTGATCGAATATGAAATTTCCTAAGCTATAGAAAATGATTCCATCTTTATAAACATCAAACGATTGAAGAACGTGGGGGTGATGGCCGATGATGATGTCAGCCCCCGCATCGATGATAGCTTTAGCCAAGTCTGTTTGACGGGCGGTTGTAGATGTCGAATACTCCTGTCCCCAGTGCATATTCACCACAACCAAGTCTGCGTTGCCTTGCTTGGCACCTTTTGCTTTGCCGATCATTTCAAATAATAAATCAGGATTGGAGTTTAATAGTCCGGCTTTATCATTTTTTGACACGGCATCCTTACCGTAAACATCTGTGAAGCCAAGTGTTGCGACACGTACCCCATTAACATCCGCATAGTGGATGCTGTTTTTTGCTTCCGCAGAGTTCGAACCAACACCAACATAGTGCATATCCGCACTTTTGAATTCATCAATCGTGTCAAGAAGACCTTGTTCTTCATAGTCCATCATATGGTTATTGGCCAAAGACACCACAGAGAAGCCGGCATCTTTAACGGCTTTCACACCACTGGTATTCGAGTTTAACCGGATGGGTGTATCTGCTTCCTTGTAGTTAGATACATCTTCTTTTAAAGCGGTATGTTCATAGTTCCCACTGACATAATCCGAATTGGAAAAATAGGGCTTCATATACCGGAAGAGGTATTCGTACCCGTGCTTTTCCGTCACTTCTTCAACATAACGTCCCATCATCACATCACCGACCATTGTCATCGTAAATGGTTGATCGGAATTCAATTCGACTGTTTTCACTTCCTCAGCCCGTCCCATCCATGTGGTAATGACTAAAGCGATTAGTAATATAGGTAGTATGATTCCAGTGTATTTAAGATTCTTTTTCTTGGTGCGTTTAATAAAGATAAGTGTTTTTTCTTTTGCATTTAAAGTCCGTTTCATTTTTTGCACCTCAGAATAGGTAGTACACGTTCATTAAACCGAAAGTTAATCCGGATAATAAAAGCGTGCTGCCAAGTGTCAATGGCATTCCTTGTCTTTGTATGGTATTCGCAATCAATCCAGGTACGATTATACCGATTCCCCGAAACTCGAATATTTCAAAGGGCATGACGGGGTAGACTAAGTCCAATAGGAGTTTCAAGCAAATCCCGGTCACCATCATGGCGGCGAATTTTCTTCTTCCATATAAAATCACCCATCTTGAAAGGCCGTGAGTGACGATTAAATAAGTTACGACACTAATGATCAAAATGGTCAGCATGATTTCCCATTGATCAAATACTAATGCCAAATAACCTGGCACGATAAGTCCTGCGGGTACGACACCCGTCTTTTCTGAAAATATAAGGCTAAGCGTTACTCCCAGTACTAGGGCTACATATAAATCCGATCCAAACATTAAGGTTCCTCCTACTTAACTTGCTTTTTGCTTTGTTTTAGATTTCATGAATGCTTCAATTAATGGTTCCGCAGCACCGTGAATATTCCCGACACCGTAGACGATGCGATTTTTCATCAATGGGCGGAGACGGGACACGATTTCTTCAGTTGACCAGTTTTCTAAATCCCAATATTCTTTAGTATCCAATTTCCCTTGCTCGAATACCCTTGTAATCGGTGATGTGGTTTCACCAATGGCAATGACGATTTCAGATTTTATGTAAGGCAATACATCTCTAGCAAACTGCTCGGTACGGTCCACACGATCGGCACGGCAATTCATGATGACGATAGGAGGTTCTGTGCTGTATCCGAACGTTTTGACACGTTCCCATATGTTCAGCGTCGATGACGCATCATTTGCAGCAAAGCCATTGACAAAGAAAGTTGGCTGGATGGGATCTCCGAATTTGGTGATCCGCATGGCACCTGGATCGGGATGCGCATTCAACATGCCGCGAAAAGCCGTTTTTTCATCAATGCCCAAAGCTTCAGCAACGGCCAAGGCCAGTGATGCATTATCCGGAAATACCATATAGTCGAATTCACGCAGGAAGTCTTCCGATATTCTGGAATTGTCTGCAACGATCACTTTTGTGTTGCGTTCTTTGGCAATTTGCTTGAAAAAGTCCAAATATTCACTTTCGATGGTTATTAAGTGACCATTATGGGGAATGGTAGCAGTGAAGGCTTCAGCAACCTCATCCAAAGTCGGTCCCATGACATCCATATGGTCTTCCAATACATTCACGATGACCCCGATGTTTGCCTGGATCATTTTGTTTTGGAAGATTAGTTGATAGTCAGGCTGTACGGCCATGCACTCACAAACCAGTGCTTCCGTGCCTAAGTCGGCAACTTCTTTAACTACACGCCGTTGTTCTCCTATGTTGGGTCCTTCAGGGCGGCGTACAATCGGTTTTTCCTTGTCGGTAAACCAATAGATCATCCTTGCCGATGTTCCGGTTGTTTTACCTACTGTTTTGTATTTTGCTTCCTGGATCACACCTGTAATTAGACGCGTTACAGTCGATTTCCCTCGAATCCCATTCACATTCACACGTACTGGAATGGAGTCGAGACGCTTCTGATGGCGTTTTTGTTCAAAAATGCCATAACCAAGCAAAAAGATCGCACAAATAAATATTGGTGCCATTTTTTAACCTCTCTTTTTTTCAAATATTTGAATTACTGAATACACACTACATGATTTTAAACTTAATAGGCAAGAGCGAATTATTCTATTGTAATATAGTTATACTTAGCTTTTTCAAATAAATGTATATTGGGGTGTAATAGTATCTAATGGGATAAAATATTTTATGAGTACAAAGATATGGGGGGGAATCGAAGGAATCCATATTTTTTTTACACTAAATTATGGAAAGTTTAATAAAAACCCATTTTGGTCAGAATCAAAGTAGTTTTGTGAGCAATTGAACCTAATTCATAGCGACTATATTTGAATAATAATTATTTATAAAAAGTGATGTTTATTACAGTTTATTAATTGTTTATACCCATTGTTTGACATAAACTTAATAATTTTTATGCATTTGTCATTCAATGTGAAATATTGCATCTAATGACTCAATTAGTTGAACTCTTTTGAATTGGATAAAGATGAGTAAAAGAACACATCTCTTTTTTTTGATATTATCCAGTTTTTCTCTTAGTAAATACCCATGGGCCTATAATTGAACTTTTACCTAAAACATGAAATAAACTAAAGTTAACCCATTTCTTTTAAAAAATACCTAGTTTCTTCTATAGATATAGTGTTTATATAAGAAAAAATAAAAAAGCCCAGAAGCATATCTGAGCTTTCGGACTGTATCTTTCTCTTTAAAAACGTTCCAGTTGATTTCAGAAATACGCTCCCTTTCCGCCGATTGTCTGCCAAGCCTCATTAAAGGAAGCCACTGCAGTGTCGCGGCTAGCCAGTTATTCGGTAGGAGTGTCATAAATTTCTTCATTCCAATAAGGATTACAGTAAAAACATGAAAGATAATCTAATCTTGTTTAAAAACATGGCTGGGATAAGACCGTACCGCCCCCGTTTGTCGACAAACCGAAAGCTCAGAAGCATCTGAGCTTTCGGCTTATATGTTGTAAATGAATGGAATGGTGACGATTCTCTGTATATCTAGGAGCTTTAACGTTTGTGGTTCTTGAGCTACAGCAGGGGTAGCTGATTACGGAAGGAAGCAGGTTAACTGGATTTCTTTCTGTCAGAAATCTCAAGGTTGGAGCCCTTTTTACCGCCATCAATCACATAAAGTCTAGGAGCTAATCTCCTTCTTTTTCCTTGATTGTCAGGATTCATCTTCATATAATTTTCGTATTCTTTGCGAAAGAATTCTTCGGTTTCCCGTTCCAGTGCTTTTCTTTCGTTAAAATCTGCGATGAATTTGAAAAAACGTTTCATATGAATTCCTCCTTATGGGGTTAAAAGGTCTTAGTTTAATAGTAACATATCATTGGTTGATTTTAACCTTTTTTTACAAATTTGGAGTGAAAATTATGTTCTTGTGTGAATAAAGTTGTGAATGGTTTGATTCGAGAGAATGCATGCAATCGATATTTACTGAGCATATGGGCCCATGCATGGTGTTGAAAGGAAAGGTAAGGATTTGTTGGTATTGGAAGTATTCATTACTTTAGTTAAAATATTCCTTTAATTATATTCATTATACACTAAATATTCTGAAAACAAAGGAAAATTATCAATTCCAGCCGCTTTTAATAGATTTTCTTTTTAATGCTTCATTATTGTGTATAGTTATTTATTACCCGAATATACGAAAATGAAACAACCCTTTAGGAGAAAAAAAGCAATTTCCCGCATTCACGTATCGGGAAATTGCTAATGTCATAATTGGAACTTCTTAACCTGTTCAGTCAGCAATTCCGCCGAAGATGCAAGTTCACTGGCATGATTCGTGATTTCATCCATCGAAGAGCTGGATTGCTGGGCGGAGGCGGAGACTTGTTCGATTCCTGCCGCAGACTCTTCAGAAACGGCTGCGATATCTTCGATAGCCTGATTGATTTTTTTACTATTTGTGAAGATATAGTTCAATTCTTCTGTAATTTGCTGTATTTTCATTTCTACATTCCCGACAGAGTGATTGATTGTTTCAAAGGTTCGGCCAGTGAGCGTGATCTGTTTCGTGCCTTCATCAACTTGTGTATAACCATCTTCCAGGGAGTGGACGACTGTTTTTGAACGCGTTTGAATGGCGGAGACAATATTGGTGATATCCCCGACGGAGTGTGTGACCTCTTCAGCGAGTTTCCGCACTTCATCGGCGACGACGGCAAAGCCCTTGCCATGTTCACCAGCACGAGCGGCTTCTATGGCTGCATTCAGCGCCAATAGATTGGTTTGATTGGATATATCCTTGATGACCTGCACAAGCTGCGAAATTTGCTGTGATTGAGAATCGAGCCCTTTCACTTGCTCTACGGCACTTTTGACAATCACATCAATACTTTGCATCTGTTGGACCGAACTGCGCATTAAAGCGGTGCCCTCCTTGGTCAAGGAAAGGATTTCGGTTGAACTTTTAGCTACATCCACTCCTTCTAGGTGGGCCAAATCGATCCTGCCGGTGAAATCATCCATCATGCGAACCATTTCAGCTGCCCGGTTGGCTTGTGACTCCGAACCTTCGGAAAGTTCATACATTGTAGTCGCTATTTGCTTGCTGCCCTGCCGCACTTCATTTGCTGATTGAGTCAGCTCCTCGCTTTGGTTGGAAACGGATTGCGAAACAACGAGCATTTTTTCAATCGTATCACGAAGGTTTTGCTGCATTTGGTTGGCGGAGACCGTTAATTCGCCCAGTTCATCATATGACTTTTGCTCCAGGGGCTCATGATTCAGTTCTCCGTCAGCCACCATTTTCATCCTGTCCCTGATTTTAAGGAGAGGGGTGGTAATGAGGTTAGCAGTAACAAGCGCCAGCACAAGGCCGATAAGGACAGCCGCAATGGACATGATGATACTTGTCGTCTTGACCGATTTCCCGCTTTCGATTACGGTTTCACCTGAAGCGACAATCAATTCCTCGCGTTTTGAAGCAAGCTCCTTGAAACCCTCCATTACTTCATTGCTGATTGGCGCCACTTCATTTTTGAGTATTTCTTTAGCGCGTTCTTCATTTCCTTTTTCATATTGCGTAAATACCCGCTCTACAATCATCGTCCTCCAATCCACGCTTTTCTCGATCAATCCCTTTGCTTTATCAGAATCGCTTAAGGCTAGGAGTTCCTCCTGGATGACCTGGCTTTCTTCAGTATATTGTAAGAACCTTTCTTTATAACTCTCGTCGCCATATAAAATATAGGCTCGGGCGAATGCGGTTCTTTGTGCTAGATTATATAGCAGCTTTTCGTCTTGGATAAGAAGCGGAAGTTCCCTTTCGATGATACCCTGGGAATAAACCAGTGACTTGTTGCTGCTATAAATGTTGAATGCTCCTAAGATGACACATAAGGATATGATGAGTGAAAATGCCACCAATACCTTTGCTTTAATGCTTTTCAAATTAATGGACCCCTTTATCGATATTTTATTCACTCTTTTTTATCGGATATTCAATGGTATTTTTAAGCAATGAAAAGTTAACCAAATTTTCCATCAGGTCTAATGTTCACTTTATATAAACATCTTGATTTCTAATCATTTTCAAGTTACTATTGACTTGGAAAAATATAATATTCCGCGTTAAGGCGGAAGAGGTTCTAGCTACCCTCTCAAAAAAACTAAGGAGAAACAGTGCTCTATTCTTAGGGTGCTGTTTTTTTCCGTAAAAAGGAGTTTTATAGAAATGAAGAAGAAAGAAAAGGCAGTGGTTGTGTTTAGCGGAGGTCAGGACAGTACGACGTGCCTGTTCTGGGCATTGGAGAGATTTGAGGAAGTGGAAGCGGTGACGTTCGATTATAATCAGCGGCATAGCTTGGAAATCGAATGCGCTCAAAACATTGCAAAGGAATTGGGCGTGAACCATCATATCCTTGACATGTCGCTGCTGAACCAACTGGCACCGAATGCATTGACGAGAAGTGATATCGCAGTGGCGGACGGAGAAGAAGGGGAGCTGCCGTCGACGTTCGTACCAGGGAGGAATTTGCTGTTCCTTTCGTTTGCCGGAGTGCTGGCGAGTCAGATTGGCGCTAAACATATTGTCACCGGTGTCTGTGAAACGGATTTCAGCGGATATCCAGACTGCCGCGATGTATTCATTAAATCGTTGAATGTGACCTTGAACTTGTCCATGGACCAGTCATTCGTGATTGATACGCCGCTAATGTGGCTTAATAAAGAGGAAACATGGGAGCTTGCTGACCAGCTTGGCGCGTTCGACTTTGTCCGCGAAAAGACCCTGACTTGCTATAACGGAATCATCTCCGATGGCTGTGGAGATTGTCCGGCTTGTAATCTGCGGAAAAAAGGACTGGATGACTATGAAAGCAGACGGAAGGTGCTTTCATGATGTACGGTTTTACGATAGTGGATAAACTCCAAAAAATAGATGAAGATATTCAGCGCAGCCAATTGAAGTATACAAACAAGAGGGTCCTCGTGAGTAAGGAATTCACCTTTGACGCGGCGCACCATCTGCATGACTATGAAGGGAAATGCAAGAACCTCCATGGCCACACGTATAAGGTCATTTTCGGATTGAGCGGGTATACAGATTCACGCGGGTTGATGATAGATTTTGGGGACATCAAGGATATATGGAAAAATGAAATCGAAATTCACCTGGATCACCGTTATTTGAATGAAACCCTGCCGCTCATGAATACAACAGCTGAAAATATGGTTGTCTGGATTTATGAAAAAATGGCCGAAGCCCTTTCATTAAAAGAATATGAGGGTGCTAGAGTCGAATTCGTTCGACTGTACGAAACGCCGACAAGCTATGCCGAAGCCAGACGGGAGTGGATGGAAAGTGAGTAAACTCCCGGTTATGGAAATCTTCGGTCCGACCATCCAAGGAGAGGGAATGGTCATTGGTCAAAAAACGATGTTCGTTCGGACGGCCGGCTGCGATTATTCGTGTTCCTGGTGTGATTCCGCATTTACTTGGGATGGCACCGGTAAGGAAGATACCGTCCAGATGACTGCCGAAGAAATATGGGATGAGCTGAAGCGAATTGGGGGTTCCGGTTTTTCCTTCGTGACGATATCGGGCGGAAACCCGGCTCTGCTGAAAAACCTAAACGGCTTGATAGCGATCTTACATGAAAATAAAATGAAAATAGGTGTCGAAACACAAGGGAGCCGATGGCAGGATTGGCTTCTTGATATTGATGAACTGACTATTTCACCTAAGCCGCCGAGCTCTGGAATGAACACGGACTTTACGGTGCTTGACCAAATCATCTCGAACCTTGGCGATCGAAATCCTGAATACCATGTCTCATTGAAGATTGTCGTCTTTAACGAGGAAGACTATCAATATGCCAAACATGTACATGGGCGTTACCCGGATATTCCTTTTTATCTGCAGGTCGGCAATGACGACAGCAGGACGGCGGATGATCGTCAACTGATCAGCGGCCTATTGAAGAAGTACGAAGAGTTAATTGATAAAGTGATAGCAGATGATGAATTGAATGATGTGAAAGTCCTGCCCCAGCTGCATACCTATGTATGGGGTAACAAGCGGGGCGTGTAAAGTAAAGGCAGTGTGATGTTTAAATCACACTGCCTTTTAAGTTTATTACAACCTTTGCATGTGTGTAGCTTTGAAGGATGATGTGTATTTAAGGCCATATCCAAATAAGCGGTCCATTCCTATATGCGCGGTCCATATTAAACCAATCATCATCATTGCATCCAACTTTAGAAAAATGGCTAACAAAATCATGAAGATGGACAGGAAATAAGTATGGAATAAGTTATAAACCTTTGCTCCAATCCGATCATTGATCAGATAGGCCAGCATGGAAACATCAGGAGATAAAATCAACAAAAGGAAAATCCACCAGCTGAATTCATATAACGAATAGATGTAAAGCACCGCTAAAAGTGCCATAAGTCCTTCAATATGAAGGAATTTCTTCACCATTTTAAAACCTCCAAAGTTTAATTGGCCATTGGTCAATAATATTTAAAAAATTATATGATATTCTTGGTGATATTTTTTACATGAAAATAAGCTAAACCTTTTACATCTTGATAAGATAGTTCAGAATTAATATAAAAAGTTATGAATCCGTGAAGAGAAAGAAAAATCGACCAAATGGATGCAGGATTCAGTTTGTTGTCAGTTAGGTCCGTCAGGGACTGGATTAGCTTTTCGTATGTTTTATTAGAATCGAATTGAAGTAACTGCTGAATTTCTTTTTCCTTCGATAAGAACATGATGGAATAATGATTCTGTTGGGTTAAACCGAACTCCAGGAAGCACAATAAAATCTTTTCCATTTTTACAGGAGGGTCATTTTCCGACATGATGATATCATCGATTAAATTATTTAAAACGGAAAAATCCGTTTTCACCAAACTATAAAATATTTCCGCCTTATTTTTAAAATGATAATAAATGGCTCCATGGCTGCAATCCAACGATTTAGCCAATTGCCTCATTGAGACATTCGAATACCCTAACGTTGCAAAAAGGTTTCTAGCTTCATTCAAAACCATGTCCCTGGACAATTCTTTACCTGCCGATTTCCTTGGCGACATCCTGTCACCTCCTTATTTATTGACCACTGGTTAATTAGGATGATAACTCACTGATTTTAAAATGTCAATTATTAGACAAAATTATAAAGTGCTGTTTTTTAAGTTGAATTTTTCCATTTGATCAAAAGAGGGCAAAGATGGGGATGCAGGACATTGCCGATGGATTATTTCCCCGCAACCAGTTAGCTTAAATACTAGTGGGCATGACTTTTCCCATATCCATAGCAACTCAAGAAACAGGAATTTACAGCTATTTTAAAGGGTGAAATCATAGGAAATATGAATGTCCTGTAATAGAAAAAGGGAACCAACCATATATACGCTTGATTTATTTTTATACCACCAATGCCCTGATATGGTATTATAAGGGTATTGGTGAAGCGTTGGAGGGAATCGATAAATGAAAAAGAAATTCGGTATTTTGGCATCAATTTTCATAGTCTTGACCGGCTATTTTTTATTAACTAAACCGTATAAAGATAAAACAAAACCTGTGGAAGACTTTATAAAAGTGAATCCACGAGATCAGGTAATAATAAATGAAATGATAATCATAGAGGGCATTGATGAGGTCAATCCAGGTGATATCGATTTGAATGATGAAGAGGAAATAAAAAAATTGGCAAAAAAGCAATATGAGGAAAATGAAAAGGGGGAAATAATTTTTACAAAAGAAAATCAGTGAAATTACCTACCTGTAATGAGTAAACTAATGGGGGGAGCCGGCAGTTATTGATAGTTTTGGATAGTATCTATGGGAAACACATTGTAGAGGGAGTTCTTGAAGAGCTGATAGTAAGCAAACCTGTCCAAAGGTTGAAGGGGATACATCAAGGCGGGGCAAGTTATTTAGTTAATGAGAAGTGGGATGTCACACGATTTGACCATTCAATTGGTGTGATGCTTTTAATAAAAGCGCTTGGGGGTTCATTAGAGGAACAAATCGCTGGCTTGCTGCATGACATATCCCACACTGCATTTTCACATGTTATTGATTTCGTTCTGGATTGTAAGGATGAAGATTATCATGAAAAGATATATGATCAAGTCATTATGGAATCCGAAATCCCATTTATACTGAAGGAATATGGATATGATTGTAACGTCATTTTTCAATCAAAATGGGAATTGCTTGAACAGCCAGCACCTGAGTTATGTGCTGATCGGGTAGATTATACTCTCAGGGATATGTATCAATATGGACATATCACACTGGAATCCGTTCATGAATTTCTAAACCATGTAATTAATATAAATGGAAGGATGTATCTGGATAATATTGAATCGGCGGAATGGTTTGTGAAAACGTATTACAGCGAAGTTATTGATTTTTTCATGAATCCACTAAATATATATGGCTATGATGTCTTGGCAAAGACCTTAAAATTGGCTTTAACTAAAAAACTGATCAGCCTTGATGACCTACTCGGTACAGATGAAGAAGTCATGTCCTTGTTAAGCTCCACTGAAGACCATGAAGTGCAAAACCTGGTAAAACGGATCCATGGTAACGTAAAGGTGAAAGAAGATCAAATGGAATACGATATACATCTTAAAAATAAAATGCGCCTGATGGATCCTTCCGTCATTCAAGGAACCCAATCAGTAAGAGCATCCAGTTTATCTGAAAAAGTCAAGAAAATGGGAATTGAAGCCTATAAAAAAGCTTCGAAGGGCATATATCTAAAAGTGATTTCCGATTGAATTTCATGTCAAAGATTCATCGAAAGATCTAAGTCTCCTCCAGTATAAAAATTTAGTTGATTTTTATAGACAATCGGCATCTAGAAGGCGATTGATTAACGGGTGCCTTATCAAAAGGACACAAAATCCGAACCAGCACCCTTTAATAATTAAAAAACTAATGATGCTCTCAAAGTAGTAACACCATTTTCTAAATAACCCTTTAAACAGGTTAATGTATATACCCAACCTTCTTTTTGTCCGATCATTTTGTTAATTATTTCAGGGTCGTCTTCACTCAATCCAGATTCGTTTACTTCAATGATTGTACTCGTTTTATCCAACTCTTTTAGTGTAATTGTAACGACCGTTTCTTGATCATTTCCGCCCCACGTAAACACGATTTTCCTATTTTCCTCTACTTCCAATACATGAATGACCACTTCAGCATCGTATTCGTTATATCTCAATGTTGGCGTCCGGCCTTGTTCCCATCTTTCCGAACTCGATGAGAACCAGAAATTCCCGATTTTTTCAGGATTCACAATGGCTTCAAACACTTCACTCGTTGGCTTGACGATCTTGAATTTCGTGATTATTTGGGTATCCATACTAACTCAACTCTCTTTCAATGTGTTTTTTATAGTTTCCGTTTAATTATCCCAGTCTACTGATATGGGCGGCAGGGTCCGTCCCGTTTCAAACAAGCTCTTCAAGTTACTTAGAATGGCTGGCCATCCATTATTCAAGCCTTCAAAGGTATTGTCATCGTTTACGAAATCTGTCTCCAAAAGCTCCTCATGCCTAAGCGTTAACTTCACAGTTGAATCGTCCATTTTCTGTAATTCAAAAGTGACCCGTGTAGGCTGCTCGCGAGGTGTTTCGTCTCCTGCCATGATCCATGTAAACGAGAGGAGGTGCAGCGGCTCGCATTTAAGTACATTCCCATGATCAGTAATCCGCCCATCTTCCAGCAAATATTTAACGGCTGACCCTTCCTGCCAGTCAGACTGTACTTGCAATCCGAAGTGGTATTTCTTCGTGACTTCACCACTCGTCAAGGCTTCCCAAAGCTTCCCTGGTGTGGTTGCGATATAAATAGGATAGACAAATGTAGTTTTTTTCATCATTCTTTTTCCCCCTCGCCAAATAAGGTACATGACTCTATCTTTGATTTTCGGCTTTCATATACAGCCGGTCAAGCAGTTTTATGCGACAGAAATCGGCAAAAGGGGGGACAGGGCCATTGAAGTAAATGGCTAAATCAATAGGTATCCGCGCATACATACTAAAATCGACGGTATGGAAACTTCTTGATTTCCAATCGCTTTCAAGCTACGATGAATAAGGAAAATGATAATCCGCCCGGGCGGAAGAGGTTCTAGCTACCCTCTCAAAAAAACTAAGGAGAACAGGGCTCTTTCTTAGGGTGCTGTTTTTTCTGTATAAGGAGAATTAAGAAATGTTAAGAATTTTATTGTATTTAGTATCCATCATCACGGCGAATGTGGTTACAGCAGCTTTTGCGCCATTACATTTTGGCATGTTCATCATCCCGATGGGTACACTGCTCATCGGGGGAACCTTCATCTTCCGAGATCTGGTCCAGAATAAATTCGGCCGCGCGAAGACCTATATATGCATCGTCACTGCACTTATTTTATCTGCATGTGTATCATTTTTATTAGGGGATACGTTACTGATTGTGTTTGCTTCCGCATTATCCTTCGTGGTCGCAGAAACAGCGGATACGGAAATTTATACCCGTTTAAAGCTCCCTATGAGTTGGAGGGTGTTTTACAGCGGGATCGTTGGAGGATTTTTCGATTCGGTGATATTTGTCGTGGTTGGCCTAAGTCCTCTGGGTGCCAATATATTGCCATGGGAAGCAGTACCCGCTGCGGTCATCGGCCAAATCATCGTTAAAACTATCATTCAGTCCATTGGTGCCGTATTGTTGGGAAGAATCAACGTAGAACTGGAGAAACGTTTAGTCTCCAGTTAAATGCCAGGAGGGATGCACTCGATGGATGGAACCAAAAAAGAAGAAGATAAATGCTATTGCCTCGAGGCCTTTCGTGAAAAATATGGCCCGCATGTTCAAGGGGAATGCATGAAGCTCTCCTGCGCCAATTATCGCAAGCATAAAGGAATAGACAAAAAAGGACCAAATTAGGTCCTTTTTTTGCTTGATTGAAGTAATTCACTTGTTAACCTGCGAATTAACGAGTGTAGCGCGAATTCATGAGTGCCGTACGAATTCACGAGTAAAAGTGCAAAACTCACGAGTAAACGGTGCAAATTCACGAGTAAAAGTGCAAAACTCACGAGTAAACAGCCCAAATTCACGAGTGAAAGTGTAAAACTCACGAGTAAACAGTGTCGAAATCATGATTGCAGTACGAATTTTACGTTTAAACAGTGCGAAATTAAGTGTGCAGCACGCTTTTACGAGTAAAACAGCAAAAAAGCTTCCTGCGCCGTTCCATTAATGGGTGCAGGAAGCTTTTTTATTTGGTTTAGAATTGCTCTGCGCTTTTCCGAACTAACTTTTCCAGGAAGAAAAAGCATTCGCGTTTCCGCTCAAGTTCGGTTTGGCCATTTTCGGTGACATGATAATATTTCCTGCGGCCTGATTCGGACTCTTTCCAATGGCCTTTTATGAATTCTTTACTTTCTAATCGTTTAAGGGCGGGGTAGAGGGTGCCTTCGCCTATTTCATATTTGCCCATGCTCATTTGCTTCAAGATCTTCGTGATTTCATAGCCGTATAGGTTTTTTTGTGAAAGAAGTGAGAGCAAAAGGAGGTCAATGCTTCCCTTCATTAATTCTTTATCCAAATAAAATCTCCTCCTTTTCATTTTTAAAGTGTAATACGTTGTACATCGTATCACAAGGTGCATTTTACTTTTCTTTAAAAAAATGGTTAAATGACGATTGCTAAATTAATTTAATCATAGTAAAATGTGCTTCGGAACGGATGAGTTGTGAAGAGTGTGGTAAGTATACTATATACATGATTTAATTGTTTTAATGAAAATTCGGAATAGGATAGAAGAATCCCTACTCAAGGGGTATTAATTGATTTTTTTTCGAAAATCATTTAGATTCTATTTATCATCAAGAGCAAAGAAAGAAGGTCCTAGATAGATGAAAGTGAAAGCACCTGAGTCATTCACATTTATAGGTGGAAAGAGAGCAGTTCTTCTGCTTCACGGGTTTACCGGAAGTACAGGAGATATGAAGAAATTAGGGAAATACTTGAATGATCTCGACTATACTTGCCACGGACCTCTTTATAGAGGGCACGGAGTATCAGCAGAGGAACTTGCTAAAACAGGTCCAAAGGAATGGTGGGAAGATGTAGTTAATGGCTATAATTTCCTTAAAGAAGAAGGTTATAAGGAAATTGCAGTTGTAGGAATTTCTTTAGGAGGAGTTTTCTCATTAAAAGTGGGAATTGAATTGCCTGTAAAAGGTGTAGTTTCAATGTGTGCTCCGACGCAAGGAAAAAGTATCGATCGGCAAAAGAACCGCTTGCTCAATTATGCACAGGCTTATAAGAAGTTTGAGGGCAAAGATGCAGATCAAATTGCTGCAGAAGTGAAGCTGCTTGAAGAAGAGCCTATGCCTCAACTAAAAGATGTGTTGAACATTATAAATGAGACAGGTGAAAATTTAGATTTAATCACATCACCAACTCTTGTTCTGCAAGGGCGTTTGGATGATCCCGACTATACGGAGAGTGCTACAGCGATTTTCAATGAAGTCGATACGCAGCATAAACACTTGATATGGTATGAAAAATCGGGCCATATTATCACATTGGGCAAGGAACGTGAACAGGTGTATGAAGATGTGTATAAGTTCTTAAATACACTGAATTGGTCGGAGTAATAAGTGATATATTTGATCCCCTTTAAGTTGAACGTGCAAAAAGCCTACATTCATATGTAGGCTTTAACACTATACTTGAGGGGATTTTATTTTGGCTGAAAATCTATTTGTAGAAAAAGACCTTTAAGGTATCGTTATTATCAAGAGTTGCCAATAAAATATCGTTCACTTCGGCATTAAATGTTATTTTGATTCTGTTTTTCAGCCATACTTCGTCTTTACCACCCCGATTCAATTCTTTAGAATCAATCTTTCCCTCTTTAATAATCGTTTTAGGAAAAGTGAAGGCATTTGTTGCAAGGTGCATATCTGCAGGGGTTACTGCTTCATATTGGGGATCTAAAAACAATGAAATGGTACCGCCGGGTTCCCATAGTGCGAGGGATACTTTTTGAATATCTTCGACTTTTTCTTTTCTTAATTCCGATAATAAAACATCGATGGAGATTCGGGCCCTTGCTAAGCTTTTGTAAAGGATTTGTCCATTTTCGATAAGCGGAAAGGGGGCAGAGTCAAAAAACCTTCGGAGTTTGCTCCACTTAAGGACCGCAAACACACTAATTATATATAAAATGACCAATACACTGGTTGTTATCATTGAGCCCTTCAAACCTAACTTTTCGTCAGATAAAGGGTGGGCAAGAATGTTCCCAATAATTAATGCCATTATGAAATCGAGTAATCTTAACTGCGATATGGACCGTTGCCCCATCAATTTAACCGAAAAAAGTAAGAAGAAGAAAGAAATAATGGCTCTTAAAACCCATTGGATTGCAGTAAGAGTTTCCTGGCTATTAAAAAAATCCACGAAATTTCACGTCCTTATTTCTATTGGGAAGCTTATTTAAAGACCTCTTTAGATGGGGCCGTTTATAGTTTTAGCCAGCTTCTTCATAAGTATTACCCAACATTGGCCCTTTGGAGACTTCCTTCATTGTTTTCGAAAAATTTATATTAATATAACAACTTTAAAACGTATTGTAATTAAAAATAAACTGATTTAAAATGATATCTTTCCTGAGAAATTTATTTAAAAAATATCCTTGTATAATATCAGTGACAATGGTCTGATAGTTTCTACCTGGCAGCCGTAATGCCGGACTACAAGGAAGTATGAAAATAGAAGAGATGAACAGATTTATGTTGGTTCGCTTGAAAAAAGCTTGATCCATTTAATATGTTTCATGAAGGCTCTCACTTTTTCACACTTTCTTGCTGCGGCTGAAGGTGTAAAAAGGTGAGGGCTTTTTATATAAAAAAAACGAATGGGAAATGATATAGACAAAGGGGATGAAAGCATGTATTTCTTATTGAATATACTAGGTGTTTTAGTTGTAATGGGCATCGTTTACCTTTGTTCACCTAATAAAAGGAACGTTAAGTGGAAAGCCATTCTTACCTTGCTGGTTCTTGAATTGCTTATCACATGGTTCATGCTATCAACAAAAATAGGGGCGTGGGTCATCAATCTGATCGCTTCATTCTTCACCTGGTTGATTGAATGTGCGAATGAAGGGATTTCTTTTGTCTTTCCTTCGCTCATGGCAAATGAACAAGTGGATTTCTTTTTCAGCGCATTGATGCCAATTATCTTCATTATCACGTTTTTTGATGTCTTATCGTATTTCGGTATACTTACCTGGATCATCGATAAAGTGGGATGGCTCATCTCAAAAGTTTCCGGTTTGCCGAAACTTGAGAGTTTCTTTTCGATTCAGATGATGTTCCTGGGAAATACCGAGGCACTTGCCGTACTCCGCCTTCAGCTCAGTGCGATTAAGGATCAGCGTCTATTGACATTTGGAATCATGAGTATGAGCAGCATCAGCGGTTCAATCATTGGAGCCTACCTGTCCATGGTACCGGCAACCTATGTTTTTGTAGCGATACCTTTGAACTGCTTAAATGCATTGCTGATAGCTAACATGCTGAATCCCGTCGATGTCAGTAAAGAAGAAGACGTCGTTTATGTACCTTCTAAAGAGGAACGTAAAGATTTCTTTTCCACCATTTCCAACAGTATGTTGGTTGGGGCCAAAATGGTCTTCGTCATCATGGCAATGGTTATCGGCTATGTGGCGTTAACGGCCAGCGTAAACGGCATTTTCGGCTTCTTCGTGGATGGATTGACCATTCAAAAGATTTTCTCCGTCATTTTTAGTCCATTTGCATTCCTGCTTGGATTAACTGGACATGATGCCATGTATGTCGCACAATTGATGGGAATCAAGCTTGCAACGAATGAGTTCGTTGCCTTGCTCGATTTAAAGGATAAAGTCAGTACACTGCCTCCGCATACAGTCGCTGTGGCTGTCACTTATTTGACGTCATTTGCCAACTTCAGTACAGTGGGCATGATCTATGGAACATTCAATTCCATCCTCAATGATGAGAAATCGAACATCATCGGAAGGAATGTTTGGAAGCTGTTGGTTAGCGGGATGGCTGTTTCCTTGCTAAGTGCCATGGTCGTTGGATTATTCGTTTGGTGATTTAAAACATGGGCGTCCATTTGGATGTCCTATCTGAAAAAAGCTGTGCAGGATTTTCCCATGCACAGCTTTTTCGTTTATTTCGTCAAATAGTTCTCCGTATAATACGGTTTATCCTCCTCATCGAAGGCAACTCCGACACCGAGGGATTCAAAATCTTTCTGTAATTTGTTTTCCCTGTGTCCAATGGAATTCATTAAACCTTCATGGGCAAAGATACTGCTATTTTGACCGGCAGCCAGGTTTTCCCCCGCCATTCGAAAATTGATTTTGTCATCTTCCATCCGGTCGAAAGGGGATTCTCCTTCAAGGTTTGTATGGTTGAAGTATTGATTCACGGCCATATCTGCACTATGATCCTGTGCAGTGACCTTCACTCGTTTATCCCATGATAGCACGGATAGATCATGATTGACCCGTGATGCATTGGTCAAATCGAATAATTGATATTCAAAGCCCTTCTTTAATCCGGGGCCGGCTTCTGCAAAATAGCCGCTCTTTTGCTTTTCGAGTTTTGCGTCGATGATTTGGATTGCCGTGACTGTATTTTTCTCATGTTTGTCATAAAAAATGGTCACATAGCTATTATCCATTTCAAACATATCGTATTCGCCGCTGTCATTGCGAATCTGGTAATAGACGTTTCCTTTAAGCAGTTTCGTTACAGGCTCCCCCATTTTCCCGGTCACGGTTTCTTTAGGAGTGCCGCGTTTAATGCCTTCCTTTGAGGAAATCAAATCTTGGTTCGTATATAACCCAACAACTTTATTGTCGTTATCGTAGGCAACCATGAAGAAGTTTTGATAATTTTCGTGATAGGCAAACCAGTCCACGCCATATTCATTCAGCGTATTCCGCTTAGCATCACCAGTCAACTTTTCCACATCATCCTTCGTGTCGCCAATTTCGATATTTCGGACTGAGAAGGATGCATCAGCAGGTGCTTCCAGTGCTGGTTTTTTCACTTTTTCCGTTTCCTGCGATTCTTTTTCAGAAGCGTTATCCAATGTTTCCGTCAGCGAGCCAATCAGGCTGCTGACCCCAGTGCTTAGTTTTTCCAAGGCTGTCGTAACCTCGGGCCCGTTAATAAATGAACGAACATCTGATGCAAAGGCACTAACCCCCGCTTTGAATCCAGACTCCTGAATATCTTTACCATATCCATACCATAATCCAGAGAGTAGGAGTATGAGGACCACAATATTAAACAATTTCCGCAAATCGTTCACTCCTGCTCTATCCAGGATATAGAATCCCGATTAATGAAAGATCATCTGCAGCACACTTAAAACAGGTGGGGCACATAACAAAAATAGTGAACACATAATGATTACTTGTGAGGCCATTTTTGGAAGCTTTTCCTTCGCTTTTCCCGAATACCAGCCACTGAACTGAAGTTTATTTCTATACCAGACGAATAATAAAAGCAGTATCGCAATATAGCCTAGCCAGCCATACTGATTCACTCCTATGTTTATATATATGCCGTTTACAATGTTCGAAATGATTGTTCCGGCTATCCCGAATATTAATATGATGCGTATCAATTCTAATAAGACCCTCATATGTCACTCCTTGGTTAGACCATTATACTTCTTCGATTACAAAATAAAAAATTTAAATGATTTGGCATTACATATTATACCAAAAATAAAGAGGGGAATAAAACAGGTGCCTCCTACGAAGGTTAAATTAAAGGGGATTTGGGACTAGCTTTGATTATTAGTTAAATCAGGAGAATTCTTTATAAACAAAAAAAAGATTAGCCATTACGCTAATCTTTTTCATTTGGGATTACTTTAATTGATCATTCAATACACTTTCCTCGAGAACGGAAAACTTATCACCATACACTCTGGTTATATGGTTTTCCCCCCATGTACATAGTGCGGAAAGGATACTTTCCAGGCTTTTTCCATACTCGCTAAGTTCATATTCCACTTTCGGGGGGACTTGGTTGTAAACGATCCGATTGATGACTCCGTCCTTTTCCAACTCCCTCAACTGTTGGGTCAACATTTTTTGGGTGATGTTCGGCATAAGGCGCTTCAATTCACTAGTCCGCTTTTTCCCGTGGGTCAGATGGCAGAGGATAACGCATTTCCATTTTCCGCCCATTACTTCAAGTGTAGCTTCAACGGATATATTGTATTTCTTTTTTTGCATGATTTGCATACTCTCCTTATTTTATAGGTACTAAAAGGTGCCTATATCACTTTAAAGTACGTACTGTTTTTTATTTGTATTATATCTCATAATAACATTTGCACACCGAATTCCACTGTACCATTTATAAAAAAAGTTGCTCAGGCAATTTCAATGATAGTACAAAATGACAAGAAGGAGAAGAGGATATGATTTCAAATAAAAATAGAAGTACATGGGCATTGCTGGCTTTAGCGATCAGTGCCTTTGCGATTGGAACAACAGAGTTCATCAGCGTGGGGTTATTACCACTCATTTCCAAAGATTTACACATTACAGTGACAACGGCGGGATTGACGGTGTCCTTATACGCCTTGGGGGTCATGTTCGGGGCACCTATCCTGACATCACTGACATCGAATATGTCGCGAAAGACTTTATTGCTTTGGATAATGGTCGTGTTCATTGCCGGAAATGCATTAGCGGCTTCTGCAACCACGGTCGGTGTATTATTGATCGCACGTGTCATTTCAGCGCTTGCACATGGTATCTTCATGTCAATCGGCGCTACGATTGCCGCTGATTTGGTCCCTGAAAACCGCAGGGCGAGTGCCATCGCCATCATGTTTACAGGTCTGACGGTGGCAACGGTGACCGGGGTTCCTTTTGGAACCTTCATCGGTCAGCAATTCGGCTGGAGATTCGCTTTCATCATCATTGTGGCAATCGGCTTGATCGCTTTCATCGGAAACGGCATCCTAGTCCCATCAGATTTAAGAAAAGCAGCACGGACCACTTTCCGAGACCAACTCAAATTGGTGACGAATGGGCGTTTGCTGTTAGTATTCATCATTACAGCGTTAGGGTATGGAGGTACATTCGTTGTCTTCACGTACCTGTCGCCGTTACTTCAGGAAGTAACAGGGTTTAAAGAAGGAACTGTGGCCTTGATTTTGTTAATATATGGAGTGGCCATAGCGATAGGAAATACCCTTGGCGGGAAATTCGCCAATCGCAATCCTATTAATGCCCTATTCTATATGTTTCTTATTCAGGCCATTGTACTTGTGGTGTTGACTTTCACGGCACCGTTCAAGGTAGCTGGTTTAATTACGATCATTTTAATGGGATTGTTTGCATTCATGAATGTTCCGGGGCTTCAAGTGTATGTCGTCATGTTAGCGGAGCGTTTCGTGCCGAGTGCAGTGGACGTGGCGTCAGCCATCAATATTGCCGCCTTCAATGCGGGTATCGCCATTGGTGCCTACTTAGGAGGGGTGATTACGGATTCGATCGGGTTGATCCATACAGCGTGGATAGGTGGAGTCATGGTGTTTGCAGCAGTGATTTTAACAGGCTGGAGCCGGGCCATGGAAAGTAAAGACCGTACCAAGGGAACGGACAAAATAGCATAGGATTAAAAAAGTGATGCATCTTAGAAAAAGCATGCTATGCGTATAGAGTATCAATAATATAAGTATCATTGCATCCCTTCAGCGAATGATGGAAGGTTCCTTGAAGGGATGTAATGATACTGATACTTAAAGCGCATTACAATCTATAAAAACAATCATTTGGAGGTAGAATATAATGGTGAAAAACTTACAAGATACAACTACATTGCATAACGGCGTCGAAATGCCTTGGTTTGGATTGGGCGTATTTAAGGTAGAAGAAGGACCGGAGCTGGTAAATGCAGTTAAAGTGGCCATTAAACATGGTTATCGCAGCATCGATACGGCTGCCATTTATGAAAATGAAGAAGGGGTTGGACAAGGGATCCGTGAGGGCTTAAAAGAAGCTGGAATCTCAAGGGAAGACTTATTCGTAACATCAAAAGTCTGGAATGCCGATTTAGGCTATGAATCGACAATTGCAGCTTACGAAAAAAGCTTAAAGAAACTTGGCTTGGAGTACCTGGATTTATATCTTATCCATTGGCCAGTGGAAGGAAAATATAAAGAAGCCTGGAGAGCGCTGGAAACTCTATATAAAGAAGGAAAAGTGAAAGCGATCGGTGTGAGCAATTTCCAGATTCACCATCTAAAAGATTTAATGGAAGATGCAGAAGTGAAGCCGATGGTCAATCAAGTGGAATGCCATCCGCGTTTAACTCAAAAAGAAGTTCAGGCATTCTGTAAGGAACAAGGAATACAACTTGAAGCATGGTCTCCTTTGATGCAAGGTGAACTTCTTGATAATGACGTTTTACAAGCTATTGCAACCAAGCATGGCAAATCAGTTGCACAAGTCATTTTACGCTGGGATTTACAAAATGGGATTGTAACGATTCCAAAATCCACTAAAGAACATCGTATTGTCGAAAACTCAACTGTATTCGATTTCGAATTGACGGAAGAGGAAATGAACCAAATTGATGGATTGAATCAGAATCACCGTGTTGGTCCAGATCCTGATAATTTCGACTTTTAATTAGGTAGGAAGGCAGGAGAGGGACGGGATACCTGTCTGAGTTTGTAGTCAAAAGGGGTTCCATCTGAATTCTTAAGCAAAGTTGATTGGAACGGAGCGCGTCCAAGGGAGACCCCACAGGCGTAGAGCGCCGAGGAGGCTCCCGGACCGCCCGCGGAAAGCGAGTGCCTGGAGTGGAAATCAACGTTCATATTTTACACTCTCTCAAAAAAAATGCAGGCAATCTTAATTATTCCAGTTTGTCTATAGTCAGGGGGACGGGATACCCGTCTTTCTCTTTTTTTATTGGATCTTCGCATTGGTGGGGATGGAAATGCCGTATCAACAGACGATGGCGTTTACAATGACAGCTTCAGGAATCTGATTAGTTGACACAGTTTTACTGGGATGATATAAATGCATGTGCATGCATTATATAAAAAAGGAGATAAAAAATTATGAATGATTTATTTTCACCTTATCGCATAAAACAACTTGAACTTAAAAATAGGATCGTCATGCCGCCGATGTGCCAATACTCCGTCGAAGCTGAAGATGGTATACCAACGAACTGGCACCAACAGCATTATGTAAGCAGGGCAGTTGGCGGCACAGGGTTAATTATAGTGGAAATGACAGATGTGGAGCCTGATGGTCGCATTTCGGATCGCGATCTTGGATTATGGTCAGACGATCAAATTGGGGCATTCTCCAACATCGTTAAGGAAGTTCATCAATATGGTGCAAAAATCGGGGTGCAAATTGCCCATGCAGGCCGTAAAGCGGAGGATGCGGAAACGCCGGTGGCACCATCAGCCATTGCGTTTGATGAAACGTATAAAACACCAAGGGCTTTAGAAACGGAAGAAGTGAAAGAAATGGTCGATAAATTCCGGGCATCGGCCAGAAGGGCAGTTCAAGCAGGATTTGACGTAATCGAATTACATGGTGCCCACGGGTATTTAATCCACCAATTCACATCACCGCTTACGAATAAACGTGATGACGAATATGGAAGGGACCTGACTAAATTCGGAGTGGAAGTCATTAAAGCAGTGAAAAGCGAAATGCCTGCCGACATGCCTTTAATCATGCGCATTTCTGCAAAGGAATACGTTGACGGCGGATATGGTATTGAAGAAAGCATTGCATTTTCACAAGTCTTTAAAGAAGCAGGCGTCGATATGTTCCATGTAAGCTCTGGAGGAGAAGGCCCGATTGGAGCAGACGGAAGACCTGGTACGCATGCCAGCTATCAAACTCCGTTGGCCAGGGAAATCAAAAAAGCTTTGGATATTCCGGTAATTGCTGTAGGTCGATTAGATGATCCGATTCTTGCAAATTCAATCATTGGTAATGAAGAAGCGGATTTGGTCGCCGTCGGCAGAGGAATGCTGCGAAACCCTTATTGGGCACTTGAAGCATCTAAAGCTTTGAATATAAAAACGGAGATTCCTAAACAATATCAACTGGGATTCAAGCATTGATACGGATTTTTAAACGCCGGCGAATATTATATTCGCCGGCGTTTTTTCATTCAGTGCATGGGAGAATTTGATACGCGAATCCATTACGTGATGTTTACCTGGAAATTTTGCTATAATGAAAAAGATAAATCAAACGATAATTCGAGGTGCTAATTATGGAAGAAATCAAAATCATTACAACTGAAGAAGTGGAAGCTAAGCTTGAGGCAGGCGAAGCGATGGAACTTGTCGATGTTCGTGAAGACGAAGAAGTGCAAGAGGGGATGATCGAAGGCGCGAAACATATTCGCATGAATGATATCCCGGCGAACCTTGACTATTTTGATAAAGAAAAAGAATATATTTTTATCTGCCGTTCAGGACGCCGCAGTGAAAATGTATGCCATTATCTTCAGGAACAAGGATATAAAGTGGCAAACATGGTTGGCGGAATGCTTGAATGGGACGGCGAAGTCATCGTTAAGTGAAGTTCTTCAAAAAGACCTGTTACATTTGTAAGCGTAAATCCAAGAATGTGACGGCTTATTTGAATGAAGAAAGAAAAAAGATCATGGTTTGTTCACAATGCCGTGAATATGCGGAAAGACGCGCATATTTGAAGGCATGAAAAAAGGGTCCTTTCATCTGAAAGGGCCCTTTTTTCTGTATGGACCTCTCCTTACGGGAATGCAAAAGTTATATGTTAAAATTAGGGTGCTGAAGTCAGAAAATAAAGAAAAAGGAGAGTTGAATAATGAATGTTCATAAAATAGCGGTCATTGCGGGTGACGGGATTGGCCCTGAGGTGATTAATGAGGGTGTAAAGGTCCTTAAAGAAGTGGCGGCAATTGCCGGGGATTTTTCTTTCCAGTTCACCTATTTTCCATGGGGCTGTGAATATTACCTTGAGCACGGCAAAATGCTCCCCGACGACGGACTGGAACAACTGATGAAATTTGACGCCGTGTATCTTGGGGCTGTCGGTTATCCTGGTGTCCCGGACCATATTTCCTTACGTGAACTTCTGCTGAAGATCAGAAAGGGATTTGACCAATATGTGAATGTTCGGCCCATTAAATTGCTTCAAGGTGCACCCTGTCCATTAAAAGACGTGACTCGTGACCAAATCGATATGGTTGTCATCCGTGAAAACAGTGAAGGGGAATATTCCGGTGCCGGTGATTGGCTTTTTAAAGGCAAGCCGGAAGAAGTCGTCCTCCAGACGGGGGTCTTTTCACGAAAAGGAACCGAAAGGATCATCCGTTATGCTTATGAACTGGCGCGTAAGACGGGAAGGACGCTAACGAGCATAAGCAAGGCGAACGCATTGAATTATTCAATGGTTTTTTGGGATCAGGTTTTTGAAGAAATTGGACGGGAGTATCAGGAAGTGGAAACGAATTCCTATCTGGTCGATGCAGCAAGCATGTATTTTGTCAAACAGCCCGAACGGTTTCAAATCGTTGTCACCTCCAATTTGTTTGGTGATATCATAACTGATTTGGGTGCTGCCATTGCAGGCGGGATGGGACTGGCGGCCGGTGCCAACTTAAACCCGGAACGGATTTATCCTTCGATGTTCGAACCGATTCATGGTTCAGCCCCGGATATAGCACATCAAGGCATCGCCAATCCACTTGCGGCCATATGGTCCGCCAGTCAGATTCTCGATTTCTTCGGACATGAAGTTTGGGGTGCAAAAGTGTTGGACGTGATCGAACAGGCGATGGTCGATAAAAAGGCCCTGACTCCTGATATGGGCGGGGCAGCTTCCACAGAAGAAGTCGGGGATGAAGTGGTTAAAATATTATCCGCTTTACAAACAAATCAAGTATAAAAATCAAGAAAAAAGGGCATCCTGCACAATAACTATCATTATAGTAAAAGGGCGGGGAGAGCCGATGATACAAGTCAAATTATTTGATTATGAGCATGAAAAGGATCTAGAGGATGAAATGAACTTTTTCCTGGAAGACATTCGTGATAATCAAATCGTCGATATCAAATATAATGTCGCCACTACAGGTGAAGAGGAAGAGGAACAGATCTACTGTTTCAGTGCAATGATCATTTATAAAAAAAAATAAAGGCCGGCTGGCCCTA
Source organism: Peribacillus sp. NPDC096622 (assembly GCF_044762665.1). Lineage (NCBI taxonomy): Bacteria > Bacillati > Bacillota > Bacilli > Caryophanales > Bacillaceae > Peribacillus > Peribacillus sp. NPDC096622. The sequence continues at coordinate 628,679 of NZ_JBIWES010000001.1, read as the reverse complement.
TAATCAATAATGGACTACCTCCTTGCGTGCAGGCGGGCAATCAAAGGTAGTCTTTTTATCGTCTTGACTTCCTGGGAAGGGGGCATATTCTGTGGAAATCAGGACGATGTCGCCTCCCCGCCGTTGACATGAAGTGTTTGTCCTGTCACAAAACGGGAATCATCAGAGGCGAGATAGACAAAGGTGGGAGCCAGTTCAAATGGCTGGCCTTGACGCTCCATCGGATTATCGACTTGCGTCACTTCGTCTGCCGAGAAACTTGCCGGGATGAGGGGTGTCCAAAACCTTCCGGGCGCAACGGCGTTTACCGGGATGCCTTGATCGACAAGGCTGTTTGCCAAGGCACGGGTAAAACCAATGTTGGCCCCTTTAGTCGCCGTATAATCAATTAGTTGCTTATTCCCATTAAACGTCACGACAGAAGATGTATTAATGATGGAGGACCCAGCTGGAAGGGCAGCACGTGTCGTATAGAAGTGGGAATAGATATTCACTTTAAAGGTATCATCGAATTGCTCATCCGTGATATCAAGCAAGCTTAATTGCTGAAATTGAATACCCACGTGGTTACAAAGAATATCGAGCTTTCCAAATGTTTCGATGGTGTCTTCCACGATATTGATGCATTGCTGCTTATCCCTTAAGTCCCCAGGCAGCAGTAAGCAACGTTGCCCAAGCTCTTCAATTCTCGTTTTAGTCCGATTGGCATCCTCATGTTCATCCAAATAAGCGATGGAAACATCTGCGCCTTCCTTAGCAAAAGCGATGGCAGCCGCAGCACCAATCCCACTGTCTCCGCCAGTTATCAATGCGACTCTACCTGTTAATTTCCCGCTGCCCCTATAATTTGGATTTTCGATGATGGGCCTTGGCACCATTAATTTTTCTACACCGGGTTGGCGAAATTGGCGTTGCTCCGGAACTGTGATGGGAACGTCTTGATAACGAGTCATCTTCCCATAATTCGGCTGCATGGGATAGCTTTTACCGGATGAATTCTTTTTCTTATCTTCTGCCATGAGGGGTCCTCCCAAAAAAGAATTTAGTCGGATTACTTTATGATGATCAGGCATCTGCCGTGCATGAAGAACATGTATGAGGACGGGCTCGTTGCCGTACGGCTCGAATATGCTGAAGGGTAGAAAAAAGTTTTTGGAGGCCTCTATATGCCATATTATTATAGCGAAGAAGTGAAGATGTTATTGGTCGATCAATCGGATGAAAAGGTGGAGTTGTTATATGACTCCAACCCCAATACCTTTGAATTGCCGCTTATTGGACCGAGACCGCCATATTATTATAACCCGCGCTATGTGCCGTATTATCCCGTGATTTAAGGGGTGAACATCAAAAGGGAAAATGCATGAAGAACGGAGTCTATTGAATTTGGCTGCCTTGGTCTTTCTATGAGGGGACTAAAAAGCAGCCTCAATTCGACTCAACGAAATTCCAGATCATAACATGACATTAGGAAAAACTGATTATATTTTTCTATGAATTTTACAAACACGGAGATAATGGGTAAAGTTATACTTAATACATAGTGCGGACTGGTGTATTTAAAGGAGAGATCCATTTTGGATATAAAAATGAAACAACTAATAGAAAATATACAGCAATCGGATGGTGGACATATTTTATACTGTTTTAATGAATTGGAAAGATACATTGAAAATGAGGCAACTTTCATCATTGCCGGTGTCGAACAGGGAGACCATATCCTGGTTGTCGAAAATGACCGTATCTTTCCTTTCGTGTACAAGAAATTGCAGCTTCATTTAAATGAGGAGCAATTGGAGCAAGTGCATCTTATGAATAATTTTGATTTTTATTGTTTTCATGGAGACTTCCATCCTTCGACGATGGTTAATTATTTCTTGGAAAATATCGATACATACACTGAACGCAATCAGCACGTGCGGACTTGGGGCCATGTTGAATGGGGCCATGACGATCAAGTCAGCTTAGCGATAGGGGAATATGAAAAAGGGATCGACAAACTGATCAAGGAACGAGGGTTGATTTCTGTTTGTGCATACGATGACTGCAGAGTGCCTGCCGAGCTTAAAAGAAATTTGATCAAGCATCATGGGTTCCTGATAACCGATGAAAAAATCACGATTTTAGCAAACGGATAGAATAAAGGGGAGAGTTATTTGGAAAGTTTTACTGAACGGGTAATTAATATCATACAACGGATCCCTTCCGGTAAAGTGATGACATATGGTCAAATTGGACAGCTCGCCGGAAGTCCGCGCGGTGCAAGGCAGGTCGTAAGGATCCTTCATTCAAGCAGCAAAAAACATGACCTTCCTTGGCACCGGGTGATCAATGCCAAAGGTGAAATCGGCATAAAAGCGGAGGGCGCCGCAGAACACCAGAAGGCGATGCTCGAGAGTGAAGGCATCACATTCACGAAACGGAATATCATTGATCTCGAAGCATTTCTCCATCATCCAGAAATATTTTAACATAAACGCCGGATAATAGAGGCGCGCGGGTACGGACGAAAAAGTACGGTGAAGGCCAAAAAAACAGCACCTACGCCAGAATCAAAGCCTAACAAACACCGAGTGGATAAATAGACTTGCGAAATCGCATGAAAAGAGGCTGATCCAAGCGGATCAGCCTCTTATGATTAAGAACGGGCATACATGGCAGCATTCATTCCGGCGAGCCTTCCGGTTACTAATGCCGATGTGATATTGTAACCGCCTGTATATCCGTGTATATCCAGAATTTCACCGCAGAAATAAAGTCCGTCCATTAGCTTGGATGCCATTTCTTTTGGATGTATTTCTTTGACGGATACGCCGCCGCCCGTTACGAAGGCTTTTTCTAGCGGCTGGGTGCCATGCACCCCGAATTGGAAGTCCTTGCATAATTCTGCAAAGCGGCGGATTTTTTCATTTGATATCGTCGCTCCTTGTTCTTGAAGGTCGATGCCGCTTCGTTCAAGCAGGAAGTGAAGGTATCGTTCAGGAACTAAACCTTTTAAGGTGTTTTTAATGGCTTTTTTCGGTTCGGCTTTGATTTCCTTCATGATGTCTTGAAAAACCTCTTCCTTGTTTCGGTCCGGCAGGGCATCGAGTTTCATGGTCACTTCCGACAGGCTCCATTTTTTCATCGCTTTCACGACGAATTGGCTGCATCTTAGAACAGCTGGACCGGAGACGCCAAAATGGGTGAAGAGCATATCCATTCTGTGTGTGATCAGGGCCTTGCCTTTTGGGTTAAGGACACTTAATGAAACATCTCGAAGTGCGAGACCTTGAAGTGACCGATTTTTAATGAATGTTTCATGGCTAAGTACGGGAACTTCAGTTGGGAACAGCTCGGTAATCGTATGCCCCGCCTTTTTAGCCCATGCGTAGCCGTCTCCGGTTGAACCGGTGTGGGGAACAGATTTTCCGCCGACTGCTATCACGACTGCATCCGTGTCAATGACCTGTCCATCTTTTAACCGGACACCGCTTGTTTTTCCATGTTCATAGAGAACTTCCGCAACTGGAGAGTTCTTATAGATCGTTACTTTTAAATTCGATAGGCGCGTCAGAAGGGCATCCACGACACTTTGCGCTTTATCGTTGACAGGGAACATCCGGCCATGGTCCTCTTCTTTAAGAGCCACGCCCAATTTTTCAAAGAATTGAATAATGTCTTCATTATTGAACTCTGAGAAAGCACTGTATAGAAATCGCCCGTTTCCAGGGATATGCTGAATGATTTCATCGATTGAGAGCCTGTTCGTCACGTTGCAGCGTCCGCCGCCCGAGATGGCAAGTTTTCTTCCAAGTTTCTCGCCTTTATCCACTAACAATACATGGGCACCTTTTTCCCCGGCAGCTATTGCTGCCATCAATCCGGAAGGACCGCCGCCAATTACCACTACATCATATTTCAAATTGATCACCACTTTATCATTTTCAGTCCCTTCATTATATAGCAATAGCCCGTCAGATTGCGAATGTAGAAAAAAAGGAATTATTTGTTTGTGTATTATCTTCGAAAACGATAAACTTGAATGTAGTTTTCTATAGAAAAAATACTTTAATATGATAAGATAAAGAGCGTGTGAAACGTAACTGACAGAGGCAGGAAGGGATTAGATGTCATCTAAGTTTTTAAAAGGGGCTTTTATATTAACGCTGGGAGCGATCATTTCCAAGGTTCTTGGTTTATTTTACGTCATCCCATTTGAACATATGGTTGGGAATAAAGGTGCTACCCTCTATCAATATGGGTACGTTCCATATACCATTTTCATTAGCTTTGCAACGGCAGGCATGCCGCTTGCAGTTTCTAAATTCATCTCGAAGTATAATGCGCTCGAGGAGTACGCCGTCGGTGAGAAGTTATTTAAATCAAGCCTGAAATTAATGGTTATCACCGGTTTTCTCGCTTTTTTGATTCTTTATACGATGGCACCGATGTTTACTGGAGTCTTTGGAGTCAAGGAGGAAGATGTCGCGGATGTCACGGAGATCATACGGGCAGTCAGCTTCGCCTTGATTTTTGTACCGTTCATGAGCATCATCCGCGGCTTCTTTCAAGGTCATGAAGCGATGGAACCAACGGCCATCTCTCAGGTTGTCGAACAAATTGTCCGCATCGTGTTCCTTCTGGCCGGTGTGTATGTTGTTTTGAATGTCATTGATGGAGAGTTAGTGAGAGCCATCCAAATAGCTACCTTCGCGGCGACGGTCGGGGCTGTCGGCGGTTTAGTGGTGTTGTTTTGGTATTGGAAAAAACAAAAACCCTATTTGGACAGCTTGATGAAAAAAGACCGGGGGACGATGGAAATTTCCCTGAAGGAGATCTATAAAGAAATCTTTCTTTCGTCGATTCCATTCATCTTTGTCGGAATCGCGATGCCAATGTTTCAATTGGCTGACTTGCTGTCTTTCAATAAGGCGATGTCGTCCATCGGGCTGCAGCATGTTGCTGAGGATGCACTTGGGGTGTTGAATGTTTATGCCCAGAAGCTTGTCTTGATTCCGATGACGCTTGCAACCGGGTTTTCGATGGCGCTTCTTCCTTCGGTGACGAAGGCATATGTAAGCGAGGATTCAAAAGAGTTCAACCGTCAGCTGAACCAAGCCTTCCAAATTTTGTTGTTCATTACGATTCCAGCGGTCGTTGGCATGTCGGTGCTAGCCGATCCAATCTATAGTGCCTTTTACAGCCATGATCCACTTGGAATCAGTGTCCTGAAGGCATATGCGCCCGTTTCGATCTTGTTTGCGCTTTTTTCCGTTTCGGCGGCTGTATTACAAGGGATCAATCAGCAAAAATATACGGTGCTCAGCCTGCTTGTTGGTTTTTTAATCAAATTGAGCTTGAATATCCCGTTGATCAAGTTGTTTGAAACGGAAGGATCCGTTTATGCCACGGCATTCGGCTACTTGGCTGCTGTGCTGCTGAATTTGTATGTCATTACCTACTTTACTGGATATCGTTATAGCCTTACCATCAAAAGATCTGTTTTGATCACAGTTTTTTCAATAATAATGGGACTGGCTGCCTGGGGAATGAACGGTTTATTATCGCTATGGCTTACAACGGAAGGGCGCTTCCAGGCGATTTTGATCGTGGCCGTTTGTGCAATATTTGGAGCGCTCATTTATGCGGCGCTTTCCTTGAAAAGCAAACTTGCCCATCGTTTATTCGGTGCCCGGATCGATCGGTTAAAAGCTAAATTAGGATTATAAGCTGGAAGTTTGATGTGTAAAAAAAAGGGTATTGAATGGTGAATCCCCGATTAAAATATATTGGCCTTGCCTGTCATTAAAGTGGGCAAGGCTTTTTACTGAAAAAGGCTTTAGGAGGAAACGATGAGAATAGATAAGATTTTATCCAATATTGGTTATGGCAGCAGGAAAGAAGTGAAAAAGCTCCTGAAATCCGGCGCCGTCAAGGTCAATGAAAGGCTGATTAAGGACCCGAAGGAACAGGTGGACCCTGATGCGGAAATCGTGACGGTTCATGGTGAACGGGTTGAATACAGGGAATTCATCTATTTAATGATGAATAAACCTCCGGGCGTATTGTCGGCAACGGAAGATAACTACCAAGAAACGGTCATCGATATCCTGGAGCCGGAAGATTCGGTATTCGAGCCATTTCCTGTAGGCCGTCTTGATAAGGACACAGAAGGTTTATTGCTGATCACGAATGACGGAAAGCTTGCCCACCAGCTGCTTTCCCCAAAGAAACATGTCCCTAAAACATATTTTGCGGTTATTGATGGCGAAGTGACGGAACGGGATATCGAGGCATTCCGCAACGGCGTGACCTTGGATGATGGATACGAAACAAAACCAGGAGAATTGAACATTTTAAAATCAGGTCTTACATCGGATATCGAGCTAACGATCATGGAAGGGAAGTTCCATCAAGTGAAGCGGATGTTTGAGGCTGTTGGCAAACGTGTCGTCTACCTAAAGCGTCTTTCCATGGGAAGTTTACAGCTTGATGAGGAACTTGAGCTTGGTGAATACCGTGAGTTGACAGCGGAAGAGCTTGAACAGTTAAAGGCAGGCCAGCCGGCTGAATGATATATGGATACAAAAAATGAGGCGGACAATATTGTCCGCCTCAAAGTATTTTACATATCGATCTTGTTCGGGTGGTCGTTCTTTTTACGATGACATCTTCACCTTTTTACTTGTTGTCGTCCAAAGGCCTCGGCTTGGGCTTTGAACAAGGTCATTGTATGCTAAGACATTTAAATCGCGCTGCACAGTTCGAGGAGTGATGCCAAATTCTTCTACAAGCTCTTGAGTAGAAACCGTACCGTTATTACTAATGAACATATAAACGGATTTAATACGGGTTAACATGCGATTTGTTGAAGGTTTCAAAAAATCACTCCTTATTCTTTTCATTGTTATTTTGAACAAATGAAAACAACCGATATGTCGGACAGCATTTCAGCTGTCACTATGTACTTGCTATACCCACCCTATAACTCCTCGGAAACATTAGAAAAAATAAGATGTCATTAGCTTCATTCTACCCCTTTGCAAAAGCAAATTCTAGGAAAAGATACTAATTGACTAAATATTACATTTATTATATCAAATTTTAACAAAATTATTCTCTTTACCTATACAAAATTAATAAAGAGCTGTTCCATTTGTTCATGTTCATATTTTGCCAATAAAGGATGCTTACTATGCACACAACATGGTTGTTGACTTTTAAGGCATATACATGTTATTTTACTTAAAGTGATCTATAAATCGTAACGATTACGTTTTATCGATTGGTACAGGAATTGCTTGATGGCTTGCAGTTACGATGTCATAATGAGTTATTGGGCAGTATAGACTTTTCATACATATATCTAAAAGGATTTAAATATAAACCATTCGAGGTAGAGCCATATGAACGAAAGATTAATGGAGTTTTTATTACGCGACGAAGTGACCAGACTTTCTGGCGTCAAAAAACAAGTGTATGAATTCATCGTGAACGAAGAAGATTATCTTGCATCGAAGGCGGACACGGTCGATCAATTCATGAGATTGCTGGTAAAGCATTCTCCGCCCAGGCTCGCAGCCCGTCATTTCAATATGCCTTATGGGGAAATCATTCGTTTCATGAATGAAATAGAAGATGAACTGAATGAGAGATTAGAGGAAAGATGCAAGAAAGTGAAGTGGATGGACTACACGGAAAAGGACCAGCAGGCATTTGAGGAATATCATAAGAAGTTATATCTTTTCGTAAATTAATAAATTGGATCCTGAAAATGCCCTCGGTATGAAAGGGCATTTTTTTATTTGCCCGGATCCGTCTGACAGGACCATAAGAGCAAGAATGAGGACGAATTGGAGCTGGGTTGATTGTTAAAATGAGTACAAATAAATTTTAGGAGCAACTATAATGACTAACATTAAGGAATTCAATGACCTACACTTTTCGAAGGACCTGTTAATATTGGGGAATGCCTGGGATCTATTATCGGCCTTGATCCTCGAGAAATCAGGATTCAAGGCGATTGGAACGACAAGCTGGGGGATTGCCAGCTCCCTGGGTTATTCTGATGGTGAATTGATTGATTTTGAAAGACATTTAGGTATCATTAAACTAATTGCGGATAATGTGAAAATTCCCGTCACCGCGGACATTGAAGCAGGCTATGGTGAAACCGCAGAAAAGATTGTCGATAATGTGTTAAGGACGGCAGATGTCGGTGTAGCGGGGATCAATATTGAGGATTCGTTCAAAAAACAAAAAGGGCTAAGAGATATATCCCAACACTGCAGCCTACTATTAAAAATAAGGGAAACGTTGGATTATAATGGGTATGAAGGTTTTTACATCAATGCCAGAACAGATACTTATTTTCAAAAAGAAAATCCTTTCCTTGAAACAGTTGAACGGGCAAAAGCGTATGTGGAGAGTGGTGCCAGCGGAATATTCGTCCCTGGGTTAATGAACTATGATGAAATAAAGGAAATCACTTTGAACATAGGCGCTCCCCTAAATGTATTATCTTTGCCCGGATTAACGAATGGTAAGGAGCTAGAAGATTTAGGCGTGAAACGTCTCAGTTTCGGCAATGCCCTATCCGATAAAGTCATTGCATTGTTAGAGCGAGATACAGCACGAATAGTAGAGCTGAATGACACCTCACATTTATATGGGAACTAAAACCTGAAAGGATGCGGAGTATAATGGCTGTTGTTATAAATCTTTCTTTTGAAGAAATGTGGGAGAAGATCATTGCTTGCGACCCTAAATATGACGGATTATTCTTTACGGCAGTAAAGACAACTAAAATATACTGCCGCCCTTCCTGCAGGTCAAGGAAGCCGAAAAAAATAAATGTGAAATTCTATCATGACATCGATGAAGTCGAGAAGGCTGGTTTCCGTGCTTGCAAAAGATGCCAACCGGAAGTTGATGATTCCCCTCAGTTGGGACTTGTAAGAGATATCATCGCTTTCTTGGTAAATCAGTATAATCAAAAAGTTGAATTAAAGGATATTGCCAATCATGTCGGTGTAAGCTCCTATTATCTGGAGCGGCTATTCAAAAAGGAAACATTAGAAACCCCCCGTTCCTACTTGGAAAAAATCAGAGTGGATAAAGCTTCATACCTTCTAACAAGCACAAGTCTAACGAATCTTGAGATTTGCCTTGAAGTGGGCTTCCAAAGCCCTTCAAACTTTTATAAGGTATTTCGCCGTTTGAAAAATTGTTCTCCCAGCGAATATCGCAACATGAATCTTAAGAAACGAGTGTAATCCACATATACAGAAATGGAGAGATCCTTATATGAGTGAATTATATAAATTAGATTATGAATCGCCGATTGGAGTTATCGAGATATCAGGAACGAATGAGGCCATCTGTTCCATAATGTTCGCTGAAAGGGATACAAAGATAAATATTATGCAAGATCAAACACCCAAGGTTTTGGTGGAGTGCTTGAGTCAGTTTGATGAGTATTTCAAAGGTGAACGCAGGGAATTTACATTTCCTTATATACTTGAAGGGACCATCTTCCAAAAAAACGTGTGGAACGCTTTAACAGGAATCCTCTACGCTAACACGGGTTCCTATAAAGACATCGCCGTTTCAATCGGTAATGAAAAAGCCATTAGGGCAGTAGGGAGCGCTAATGGCAGAAATAAGTTAAGCATCGTGATTCCTTGTCATCGAATAATAGGTTCAAATGGGAAATTAACTGGTTATGCGGGTGGCTTATGGAGAAAGGAATGGCTCCTACAGCATGAAAGGAATTTTAATTGAGGTACTAGGCTCAACTTTATGAGAATCACCGGGCCACTCTCCATTGATGGAGGACACAGTTTTTTTATTTCAAGTTCCAGTTGATTTCAGAAACCCGCTCCCTTTCCGCCGACTGTCTGCCAAGCCTCCTCGCCGGTAAACGGCTGCGGGGTCTCGGCTAGCCCGTTATTCGGCAGGAGTGTCGCAAATTTCTTCCATCCATTAAGGAGTACAGGAAAAAGACATGAAGGATAAACTAGTCTTAAACATGGTTCGAGATGAGACCGGCCTGCAGTTTTTTCTTTTAAGATTCCAGTTGATTTCAGAAACCCGCTCCCTTTCCGCCGACTGTCTGCCAAGCCTCCTCGACGTAAACGTCTCCGGTGTCTCGGCTAGCCAGTTATTCGGCAGGAGTGTCGCAAATTTCTTCCATCCAATAAGGATTACAGGAAAAAACATGAAGGATAAACTAGTCTTAAATATGGTTCGGAATAAGACCAACCTGTAGTTTTTCTTTTAAAAACGTCCAGTTGATTGGAACGGAAGGTACGAGACTCCTGCGGGAAAAGCGTGGCAAGGGAGACCCCGCAGGCGTGCCGAGGAGGCTCCCGCCCGCCCGCGGAAAGCGAGTGCCTGAAGTGGAAATCAACGTTCCCATTTTACAAACCCACAAAAAAGCTGTCTGCAAATAATTATTATCTAGT